>JANYGI010000170.1 GCA_025362495.1 Byssovorax sp. | reverse complement strand
GCCTCTGCGCGAAACCTCCGGCGTCTTCCGGATGGAGATCATGAAAGCGGAACGAGAACCGAGGACATGCTCGCGCACGAAGACGCGCGACGAGGACGAGAACCGGGAGCGCCCCGGTACAAACGGCGAAGGGCGCCTCGGTGACCGAGAGCGCCCTTGCCGTGGCTGCGAACGCCGCCTCGGTGGCCGAGGCGTCGTTTCAGCTTCTGCTAGCGACGATCGCGACGCGGGGGGCCGCCGCGGCCGGGGGGACCACCGCGACCCGGCGGGCCACGGTCGTCGCGACGCGGGGGACCGCCGCCGCCTTCGCGGGCTGCGGCCATGCGCTCCGCAGCGCGCTCGCCCTCCTCGCCCTCGGGGAGCGGGAGAAGCTCGCGGCGGCTGAGGCGGATCTTGCCCTCGCGATCGACGCTGAGGACCTTGACGTCGATCACGTCGCCCTCCTTCAGCACGTCTTCCACGCGCTCGACGCGCGTGTGGGCGATCTCCGAGATGTGGAGCAGGCCGTCGGTGTTCGGCAGGACCTCGACGAAGGCGCCGAAGTCGGTGATGCGCTTGACGGCGCCGGTGTACGTCGCGCCGACCTCGGCCTCGGCCGTGAGGCCCTTGATGATGTCGAGGGCCTTCTTCACGGCCTCGGGATCCGACGACGCGATGTTGACCGTGCCGTCGTCCTCGACGTCGATCGCGACGCCGGTCTGATCGACGATGCCCTTGATGGTCTTGCCGCCGGGCCCGATGATCAACCGGATCTGGTCGGGCTTGACCTTGAACGTCGTGATGCGCGGCGCGTATTGCGACATCTCGGTGCGGGCGCCCGGGAGCGTCTCCAGCATCTTGCCGAGGATGTGGAGGCGGCCCTCGCGCGCCTGGTTGAGCGCCTCGTGCAAGATCGCGCGGGAAAGACCGGCGATCTTGATGTCCATCTGGATGGCCGTGACGCCGCGCGCGGTGCCGCAGACCTTGAAGTCCATGTCGCCGAGGTGGTCTTCATCGCCGAGGATGTCGCTGAGGATGGCGTACTTGTCGCCCTCTTTGATCAGGCCCATCGCGATGCCGGCGACGGGGCTCTTGATCGGGACGCCGGCGTCCATCAGCGAGAGGCAGCCGCCGCAGACCGCCGCCATCGACGAGGAGCCGTTCGACTCCAGCGTCTCCGAGACGATGCGGATCGTGTAGGGGAATTTGTCGGGGGGCGGGATCATCCGCACGAGCGCGCGCTCGGCGAGGGCGCCGTGGCCGATCTCGCGACGACCGGGGCCGCGCATCGGCTTCGTCTCGCCCGTGCTGAAGGGAGGGAAGTTGTAGTGGAGGTAAAAGCGCTTCCACGTCTCGCCCATCAGGCCGTCGATCTTCTGCTCGTCGGTCGAGGTGCCGAGCGTCGTGGTCACGATCGCCTGGGTCTCGCCGCGCTGGAAGAGGGCGCTGCCGTGGACGCGCGGGAGGATGCCCGCCTCGCTCATGATCGGGCGCACCGTCTTGCTGTCGCGACCGTCGATGCGCTTGCCCGTCTCGAGCACCATGGTGCGGACGACGGTGGACTTGCGATCCTCGAACTCGGCCTTGATCAGCTTCTCGTTCGCCAGGTACTTGTCGGCGCCGATCTCGGCGCTGAGGGTCTCGGCGAACTTCTTCTTGAGGATCGCGTAGCCCTCGTAGCGGGCCTTCTTGTCGAGCACGCACGTCGCGACCTTGAGATCGTTGTCGGCGAGCGCGGCCACGCGGGCCTTTATCGCCCCGTCGAGCTCGGGGGCCTTGAACGTCTTCTTGGTCTTGCCGACGGCGGCGCGGAGCTTCTCGATGAGATCGAGGATCGGCTGCGCGGCCTCGTGGGCGAACATCAGCGCGTCGATGAGATCGGTCTCGGTGGCCTCGGCGGCGCCGCCCTCGACCATCACGATGGCCTCGCGCGAGCAAGCCACGACGAGGTCCATGTCGCACTCGAGCAGCTCGGTCACCGTCGGGAAGACGACGAGCTCGCCGTTCTTGCGAGCGACGCGGACTCCGACGATCGGGCCGTCCCACGGGATGTCGGAGATGTGGAGCGCGGCCGAGGCGCCGGTGAGGGCGAGGACGTCGGCCTTGTTCTCCTTGTCGCTCGAGAGCACGGTCGCGATGATCTGCGTGTCCTTCTTGAACCCGTCGGGGAAGAGCGGGCGGAGGGGCCGATCCATGATCCGGCAGGTGAGGATCTCCTCGTCGCGCTGGCGGGCCTCGCGCTTGAAGAAGCCACCGGGGATCTTGCCGGCCGCGTACGTCTTCTCGACGAACTCGCAGGTGAGGGGGAAGAAGTCGAGGCCGGGGCGCTCGTCCTGCGAGACGGCGGTGACGAGGACCATCGTCTCGCCGAACGTCACCAGGATGGAGCCATGCGCCTGCTTGGCGAGCCGGCCCGTCTCGAAGGTGAGGGCTCGGCCGCCGATCATGACGGATTCACGTACGAACATGGATGTGCGCTCAGAAGGTCGCTGCGTGCGACCGAAACGCCAAGCACCGGGGAGGCTCTTCTTCCTCGATTCCTGGGCACGAGCCGCGGCGCTGGGCTCGTGCACACGAAGCGAAGACGAAGACGCTCGCCGTGCGCTCGGTAAATGGGGCGGATCATCCCGCCTCTTGCGACGATTTACGGCGGCTCATCTCTAGAGCGTCCGTGAACATCCTGCCAGGAAGAAATGCCCCGGCATCCGCCATTCGAGCGGGGGCCCGCCGCAAACGCCCGCGGGGCGCGCCCGACCGTTGACGTGGGAATCGGCCTGCGTATACTCCGCGCCCTTCGGCCCGGGCAACGGGCGCGCGCCGCTTCGGGCGCGTCGCTCAGGCTCCGGGCGTCACCAGCCGTCCCCTCCCTCGCTCGGCAGCGACGGAGACCGGCAGGAGATTCCAGCATGCTTCACTCGATCCACAAGGCCGCGCTCATCGAGAAGTTCCAGACGCACGAGGGCGACACCGGCTCGCCCGAGGTGCAGATCGCGCTGCAGACGGAGCGCATCACGTCGCTCACCGAGCACTTCAAGACCCACAAGAAGGATCACCACTCGCGCCGTGGTCTCCTCCAGCTCGTCAGCCAGCGCCGCCGCCTGCTCGACTACCTGAAGAAGACGAGCATGGAGCGGTACAAGTCGCTCATCACGCGCCTCAACATCCGCAAGTAAGACGGGCTCGCACTGTTCGTCTCGGGGATAGCGATACGCAATCCCGCGAGCGAACGGTTTGGTCTACGCTGCGTCCCGGATGCCGGGAACCCATCGCCCACCTGCCCTCAGCGGACTCGACTCGCCTGCGCCCTCCCGGGCCACGGCCCCCGAGATCCGGATCTCCCACGCTCACACCAACCTCGCCGGAGTCACGGGCGCTGTCGACAGCTCGCTCGCGAAGCTGTGTCCGACGTGCGGGGTCCACTATCCGGCCGAGTTCAAGGTCTGCCCGCGCGACGCGACCGAGCTCGTCGACGCCGACACCAGCGAGGATCGCGACGAGCTCGTCGGCCAGACGCTGAGCCAGACGTACACGCTCCTCCGCGTCATCGGCGAGGGCGGCATGGGCCGCGTCTACGAGGCGCGCCACACGCGCATCGGGAACAAGCGCTTCGCGATCAAGATGCTCCACCCGGAGTTCGCGCGGCAGCCCGAGGTGCTCACCCGCTTCCAGCGCGAGGCCGAGGTCGCGGCGTCGGTGCAGAGCCCCTACGTGGTCGACGTGTACGACGTCGATCGCACGGCGGACGGGCGCCCGTTCATCGTGGGCGAGTTCCTCGATGGGAAAGAGTTCGCGAGCTACCTCGACGAGGTCGGCAAGATGCCCGTGGGCCCCGCCGTCCGCATCGTCCGGCAGATCTGCAAGGCGCTCACCGCGGCCCACGCCAAGGGCGTCGTTCACCGCGACATGAAGCCCGAGAACGTGTTCCTCACGGGCGATCTCTCGAGCCCGATCGCCAAGGTGATCGACTTCGGCATCTCGAAGATGGGCGACGCGCCCGGCACCGCGCTGACGAAGACGGGGATGATCATGGGCACGCCCTCGTACATGGCGCCCGAGCAAGCCCGCGGCGAGCGCGTCGATCACCTCGCCGACGTCTACGCCGTCGGCGCGATCCTCTACTGCGCGGTCACCGGGCAGCGGCCCTTCGATCGCGGCGATCCGACGGCGACGCTGACGGCGGTGCTCACCCAGGATCCGCCGCGGCCGCGATCGATCGAGGCTTCGATCCCCGACTCGCTCGAGATGGTGATCCAGCGCGCGATGGCCAAGCGCCCGCAAGATCGCTACGCGAGCATGGCCGAGCTCGAGGCCGAGCTCGCGCCCTGGGACGTCGGCGAGGGCGAGGCCGAGCTCGTCGTGGCCCCGCAGCGCGGACAGTCGCAGATCCCCGCGCTGGTCGCGTCGCGTAACAGCTCCGCCGATCAGCGATCGCGCGCCGTGGGCATGGCGCGCCCGATGGTGCTGATCCTCGGCTCGCTCGGCCTGTTCTGGGGTGCGGGCAGCCTCATGACGACCATCGCGGCGACGGTGCGCCTGGCGCGCGGCGGCGGCGCGACGGCGAACCTCACCGGCTCCGAGGCCGCGTTCCTCATCGTCGGCTTCGTCTTCGCGCTGCTGACGCCGACCATCCTGATCGTGCGCTACCTGCGCCGCAAAATCTGGGACAACTCGGCCAAGGCGATGGAGCTCTCGGAGCGCCTCTACCGCCCCGTCGTCACCGGCCTCTGCGCCTACGGCTTCGGGACGCTGCTGATCCGCGTGCTCGAAGGGATCATCATCCGACGCGCCGTCGGCGTCGCCTGGCCGGTGTGGGATCTGCTCCTGTTCGCCTTCGGCCTCGCCGCTGCGGGCGGCTCGTTCGCGCTGCAAGAAGAAGAGCGCAAGCGCCGCGCGTAAGAGCGCCTCAGGGCTTCTTTTCTCGGGTCATCTCCACCATCGTCGGCCGGAAGCCGAGCCTCGCGAACAGCCGCTGCGCGACGACGTTGGGCGTCGCGCTCAGCAGGAGCACGCGCGGCGCGCCCTTGCTCTCGAGGCGTTCCACCATCGCCTCGACCAGCGCCTGCGCGACGCCCTGGCCGCGCGCGGCCTCGTCGACGTACACGTCGTGGATCTTGCCGCACGCGTCGAGCAGCTCGTTCCAGTCGCGCGGCTCGAGCCGGCCGTAGCAGTAACCGACGACGCGCCCGTCGCGCCTGACGGCGATGAGCACCACCGCGTCGTCGTCGTCGAGCTCGCCCCCGAGGAAGCGCGCGTAGCCGGGCTCGAGCGGCTCGAGGCAGAGGAAGCGCGCTGGATCGAACTGATGATGCAGGCGCACGAGCAGCGCCGCGAGGCGAGCGACCGCGGGGAGATCCGCGCGGGTCGCGGGGCGAATGATGAACGCATCCATGCGGTGATCCTCGGCCTGTTCGTTCACGCGTCGTCGCCCTCGTCGTCTCCGGCGCCGTAGTCTTCCCCGTCGTCGTCATCGGCGCGGTCGCGCCGCGCGTCGAGCCAGCTTTGCAGGATCACCGCGGCCGAGACGCCGTCGACGAGGCCCTTGCCCTCGCGGGCGCTGATGCCGCTCGCGCGGAGCTGCTGCGCGGCCTCGACGGTGGTGAGGCGCTCGTCGACGAGCTCGATCTCCACGCCGGACGCGTTCGCCAGCTCCTGGGCGAAGCTCAGGATCCGCCGCGCGGCGGGGCCCTCTTCGCCCGTCATCTCGAGCGGGAGGCCGAGCAGGAATTTCTGGATGCCCTCGTCGCGCACCATGGCGACGAGCGCCGCGACGAGCGGCTTGCGGTTCTTGCCATCGAGGAACGGCCGCGGGTGCGCGAGCAGACCGAGATCGTCGGAGACGGCGATCCCCACGCGGGCTTTGCCGAGATCGATGGCCGCGACGCGCACCACGCTGGCCGGGGGAGGCATGCGGGCCGTGTCGCGCAGGGCAGCGACGCCGTCAAGCAGCGCCCGCGGTGAAGCCGGCGCGGACAGAGAAGATTCGGGTCGCCCAGGGCCCAGGAAGGTCGCGAGATCCAGGCCCGGGCGCGAGCACCGTCGCGAGCGTCGAGCACGATCCCCATGCGCGACGCTTGACCCGAAAGCCGCGTCCGACCATAAGCGCGCGGCGACATGGAACTCCGCGCGGTTAGAGGGATGAACGACATCCTTCCGGACGAGATGGTGCGCTGGCACCGACTCGAGGCGGCCTTCCGTCATCAGGCCGAGCTGCATGGCTACGCCGAGGTGCGGACGCCATTGCTCGAGCACACCGCGCTCTTCACGCGCTCCATCGGCGAGACGACGGACGTCGTCGAGAAGGAGATGTACTCCTTCGAGCGCCACGGCGACGCGCTGACGGTGCGCCCCGAGGGCACGGCCAGCGCCGCGCGCGCCTACGTCGAGCACCAGATGCACGCGAAGGAGCCGATCTCGCGCTGGTACTACCTCGGGCCGATGTTCCGCGGCGAGCGCCCCGCCAAGGGCCGCTACCGCCAGTTCTACCAGGCCGGCTGCGAGCTCTACGGCGATCCGGGCCCGCTCTGCGACGCCGAGATGATCGATCTGATTTCAGGCTTTTTCAAGGCGATCGGCATCCCCGGCTTCAAGGTCCACATCAACACGCTGGGCTCCGGCGGCACGCGCGAGCGCTACCGCGACGCCCTGCTCGCCTACTTCACGCCGATGCGCGACAAGCTGAGCGAAGACTCGCAGCGCCGCCTCGAGAAGAACCCGCTCCGCGTCCTCGACTCCAAGTCCGCCGCCGATCGCGAGGCCTCGCTCGGCGCGCCCGCGCTGATCGACTTCATCGACGACGCCGATCGCGAGCACTGGAAGGGGCTGCTCGGCGCGCTCGACACGCTCGGCGTCGACTACGCCGTCGATCCGACGCTGGTCCGCGGCCTCGACTACTACACGCGCACCCTGTTCGAGGTCCGCTCCACGACGAGCGATCTCGGCTCGCAGAACACTCTTTGCGGAGGGGGACGTTACGACACGATGATCGAGCAGCTCGGCGGCCAGAAGGTCCCGGCGATCGGCTTCGCCATGGGGATGGAGCGGCTGCTCGCGAGCATCCCCGAGGGCGCGAAGAAGGCCGGCCCCGACGCCTACCTGGTGCCGCTCACGCCGAAGGGCGCCGAGCGCGGGCTGATCCTCGGCCGCGAGCTGCGTGCCCTCGGCGTCGTCACCGAGCTCGACGGCCGCGGCGGCAAGCTCAAGGCGATGATGTCGCGCGCCGAGAAGCGCGCCGCCCGCTTCGCCGTGCTCCTCGGCGACGAGCTCGATCGCGGCGTCGTCAGCCTGAAGGACCTCGCCGCGCGCCAGCAGGAAGAGCTCGCGATCGAGGGCGCCGCCCGGATCATCGCCGACCGCGTCCAGAGCCAGCGAGACGCGGGCCTCTCCGCCGAGGGAGCGCGTTGACGTCCCTCGTCGCTCGCCGATTTCGCGTCATCCCCGGGGCGCTGCTGTCCATCGCATGCGCCGCGATCGGCCTCGCGCCGGCGGCGGCGCACGCGCAGGGCCTGGGCCAGCCCGGCAGCATGGGGCAGCCGCCCGGCGGCGGCTTCGGCGGCCCCGCGCCCGGCGGCAGCAAGAAGAAGGGCACCCCCAAGCCCGCCGGCCCGGAGACGCACGCCGCCTCCAACGACGAAGCGCAGCAGTCCCTCCAGACCGCCGAGCCCAGCCTCCCCGCCGATCCGACGGCCATCCCGCCGAGCATCGCCAAGCGCATCGGCACGGACGTCGACGAAGAGTACGCGACCGGCCTTGGCAACAAGGTCGAGCGCGACTTCTACGGCCCCTACTACCAGGAGAAGAGCGGCAGTTACCGCTTCCGCACCCTGTTCCCGCTCTGGGCCGAGCGCACGATGCCGGGCGATCGCGCGAGCCTCTTCGGCTTCTATTACAACCGCCGCAGCACCAACGTCGACGCCGACGTGCTCTTCCCGGCGTTCTGGCGCCTCCGCGATCACGAGACGCGCACCACCGTCGTCGGCCCCTTCATGCACCGCGAGCGCGAGGCCGGCGGCAAGGAGCCCGCGCGCCACGACAACTGGCTCGCTCCTCTGGTGTTCGAGGGTGCCTCTGCCGACGGCAGCGGCTACTTCCACGTTCCCCCGCTGCTGACGTTCACGCAGCACTCGGCCCACGACGGCCTGAACATCGTCGGACCGATGTTCTGCAAGTGGAAGGGCGGCCCGAACTGCGATGTTCGCACCGCCGACAAGATCGACATGGGCCTCGCCCCGCTCTACTTCTACGGCAAGGACGAGACGAGCGAGTACGAGATCATCCCGCCGCTCCTCCACTATTATCACTACAGCGACATCGGTAACAAATCGACGAACCTGTGGGGGCCGTACCTGGCCGAGCACTCGCCCGAAGGCGACGTGTTCAACATCATGCCGTTCTTCTGGCACAGCACCGGAAAGAACGAGTCGCACACCACGCTCTTTCCCCTGTTCCACTACGGCTACAAGGGCTCGGAGCGCCTGATCGTGACTCCCCTCTTCCTGTCGTCGAAGGGCGAGAAGGGCGAGTCCACGTTCGTGACCTGGGGCTACGCGCGCTACCGGGGCCGGACGTCGCTCGACATGATCACCCCGTTCTGGTGGCACTACGAGGACCCCGACATCGGCCTCGATACCAAGCTGCTCTTCCCGTTCTTCTACAAGAGCGATTCGCCCCGGCACGAGGACACGGTGGTGTTCCCGTTCTATGGCCACTTCAAGAAGCCCGGCCTCTCGGAGACCACCTGGGTGACTCCGCTCTTCCGCCACACCACCAGCTCGACCGGATGGGAGACGGACCTCTACCCGATCTTCTATTCAGGCGAGAGCAACGGGTCGAGCCACACCGTGGTCGCGCCGATCTTCTGGGACTTCAAGAAGCCTCACTCGCGCTCGACGGTCGCGCTCCCGCTGTTCTTCCGCTTCTCGGACGACACCAGCGTCTCGCAGCTCGTGGCGAACACGTATTACAAAGAGAAGAAGGTCGACGGCGGCAAAGACTGGGAGTTCCACTTCTTCCCGGCCTTCTCCTTCGGCGCCTCGCCCACCGGCCACTGGTGGAACGTGCTCTACGGCCTCGCCGGCTACACGCAGGAGGGCTCCGCCTCGCGGATGCGCCTGCTCTACATCCCGATCAAGCTGAGCGAGTAATCGCGGCGGCAGCGGGCGGAGCGGAGATCCGGAATTCAACGCAAAGGCGCGGAGACGCAGAGGCGCAACCGGAGGGAGAGCAGAGGGGGATGATTATTCTTCTCTGCTCTTGTCTTTTTGCGTCTCTGCGTCTCTGCGTCTCCGCGCCTTTGCGTTAGACTCCGCTCTTCTCCACTCTGTAGCTCTCAGTGCTTTGCAGCGTTGTTGCGATTGACCACCCTGACGATCTCCTCGAGGGCGTCGTCGGCCGAGAAGGGCTTCTCGAGCACCGGGCGGCCGGAGCCGGCGAGGAAGCGCTCGACGTCGGCGCCGAAGCCCACGCCCGTCATGAAGATGAAGCACCGCGCGTGGGCCGGATCGCTCTCGGCCACGCGGGTGTAGAGGGCCTCGCCCGACATCCCCGGCATGCGCAGATCGCAGAGGATCACGTCGAACGCGCGGTCGTCGAGCGCCGTCAGCGCTTCCATCGCGCTGCTCACCACCGTCACCTGGTGAAGGCGGCCCAGCTCGTCCCCGAGGGCGCGTGCGAGCGAGGCCTCGTCCTCGACGACCAGCACGCGCACGCGCGCCGACAGCGTCCGCGGCAGGGGTGACAGGATCGGCGTCACGAGCTCGCCCCGGCCGGCTGCGGGGAGCGAGATCACGAAGCTCGCGCCGGGGCCACCGTCCGCCGGCCCGTTGCCGGAGTGACCGATCGCGGGGCTCTCCGCCCAGATGCGGCCGCCGGCTTTCTCGACGATCTCGCGGCTGATCGAGAGCCCGAGGCCCGTGCCGAGATCGGCGCTCTTGGTCGTGAAGAACGGCTGCCAGATCCGGGACAGGATCTCTTTCGGGATCCCGACGCCGGTGTCGCGCACCTCGATCTCCACGGTGCGCCCGTCGCTGCGCGTCGACACGGTGATGCTCTGCTCGCGGCCGTAGGCCTTGGGGATCGCCTGCGCGGCGTTGACGAGCAGGTTGACGACCACCTGCGCGAGGCGGCCGTCCTCCATCAGCACCGGCGGCACCTCGTCGAGGTGGCGACAGAGCTGGGCGCGCTCGATGATCTGCCCGCGGGTGAGGCTCAGCGCCGACTCGACCGTGCGGTTGACGTCGATCACCGAGCGGCGCCCGTTGTCGGCCGCGGGCGGGCTGGCGAAGAGGCGCAGATCGCGGGCGATGTCGACGATGCGGCGGATCGAGTCGCGGAGCTCGTGGAGCAGCTCGGCGGCGCCCTGGGCCGCGGTGGGCTCCATGGTGATGCCGGCGCCCTTGAGCAGCCGATCGAGCATGTCGAGGCCGAGCAGGATGAACGCGGCGGGGTTGTTGATCTCGTGGGCCACGCCGGCCGCGAGCGTGCCCAGCGTGGCCAGGCGATCGTTCTGCACGAGGCGCGTGCGCGCGGCGTGCTCGGCGCTGACGTCGACGAGCAGCCCCTCGATCGCCACGAGCTCGCCGCCCTCGGACAGGAGCGGGTAGACCGTGCCGCGCGCGGTGATCGCGTCGTCGTTGCGGCGGAGCAGGCGCGCCTCGTAGGGCGGCGGGCGCGGGACCCCGCTCGGGCGGCGCGGCTCGCCGTCGCTCGACGCCTTGCCGCCGCTCTGGCGCGCGCGCGCGACGGCGTCGTCGAAGCACTGCGCGCCGTCGGCGTCGGCGTGCGCCGCGCGGAGGAAGCCCGGGGTCGCGAGCGCCTCGTTCATCGGCACGCCGAGGAGGCGCTCAGCGTGGCGGTTCAGGTACACGAGCTCGCCCGTCCCCGGATCGAGGCGGAAGATGATCAGCGGCGCGTTGTCGAGCAGCGTGCGGTGCTGCTCTTCCAGCTCGTGGATGCGCGAGAGGCGGGCCGAGGCCTCTTCCTCGGCGGCGACGACGTGGCTGAGATCGCGCAGGAGCGCGTGCGCGGCGACCAGCGGATCGTCCTCGACCGCGGTGATCGTCGCCGCGACCACGATGCGGCGGAGCGCGCGCGCCGGCGTCATCGAGCGCGCGAACAGATCGAGCCGCACGCCGGGCGCGAGGGCGATCCGATCGGTCATCTCGGTCGAGGGGCTGCGCCCCGCGCTGGCCGCGAGCTCGAGCGGGCCGCGGCCGTCGGGCAGGGGCCCGAGCAGCTCGATGATCGGCGTCCCGATCAGCTGATCGCGCGGGCGCCCCGTGAGCACGAGCGCCGCGTCGTTGGCGTCGGTGATCCGGCCCTCGCGATCCCAGGCGAGCATCGCGTCGCCCGAGGTCTTGAGGATCATCGCGAGGCGACGGACCCGCGCGAGGCGGAAGGCGCGCTCCAGCGTGCTCCCGAGCACGTCGGCGATCTCTTGCAGCAGCGAGGCCGGCGCCCGGCGCGCGCCGCCCACCTCGGGGAACGTGAGCACCAGCTCGGCGATCACGCGCTGGGTGCCCTTCCCGTCGCCCGAGCGCACCGGGAACACCACGTACGAGAGCGCGCCGACCTCGGCCGCCGCGCGATCGATCTCGAGGCCTTGTCGCGTGTCGTCGACGAAATACGGGAGCTGCTCGACGTAGACGCGCCGCATGACCGCCGGCACCACCGCGGTGCGCCCGCCGAAGACCACCGGCTGCCGCGTCCCTCGCGTCACCGCGTAGACGCGGCGATGATCCGGCCCCTCGGGCACCAGCACGGCAATGCGGTGAAACGGGACGATCGCCGCGACGGCGTCGGCGAGCTCCTCGAACGGCTGCGGCAAGAGCAGGTTCGCGTGGCGCACGAGGACCCGCAGCACCGCGTTGAGCGCGCTCAGACGCGCAGTATCGCCGCTCGTGGTCACCTGGTGTCCCTCCGTGTGTCGCTGCCCGTGGGCGGCGCTCCCGTGTCCCCTGCCTCGACGCTGCCGGCAGGCATTATCGCCCCGGCCGGCGCGCCGGGGAGCGATATCGGCGTTCCTGTGCAGCGCCTCACGAAGGCCGCCGCGGCGAGCCGGCGAGCGTCGCTGATCCCGGGCGACGCCGCGTAGCGCTGGAAATGCGTCGCTGCGGTGGCGTTGTCGCCGACTGCGCACGACGAGATCATCCACAAGCGCTCGGCCTCGACGGCCACGCGCGGTTGCGCGATGTGAGCGTCGCTCAACCGGCCGAGCCGATCGAGCGCCTCCTCGAACTGGCCCGCGGAGAAGTATTGCCGCGCGATCAGGTAGAGAGGCAGCCCGTCGGCGCGGTCGAGCGCGGCCCACGCCGACAGCCGCTCCATCGCCAGGGTCTTGTCGGGCCCGCGACCCCGCGTGCCGATGAGCAGATCGACCACGGCGTCGCGGGCGCGCGGATCCTTCGCGGCGGCGATCTTCACGTCGAGGGTGCGCAGCCGATCCTCGTCGACGGTGCGCGCCGCGACGGCCTCGAAGCCACGCACCGCATCGGCGACGCGACCGGCCGCGAGCGACTGATCGCCGAGCTCTTCGAGGGCCCGATCCCGCACGTCGCGGCGCGCCTCGTCGCCGTCGGCGATCCGCGCGAGGGCGGCGAGGCCGTCGTCGACGCGCCCCTCGGCGATCAGGCTCCGCGCGATCGAGATTGGCGCCGAGCCGTCGTGCGGATCGAGGCGCAGCACCTCCTGGTATCTGGCGATCGCCCCGGCCTCGTCGCCGGAGCCGTGGAGCCGGTCCCCGGCGTTCTTGCAGGCGTCGATGGTGCGCGGGCAGGTGCGCCCGAAGATGGCAGGGCGATCGAACTTCGCCTTCGCCTGGGCGCGCGCCGCGTCGGGCAGCGTGATGGTGTCGAGCTCGGCGCGCCAGGTGCGCTCGAGCTCGGCCCACGGGATGCCGACGACCTCGGCGAGCGGGCGCCCGCCGTACCAGGCGCGCACCGCCGCGGCCCCGTAGCGGTCGTGGACCCAGCCGACGAAGGCGCCGCTGACGGTGTACGCCGTCGACGCGTTCTGCCCGAGGAAACCCAGGTTGAAGAGGCGGTCGAGCGCGGGCAGAAGGCCGAGGTCCTTCATGGCCTTCGCCCACTGGCGCGGCGTGAGATCGCCCTCCGGCGGCGCCGCGGCGACGGCCACGCCCTCGATGAGGCCGGGGTTCGGCACCAGGCCGCCCGCGCTCCCCGCGATACGAAACGGCCCGCGACCGAACGATCCCGCGAGCACGTGCATCAGCTCGTGGCCGACGACGCTGTGCGGGTAGCCCGCCGTCTGCACGTAGATCTCGCGGCGCCAGGGCTTGGCGATGTAGGTGTCGGCCGCGCCCATCAGGGCCTGCTTCTGGGCCGCGTCAACGAAGAGGTACACCGTGATCCGCTGTGGCCCGGGGGCCTCGAACCAGCGCTCGCCCGCCTCGACGTGGGCGTCGCAGTCGCGCACGAAGCGGTCGACGTCGGCGGGGCGGATCCCGCGCGCGTGGATCACGTCGCAGCGCTGGCCGGAGGTGCGCCCGCCGAGCGTCTCGGCGATCGACGCGGGCGTCTCCCAGTGCCCGAGGCGATCGCCTTCCAGCATCGAAGCCGCGCTGCCCATCGCGGCGAGGCCGCCGACGATCAGCGCAAAATGGCTGCGAAACGAGGCGATCGTCAGCTTGCCGGCGCCGTCGCGGCCGAGGTGCATCGCCACGACCCAGCCCGCGACGAGCGTCGCCAGGGTGCCGGCGCGGTAGCTGACGAGGCCGGAGAAATCGATGACGGTGTCGTAGAGCGTGCCGCTGAAGTACCCGGCGAAGGGATCGTAGGCGAAGACCATCGGGCTCGCGTAGAAGCGGCCGACGCTGAAGAGCATGGAGCCGAGCGGCCCGGTGATCGCGAGGAGCACGGCGAAGAGCCGACGGCGCTTTCGCCCGCGCGCGAGCTCGCCCACGAGCGCCCCGTACGCGCCCGCGAGCAGCGCGCCTGGAACCGGCCCGAGCGCGAAGTGCGCTGACCCGAGCGGCAGATCACAGAACCCGACGCGGAGCCCATGGAGCAGCGTGAGGCCGTACGCCGCGAGCGCGAACACGGCCCCGTTGCCGAGCCCGCGCTCCAACGGTCGCGACGCCGTCACCGACGTGCCCGCGGCCCCGGGCACGCGAGGAATCGAGCCGATCTCGAGCGCGGTCGCGATCGCCACGGCGAACGGAAGGACGATGCCGGCAGCCAGCGCGCTCTCGTACCCGGGCCCGCCGAAGAGCGGCAGGAACCCGATCGCGCCGAGCGCGACGAGAGCCACCACGAGGCCGATGACCGGGGCGCGTGAGCGGAGGAACCTGGGCATGATCGGGCGCAATCCTACCCCGCGACGTGACGCGAGATGCCCTGGAAGAGAGGGGAATTCAACGCAAAGGCGCGGAGACGCAGAGGCGCAACCGGAGGGAGAGCGGAGGACTGAAAATCAGATTCTCGCTCTTCGCCTTTTTGCGCCTCTTCGCCTTTGCGTTCTTTTCTGGATCTCGGCTCGATCGAGCCTTCAGTGAGCGGCGGCGAGCGCGGCCGCGTAGTCGGGCTCTTGCGCGATCTCGGGGACCTGCTCGGCGTGGACGACGACGTCGTTCTCGTCGAGCACGAGCACTGCGCGGCTCATCAGGCCGGCCATCGGGCCATCGGCGATGCGCACGCCATAGGCCTCGCCGAAGTCGCGCGAACGGAGCTCGCTCAGCACGACCACTTCCTTGATGCCCTCGGCCTCGCAGAAGCGCTTCTGCGCGAAGGGCAGATCGTTCGAGATGGTGAGGATCACCGTGTTGCCGAGCTTGGCCGCCTCGAGGTTGAAGCGCCGCGCCGACGCCGCGCACACGCCGGTGTCGAGGCTGGGCAGGATGTTGAGGATCTTCTTCTTGCCCGCGTAGTCCGCGAGCGAGACGTCCTTCAAGTCGCTGCCGGTCAGCTTGAAATCAGGGGCTTTGTCGCCCTTCTTCGGCAGCTCGCCCACGGTGTGGATGGGGTTACCGCCAAGCTTGATCGTCGCCATTCGCGTTGTCCTCTTCGACTCAAATCTCGGTTTGATCCAGGTCCGGCTCGAGGGCCTTCTCCGGAGACTTCTTCGGGGCCTCGAGCACCAGCGGCAGGATCTCGTCCACGTTCGAGATCAGCGTCACCTTCATCTCGTCCTTCACGTCGGACGGGATGTCGTCGAGGTCGCGCCGGTTCTTCGCGGGGATGAGCACGTGCTTGATGCCCGCGCGGTGCGCCGCGAGAAGCTTCTCCTTGATGCCGCCGACGGGCATCACGCGCCCGCGCAGCGAGATCTCGCCCGTCATCGCCACGTCGCTGCGCACCGGGCAGCCAAGGAGCAGCGAGGCGACGGCGGTGAACATCGTCACGCCGGCGCTCGGTCCGTCTTTCGGCGTCCCGCCCTGCGGGATGTGCAGGTGCAGATCGATCGTCCGCAGCCACTCGGGATCGAGGTGGAGCAGCTCGGCCTTGCTGCGCACGAACGAGACCGCGATGTTCGCCGACTCTTGCATCACATTGCGCATGTTGCCGGTGAGGACGACGTTGCCCTTCCCCGACATCTTCGTGGCCTCGATGAAGAGGATCACGCCGCCGCCCGGCGTCCACGCCAGGCCCGTCGCCACGCCGGGGATCAGATCGCGCTCGGCCGAGTCGAGGTGGTGCTTGAACGGGCCGAGCACCTTCTCGATGTGCTCCGACGAGGCGATCTCGTGCACGTCTTCGCCCTCGGCGAAGCGCACCGCCGTCGAGCGGCAGACCGCGGCGATCTCGCGCTCCAGGCTGCGCACGCCGGCCTCGCGCGTGTAGTGATCGACGAGCGTGCCGATGCCCCCGGGCGTGAAGTCGAGCCGCTCGTCCGTCAGCCCGTGGGCCGAGAGCTGCTTCGGCACGAGGAAGTACTTCGCGATGCCGAGCTTGTCGGTGCGCGTGTAGCCGGGCACCTCGATGACTTCCATGCGGTCGTAGAGCGGCCCGGGGATGCCGTCGCGGTTGTTGGCCGTGGCGAGGAAGAGCACCTGCGAGAGGTCGAACGGCAGATCGAGGTAGTGATCCTGGAAGGTGCCGTTCTGCTCGGGATCGAGGACCTCGAGCAGCGCCGAGGCCGGATCGCCGCGCATGTCGGCGCCCATCTTGTCGACCTCGTCGAGGACCAGCACCGGGTTCTTGGTGCCCGTCTTCTTCAAGGCCTGGAGGATGCGGCCGGGGAGCGCGCCGACGTAGGTGCGCCGGTGCCCGCGGATCTCGGCCTCGTCGCGCACGCCGCCGAGGGCGATGCGCTCGTAGCGTCGGCCCATGGCGCGAGCGATCGATTTGCCGAGCGACGTCTTGCCGACGCCGGGCGGGCCGATGAAGAGCAGGATCGGGCCCTTCTTGTCGCTGCGGAGCTGGCGGATCGCCGAGTACTCGACGATGCGCTTCTTCACCTTTTCAAGGCCCAGATGGTCCTCGTCGAGGCAGCGGCGCACGTCTGTGACGCTGAGCTTGTCGACCGTCGTCTTCGACCACGGGAGATCCGAGATCCACTCGAGGTACGTCTTCGTGACGTTGAACTCGGCCGACTGCTGGGCCATCGACCGCAGCCGCGAGAGCTGCTTCTTCACGACCTTCTCGACGTCGGCGGGGACCTTGGCGCGGAAGATCTTCTCGCGCAGCTCCTCGATCTCGTCGTCGTCGCCGCCCTCGCCGAGCTCTTCCTTGATCGACTTCATCTGCTGGCGGAGGATGTACTCGCGCTGCGATTTGCCCATCTCCTCCTGCACCATCGAGGAGATCTCTTTCTTGACGCGGAGGACCTCGAGCTGGCGGCCGACCATCGCGAGGACGAGGCGCACGCGGGCCTTCACGTCGAAGGCCTCGAGGATCTCTTGCTTGTCGCCGACGCTGGCCTGGGCCTGCGGGAAGTTCGAGGCGATCAGATCGGCGAGGGCCCCGGGCTCGCGCACGTTGTCGAGGATCCCCGCGGTGTCGCGCGGCAAGTTCGGCATCAGCCCGAGCACCTCGCGCGTGGCCTCGCGCAGGGCCGCGCCGAGCGCGTCGAGCTCCACGTCGCGCACCAGCGACTCGGGGATGCGCTCGATCTTGGCCTTCATGTACGGCTCGAGCGAGGCGATACCCTTCATGCGGAAGCGGCCGAGCCCGTTGAGCACCACCGAGTAGTTGCTCGGGCCGAGGCGGATCACCTTCACCACGCGGGCGACGGTGCCGATCGTGTAGAGTTCCTTGAACGTGGGCTCGTCGACGTCGGGCGACTGCTGGCTGATCACGCCGACGAGGGCGCGCTCTTTTCCGAGCAGATCCTCCACGAGGCGAACGCTGCGCGGGCGACCCACGTTGATGGGGACGACCGACATCGGGAAGAGCACCGAGTTGCGGAGCGGGAGGATCGGGACGCTGTCCGTCTCGTGTGGAGCGGGCGGCTTCGAGGGAGCGTTGCCGGTGGGCATGGGGGCCACCCTAATACACGTGACAGCCGGGGGCCACGGTCGATGCGCCGCGCCGCGCGGGGCGCGACGAGCGTCAGAAGCCTTTGATCTTCCAAACGCCGTGCTCGCGCACAAGGGCGACCGTGCCGCCCGCGCCGTAGGCCATCGCCGCGCTGTCGCCCGTCTCCTCGATCTGCGCCGTGGGCAGCGCCGCTTTCAGCGACTGCACGATCCGGGCGAGCTCCTCTTTCTGCGGCCCTTCGAGCGCGGTCTTGAGCTTCTCGGCGGTGAGCTGCGCTGCCCCCTCGGACAGCGGGCGCTTCGCGAGCTTGTCCGGGGCTGCGTCCTTCGCGTCTTTCGTGTCCTTCGCGGGGGTGGCGTCCGCGGCCGGTGGGGGCGGCGCGAGATCGCCCATGCCGGCGTCGCCGCGGATCTCCGCGTCCGGAACGCAGCGCAAGATCACGTCGTAGCGCTTGCGCTCCGCGGCGCGGAGGAAGGCCTGGAGCGCGCGTCGCGGCGTCGTCTGGCTGTAGAGGTCGACCGCGGACGCATCGATGCGCCACCTGCCGGTCTCGTACGTGAGCTCGAGATCTTCCCCGTTGGGCAGCGTCACGGTCGCCGTCACCACCGGATCGCTCGCCGGGCGCGCGATGGCCCGGGCGATCTCCACGGCGTCCTGCGGGTTCTCCTGGACGGCGCGGCGGTAGGCTTCGAGCGACATCGAGCGCTTCGCCTCGTCCGACAGGAGGCGATACGCGTCGTCGACCCGGCCCTGCTCGAGCGCCGAAGCGTACGATCGCAGCGTGTCGCTCGGGCCCTGCTGCACGACGCCGGCGCCGCTGCAGCCGGCGAGAACGAGCGCCGAGAGAAGGATCGGGAGACCGAGCGCCGAGCGGAGAGCCTTCACGGGCCAAGGGGTAGCACACTCGTTCACGTGATGGACCCTCGCCAGAAACGAGCCCGCGCGCGGCCTCCGGGGTAGGCTCGCGCCCGCCATGACCGACCGGCGATTTGCGCGCGTGGAGCGAAACACCAGCGAGACCAGGATCCGCGTGGAGATCGATCTCGACGGCACGGGCCGCTCGCAGATCGCGACTCCCCTGCCCTTCCTCTCGCACATGCTCGATCAGATCGCCCGCCACGGGCTCTTCGATCTGACCGTGCAGGCCGAGGGCGACGTGGAGATCGACGGACACCACACCACCGAGGACGTCGGGATCACCCTCGGGACAGCCGTGCTCCAGGCGCTCGGCGACAAGAAGGGTATCGCGCGGTACGGCGAGGCCACGTTGCCGATGGACGAGGCGCTGGCGCTCTGTGCCCTCGATCTCTCGGGGCGCACGTACTTCGTGAACCGGATCCCGCTGCCGAAGGCCAAGCTCGGGACGTGGGATGTCGAGCTCGCGCCGGTGTTCTTCGAGGGGTTCGCCCGCGGGGCGCTCTGCAACCTGCACCTGCGGCTGCTGGAGGGGGACAATCTCCATCACATCGTGGAGATAAGCTTCAAGGCCTTTGCCAAGGCGCTGATGCGGGCGACGCGGATCGATCCGCGGGTGGCCTCGGTGCTGCCTTCGACCAAGGGAGCGCTGTAACCGATGCTCCGGGTGGCGATCGTCGATCTGGGCATGGGGAACCTGAGGTCGGTGCAGCGGGCGCTGGAGCGCGCGGCGACGGACGGCGGCGTGGCGATCGACGTGACGATCAGCGCCGATCCCGCGGTGGTGAGCGCCACGGACAAGATCGTGTTCCCCGGACAGGGCGCCTTTCGCGACTGCGCGGCTGCCTTGCAAGGAGGCCTGGGCGAGGCCATCCGGGAGCGGATCGACGCCGGGACTTCCTATCTCGGGATCTGCCTCGGGCTCCAGGCCTTGTTTCAGAGCAGCGAAGAAGCGCCCGGCGCCGCGGGGCTCGGAGTGTTCGCAGGCGCGGTGAAGCTCCTCGGGCCGGCCGAAGGCATCAAGATCCCGCACATGGGGTGGAATCGCTTATCCATCGTTCGCCCCGGCGCGGGCGCGCTCGCGACCTTCGACGCCGAGCCACCGTACGTGTACTTCGTCCACAGCTATCATGCCGTCCCGGCGGATGAATCGATCGTCGCGGCGGTGACGGAGCACGGGCCTCATCGCATCACCGCGGCGGTGCAGCGGGGCCACGTGGTGGCGACGCAGTTTCACCCGGAGAAGAGCCAGGGCGTCGGGCTCCGGTTCATGCGGGCGTTCCTCGAAGGATGAGCAGCGCCTGGAAATTCAGGCAAATCCAGACTGAACAGGCTCTCTCCCGAACGCGGGCAGCGTCGTTGACCATGACCGGTCGGCACGCCATCGTGGGGCCATGAGAAAGCTTCCCATCAGCGCCTGGAGAATACGGACGATGGCAATCGCCCTGGTCGCCATGAGCGGCTGTACGTCCCCCGCCGACAAGGGGGGTGACGTCGCCGGCCACGGCAGCAGCAGCGGGACGACGAGCAGCGGTGGGGGCGGCGACGCCGCGACGACCGGCGGCGGAACGGGCGGTGCGCCCTGTGTCCCCGTCGATGATCAGAACGCCTGCACGAACGATGTCTGTGTCGGCGGAGTCGCGCTGAGCAAGCCTTCGGCGGCGGGCAGCCCGTGCTCGACGAAAGGCACCCGGTGCGACGGGCTGGGTGCCTGTGTCGCGGCGGCGTGCGCCGGGACGTCGGGATTCACGGTCGCCGTGGCAGAGACCGTGAGCGCCGGTCCGATCTCGGTGACCACCGCAGACTTCGACGGCGACGGGCGGCCCGACGTCGCCGTGGCCAACTCCGCCGGCAACAACGTGGGGGTGCTGCTCGGCCTCGGCGATGGCACCTTCGCGCCCGAGGTCCACTACGCCGCGGGCACGACGCCGGTGTCGGTCGCCGCGGTGGACGTCAACGGCGACGGCAAGCCCGATCTCGCCATCGCCGGAGCCACCAGCAACACGGTGAGCGTGCTCGTCAACGACGGCAAAGGCACCTTCGCCGCCGCCGTCGACTATCCCACGGGCAAGAGCCCCTACTCCGTTGCGGCGCTGGATCTCGACGGCGACGGCAAGCCCGATCTCGCCGTCGCGAACTACAACGGCGCCAGCGTGAGCGTGCTGCTCAACAAGGGAGATGGCACCTTCGGAGCCGCCGTCGATTACCCGGCAGGCTCGGGCTCGCGCTCGGTGATCGCCCGGGATCTCGACGGCGATGGAAAGCCCGATCTCGCCGTCGCTAACACCATGGGTGGCAACGTGAGCGTGCTGATGAACCAGGGCAATGGCACCTTCGCGCCTGCTGTCGATTACCCCACCGGCCAGCTCGCCAACACCGTCGCTGCCGCCGATCTGAACGGCGACGGCAAGCCGGATCTCGCCGTCACCAACTCGTTCGGCAGCAACGTGAGCGTGCTGCTCAACCAGGGCAATGGCACGTTCACCGCGGCGGCCAGCTACGCTACCGGCTCGCTCCCGAGCTCGGTCGTCGCGCTGGACGTCAACGGCGATCTCGCGCCGGATCTCGCCGTGGTCAACTCCGGCGACAACAACGTCAGCGTGCTGCTCAACAAGGGCAATGGCACCTTCGGCCCCGGGACGATCCACGCCGCGGGGATGAGCCCTTCCGCGGCCGCCAGCGCGGATCTCGACGCCGATGGGCGGCCCGATCTGATCGTCGCCAACGCCAGCAGCAGCACCCTGAGCGTGCTCCTGACGACCTGCGTGCCGTAGTTGCCTGCCCCGCGCGGCGCGACCTGCGCGCCCCATGATCGGCGAGGCGCGCGGGCTCGCCGCGGGGCCGGCGGCGGACGCTGGAGCGCGTCGGCGAGGCGCGCGGTCAAAGTCGTAGGTTGGCCCGACAGCGATCGAGTACGGTCCGCGCCACGATGCGGTGCTCGCCGTCAGGTCGCCGGGGGATCACCGCGGGGGTCGCCGCGACCGCGATGCTCCTCGGCGCCCGGGCGCGCGCGGAGGCGCCGCCGGTCCACCTCGCGTACGAGACGCCCGCAGACTGCCCCGCTCGAGCTACATGGGCGACATGGTCCGCGTGCTGCTCAACCCGGGCAATGGCGCCTTCACCGGCGCGATCGACTACCCCGGACCGTCGTTCACCAACGTCATCGTCGCCGCGGACATGAACGGCGACGGCCTGCCGGATCTCGTGGCCAACAAGGAGGCTAAATCCAGCGTGACCGTGATGCTCAACGTGGGCAATGGCGCCTTCGGCCTGCCGACTCGCCACGATTCAGCCGGGAATACGCGGTCCATCGCGGTGACGGACCTCAACGGCGACGGCCGGCCCGACGTCGTCAGCGCCAACACCGACGAGAGCGCCGTCGGCGTGCTCTTGAACATCTGCTCTCCCTGAAACCACCGAGCCTCGGCGCAAAGGCACCTTTCCCACCGCGCTCTCGCTGACGGGCTGACCCACCGGGTTGACGCTGCGCGAGCGGCGGGGGATCGTGGGCCCATGGGAAAGCCTCTTGGCGGCCGCTGGTGCGCGTGGATGGTGGCCGGCGTCGCCGCGGCGGTCGGCTGCAGCAGCGATCCCGGCGTCACGTCGGCGAGCGGCAGCGGCGGCGCGGCCGCCTCGACGAGCTCCAGCAGCGGCGCGGGCGGCGACGGCGTCACCTCGACGAGCAGCTCTGCGAGCACGGGCGCCGCCGCGTGCCCGATCGATGACAAGAACGCATGCACCACCGACACCTGCGAGAGCGGCGCCCCGGTGAACAAGCCGACGGACGCGGGCAGCCCCTGCTCCGCCGGAGGCACGCAGTGCGACGGCGCCGGCAACTGCGTCACGCCGTTCTGCGCAGGCCAGCTCGGGAATCCCATGCTGCCCTGGCCGGCCGCCGGGCAAGCGCCGATATCGATCGCCGCGGCGGACTTCGACGGTGACGGGAAGCCCGATCTCGCGGTCGCCAGCAACCAGAGCGGCAACGTGAGCGTGCTCTTCAACCTCGGCGACGCCACCTTCACGGCCGCGGTCGACTACCCTTCAGGGACCAAGCCGCGCTCGGTCACCGTGGCCGATTTCAACGCCGATGGTCACCCGGATCTCGCCCTCGCCAACGCCGACGACGGGACGGTGAGCGTGCTCTTCAACCTCGGCAAAGGCACCTTCGGCCCGGCGGCGACCTACGCCGCGGGGACGAGCCCGTACTCGGTGGCGACCGCGGACTTCAACGGCGACGGCAAGGCCGATCTCGCGGTCGCCAACTTCAACAGCACCGTCAACGTGCTGCTCAACCAGGGTGACGGCACCTTCGCGCCGGCCGTCACCTACCCTGCCGGCGCCCTCCCGTTCTCGATCACGACCGCGGATCTGAACGCCGACGGCAAGGCTGATCTCATCGTGGCCAGCTACGCCACCGGCGCGGTGGACGTCTTCCTCAACAACGGCGATGGCACCTTCGGGGCGGCGACGGGCTTCAGCGTCGGGACGACCCCGTACGCCGTCGGCGTCGCGGATCTCGACGATGACGGCAAGGTCGATCTCGCGGTCGCCAACTCGGGCAGCAACAACGTCAGCGTGCTGCTCGGCAAGGGCGATGGCACCTTTGCGGCGGCGACCAGCTACGCGGCCGGCACGTACCCTTTCTCGATCGCGATAGCCGATCTCGACGGCGACGGCCGGCTCGATCTCGTCACGGCGAGCTACGGCGACGACGGCGTGAGCGCGCTGCTCAACCTGGGCAAGGGCACCTTCGACGTGCCCGTGCTCTCGGCCACCGGCATGAACCCGTTCTCGCTCGTGGCGGTGGATCTCGACGGCGACGGCACCCCGGACGTCGCCACCGCGAATTTCACCAGCAACGATGTGAGCGTGCTCCTCGACACTTGCTTGCCGATCCCCTGAGTCCCACGGCCGGGGCGCGCGCCCCCGTCGCCCCCCTGACATGGCTGTTCGCGGTCCATTGCTGCTCTGGAACCCGCGGGAAGATTCCCTGCCACGTCCAGGATTCACGCGCCGAGGCAAACGCCGGATCGAAACATGGCCGCCGCAAGCGGCGCCGGGCCCTGGATAGCAGCGGACGTGCTCTCGATCGGCCCCGGCGGGGCCACGGTGGGCGCGGTAGGACGCTTTTCAACTCATCCTCCTGCGGTTGCGATTGTAAGAGCGAGCGCTCCGTATATCCTCGCGACCAACCAGCGCCGGAGGAGTGATCTCAGTGAAAGCAACCTACGCCCTCAGCACACCCGTCATCCCCGTCGGAGAGTCCACCCGGCTCTCCTTCGTCATCCGCTTCGGGGCCGACGGCGAGCCCGGCACCGCGGCCCGCCGCCGCCTCAACCTCAGCCTCGTGCTCGATCGATCCGGCTCGATGGCGGGCGCCCCGCTCAAGCAGGCCATCCTCGCGGCGCAGGCCCTCGTCGGGCAGCTCGCCGACGAGGATCGCCTCTCGGTCGTCATCTACGACGACAACGTCGAGACGCTCCTCGCCCCCGATTTCACCAAGGAGAAGGCCACGATCCAGGCCTTGCTCGGGCGCGTCGGCGCCGGCGGCTGCACCAACCTCAGCGGCGGCTGGCTGGAGGGCTGCAAGCACGTCAAGAAGCACGCGTCGAGCGAGCAGGTCAATCGCGTCCTCCTGCTCACCGACGGTCAGGCCAACGTCGGCACCACCAGCGCCGACGTGCTGATCAAGACCGCGCGCCAGAAGGCCGACGAGGGCGTGATCACCACCACGCTCGGCTTCGGATCGGGCTTCAACGAGGATCTGCTCATCGGCATGGCCCGCGCGTCCGAGGGCAATTTTTACTTCATCGAGTCGCCGCAAGACGTGGCGCAGGTCTTCAAGATCGAGCTCGAGGGCCTCTCGTCCGTCGTCGGCCAGAACCTCGTCGTCAACGTGCGTCCGTCGGAGCTCACCGAGCATGGGTGGGTGCTCAACAAGTACCGGATCGAGGAGCGCGAGAAGGATCTCGAGATCACCGTCGGCGACGTCTACGCGGTGGAAGACAGGGTCCTCGCCATGGATCTCCAGGTGAAGCCCACGGCCGAGGGGACCATCTCGCTCGCGGCGATCTCCTATACCTATCAGGCGGTCGTCGACGGGGTGATCAAGGACATCACCGGCGTGCTCGACATCCAGGTCGAGGTGGCCGGCGCCGAGCGCGCGGGCGCGGCGATACCCGATCTCGTCGTCGTCGGCGACGCGAGCCGCCTCCAGACGGCGCGGACCAAGGACGAAGCGGTGGATCTCGCCGACAAGGGCGATCTCAAGACCGCCGCGACGCGCCTCCGCGCCATGGCCGACGAGCTCCGCAAGAGCCCGCTCGCCAACCAGTTCGAGTTCGCCGAAGAGGTCGATCAGCTCGAGCACTTCGCCGCGCGCCTGGAGCAGCGATCCTACGATGGCAACGTGCGCAAAGAGCTGCGCGACCAGTCGTACCAGGGCGGCACCCGCCTCCGCGGCGATCTCGCTCAGCGCGGGACGACCGGCGGATCGTCGGCCGATCTCCCCACCGTCACCAGCGAAGAGGGCGGCGGCGTGGTGCTCCGCTGCGAGCGCCACGGCGGCAAGCTCCGCGTCCACGTGGTGAGCGATGGATACGATGCCACGAAGAACGTGCAATTCCCCCGCGCCTCGCGCGAAGAGGGCGTGACGTACCTCGTCGACCGGATAACGCCCTCTGCCGACGGCGGGTTTTACCGCGTCGAAGGCACGATCCGCCGCCTGCTCCGCCCGGGAGAGACGGTGACGCCGAGGCGCGCTCCGGGCGGCTCGTCCTCGTCGCCCGCGGCGCCGAAACCCTTCAAGGTCCCCGCGACGGCCGCGGGCCTCCCCACCACGGCCGACGTCGGCACGGGCGTCATCATCCAGTGTGTCGCCGAGGGCAGCAAGCTCCGCGCTCGCGTGGTGTCGGACGGCTACGATCCGAGCTGGAACATCCGCTTTCCGCGGAGCATTCGTGAGCTCGGCGTGCTCTACGTCGTCGATCAGGTCAACGTGGTCTCGGGAGGCGGCCAGTACGCCGCCGCCGGCGAGATCAAGCGCCTGATCCAGTAGCCGGCCGCCCCGCGGTTCAGATGCCCTGATCCACGCGCAGCGCCGCGTAGGCCTTGAAGAAGGCGTGCGCGGCGATCCGCTCGTCCGCGCCCATCTCCCCGAGCGTCTTCGTGTGGCCTTCGGGGATGAACATCGAGTCCCAGTGGATCCCGCCGCCGCCCCGGCGCGTCGGCGCGATGGACCCGTCGATGCGGCCCGGATAGACGTGCAGCCGCTTCTCGTCGCAGTAACAGACCATCTGGATCACGTGCGCCGTCCGCGGCGCGCCGTCGGGGATGAGCAGCGGCAGGCGGAACTTCACCACCTCGCACGCGTGGCTCGGCGTGGGCCGCATGAAGTCCTCGACGCGGATCAGCGTCTTGACCTCCCTGCCCCCTTCGCGCAGCGCCTCCTCGATGTGGTGCTCGAAGTTGGTGGTGTAAATGCGGCGTAGCAGGCCGAGCCGCGCCAGCGCCTGGTGCTGGGGCGACAGGCCTCGTCGCGCCTCGGCCTCGGGCGCGTGGAAGTGGCGGCGCATCTGGGCGAGCAGCGGAGACAGCCCACCTTCGCTCTCCAGCGCATAGTACGCGGCGAGCTGCAGCGGCGTACCGTTGAGCTCGAACAGCTCGGGATCGAAGCCGAGCGGCTCGGCCATCCAGGCGACCAGATCGCGCCACTGCGGCAGGCCGAGCGGCGCCGAGAAGCCCGCTCCGAGGAAGGGAATGAGCTGACGCTGGCGGTACGCTTCGCGCAGCCGCGGCCGGGCTTCCTCGAGCGTCAGTACCGGCGAAGAAGAGGTCGTCGTCACCCGCAGAGGAGAGCACGATACCCGCGCCCTCCGCCAGCGCTCCCGCGTGGCGCCGCTGCGGGGTGGGGCGTCGTTGCCGGGCAAGGGTGGCCGACGAACGCGCCGCGCAGGCCGAAACCAGCGGGTCAATCGAGGGATCACGGTAGTCAACTCACTGGCACGTGCCGTGCAATTCGAGACGACCCATGAACGTGCCTACCCTTTTCTCGATGAACGGCACCCTCCGCGTGCCCTCCCGCCCTCTGTCGACCTCGTGGACGCGAGTTACCCCGCGCGCGCTGCAGGGCGCGATGGTCGTCCTCGGCCTCGGGATCCTCGTCGGCTGTGCCTCGACTCCTCCGTGCCGGCGGGGCGCCAAGGGCGATGTCGTCCTCGCGGCGCGCACCACCGGCGAGGCCGTCGAGACCGGCGCGAAGACGGGTGTCGAGGGCGTCAAGACCGCGGGCCGCGCCGTCGGCGGGTGGGTCGAGGGCGGCTCTCAGGAGGCCAAGGAGAAGTGGAAGGAGGGCAAGGAGGACACGAAGGAGACTGCCCACGAGGGCGCCGCCGACACCCGTCGCGAGGCCACGGTCCCGACCTGCGCCAACTAGCATCCTCGGGTCGCTCCATCCTCGCCGAGCTGGCGTCTCGACGGCGCCGCGTGCTCCGCCGGGGACATCGCGCATCAATCGCGAGGAATTCGCCCCGATAGTCTGGTTACTCCCGTCATCTCAGCTCACACTCGCTCCCGCTGGAGCGGGGGCTCCGGCCTGGAGGAGCCATGTTGACCAGGCGAGATCTGTTGAAGGCGGGCGCGTGGACCTCGGCCGCTGCGGCGCTGCCGTTCGGCTGCACGAGCCCTGATTCCGATCCACGAAAGGCCCGGCTCGGCGTCGCCGCAGCGCGGGACGCGATCTCGCCGAGCCCGCCCACCACGCCCTTCGTGATGGACCTGCCCATCCCGCCTGCGCCGCTCCCGGTGGCGCCGTTTGCTTCGCCGGACGCCGCGCCCTTCATCGGCCCGGGGACGAAGTTTTACGAGCTCGTCGAGGAAGAGCGCCTCGTCCAGGTCCACCCGCAGCTGCCGCCGACGCTGGTGTGGGGGTATCGGGACATCAACGTGCCTCGCTCCAGCGTGCCTTCGGCCAACTTCGCCGTCGGGCCCACGTTCCGGGTGAAGATGGCGACCGGCGCGGGGCAAGGCGTCGTCGTCCGGCAACACAACCAGCTCCCGGCGAATCACCAGGGCTTCGGCGTCCCGTTCACCACGGTCCACCTCCACGGCGCGCACACCGAGTCACGCTCGGACGGCTACCCGACGCTGGACTTCGGCCCGGGCGAGAGCTTCGATTACGCCTACCCCATGCGCGCGCCGGGCTTCTCGACCGGGACGCCGAGCAACGATATCCCGTCGACGCTGTGGTATCACGATCACCTCATCGACTTCACCCGGCAGAACGTCTATCGCGGCCTGGTAGGCTTCTATCTCGTCTTCGACGATCTCGACACCGGCGACGAGACCACGGGGTTACAGCTCCCGAGCGGCCCCTTCGACGTGCCGCTCGTCGTCCAGGACAGGGTGTTCGCCGCCGACGGCTCGCTCGTTTACGATGTCTTCAATCACAACGGCTTCCTCGGCGACAAGCTCCTCGTCAACGGGGCCATTCAGCCGCGCTTCCACGTGGCCCGGCGGAAATACCGGTTCCGCTTCCTCGACGGGTCCAACGCGCGCTTCTACCAGATCTTCCTCGCCGCCGCCGATGGCCAGACGTTCCGCTTCGACCAGATCGCCACCGAAGGAGGCCTGCTCTCGGCGCCGATCCGCGCCCTCGAAAGCTTCCGCCTCGCCCCGGCCCTGCGCGTCGAGATCGTGATCGACTTCTCGCAGTTCCAGCCCGGCGACGTGGTCTATCTCGAGAACCGCCTCGAGCAGGTCGACGGCCGCCGACCGGGTGATCTCTTGCCGCGTGGCCCCCAGCTCCTCAAATTCATCGTGGGCGAGGCGGTGCCCGATCCCAGCCACGTGCCCGACGTGCTCCGCCCGTTCGCGCCGATCGCTCCCGCCGTCCTCGCGGCGGCGATCCGCCGAGAGTTCCAGTTCAACCGGCAACAGGGGGCCTGGGCCATCAACGGGCTGCTCGCCGGCGATCTCTCGTTCCCGATCACCCAATCGCCCCTCGACACCCCGGAGATCTGGCACCTGGTCAACGGCGGGGGCGGCTGGGCGCACCCCGTCCACATCCACCTCGACTACATGCGGGTGTTGACGCGCAACGGCCATCTCCCGCCGATCGACGAGCGCGACGGGGTGGCGAAGCGAGACACGGTGATCCTCGGCCCGGGCGAAGAGGTCGAGGTGTTCCTCCGGTTCCGCGATTTCGCGGGTCGCTACGTCTTTCACTGCCACAACCTCGAGCACGAGGACATGGCCATGATGGCGCGCTTCGACACCCTCTGATCGGGAGAGCATGGCCCATGAGATCACCGATGCTCCCGCGCCTCGCCGCGCTCGTCACCTGCGGTGTCGGCGCGCTCTCCTGCGCTCCTCTGCCGCCGGATCCGGGCGGCCCCCTCGACGTCCCGCTCGTCACGGAGCGGGGCGAGAAGATCCAGCTCCGCCGGCAGATCCGCGGCGAGACGGTGCTGATCAACTTCATGTACACGCGGTGTAGCGGCTCGTGCCCTCTGACGACAGCCAACCTCGTCAAGGTCCAGGACGCCCTGGGAGAGCGCCTGGGCCGCGACGTGTTCATCTATTCGATCTCGCTCGATCCCGCGGAGGACACCCCCGAGGTGCTCGCCGGATACGCCCGCGATCTCGGCGCGAAGCCGGGGTGGACGTTCCTGACTGGCACGCTCGACGACATCGGTCGTCTGCGGCGCTCGCTCGGGCTCTTCGATCTCGATCCCTCGGTCGACGCCGACCGGACGCGGCACTCCGGGCTCATCGTCTACGGCAACGAGGCCACGGGCGCCTGGTCGGCGATACCGGGGCTCGCCGATCCCCGCCGCATCGTGGACGCCATCGCGCGGGTATCGCGCGGGGCGCCCCCGGCCCCGACCCGGTGACGCGACTCAGAAGCAGGGCGCGACACCAGCGTTACCGACGGCGGGCAGGCTCGGCCCGTTCGGCACCACGAGCGAGGGATGATCGAACGGGCCGGCCTCGTTCTCGACGCGGCAGTCGGTGAGGCCGTTGGTCAGGAAGTCGACGAGCGCGGCCCGGTCGTCTCGCCCGAGCGAGAACGGCTTGATCCGCTGGGCTTTCTCCGGGTTCGCGAAGTCGCCGCCCCGCGCGTAGAAGTCGACGACGTCACCGAGGGTCGCCTTGGCGCCGACGTGGAAGTAAGGCCCGGTGAGCTTGACGTTGCGGAGCTGAGCGGTCTTGAACGCGCCGCGGTCCGCCGGGGCCTGGCTCACCGAGAACGACACGCCGAGGGGCCCTGTCCCGGCGCGCCCGGCGTCCTCGAACGTGGGCCGCACCCCGAGGTTGTGAAAGCCCTGATCACCGCCGTCCCCGTTGAGGGCGCCGAGGTGCTGATAGGCACCGATCGTCGCGTCGCTGAGCTCCGGGCCGGCGTGGCACCGCGAGCAGCCGGTCTTGCCGGACGTGAAGAGCCCGAGCCCCTTCACCTGCGAGGGCGTGAGCGCGCTCGAGTCCCCGCCGAGGTAGCGATCGAGCGGAGTCCGATCGGGGATCAGCGTCGTCTCGTAGGCCTGCACGGCCTGGCCGAAGATCCGCGAAAACTGGTGAGTAGCGTCGGCGGCGAGCGCGGGCTGGAAGGCCGCCGCGATCAGCTGTCCATACGTGCAAGGGCGATTGCCGCAGAGCAGGCCGCTGGCCGGCGCGGCCGACGCGGCGCCGAGCACGCTGTCGGTCGGCGAGACGACCTGGAGCTGTAGCGCGGCGCGCGGGACCAGCTTGTCACCGAGGCTGTTCAGGCCATTGAAGGCGCGACCGGCGCACGACATTTCGACGCCGCTGCCGGGCGGCCCGACGGACTGCGACGCGAGGCTGGCCTCTTCGAGAGAGATGGCCTGGGAGGCCGCGTTGCCCGTCGCACCGAAGGGATCGAGCCCGTTGAAGCGGTGATTTCCGCGCCCGTCCCAGAAGTTGTCGCGGTTGAACACGGCGCCGATCACCGAGGGCGCGTTGCGGCCAGTCACCTGCCGGCTCGCACCGAAGGCGCCGCCGGGATCGGGCGCGCAGACATCGGCCCCGCTCGTCGCGCTGGTCGAGAGTCCGACGAAGAGCTGCCGGGAGACTCCCTGGGAGCCGATCAGATCGTCGGGAGTGCCAAAGACCCCATCGAAGCCCGGGTTGACGCTGTTGATGGTCCTCGGGTCGGCGCCGCCGTGAAAGTGGCATGTCGCGCAGGCCACCTGACCGTCGCCGCCGACCTGGGTGTCCCAGAACAGCGCCTTTCCCAGCCGGATCGCCGCCGCCCTGTCGATGATATCGCCGCTCACGGTGGTGGGCATCCGGGCGCAGCGGAGAGGCGCCAGCGATCCCGAGCCAGCGCACGAGGCGCCCGAGCCGGAGAGCGCGAGCCCCGCCTCGAACGGGTCCTCGTCGTCAGCAGCGACGGAGTCGACATCTCCACAGCCCACCTGGAGCGCGGCGGCGAGGGCGGCGCAGAGCACGCCAATCACGGGCGCGCGCCCGCGCTGACTACGAATTGACATCATCGGTTCTCCCTCGACGGTTGAGTCCGGGTCCGAGCGACGCTGACGCGGCCGACGCGCCCGACTCCGGAGGAGGTCGCGGGGGGGCGGTTCGACCAGCCTGGCAATTGATTCCAGCGCTTCGGTCGGTTCTGCTCATTGCCATTGTCATGCCCACCGCCGGGCTCGCCCGGTGAGCAGGATCTTCCCTCGTCGCTCCTGCCGACGACCACGACGCCCGCGAGCTGCCCCGGCGGTCATCAAAAATTTCCTGAGTCACCCGGCCTGGCCAGGGCGGGCGGAAATCACGTAGGATCTCGCGAACTTTCCAGGATCCGACGCGGCTCAGAGGATGACGAGGGACCCCCCCAGAACCGACGACTTTCCGGGATGGCCCACCGGAGCCGGCGGGACGGCGCAGCGGCTTTACCGGCTGGCGGCGGACACGCGCGCCGTCGAGACGATCCACGAGACGAGCGACGAGCTCGGCGACGGAGGCTCGACGAGCGTGGACGGCGGCGGCAGCGAGGGGCGGCTGCTGGGCCTGCGCGGTTTGATGCTGCGGAGCCGCGCGCTGCCGATCGACGTCGGACGCTACCGGGTGCTGCGCTGGGTCGGCGCCGGCGGCATGGGCGTCGTCTACGAAGCAACGACCCGCGACGGCTCGCGGCGCGTCGCGCTGAAGACGCTGCAGCGGCTGAGCGCGGCGGGCCTGTTCCGCTTCAAGAACGAGTTTCGCGCGGCGCAGAGCGTGGTCCACCCGAACCTCGTCGGCCTGTACGAGCTCGTGTCCGAGGACGACGCGTGGTTCTTCACGATGGAGTTCCTCGAAGGGGTGAGCTTCCTCGAGCATGTGCGCCCCGGCGCGGAGGCCGCGAGCGCGCCCGCGCGCGATCCCGCGGCGACCCAGCTCGTCGATCTCGACGACGGCGCGAGCGACGAGAACGAGCTCGAGATCGATCCGGTCGCGGTCGCCGTCGCGCCGGTCGGGCGCGAGCGCGCCGCCCCGGGCTTCGACGAGGCCCGCCTTCGCGACGCGCTCCGGCAGCTCGCGGCCGGCGTCGCGGCGCTGCACGAGGCCGGCAAGGTCCACCGCGATCTCAACCCCGGCAACGTGATCGTCACGCCCGAGGGGCGGGTGGTGGTGCTCGATTTCGGGCTGATCGCCAGCGTCGGAGGGCTCGCCGACGAGGCCGACTCCTTCGACGGCGCGGCGGGGACCCCGGGCTACATGGCGCCGGAGCAGGCCGAGCTGGCGGGGACCGAGGCGAGCGACTGGTACGCGCTCGGCGTGATGCTCTACGAGGCGCTGACGGGGCAGCTGCCCTACCGCGGGCCGCTCTCGCAGGTGCTGGCGGCGAAGCGATCGATCGCGCCGACGCCGCCGAGCGCGCTCTCGGGCGGCGTCCCGGTCGACCTCGAAGCGCTCTGCCTCGATCTGATCCGCCCCTCGCCGCGCTCGCGTCCGAGCGGCGCCGAGGTGCGGCGGCGCCTCGGCTCGCCCACCGAGGACGGCGCTGCGCGCGCGCCGACGACCTGGATCGGCCGCGACGACGAGCTCTGCGCGCTGACGAGCGCCCTCGCCAGGGTCGAGCCCGGGCGCCCGGTGATCGCCTGGGTCCACGGCGTTTCCGGGATCGGGAAGACGGCGCTCCTGCGGCAGTTCGGGGCGCTCGCGGCCGAGCATTGCGGCGCCCGCGTGCTCACGGGGCGCTGCTACGAGCGCGAGACGCTGCCGTACAACGCGGTCGACGCGCTGATCGACGCGCTCACGCACCACCTCCGCGGGCTCCCCGACGAGGCCGCGACGGCGCTGCTGCCGCCCGACATCCTCGATCTGGCGCGGCTGTTCCCGGTGCTCCACGGCGCGCCTGCGGTGGCCGCGGCGCCGCGGCGACGCTTCGAGGTGCGCGATCCCGACGAGGTCCGGCGGCGCGCGTTCGCCTGCCTGCGCGCGCTGCTGGGCCGCCTCGCGGCGACGCAGCCGCTCGTGCTCTGCCTCGACGATCTCCAGTGGGGCGACCTCGAGAGCGCGCGCTTGCTCGTCGAGGTGCTCGCGCCCCGCGATGACGCGCAGCCCGCGCCGGCGTTGCTCCTGGTGGGCGCGTACCGGAGCGACGAGGCCGCCGCGAGCGCGCTGCTGCAGGCGCTGCGCGGGCCGCGCAGGCCCGATCCCGAGCGCCTCGGCGGCGGGCTCGAGCTGGCCCTCGGGCCGCTCGATCTCGACGACGCTCGCGCCCTGGCGCGCGCCTCTTCTGCGGGCGCTGAGTCGGAAGCGATCGCCGCCGCCGGCGAGGGCAACCCGTTCATGATCGAAGAGCTCGCGCGCTGCTCGTGGGCCCGTGGCGCCCCCTCGCTCGAGGCGCTGATGACCGCGCGGATCACCCGGTTGCCGGTGCCCGCGCGCCGGCTGCTCGAGGTGATCGCGGTCGCGGGGCGGCCGGTGCCGCAGGGCGTGGCGCTCGAGGTCGCCGCGGTCGGCGCCGAGGCCCACGCGGCGATGCACGCGCTCCGCGCCGGCCGCTTCGTCCGCGTCCACGGGCTGCGCGCCGCGGCCCTGCTCGAGGTCGCGCACGACCGGCTCCGCGCCGCGTCGATCGAGCGCCTCGATCCGGCGACGCTGGCCGACGTGCACCTCGGGCTCGCCCGCGCGCTCGAGGCGGGGCGCTCGGCGGAGCCCGAGGTCCTCGCGCATCATTTCCACGAGGCCGGCCGCTTCGTCGAGGCCGCCGAGCACACCGCCGCGGCCGCCGGCCACGCGGCCGCCGCGCTCGCGTTCGACCACGCCGCGGAGCTGTACGGGCGCGCCCTCGCGCGTGGGTCGTACGCGCCGCAGACGCGCCGCGAGCTCACCGAGCGACGCGCCGACGCGCTCGCCGCCGCCGGCAGACCGGGCGAGGCCGCGCCGCTCTACGTGATCGCGGCCGAGCACGCCCCACCTCTGCAAGCGCTCGATCTGCGCCGCCGCGCCGCCGAGCAGCTCCTCGTGAGCGGTCGCCTCGGCGAAGGGCTCGACGCGCTCCGCCCCGTGCTCGCCGCGCTGGGGCTCGATCCGCCGGGGAGCGGCGCGCGCGCACTCGTCGCGCTCGGCCTCGGCCTCGGCCGCCTCCGGCTCCGCGGCGTCCGCCTGCGCGAGCGCGGTCAGCGAATGAGCGCCGAGGATCGCGCGAGGATCGCTGCGTGCGCCGGCGCGGCGCGCGGCCTCGCCGGGACCGCCCCGCTCTGCTCCAGCGCCTTCGCCGTGAAGGGGCTGCTGCTCGCGCTCGACGCGGGCGAAGCGCAGGCGGCGGCCCTCGGCCTCGCCGCGACCGGCGCGGGCGTCGCGGAGCAGGGAGCGCCCGGGTGGGGCACGGCGCTCCTCGTCGAAGCGCGGAGGCTCGCCGTGCAGACGGCGGATCCGCTGGCGCTGGCGTGCGTCGAGCATCACGACGGCGTGGCGTGCTTCGCCGCGGGGCGGTTCCGCGACGCGCTCACGCACGCCGACGCCGCGCTCGCGCTCTTCCGCGATCGCTGCACCGGCACGACCAAGGAGCAGAGCCTCTGCCGCGCCCTCGCGCTCCGTTCGCTGCTCGCGCTCGGCGATCTGACGGAGCGCGCCCGCCGCGCGTTCGCCTGGCAACGGGAGCTCGACGGCGCGGGCGACGGGCTCGAATCGATCGAAGCCGCGCTCTCGTTCGCGCCGCTGCGGCTCGCGGGCGGTGAGCCCGAGCGCGCGGCGTCCGAGGTGCGCGCGGCCCTGCGCGCCTTCGGCCGCGAGCTCGCGCCGGACCACGAGGCCTCGCTCCAGCACCTCGCGGCGCTGCTCTTCGAGACGCGGGCCGCGCTCTACCAGGGCCTCCCGATCGAGGCCCGGCGGCGCCTCGATCTCGGGCTCCCCGCCATCGAGCGCGCGCACTTGCTCCGGCATCGATCCGCGCGCGTCGAGGTCCTCGAGCTCCGCGGGATCGTCGCCGCCGCGGCCGGGGGCCTCGAGACCGATCGCCGCCTCGCCGAGCCGGCGCTGCGCCTCGCCGAGGGCTGCGCCGCGCGCCTCGATCGCGAGCAGGTCCGCCACACCGTGGCCGCGGCGGCGCTGATCCGCGCGCGCATCGCCCGCGCCTGCGATCTCCCCGACGCCGCCCTCGCGCTCCTCCGCGTCGCCGCCGGCGCCTACGACGCGGCCGACATGAAGCTCCACGCCGCGTGCGCCCGGCGTGACCAGGGCCGCATCCTCGGCGGTGCCGAGGGTCTGGCGCGGGTGATGGCGGCCGACGCGACGCTCGAGTCCGAGGGCGTGCGCGAGCCCTCGCGCTGGGCGACGATGGTCACCGGCGCGACCCGCTGACGGCCGCGCGCGCTTGACCTGACCGGGCTCGCCGGTATCCTCGCGCTACCTTCGTTGCCCTTTCTTTCCAGGTGATCCCATGTCCAAGCTGCCTGTCCGCCTCGCGTCCGCGACGCTCCTCGTCGGCGCAGCGCTCCTCGCCACGTTCGCTGGAGGGTGTGGCCCCTCGCGGTCGGCGCTGATCTGCGAGGCGCTCTGCACGTGCACCCCGTGCACCGACAACGACGTCGCCGACTGCGAGAGCTCCGCCGACGCCGCCGCGCAGCAGGCTCGAGGCACCTGCGACGCGGCCTTCAGCGCCTACCTCACCTGCGCCCAGGACAACGTCCGCTGCCGCGATCCGCAGGCGCTCAACACGAAATGCATGGCCGAGATCACGGCGGTCATCCGCTGCGATCCCACGCTGGCGATCATCGGCACGCCCTGCGCGGCGGCCCCGATCAAGACCTCGGTCTGCCTCGAGACCACGCCGCCCACGGGGACGAACCAGCCGATCTGCAGCGGGCAGCAAGAGTGCATCGCGCAGTGCACGATCGCCGCGACGTGCGCCCAGGTGAAGGACGTGTTCACGAACATGCCATCGCCGGTGGGTCAGCCGCTGCTCGACTGCTTCGTCGCGTGCTCGCAGTCCCCCGGCGGGTGACGCCGCGCCGAGGCCGTCCGGGCGGTTCCCCACCTCGAACCGGGACGCCCCCGATGGCTCCCGCGCCGCCGATATGGCCAGATCGAGAACGTGGACGGGGACCCCATGCAGCATGATCCGCATTCGAGCGATCGCGCCCGCCCGCCGCGCGTGCTCGTCGCAGAGTCGAACGACGCCGTCCGCTGCGCGTGGGAGACGCATCTCGTCGCGCGCTGCGGCCCGATGACCTTCCTCGACGCCTGCTGCGGCGACGACGCCGTCCGCCTGCTCGTCGAGGGCCAGCCCGATCTCGTGGTGGTCAGCCTGCGCCTGCCCGAGGGCGACATGGCCAACCCGCAGGGCGGATTCCAGGTGATCCTCGACGCGGCCGATCTCGGCGTGCCCGCCGTCCTCGTCAGCGGTGAGCTCGACGCTGCGCTCTGCCGCCGGCTCGACCACCTCGGCGTGCTCTGCGTCCGCCGCGGCCAGGCCGACGACGACGTCGCGTTCGCCGTCGAAGAGGCCCTGCAGCGCTACGTGCTGAGCCCCAGCAGCGCTCTCCACGCGTCGCCGTCGCGGAGCGCGCGCTCGGCCATCGCGTCGTAGCGCTCGCGCTTCTTGAGGCGCTTTCCCTTGCCCTCCAGGGGCGGCAGGTGGGCCCAGGTGATGTTCGACGGCTGGTAGCGCGGCTGCTTGCGCCCGAGGTGCGTGAGGATGCCTCCCAGCGCCGTCGTCGGCGGCGGCGGCACGACGGCCTCGCCCCGGAGCTTCTGCGCCAGCAGGAGCGCGCAGAGGAACCCGCCGGCCGCGCTCTCGACGTAGCCCTCGACGCCCGAGACCTGCCCCGCGAGGTACACGCCCGGCGCCGACCGCAGCTCCATCGACGCCGACAGGAGCTCGGGCGCGTTCACGAACGTGTTCCGGTGCACCGAGCCCATGCGCATGAACTCGGCCTGCTCGAGCCCCGGCACCGTGCGAAATACCCGCAGCTGATCGGCGTATTTCATCCGCGTCTGGAAGCCGACGAGGTTGTACGCCGTCGCGGCCTCGTCCTCCTGGCGGAGCTGGATCACCGCGTGCGGCCGCAGCCCGGTGCGCGGATCGGTGAGGCCGACCGGCTTCATCGGCCCGAACGAGAGCGTGTCGCGCCCGCGCTCGGCCATCACCTCGCAGGGCAAGCAGCCCTCGAAGTAGCGCACCTGCTCGAAGTCGCGCGCCGGCACCTTCTCGGCCTCGACCAGCGCCTTGACGAAATTCTCGTACTGCACGGCGTCGAGCGGGCAGTTGATGTACGCCTCGTCGCCGCCCTCGGCCGACTCGTCGCCGTCGGCCAACTCCGCCAAAATCGCGTTTTCCCCCGGAGAAATCGCCCCTTTTCCGTAGCGCGACTGCTTCCAGACCTTGCTCCAGTCGAGCGAGTCGGTCGCCACGATCGGCGAGATGGCGTCGTAGTACGCGAGGTGCTCGGCGCCGATCAGCCGCGCGAGATCCGCGGCGAGGCCGTCCGACGTCAGCGGCCCCGTCGCCAGGATCACCGGCCGCTCGGCGGGGATCTCGATCACCTCGCGGCGCTCGACGCGGATGCGAGGGTGGGTCTCCATCGCCGCCGTCATCGCCGCGCCGAAGCGCTCGCGATCGACGGCGAGCGCCCCGCCCGCCGGCACCGCGGTGGCGTCGGCGTTGCGGAGCACGATCGATCCCGAGCGCCGCAGCTCTTCCTTGAGCAGCCCCACGGCGTTCCCGAGGGCCGCGCCGCGCATCGAGTTCGAGCAGACCAGCTCGGCGAAGTGGTCGCTGGTCTGCGCCGGCGTCCGCTTCAGCGGCTTCATCTCGAGGAGCCGCACCGCGATGCCGCGCTCCGCGAGCTGGAACGCGGCCTCGCACCCCGCGAGGCCAGCGCCGACGACGACGACCTCGTCCACGACGCTAGCTCCGCCCGCCAAAAGTCTTGTCGGACTTTTGGGCCGCTACGCGGCCGCTTCGCGCGCGCGAGACTGGCCTTGTTTCGATGGGGCTGAGCCCCATACCCCGCGCCCGCTGCGCGGGCGCCTTGGCGGTGACCGAACTTCGTCCGGTCACCGCTAGCTCGCCGACTTCGGAGCAGCCTTGGTCTTGGTGGCCGCCTTCTTCGCGGCGACCTTCTTCGCCGCGGGCTTCGCGGCGACCTTCGCTGCCGCGACCTTCACCGCGACGGCCTTCGGCGCCTCGACCCGGACCACCGGCGCCGGCCGCGGCGTCGCGACGACGACGGGGCTCGCGCCGTCGGCGACGACTCCGCCCTCGCCCACCGGATCTTCGCCGCCCTCTTCCGGGAGCTCGACCTTGTAGCCGCACTCCTTCGTGGCGCAGATCAGCATCGGCTTCTTGCCGCCGGCCTTGGTGAGGAACAGCGCGCCGCACTGCGGGCACGGCTCGGGCACCGGCCGCATCCACAGCTTGAAGTCGCACTTCTGCTCGGCGTTGTAGTTCGAGCAGCCGTAGAACGTGCGTCCGCCCTTCTTGCGCGGCCGGATCTCGATGAGGTCGCCGCCGCACTTCGGGCACGCCACGCCGAGCGGGACGGGCCGCGCGTTCTTGCAGGTCGGGTAGCCGGTGCACGACAGGAACTCGCCGAAGCGCCCCGTCTTGATCACCATCGGCTTGCCGCACTTGTCGCAGATGATGTCCGTCTCGCGGACCGGCGAGGGCGCTCCATCGGCCGCGAGATCCTTGGTGCCCTTGCACGTCGGGTAGCGCTCGCAGGAGAGGAACCAGCCGTTCTTCCCCCATTTCTTGATCATCTTTCCTTCGCCACACTCCTCGCAGACGAGGTCGGTGGGGATCGACGGGGGCTTCCACGACGCGAGCTTCTTCGACTTGTCGAGCTGCTCACGGAAGCGCTTGTAGAAGCGCTTCAGCAAGGCGACGCGCTTGAGGGTGCCGGCGCCGACCTCGTCGAGCTCCTCTTCCATCTGCGCGGTGAAGTTCGGATCCATGAAATCGAGGTCCGACTTGATCAGGCCGTCGACCACGAATTTACCGAGCATCGTCGGCTGGAACCCGCCGCTGGCGAGCTTCTCGGCGTAGGCGCGCTGCTGCACCTTGCCGATGATCTCCGCGTACGTGGAGGGCCGGCCGATGCCGCGCTTCTCCAGCTCGCGCACCAGCGATCCTTCGTTGAAGCGCGGGGGCGGCTGGGTGAACTTCTGCTCGGTGATCACGCCAGGCGTGGCCGAGAGCTGGAGCACGTCGCCCTCGTTCAGATCGGGCAGGAGCGCGTCGGCTTCCTCCTCGACCACGACCGCGGGCGCGGCCTTCTCGACGGGCACGGTGAGCGCCGCGCCGCCGGCCGCAGCGAGCGCCGCCGCCGCGTCGGCGGGCGAGGTCGCGTCGCCGGCGTCTTCCTCGCCGGCGAACTCGCGCTGACCTTCCGTCACCTCGAGCCAGCCCGCGAACTTCTGGATCCGCCCCGTGGCGCGCACGCCGTACACCGCGTGCAGCGGGCTCGCCGTCGTCGGCTTCACCTCGATGTCGACCGTGGTGCGGTCGTACACCGCGGGCTCCATCTGCGAGGCGACGAAGCGGTTCCACACCAGCTTGTAGAGCTTGTACTGCTCGTCCTTGAGGTGCTTCTTGATCGTGTCGGGGTGGATCTCGACGCTGGTCGGCCGGATCGCTTCGTGCGCGTCCTGCGCGCCCTTCTTCGACTTGTAGATGTTGGGCTGGGCCGGGACGAACTCCTTACCGTACATCTTCTCGATCTCGGCGCGCACCTCGGCGATGGCGTCGTTGCTGACGCGGGTCGAGTCGGTACGCATGTACGTGATGAGGCCGACCGGGCCGCCGTCGCGCTTGAGATCGATGCCTTCGTACAGCGCCTGGGCAATCTGCATCGTCCGCTTGGTGCCGAAGTGGAGGTAGCTCGTCGCGTCCTGCTGGAGCTTCGACGTCGTGTACGGAGCGGGCGGGTTGCGCTTCTGCTCCTTGCGCACGACCTTCGCGACCCGGTAGGCGCCGCTCTGCAAATCGGCCCGCACGCGGCCCGCCTGCTCGCCGTTGGTGACCTCGAGGCGCTTGTCGCCTCCGCCCGAGAGCTTCGTCATCACGGGGGCGCCGGCCTGCGTTCGCAGCCCCACGCCGACGTTCCAGTACTCCTCGGGGACGAACGCGTCGATCTCGCGCTCGCGGTCCACGACGAGGCGGAGCGCCACCGACTGCACGCGGCCGGCAGAGAGACCGAACGCGAGCTTCGACCACACGAGAGCCGACACGTCGTAACCCACGATTCGATCGAGCACGCGGCGAGCGCGCTGGGCGTCGTAGAGGTTCTCGTCGAGCTCGCGCGGGTTGGCCACGCCGTGCTCGATCCCCTTCTTCGTGATCTCGTGGAACTCCACGCGGTTGATGAAGAGGTGCGGGCTCTTGATCTCCTGCTGGATGTGGAAGGCGATCGCCTCGCCTTCGCGATCAGGGTCGGTCGCCAGCATCACGGCGTCGACCTTCTTCGCGGCGGCCTTGAGCTCTTCGAGGATCTTCTCCTTGCCCTCGATGACGGCGTACGTCTCGGTGAAGTCGTTGGCGAAGTCGACGGCCTTGGGGCCCTTGGGCAAATCCTTGAGGTGTCCCTTCGAGGCGAGGACGTCATAGCCCGCGCCGAGGTACTTCTTGATGGTCTTCGCCTTGGCCGGCGACTCAACGATAACGAGCGTCTTGGCCATCACGACCTTCTTGGCCCGCGGAGGGGGGCCTCTTGATCAATTTTCTTGGAGAGCAATATCCGGCTACCTGAAACGAGAACGGCCCGAATCGGGCCGGGAACACGGGATTTCCCGTCGGAGAGGGGAGCTTCACGGCCGGTTGGCCCGTCGGTAGAACCCGGCGGGCCCCTCTACTACTACCGTCCGCAAAGTCAACATCAAGAGCGCGGTCATGACCACCCTGGGCGGCTCGCCGGATCGCTCGCAAATCTCGTCCAGGTGTCGCGCCGCGGCGTCGAGCGCGGCGAAAACAGGCTGCTCCGGGCCTTCGAGCCGGAGCATGGGCGGGGCGGCATCGGGGCCGGGGAGAATGGGTCCTTCCGTCGGATCTGGCAAGCCTCTCGACGAAAGGGGCGATTTCCCCGCGGTTTCGGGGCTAAACAGGAGCAGCGGCGCCGGCGCCGCCGGCCGCGACCGGGCCAGCGCGGGCCTGATCGGTGGCCCTCCATCCAGCGCCGCGAGCACATCGGCAGCATGGAAGATCGCCCGCGCTCCGTGCGCGAGCTCGACGGCGCACCCTCGACCGATCTCGTCCCATGGCGCGTGAGGAACGACACACAGCGGCCGCCCGAGCCTCCGCGCCGCCGACGCGGTGTTGCGGGCCCCGCTCTTGAAGCCGGCCTGGATCACCACCGTCGCCACGGTCAGCGCCGCGAGCAGCTCGTTGCGCATCAGGAACCCGGCGGGCTGCGGTGGCTTGTCGTCGGGCACCCGCGCGAGCAGCGCTCCGCCGGCTGCGAGCACGCGTTCGAACAGCCCGACGTGGTCTTTCGGGTACGTCCAGTCGAGGCCGCCGCCCATCACCACCACCGTCGGCGCGCCGCACGCGATCGCGGCTTCGTGCGCCGCAGCGTCGATCCCGAGCGCCCCGCCCGACCAGATGGCGATCCCCGCCGCGGCGAGCTCGGTCACCAGCACCCGGGTGAACGCGACGGCCTCGGCCGTGGGCTCGCGCGTACCGACGACGGCGATCCCGCGCGCCGACGGCAGCGATCCGCGCAGGTAGAGCGTGGGCTTGCCCCGCTTCGAGGCGAGATCCTCCAGGGCCGCGGGGTAGGCTGGATCCGTGGGCGAGATGACGAGCGATCCCATGATCGTTCATCGACGCGAGCGCGACGCCGGTTGCGTGAATTCGACCCGCGCCCGCGATCCTCTTCTTCTACGGGGGCGCGTCGCGCGCGAACACTTGCGCGAGGACGTTACCCTCGCCGCGCCGCACGATCGCGTGGAGCACCAGCGCCGACGGCGCGCCCTCGGGGGCCGCCATGCAGCCTTTGCGGCCGCCGATCACCGCCACCGGCCCCGAGGCGACCTCGGACGCGAGGAAGGCCGGCACCGTCCCTTCGGCCGGCGTCGTCAGGAAGAGATCGATCTCGATCACGCCGAGGCCTCCCTGCGCGAGGAACGTCGCGCAGCGCCCGGGCGGCAGCGTCACGGGGATCGACAGCCGCTGCCCGACGAGCAGCCGCGCGAACACCGGCGGCCCCGCGGCCGTGAGCCCTTTGGCCTCGCCCAGGGCCGTGTTGGCGAGGGCGATCGCCGCGACGCCCGGGGGCGCCCCGCTCGACGGCGGCACCGCGGGAGCGGCGAGATGATCGAGGAAAAAACGCAGCGCCTCGGGCTCGGGCGCGTCGGTCGGGGCCCGGGGCGGCGCGAGATCCGCGGACGATCGCGGCGGCGTCGCCGAGGCCACGGCCCGCCGCGGAGCCGCCGCGATCACGAGGGGCGCCGCGGCCTGCTCGCCGCCGCAACCGAGCGTGATCGCCACGAAAACAAGCCCCATCGAGCAAACGGCGGCGGGCGCGGATCGCATCGAGCCGAGCCTACTGCAAGAGCGCGAGCAGATCGTCGCGGGTGATGCCGCCCGCCTGATCGGCCTCGCCCAGCGCCGCCTCCGCGAGGTTCCGCTTGCGCTGCTGCAGCGCGAGGATCCCCTCCTCCACGGTGTCCTTCGCGACGAGGCGATAGACCATCACCGGGCGCTCTTGCCCGATGCGGTGCGCGCGCCCTTCGGCCTGATCTTCGACGGCGGGGTTCCACCACGGATCGAGGAGGAACACGTGATCGGCGGCGGTGAGGTTCAGCCCCGTCCCGCCGGCCTTGAGCGAGATCAGCATCACGGGCGGGCCGCCCTCGCGCTGGAAATCGGCGACGACCGCGCCGCGATCGCGCGTCGATCCGTCGAGGCGCGTGAAAGCGATCCCGGCCTCGTTCAGGTGCGGCTCGACCAGATCGAGGAGCGACGTCCACTGCGAGAAGACCAGCGCTTTGTGCCCGTCGGCAGCGGCGCTCTCCAGCGTCTCGATCAGGCGCTCGACCTTGGACGACGTCAGCGCCGTCTGCCCGGGGATCAGCGCCGGGTGACACGCGGCCTGACGCAAGCGGAGCAGCGCTTCGAGCGCCGCGAGCACGCTCGATCCTTCGGCCAGGCGAGCGACCACGTCCTTCCGTGCGGCGGCGCGCACGGCCTCGTAGACGTTGCGCTCGCTCTCTTCGAGCTCGCAGTAGAGCACCGCGTCCGAGCGCGGCGGCAGCTCGGGGACGACGTCTTTCTTCATGCGGCGCAGGACGAACGGGCGGATCTTGGCGCGCAGCCCCGCCGCGACGCCAGGCACGCCCGCGTCGATCGGCCGAGCCCAGCGCTCCTGGAAGGATCGCAGCCCGCCGAGGACGCCGCGGTTGGTGAAATGGAGCAAGCTCCAGAGCTCGTCGAGGCGGTTCTCCACGGGCGTACCGCTGAGCGCGACGCGCAGGCCAGCCCGTAAATCGTAGGCCGCGCGCGCCACCTGGCTGTCGGGGTTCTTGATCGCCTGCGCCTCGTCGAGGACCACGGTGTCCCAGTTTTCCTTGGCGAGGATCTCGGCGTCGAGGCGCAGCACGGCGTAGGTCGTGAGCGTCACGTCGGCCGCGCGATCGAGCGCGCGACGAGGCCCGTGGTAGATCGCCGGGCGCAGCGCCGGGCGGAAGCGCTTGATCTCGTCGACCCAGTTGTGGACGACGCTGCGCGGGCAGACGACGAGGGTGCGCCCCGCGACGGCGCAGAGCGTTTGCAGCGTCTTTCCCAGGCCCATGTCGTCGGCGAGCACGGCGCCGAGCCCCGCCTCGCGCAGGAACACGAGCCAGCTCACGCCGCGGCGCTGGTAGGGCCGGAGCTCGGCCGTGAGATCGGCGGGCAGCGGCGCCTCGGGCAGCGATTCGAAGCCTTCGATCAAGGGCGCGAGCCGCTCGAACGCGGCGGGGCGCGGGTACTCGAGCGCGTCGCAGAGATCGGCCAGCGCGGGCAGCGCCGCCGTCGGGACCTCCTTGTCCTCGTCGCGTCGCGCGGCCAGCAGATCGGCCACGCGATCGCCGAAGCGCGAGAGCCAATCGTGCGGCAGCGGCGCCCAGCCCCCGCCCTCGAGCGGCACGAGCGGCAAGCCATCCTGGTAGGCGCGGATCACCGCGGCGGCGTCGGCGCGCTTCGGCGGCGGATCGCCGGGATGGCGATCGTCGCCGTCGTCGACCTCGAAGATCACGTCGAACGATCGATCCTGGATCACGAAGCGCGGCACCAGCGGCAGCTTGCCGAAGAGCTCGCGCCGCTGCTCGCCGCCGCCGTCCCACGCGTCGAGGCGCTGCGCGAAGCGGATGGCGTCCGCCCCGTCGAAGTCGACGCGGCGCCCCGGGACAAGGTGGAGCTCGTCGCGGAGCTTCTGCAAGAGGCCGCGCTCGGCCGACTCGTCGCGCGTCGGGACGCGGCCGCCGACGTGCACCATGACGCCGTTCTCGACCTTGGCCTCGATCGGATCGCCGTACACCAGCGAGGGCACCACCGAGAGCGTGTGCCCCTTCTGCTGCAGCGTCAGCACGATGCGCGGGCGCGCGCGCCCCTGCCCTTTCGGCAGCCGCCGGGTGCGGATATCCATGCGGATCCGCTTCTCGAGGCCGGGCAGCACCTCGGTCACGAGGCGGCCGAGATCGCCCCGCGCGAAGCTGCGACGGAAGGGCATCTTCTCGAGGCGCGGGCCGGTGAGATCGACCTCGCGGATCGGGTGCAGCGTGCTGCCGAGCCGGACCACGCCGGCCACGACGATCTCCTCGACGCGCGGATCGCTGGCGACGGTCAGCGTGACGCCGCCGGCCTCGGCGTCCTCGACCACGCCGCGCGGCGCGATGGTCTCGCCCGAGGTCTTGATCGGCTTTCCATCGAGCAGCACGTCGGCCGATCCGGCCAGCGCACCGAAGATCTCGACCAGCCGATCGGGAGGGAAATACCCGTACTGCTTGGCGCCCACGTAGCGATCGACGGTGAGGTCCTCGTGGGTCGGCGCGAGGACAGCGATCTTCGATCGGGCGGCCGCGAGCGAGGTGCGCATCGGCTCTTCGCGGCCGTCGGGGTAGACGACGGCGCGCTTCAGCGCGAGCGCCCCCGAGGCGCGCTCGAGGCGATAGCGCACGTGCGCGGGCTTGTGCGCCGACGCCGCGAGCGGCGCGGGGGCCGCGGAGCCCGGCGCCTCGGCGCTCGGCTGCGCTTCGGCCGCGCTGTCGGCCACGGGCTCCTGCGCGAGCGCGATCACCGCCGCGGCCACGTGGGCGCACGGATCGAACTTGTTGCCGCAGTCGCAGCTCCACTCGGTGTCGGCCGGGTACAGCACGACGGTGGGCGCGACGGTCTTGCCCGCCTGCCGGACGCGCGCGGTGACGGTGTCGCCGCGGCGCTCGGCGCCCATCACCGCGCCGTCGCGGGCGAGGGCCACGCCCTGGGACCAGAGACCAGGAAGACAGGCTTTGCGGACCGCAGCGAGAAGGGCTTGCACTGAACGCCGCTCTATACCTCGTTTCGGGCCATTATCCCCGGAATATCAGCACATTGCGCAGTTGCCGCGGCGCATCTCACCCGGCGCATTTTTGCCCCACGGCGCCTTCGTCGTCCGGGCAGCGCGGGATCGGCGCGTCGGCCGGCCGACCACGTCAGCACACCGCCCCGGTTGACCCGAGCGCTCGCCCGCACGAGCATCCGCCGCGTGAGAAAGTGGTTCGTCCTCTTCGCCGCCTCAATCCTCGCCGTCGCCGCCTGCGGCGCACGCACTGGCCTCCGCGTCGATGAGCGGCGCGCCGACGCGGGGGTGGAGATCGACGCCGGCCTCGACGTCGTCGTCGACGTGCCTGAGGAGCCCGACGCCATCGATCCCTTCCCCGACGTCGGCGTCGTCGACTGCCAGGACGCCGGCATCACCTACGTCTACCTGATCTCGTCCGAGAACGAGCTGCTCCGCTTCTACCCGCCGGACCTCAGCGTCACGTCGATTGGCACCATCGATTGCCCGACCACCTCGCCTTCCAACCCCTTCTCGATGGCGGTCGATCGGCAGGGCGTCGCTTACGTGGTCTTCGGCAACGGCGAGCTGTTCCGCGTCAGCACCCTCACCGCATCATGCAAGGCCACGAGCTTCGTGGTGAACCAGAGCGGCTTCTCGACCACGTTCGGGATGGGCTTCTCGGCCAACAAGAACGACACCGGCGAGACGCTCTATGTCGCGGGGAGCAACGCAGTGGGCAACGACGGTGGCTTCACGCGCACGCTCGCCACCATCGATCCTGCCACGTTCGAGCTCAAGGTGGTCAACGACCTCGACAAGGACATCGGCGCTCCCGAGCTCACCGGGACCGGGGATTCACGCCTCTTCGCCTATGCGCCCGGCAACCCCGCGGCCCCGGACTCCCAGGTGGCCGAGCTCGACAAGGCCACCGCCAGCGTGAAAAGCGACGTCTTCCTCGACCTGAATCAGCCGAACATCAACTCGTACGCGTTCGCCTTCTGGGGCGGTGATTTCTACATCTTCGGCTCGGAGCAACAGGGCACGTCGATCGTCCACCGCTACACGCCGGGCGGGTCGACGACGCCGCCCGCGGTGGCGCAGATCGATTTCACCATCGTCGGAGCAGGGGTATCCACCTGCGCGCCCTCCGAATGATCCGCGGCGGAAGGGCGTGGTTTGCGATCTTCACGGCTTCGATCGTCGCCGTCGCGGCGTGCGGCGCGCGCACCGGCCTCCGCGTCGACGAATTTGCGAAGGACGCGGGCGTCGAGCTCGACGCCAGCCCCGACGTCGACGACGCCGCCGACGCGCCCGACGCCCTCGACGCGCCGGAGGAGCCCGACGCGGAGGACCCGTTCCCCGACGTCGTCGTCACCGACTGCAAGGACGCGGGGATCACCTACATTTACCTGATCTCCGCGCAGAACGTGCTCCTGCGCTTCTATCCGCCGGATCTCAGCGTCAAGGCCATCGGCACGATCAACTGCCCGACCACCTCGCCCTCTAACCCGTTCTCGATGGCGGTCGATCGCCAGGGCATCGCGTACGTGCTCTTCAGCAACGGCGATCTCTTCCGCGTCAGCACCCTCACGGCCTCGTGCAAGGCGACTGGCTTCGTCCCGCTCCAGCAGGGGTTCACCTCCCAGTTCGGAATGGGCTTCTCGTCCAACAAGGACGATCCCGGAGAGACGCTGTACGTCGCCGGACCGAACCTCGACGCGCCCGGGCCGACGGACTGGCTCGCGCGGATCGACGTCAAGACGTTCAATCTCACGCTCGTCGGTCCTTTCAGCAAGTACATCGATCACCCGGAGCTCACCGGCACGGGCGACTCGCGCATCTATGGATTCGGCCCGTCTATCCCCTTGCAGCACCTCGCCGAGATCGACAAGCCCACCGCGACGATCGACAGCGACGTGCTCGTCAACCTCCAGCAGCCCGGGATCTCGGCGTGGGCCTTCGCGTTCTGGGGCGGCAAATTCTACTTCTTCACGGCGGCGTCGCCCGACGGCTCCTCGGTCATTCATCGCTACACGCCCGGCGAGACGACGACTCCGCCGGAGGTGGCCGACGTCGGCCTGACGATCGTCGGAGCGGGCGTATCGACCTGCGCGCCCCTCGAGTGACGCGAGCCCGGGCGATCGCCTGATCCGCGGCGCCCCGAACTCGCGGGTTGACCGGCGCTCCCTCCCGCACGAGCATCCGCCGCGTGAGAACGTGGTTCATCCTCTTCGCCGCCTCGATCCTCGCCGTCGCGGCCTGCGGCGCGCGCACTGGCCTCCACGTCGACACGGAGCTCGCCGACGCCGGCCCCGACGCGGACGCCGGCCCCGACGTCTCCGACGCGCCCGACGCGCCGATGGACCCCGACGTGGTCGTCCCCGACTGCGTGGGCGCCGGGATCACCTACATTTACCTGATCTCGAACCAGAACCAGCTGCTCCGCTTCTACCCGCCGGATCTCAGCGTCGAAGCGATTGGCACCATCGATTGCCCGACGATGCTCGGCGGCCACCCGTTCTCGATGGCCGTCGACCGCAAGGGCATCGCCTACGTGCTCTTCGACAGCGGCGAGCTGTTTCGCGTCAGCACCCTCACCGCGATCTGCACCACGACGGGCTTCATCAGCGACGGCGATCTCTTCCCGACGACGTTTGGAATGGGCTTCTCCGCCAACAAGAACGATCAGGGAGAGTCGCTGTTCATCGCCGGGACCACCGGCAACAGCCCCGGCGTGGCGAGCCGCCTCGGCGTGATCAACACCGAGAACTTCGCCATCGCCCTGGGCTCCCCGCTCAGCAAGGCCATCGGCGATCCCGAGCTCACCGGAACGGGCGACGCGCGCCTCTTCGGCTTCGCCCCGAGCGATCCCACGTCGCCGCATTTCGCGGAGATCGACAAGGCCACATCCACCGTGCTGAGCGACCAGATCCTCGATCTGCAGCTCAGCTCGATCGCCGGCTGGGCGTTCGCCGCCTGGGGCGGGGACTTCTACTTCTTCACCGCAGAGCAGCAGAATGGCCCCACGTCGATTCATCGCTTCACGCCGGGAGGGTCCCTGTCGCCTCCGGTGGTTCAGGTGCTCCAAGGCACCAACATCGTGGGAGCGGGCGTGTCGACCTGCGCGCCGTCGGAGTGACGCTCACGCGGCAGCGCGGGTCGGCGCGCGCAGGAGCGCGCCGGGACAGGCACGCACCCGACGGCGGAACGTCCCCGGCGCCTCGCCGTGGTGTCGCCGGAACGCGCGGCTGAAGGCGAACTCCGACTCGTATCCCACCTGCCCCGCGACGCGCGCGAGCGAATCGTCGCCTTCTACGAGCAGCCGACTCGCGAGCTGCATGCGACACTCGGCGAGGTAGCGCAGCGGCGGAATGCCGACCTCCGCGAGGAAGCGCCGCGCGAACGCCGCCCGCGACAAGCCTGCTGCGCGCGCCAGCGCCTCCACCGTCCAGGGACGCGCGGGATCGGCCTGCAATGCGGCCAGCGCGCGGGCGAGGCGCGGATCGAGAGGCGCCGGCGGCTGAAAGGCACGCTGCCCGGCGCGCGCCCCGCGCCAGCACCGGAGCGTGTACGCCAGCAGCGGATCGAGGAGAGATTGCGCCAGGCGCTCTTCCTCGGCAGATCCGCGGCCGAGCTCCGCCCGAAGCAAGCCCACGATCGCCGATAAACCCGGCTCTTGCCGCACCTCGGCGGCGGCGAGGTGGAGCACCGGAGGAAGCCGGGCGGCCCACGCCGCGTCGCGCGCATAGAAGAGAGAGACCACCTCGCCCGGCGCGTTCGCGGAGGCGTCGAGCGACGGCGTCGCGGTGCAGTGAACGCGCATCCCCGGGGTGGCGTCGACCACATCGTTCGCGTTCGATGCGATCCCCACGAGGTCCCCGGCCTCGAGCCCGAGAACCTGACCGTCGGCGCGCGAGAGCTGAAAGGAGCCCTGGACCAGGAGATGAAGCCCGAGCCGCCCGGGGGCCCCGGCCTCGATGCTCCACGGCGGCAGCGACCGACGCTGGGAGATGAGCGCGATCGGCGCCGCGGGATCGTCCGTCATCAGGAGATCATGGCACGCTTCGACAGACGCGGTCCAGCCATCTTCCAAGGGGATCGCAGGCTCGGGCGAGTGAGACGCGCGGACATGACTTCGAGCTTCCCGGCCATGGCTCCGCCCCGCGCGCCGCCGTACCGTGCCGCGCATGAGTACCGCCGCCTTCCCGCGACTCGACACCTCGAACGACGACGAGCGCGCCGCTCCCCCTCTCCCCAGCGAGGTGCGAGAGACCCTCCTCAAGTCCCGAACGGTCCTGATCTTCGGCGGGGTGACGATGGACCTGGCCCGCTCCGTGAGCGCGCAATTGCTCGCGCTCGCCGAGCACAGCCGCGATCCGATCCGCGTGCTCATCAACTCTCCCGGCGGACATGTGGAGTCCGGCGATACCATCTTCGACGTGATCCGCTTCATCGAGCCCGAGGTGAAGACCATCGGCACCGGCTGGGTCGCCAGCGCCGGGGCCCTGATCTTCGTCGCGGCCGAGAAGAAGAACAGATATGCCTTGCCGAACACGAGGTTCTTGCTCCATCAACCGCTCGGCGGGGTGCGCGGGCCCGCCTCGGACATCGAGATCGAGGCCGTGCAGATCCTGGCCGTGAGGGAGCGGCTCAACCGGATCTTCGCGGAGGCGACCGGGCAACCGTACGAGAAGATCGTGCGGGAGACGGAGCGGAACCTGTGGATGACGTCGAGCGAAGCGCGGGAGTACGGGCTCGTGGACCGGATCGTGGAGCGCGCTTCGGAGGTGTGAGCAGGGGAATTGCGCGCCGCGAGGAGCGCAGCGCCGGCGTCGGGAGCCGTCGACACCGTCTGCAAACGCCCCTCGTCGTCGTCGCTGGTGCCTCGGTGCTACTCGCAGGCGCGAGCGCCTCCGTGGTGAGAGCAACAGCCACGGCGCGGGGACGATCCGCTCGAGCCGCAGAAGTGATAAGGCTCAGCCTGGCACTCACGACTCGAGGACGATCATGAAGCGGCGACGTGTTCTCCAGATCGGCGCAGCCCTCGCGGCGCTCCCCTTCACCGGCTGCGGCGCGTCCACGCCGGAGCCCAGCCTCGCTCCCGTGGCCGCGAAAGATCCGCCGGGTAAAGCCGATCCGGTCGCCCCCGCGCCCGCCCCGGTGAAGCCCGCCGATCCCCCGCCGGTCGACACCGCCGCCGTGAAGGAGCCCGCCGCGCCGCCGGCCCCGAAGTACACGTTTTCTCGCGTCATCGGGAAGATTGGCAAGAACCACCGCCACGTGCTCGTCGTCCCGTTCGAGGACGTGAAGGCCGGCGTCGAGAAGTCTTACGACATCTCCGGCGCCTCCGGCCATCAGCACACCGTCACGCTCTCGCCCGAGCAGATGAAGGGCCTCCTCGCCGGGCAAGACGTGCGGATCAAGAGCTCGCTCGATCACCAGCACGCCCACCGCATCCTCGTGAAATGCGCTCCCGCGGTCGATCCGCCGGAGTGGGTGAACGCGGTGACCGTCGAGTTCAGCGGCAAGGACGAGCACGAGCTGGTGGTGACGGCCGCCGACGTCGCAGCGAAGACCGACAAGACGTACGACGTCCAGGGGATCGCGGGGCACGCGCACACCGTGACTATCCCTGCGGCCGAGTTCGAGAAGCTGGTGAAGGCCGGCACTACGAAGGTGTTCACCTCGCGCGCCGACGACGGGCACGACCACCTCGCGGTGATCTACAACCGCCCTCCGAAGGCGTAGTCTCGGGTGTGGAAGTCCAAGGAAACCCCTGCTCCCGCGCCCGAAGCCCGCCACGGCTGATCCCACAAACTCGGCCCGACCGAGGTGCGCGTGCTTCCATCTCCGGCGTCCCCGCACGCGCGATCGCGATCGCGACCGCGATCCCGCGTCCGGGGTTTCCTTGTCTCTCGCCGGAGGTATCGATGTCCCGCGCACTCTTCTCCCTCTTCACGACCGTCGCCATCGGCGGCGCGCTCTCGCTCGTCGCGATGGCCTGTGGCTCCGGGGGCGAGACCACGCCCACGGGCACCGGCACGGGCGGTCACGGCGGCGCCTCGCTCACCAGCGCCACCAGCAGCGGCTCCGGCGATCCCACGACCAGCGGCCCGACGACGACGACCAGCGGCAGCGGGACGATGTGCACCGAGGCCTGGCTCTGCACGCCCTGGGACACCGGCGGCAACGGCGACATGGCCACGCGCAAATGCTCCGACGTGAACAGCTGCGGGACGGCCACGCAGAAGCCAGTCGAGACTGCCACTCTCCCCCCGCTCGATCTCAACTACTTCAAGTGCAACGTCGAGCCTGTCCTCGATCGCAAGTGCTCGATGCTGGGCTGTCATGGCAAGGAGTCGGGCCGGCAGCTCCGGGTCTACTCCCGCGCTCGGCTGCGGATCCCGGGCGGGACCATCGTGTCGGTCGATCCGGCCTGCCCCGGAAACGCTTCGGCCGACTCCTGCGTCGGCTCCACCACCTGCTCGTGCAAGGCGCCTCATTCGCCGACCGAGTGGCAGCGTAACTACGACTCTGCTCGCGGCTTCAAGCTCGATCCGCAGGGCAAGGCGATCCCGACAGGGATGGCCGACGCCTCGGATCTCCTCGCCCAGCCGATCGTCGGCGGGAAGGCCCACACCGGAGTTCACCTGTTCCGGCCGGGCGATCCCGAAGAGACGGCGCTGAAAGCCTGGCTCGACGGCGCGACGCTGGCGAGCTGCAACCCGGGTTCCAACTGAGGAGACGACGATGAAGAACTGGAAGCTTGCCGGCATCGCCGGCGTGGTCGTCGCCTTCACGTCCATCTCTGCGGGAGTTCATGCCTTCTCCAACTCGGGAGAGTGGCACGAGACGGCCGATGGGCCCTATGCGGCCGGCGGAGACATCCACGGCACCGGGTCGAACCATGACTGGGGCGTCACCTGCGCGCACTGCCACATCAACGACAAGCAACAGCAGGGCAAGATCGACTTCACGATCAGCACCAGCCCCGCGTTCGCGAAGAAGAACGGGCTCGACTCGTACGTTCCCGGGACCACCTACCAGGTCACGACGGCGATGACCGGTGAGCACCTCGGCCTCGCCCTCGTGAACACCAACTTCAACGGCTTCGGTCTCACGATCGAGGATCAATCGGGCAAGACCCAGGGCGTGTTCCTCTCGGACGAGACGCCGCCGAAGAGCTCGGTCAACTGTGTCGCGGTGCCGACGATGCTGCCTGACGCGATCGTCAAGGGCACCACGACGGTCCGCGGCGATTGCCACACGCTCGTCAGCCTCGCGAAATCGAACCTCACCACGTGGACCTTCAGCTGGACGGCGCCGGCCGCCGGCGCGGGCCCGCTCACGATCTACTACGGCGTCGTCGACGCCGACTACTCGACGAACGGCAGCACCCGCAGCTCGCTCGGCGACGACGTGAAGGTGGGCACGAAGAAGCTGGTCGAGGGCCCGTAGCGGCCGCCGGGCCGGCGCGGCGTCGAGAATTTGCGAGACGCCGCGCGCCTTCTCCGGGTAAACCTCGGCGCGAACACGCCGCTGCACCCCGCGCTTGCGATGCCCTCCGACCTCCCGATCATCGGCCGCACCCTGGCCTCGCGCTTCCTGATCACCGGCCTGCTCGGTGAGGGCGGGATGGCCACGGTTTACCGTGGAACACAGGAGGCGGAGCCCACCGAGCTGGCGATCAAGATCATGAACGCCGATCTCGCGATGGACGAGAAGTTCGTGAAGCGCTTCCGGCGCGAGGCGAAATCGGCGGCGAAGCTCGACCACCCGTGCTCGGTGCAGATCATCGACTACGGCGTGGAAGACGGCCTCCCGTACATCGCGATGGAGCTCCTGAAGGGCGCCGAGCTCGCGCAGATCCTCCACCACGAGCAGCGCCTGCCCGAGCTGCGCGCCGCGCGGATCATGGCCGACGTGCTCAGCGTGCTCGACGCCGCGCACCAGCAGGGGATCGTCCACCGCGATCTCAAGCCCGAGAACATCATGGTGGCGCGGAGCACCGACGACTCGGGCCTCGATCGCGTCAAGGTCCTCGACTTCGGCATCGCCAAGATCCTCGAGCCGGATCGCCGCAGCTCGAAGATCGACGCCAACGATCCCGATGAGGCGCCGCCGAGCAGCTTCGGCCGCAGCAAGCTCACGATGATGGGCACCATCGTCGGCACGCCCGAGTACATGTCCCCGGAGCAGAGTCGCGGCGGCGAGATCGACGGGCGCAGCGATCTCTACGCGTGCGGCGTGCTGCTCTATCACCTGGTCACGGGCAAGGTGCCGTTCCTCGCCGAGCTGCCCTTCGAGACGGCGATGCTCCACGTGACGGCGACGCCGGAGCGCCCGAGCGCGATCACCCCGGCGATTCATCCGGGCCTCGAAGCCCTGATCCTGAAGGCGATGGAGAAATCGCCCGACGCCCGCCCCGCGACGGCAAAAGAGATGGAAACGGCGCTGCGCGCGCTGATCCCCGAGCTCGCGACCGAGCGCCACGCGCTGCGCCCGCCGCCCGAGCCGAAGGTGTCGAAGCTCGACGCGACGGTGGCCTCGGTCGAGATCACCCACGCCCCGCGCGCCCTCGCGACGACGCTGGACGACGAGGCCACCGCGCGCTCGCAGGAGGTCACCGAGCCGCGCGGGATCCGCGTCGGCGTCTCCGCGACGATCGTCGGCGACGACTTCCTCGCGACGCCGCCCGCGCCGCCGGTGCAGCCCGCGCTCGTCGCTCCGAAGGCGCCGCTGTCGAGCGTGGCGTCGCTCCTGATCGGCGCCGGGCTCGCCGCGCTGGTGCTGCTGATCATCGCGCTCGTCGCGCTGCGCTGAGCCCGCGGAGATGCGCGCGACGTCGATGCGCAGCGGTCGGTAGCGGGCGAGCTGCGTCAGGGGTGGGGCCGTGCGCCGGACGCCGTGGGACGCCGCAGCGGGCGCCCTCGCGTAGCGCGAGGGGCGCGCGTACGCAGGCGCGGGCGGGTCGGCGGCGAGCGGCGATCAGGCTCGGGTGAAGCGTCGCTCGGCTCGCGCAGCGGCGCGATCGGTGCGCCGTCGCCGGAGGGGCGGCGTGGAGCCCGCGGCGGCCCGAAGGTACGGCGCGGAGGTCGACGCGCGGGGTGCTGCGTTCGGTGAGTACAGAGCTGCGTTCGGGGTGGCAAAGAGGTGCGCGACCGGCGGTCATGGCGAAGCCCTCGCCACGCAGCCAGCGGGAAGAAAAAGATCACGCGATCCTGGGTCGGCATTCTTGCGGCAGCTTTGTGGGTCGGTGCGATGGGCTGCACGCCCCAGGTGACCGTCCAGGCCTCCTCGGACAGCACGAGTGGTGAAGGCGGCTCGCACGGCTCGTCTTCAGGCGGAACGGGCGAGGGAGGGAGCACGAGCTCTGCGATCGACGGCGGCGGAGCCGGAGGGAGCGGTGGGACGCCGCTGTCGGGCGCAAGTACGTCACCAAAGCCGGCTACTCCGATGTTGCCTGGGACTCGACGCGCAATCACGTGTTTTTGAGCGGCGGAGTGGACGGCGTGGTCCGCGTGCTCGATCTCCAGTGGGTGTAGATCGTTCGTAACGGCAATGGTTACGAGCACTTGAGCCGCTTTTGAGGCAGACAAGTCGGGTCCTCGTGGTTAGGTATCGGGTGTCTAGACTGATAGCCGCCAAAAGAACCCGATGAACACAGCCTACCAGCA
>JANYGI010000165.1 GCA_025362495.1 Byssovorax sp. | reverse complement strand
CGGCGGAGGCGCTGCGACCGGCGGAGGCGCTGCAGGCGCCTCGGCACGCGCCGGCGGATCCGGCGCGCGCACGGGCGGCGTCGGATCCGCCTGGCTCGCGCAACCGGCCGTCAACAGTCCCAGCAACCACAGGCATCCACGCATCGGTCGTCTCCTCGGTGCCCCATCGCGCGGGCCGCGCCGGAGTGTGACGACGACGCGGCCGATCTAGTGCCGCGGGGCCGCGTGGCAGAGCACGTCCGCGACGTCGCGCGTGGATTGATGGCACTCCCACTTGTCGTCGTGGCACGAGATCACCAGCACGCCGGCGTCGTAGGCGGCCTTGAGGGTGCTGCCCGCGCCCTTGATCAGCGCGCTCGGGACGCGATCGGTGCAGCCCTTGCCCATCTGGACTTCGAGCTTGCGATCGCCCTTCTGGAGCTTCACGGGATCCGGCGGCGTCTTGCCCTTGTCAGCGGCGCGGACCGCCACCGCGAGCTTGGGGACGATGTCCGCCGTGTAGGCTTTGTCGGCCGTGAGCGGATCGTTTCCGCGGGGCGTGACCATCGCGAGCGTGTAGGCGATTGCCATCATCTGCTGATCGGCGGGGGCGCTCGGCTGGATCGGGCCACTCGAGCCGAGCGGGACCGGCCGGGGCGGCATCTGGATCGCCGACATCGCGGGGGCGGCCGTGACCGTGGCGGTCGGGGCGGCGAGCGTCGGCGCCGCGCTGGCCACGACGGTCGTGGACGCCGCGGCGCCCGGGGCAGGCTTGTCGTCGCACGCCGCGAGGGCGAACACCGAGGCCACGACGCAAACGAGACGCACGGCGGCCCTCATTTCAGCGTCATCAGCGGAGCGCCTTCGTTCACCGGCTGGCCTTCTTTGATGAGGATCTCGGCGATCTCGCCCTCGTCCTCGGCCTCGACCGGCATCTCCATCTTCATGGACTCGAGGATGGCCACCACGGTGCCTTCCTCGATCTTGTCGCCGACCTTGACCTCGATTTTCCACACCGTGCCCGTGATGTGGGCCTTGATCACCTTTGCCATGGTGCCGGGACCGTACCGGAGGCCGGCTCGAAATGGCAAACGGCTTCCCGGGAAACGGCGTTCGGGGCGCGCGGTCGAGGTGGGGGACATCGCGCGCGGAACCAATTCCATGTTTGAGTCGGGACGCGGGTCGAGGTAACCTCTTCGCGTCGAGCGTCGCTGGAAAGATTGATCGAAGCTACCCGTACGGGCGATACTAGCCTCCGGACGAAGGGCGAGCACGCGGCCGCGCCAAGGAGCCACGAAGTCATGTCGGAACAGAAGGAAAGTTCGGTCCTGTTCTCGCTCAAAGAGCTGATGAACCTGGAGGAGGACCGGATCAAGAACGAGGAGGCCGACCGGACCGCGGCGGCCAACGCGGCGGAAAAAGCCCGGGCAGACGCCGAGCTCGCGGCCCGCAACGCGGAAGAATCGCGCATCCGCGCGGAGGAAGAGCGCCGTCGCCTCGACGAGCAGCGCAGCCGCGAAGAGGCCGCGCGCCTCGACGCGATCCGCACCGCCGAGATCGAGAAGGCCCGCGTCGAGGCCGAGCAGCGCGCCCGCATGGAAGCCATGGCCGCGCAGCAGCAGCACGAGCGTTCGCTCGCGGTGATCCAGCAAGATCAGGGCAAGAAGAAGCTCCGCAACATGCTGATCGCGGGCGGCATCGCCGTCGTGGTCCTCGGCGGCGGCGGCGGCTTCCTCGCCTACCAGAACAGCGTAAAGCAGCAGCAAGAGCTGCAGGCCGCGGCCGAGGCGAGCCGCCAGGCCACGGAAGAGAAGAAGAAGCTCGAGGCCTCGATGGCCGAGCAGCAGCGCAAGGTCGACGGCCTCATCGGCCAGCTCTCCAGCGCGACCGACGAGACGACGCGGCTCAAGCTGCAGAAGCAGCTCGACGCCGAGCGCGCCGCGACCGAGGCCCTCAAGAAGGGCAGCGGCGGCGGCCCGAGGCCGGCCGGCGCCGCGGGCGGCACCAAGCCTGCGTGCAACTGCACCCCTGGCGATCCGCTCTGCAGCTGCCTCTGATCCTGGATCGATGATCGACCCGATGACGACGGCCCGCGGGCGGCTGGTGTTTCCGCTCGACTTCGCCACGCTCGCCGAGGCGCGGGTCGCTGCGACGCGGCTTGCTCCGGCCGTCGGCGTGCTCAAGGTCGGGCTCGAGCTCTTCGTGAGCGAAGGGCCCCTCGCAGCGTCCCTCGGGCGCGAGCTCGGGCTCGACGTGTTCCTCGATCTGAAGCTCCACGACATCCCCGAGACGGTGGAGCGCGCCGTCGGGACGGCCGCCGCGCTCGGCGTCCGGTATCTCACCGTCCATGCGTGCGGCGGGGCCGAGATGCTGCGACGGGCGGTGGCGCGCGCCGCGCAGGCAGCGACCCCGCTGACGATCCTCGCGGTGACGGTCCTGACCTCGCTCGACGCCGACGATTTGAAGGCGCAGGGCGTCGAGGCGACGCCGAGCGAGCACGTGCTGCAGCTCGCGCGCGTCGCCTGGGCCGCGGGCGTGCGCGGCTTCGTGACGTCGCCGGCCGAAGCGCGGGCGCTGCGCGAGGCGCTCGGCCCCGACGCGCTGCTGGTGACGCCGGGGATCCGACCGACCGGCGCGGCCGCAGGCGATCAGAAGCGGATCGCCACCCCGGCGGGCGCGATCGCCGACGGGGCCGATCTGCTGGTGGTGGGCCGACCGATCCGCGACGCGGCCGATCCGCTGGCCGCCGCGGGCGCCGTGGTCGCTGAAATCGACCGGGCGCTCCGCGACCGCGACGCGCACGCGGCCTCCGGGCCCGAAGGACAGAGCTGACCGATGGCGCGTGCAATCCTGGGGCTCCAGCCCGTCCGCGAGGCGATCCGCGTCCACGGCGCCGAGCTCGAGCGGATCTTCGTGCAGCAGAACGGCGGGCCCACGCTCGAGGGGCTGATTCGCTTCGCCGAAGGGCGCGGCGTCACCGTCGAGCTGGTCGCGCGCGGCGACCTCGATCGTCGCGCCGCGGGCGGCCGCCACCAGGGCGCGATCGCCATCGCCCCGGAGCTCCGCCTCGTGCCGCTCGAGTCGCTCGAGATCGGCCCCACGGCGCTCTTCGTGGCCCTCGACGGGGTGATGGATCCGCAGAACTTCGGCGCAGTGATCCGCAGCGCCGTAGCCCTCGGCGCCACAGCGGTGATCTGGCCCGAGCACAGCTCGGCGCCGCTGTCGCCGTCCACGTTTCGCGCGTCGGCCGGGGCGATCGAGCACGCCGCGCTCTGCCGCGTCCCCGCGCTCGCCGAGGCGCTGACGGCCCTCGCGGCGCGCGGGGTCACCGCCGTCGCCCTCGACGCGCAGGGCACGGTCGAGCTCGGATCGCTCGATCTGCGCGGGCCGGTCGTCGTCGTGATCGGCGCCGAAGACAAGGGCGTGCGGCGCCCCGTCCGCGCGGCCTGCCAGCACACCGCGCGGCTCCCGATGAGCGGGCCGATCGGATCGCTCAACGCCTCGGTCGCCGGAGCGATCGCGCTCTACGAGGTCGTCCGACAGCGCCGCGCGACGCCGTGATCGCCGCCGCCCCGCGGCGGACGGAAGGGCTGCTCGCCGCGGCCCTCGTCGTCGCCGCGGCCCTCCCGCTCCACGTGGGGCTGGCGCTGCTCACAGAGCTCTCGCCCGATGAAGCCTACTACCTGAGCGCGGCCCGGCGCGGCCGGGTCGTCCCCGATCTCGTCGATCATCCCCCGCTGCTACCGTGGCTGCTTCGCCTCGGCGACCACCTCGCGGGGCCGATCGAGCTGCGCGTGCGCCTCTGGGCGATCGTGTTCTCGGCGGCGACGGGGCTCGCCGTCGCGGCCCTGGCGCGGCGCTTCGGGGCGAAGCGCGAAGGTGTCCTGATCGCCGCGTGGGTGGGGAGCTGGGCGCTGCTGCCCACCGCCGGCGGCTTCATCACGACGCCCGACGGCGCCGCCCTCCTCGCGGTCGCGGTGGCGCTGCTGGCCATGGATGGGGCCGCGCGCCCGCGCGACGTCGCGATCGCCGCGGCGGCGCTGTTCGCGGGGGCGCTCGCCAAGGTCGTGGTGCTCCCGATCGCGCTCGGGCTGGCGCTGGCGGAGCTCTGGACCGGCCGGGCCAATCGACGAAGGGCGTCCGCCCGCGCGGCGGCGCTGCTCGCCGGGCCCGCGCTGGCGTTGCCGCTCCTCGGACCGAGCCTTCGGTTCCAGCTTCGCCACGCCTTCACGCAGACGGCGAGCGCCGGCTGGTCCCCGGCGCTCGCGGCCTCGGCGCTGCTGGCCGCCGCGTCAGCCCAGGCGCTCCTGTGGTCGCCGCCCGTGCTCTGGCTGGGGGCGCGCGCGCTGCCGCGGGTGCCGCTCGGGCCGCGCCTGGTCGCGCTCGGGTTGACGATCCTCGTCGTGGTCTCGGCTATCGCGCGCGGCGTCCCACCGGAGCCGAACTGGTGGGCGCCCGCGGCGCTCGTCGTCGTCGCGGCCGCCGCTCTCGGGGCGGATGCGCTGACGCGGGGCGCCCGTCGCGCCGTGCTCCTCGCCGTCGTGGCGCCGACCCTCATCGCCGCGGCGCACACCGCCTGGCCCTTCCTCCCGCTGCGCCGATCGGCGGATCCCACGGCCCGCCTCCATGGCTGGCGGCGGGGGCCCGAGCCGGTGGATGCTCCGGGCATCGGCGCCTACGGGCCCGCGGCCGAGCGCTGCGTCTATCACGGCGACTGCTCTGAAATAGACAGCTATTTCAACGACATGGACGCTCATCATTGAAGTTCATTCGAGGCCGATTCGAAGTTGTCCCCAGGCTGTTCACAGCCGCTGAACTACCGGCCAGCAAAGCCTCGATCCCGTTCTCTTGAATGGATCGATGATTTCGCGGAGGGATGGTGGAACAAATGCAACGATCACGGATACTTGGATAGCAGATCCGACGCTGCTTGACGCACTTGCCCTGAAGGGTTCAGGGGCTTCCTGAGGGACGGGCGCCACGACGCCAAGCCGCGGAGTTTGCAGGCGTTTGCGTCGAGACTGCGGTTGTGCCGGCCGCTGTGGACAACTCGGGCCGCGCCATTCGCGCGAACGAAGCTGCAGCGCGGGGCGAGGACGCTCAGCGGACGGCGCGAGCGACGACGCGGGCCCAGCGGGCGAGCGCGTCGTCGACGTCGGCGGCCGTCGTGTCTTCGCCGAGCGTCACGCGGACGGCCGACGCGGCGCGCGCTTCGCCGACCATGGCGCACAGCACCGGCGACGGCTCCGCGGTGCCGGCGGCGCAGGCCGAGCCACTCGAGACCGCGACGCCTTCGAGGTCGAGCGCCGCGCAGAGCTCGGCGCCGCGCCAGCCGGGCCAGGAGAGGTTGATCACGTGCGGCGCGCGCGGAGCCTCGCCGTTGCGGATCGGGGGCGACGCCGGCGCGAGGCGCAAGAGGCCGCCCTCGAGCCGATCGCGCAGGTGGGCGACCGCGGCGTAGCGGCGCGGCCCGTCGACGGCGCGCTCGGCGGCCACGGCAAACCCGGCGGCGGCGGCGGCGTCCTGGGTCCCCGGGCGCAGGCCTCGCTCCTGGGCGCCGCCGAACAGCAGCGGGCGGAGCGCGATGCCAGGGCGCGGGACGAGCGCCCCGATGCCCTTGGGGCCGCGGAGCTTGTGGGCGGCGACCGCGAGAAGATCGGCGCCGCGCCAGGCCTCAGGATCGAGGCGCCCCATCGCCTGGACGGCGTCGACGTGGAGTCGGGCTCCGCGCGCGTGGGCAATCGCCGCGATTTCGGCCACGGGCTGGATGACGCCGGTCTCGTGGTTCACGGCCTGGAGCGTCACCAGGCGCACCTCGGCCACCTTCGCCGTGCGGTCGATCGCCTCGGCCACGGCCTCGGGTGCGATCCTCCCCGACGGCTCGGGCGCGACCCAGACCACGACGACGCCGCGATCGGCGAGCGCCTCGGCGGCCCGGACGATCGACGGGTGCTCGATCCGGCTCGTCAGGAGGGCGCCGCCGGGCGTGGCGAACACGTGCGCCAGGGCCAGGTTGTTCGCCTCGGTTCCGCCCGACGTCAGCACCACGTCGCGCGCCTCGAACGGGGCGCCGGCGAGCGCCGCCACGGCCTCGCGCGCGCGGTCGACGTGCGCGCGCGCCTTGCGACCCGGGCCATGCACGCTCGCCGGGTTGGCCCAGCCGTGCTCGTGCGCTCGCAGCATCGCCGCCAGCACCTCGGGGTGGGGCGGCGTCGTCGCGTTCCAGTCGAGGTAAATGGGCGTCATCGACCGACTCGCGTGAGGCCTCGAGATCAGGGCACTTCGCCGGGGGCGCGGGGCGCGACCGACAGGTAGAACGCGGCGCCTCCGAGCTGCACGCCCTCGATCGTCTCGGCGCAGGGCGACACGACGCGCACGTCGCCGCCGAGGCCGCGGGCCGTGCGCCGCGCGATCGCCAGGCCCACGCCGACGCCGCCGTGCTCGCGCGTGACCGAGCCGTCGACCTGGAAGAAGGGCTCGAAGATCTTCTCGACCCGATCGGCGCGCACGCCCGATCCCGTGTCGGCGACGCAGAGCTCGTAGTGGCCGGACGGGAGCCGCGTCACGCGCACGCCGACGGTGCCGCCCGAGGGCGTGAACTTCGCCGCGTTGTCGAGGAGCTGCGTCATCGCGCGCTGCAACCTGCCCGCGTCGCCCCACGCCGTGAGCGGGCCGCGCGGCATCTCTTCGACGAGCGTGACCCTGGCGTCATCGAGGCGATCGGCGAGCGCCGCGACCGCGCGTCGCGTCGTGTCGAGGAAGTCGTAGTCGCCGTGGAGGAAGCGCATCCGCCCCGTCTCGAGGCCGGTCACGTCGAGCAGGTTGTCGATCAGGCCGCGCAGGCGCCGCACGCAGTCGTCGACGGCCCGCAGCGCCTTCTGCTGGGGCTTGTTGAGCGGGCCGAGCTCCTCGTCCTTCAGCATCTTCACGTAGCCGACGATCGGCGTCATCGGCGTGGCCAGCTCGTGCGAGACGTTGCGGTAGAACTCGATCCGCGCGGCGTCGAGCTCGCGCAGGCGGGCGTTGGCGCGGCTGAGCTCGGCGACCTTCTCTTCCAGGTGCGCGACGATGCGCTGGCTCTGCTCCATCAGCCGCGCCGACGATCGTCCGCCGGGCGGCAGCAGCTCCTTCGCGCCCTTCAAATAGCGCTGGATCACCGTCGAGAACGAGCGCGCGTCGATCGGCTTTTGCAGGAAGCCATCGCACCCCACGGCGAGGCTCGTCTCGCGATCGCCCTCGGCCGTGATCGCCACGATCGGCACCCCCGCGAGCGAGGGCTCGCCTCGCAGCCGGAGCGTGACCTCGAAGCCGTCGAGCCCCGGGATATTGAGGTCGACCAGGACCAGATCCGGCCGCTGCGCGCACGCGAGCCGCACGCCTTCGAGGCCGTCCGCGGCGTCGATCACCTCGTGGCCTGCGTTGGTGAGCAGCTTGCGGACGAGCAGCCGGTTGGCGGGATCGTCTTCGATGTGGAGGATCCGAGTCATCGGGGTCTCTCGTTACCACGGCGCGGTTGACGGGGGGCTAGCGCTTCGACATACGCTGGTGCCGTGAGAGAGACCCGAGCCCGAAGCGCCCTCGCCACGCCCTCGTTCGCCGGCTCCGCGGCGCGGATTGCGCTGATCGTGCTCGGAGCCGCGGGGTGCCCTGCCTCCCCCGCCCCGTCCCCGGCCGATTCGGCCGCGCCCTCGGCCTCGAGCCCGCCGGTGCTCGACGGCCCGCGCGCGACGATCGATGGCCCGACCGCCGCGCCGAGCGGCACCGGCGCCGTCGCCCCCGCGGTCGAGGCGCCGCCCACGGTCGTCGGCGCGGCCCACATCCTCGTGGCCTACAAGGGCGCGCTCGGCGCCGCAAAGACGGTGACGCGCAGCAAGGCCGACGCGAAGAAGCGCGCCGACGAGGCCCACGACAAGCTCGTCGCCCGCCAGGGCACATTCGAAGAGCTCGTGGCGAAGTACTCGGACGACGATCTCTCGAAGCCCGCGGGCGGCAAGCTCGGCAACTTCGAGCGCAACGTCTTCCCTCAGGCCTTCACCGACGCCGCGTTCGGCATGGCGGTCGGCGGGATCTCCGAGGTCGTCGAGACGCCGCGCGGCTTCCACATCATCACCCGCACGAAGTGACGACGATGGGCTCGCGCGACGCCTCGCCGAGCGTCGATCGCCCTTCATTTCCCCTGGCGGCGCGCCCCGCCTACGCGCTCGCCGCGCTCGCGGGTGTCGTCTATTTCCTCGGCTTCCCCGGAGTTAACCTCTGGCCGCTCTCGTTCGTCGCGCTGGTGCCGCTGCTCCTCGCGCTGCGCGGGCAAGCGCCCCGACGGGCGACGGCGCTCGGGCTCGTCCACGGCATCTTCATCTCGCTCACCGGCTTCTACTGGCTCTTCGGGATGATGCAGCGCTTCAGCGGCCTGCCCGCGCCGCTCTGCGCGCTGATGATGCTCGCCCTCTGCGCGTACCAGGGCGGCCGCACCGCGCTGCTCGGCCTTCTCTACGCCCGCGCCGAGCGACGGGGCTGGCCCGCGGCGCCGGCGTTCGCGCTCGGCTTCGTCGCGAGCGAGCTGGTCTATCCGCTGCTGTTTCCCTGGTACTTCGGGGCCTCGGTCCACAACGCGCCCGCGCTGCTCCAGGCCGCGGATCTCGGCGGCCCGTACCTCGTCGGCCTGATCCTCGTCGCGCCGAACCTCGCCTTCGCCGAGCTCGTCCACGCGCGAATGGAGCGTCGCGCGATCGCCCGGCGCCTCGTCGCGGTAGGCCTGGCGATCCCGGCCATTGCCGCGATCTACGGCGCGGTTCGCCTCCGCCAGATCGACGCCGCGATCGCCGTGGCCGAGCCCGTCACCATCGGCATCGTGCAGGGCAACCAGCCGCTCAAGGGCCGCGTCGATCCCCTGGGCACGAACCTCCGCCTCACCAAGGCGCTGCGCGATCAGGGCGCGGGCCTCGTCGTCTGGAGCGAGGGCGCCGATCTCCGCACGTACCCCGAAGAGCGTTACGAAGAGATCGTCAAGCAGGAGGTGACGCATCGCCTCGGCGTCCCGTCGATCATCGGCACCGGCATCAGTCGCCGCACCGAGACGCACCGCCGCACCTACTTCAATACCGCGCTGCTCAGCGACGCCGAGGGCACGATCCTCGGGCGCTACGACAAGCAGCACCTGCTCCTCTTCGGCGAGTACCTCCCGCTCGCGAAGACGTTCCCGATCCTCTACCGCCTCTCGCCGAACTCGGGGCGCTACTCGCCGGGCGTCTCGCTCGATCCGCTGATCTTCGGCGCCCACCGGCTCAGCGTGATCATCTGCTACGAGGACCTCTTCCCGGACTTCGTCAACGGCATGGTCCGCCACGCCGATCCGGATCTGATCGTCAACCTCACCAACGACACCTGGTTCGGCGACACGACCGAGCCGCTCGAGCACCTCGCGCTGGCGCAGCTCCGCGCCGTCGAGCACCGCCGCTACCTGGTGCGCGCGACCAACAGCGGGCTCTCGGCGATCGTCGACGCCGCGGGCCGCGTCGTGATGCGCGGCAGCCAGTACCGCGAAGAGGCGCTGATCGGCGAGGCGCGCTACCTGCGCCGACGCACCGTCTACGAGCAGATCGGCGACGCGCCGTACGACGCGTGCGCCCTGGCGATCGCGCTGATGGCGCTCGTCGAGAAGAAGCGGATCTTCCGCACGGCAGCGAGCCCGTAGGCCAGCCCCACGCAGAGCAACGGCCAGAGCTGGCCGGATGAAGCTCGGTCCGCTCCAGCGCGACCGCGAAGCGGCCGCGGGGGTATGGGGCGAAGCCCCATCGAAACTAGAGCTTGAGCGCCTTCTTGAAGCGCTTGGCGTCGGCGAACATGTCCACGTTGGTGAACACGTAGGTCGCGTCGGTGTGCTTCGCGCCGCGCGCGATCTCGCCGAGGCGCTCGATCGCCGGGTCCTCGTAGCGCGACTTGTGGCCCGCGGGCCCGTGGAGCCGGTAGTACGCGACGGGCAGCTTCGAGAGGCCGTGGACCAGCGGATCGCGCGCCGCGATGGCGCCGACGTCCTTCGTGAGGTCGTCGCACTCGTCGGCGTCCCAGCCCGCGGAGGGCTCGAACACGACGCGATCGAAGCGCGATTTCACGCCGCTCAGGAACTCCTTCACCACGGCCTTGTTGGCCTTGGTGGGGGCAAACTCCGGCGGCGTCACGAAGACGGCGGTGCGCGCTTCGAGCTCTTCGGCGATGGCCTCGATGCTCTTCAGCGCGGTCTCGATGACCTTGCCATCGCGGAAGCCCTCTTGCCCGACTTCGCGCGGACCGAGCAGAGCAAAACGGAACCCATCCGGCGCCTCCCGGCGCCAGCGCCGGATCGTGCCCGGACCGGGGAGAGAGACATGCGTTTCCTGCACCTCGACGAAGCTGAACTCTTTGAAGTAGCGCGTCGCGGGAACGGGAAAGCCGGCGCAGCCGACGGTAATCATCGGGCGGGACAATAGCCCAGGTGCCCCTCAGCGCAAAGCTTCCCCGAGCACCCGATCGGTGAATTTGCACGATCGACGCCGAACACAGGGGTAAATCCCTCGCGAGGCTTCACGCCGGGAATCGACGTCGGGCAAACGCGGCGAGGCCGGTCACGACGGGCGGAGGGATCTCGTGCCCGCCGCCGTGGGCCACCCATTCCACCTCGGCGCCCGATTTTTCGAGCAGCGCGCGCAGGGCCTCGGCGCCGACGAACGGCAGCACGGGATCCCGACGGCCGTGGGCGAGGAACGCGAGGAGCTTCGGCCCGGAGCGGCCGGCGGCCTCGGTCCACCGGTCGACGGAGAGCAGATTCCCCGAGAGCACCACCAGCCCCGCGAACGGGCGCTCGGCGTGGAGCGCGATCCCGGTCGTGAGCATCGCGCCCTGCGAGAAGCCGCCGAGGAGCAGCCTGTCGCGCCCGACGCCTCGCTCGGCCTCCAGGGCGTCGATCGTGGCCTCGAGCGCCGCGCGAGCCTGGTCGAGCCCGGGCGGCGTCTCCTCCGCGAGCGCGCGCGGATCGCCGCGCAGCTGCATCGCCTGGATTCGAGCCAGGTCGAGCGGCCACCAGGCACGACCGGCCCCGGGGACCGTGAGCGGCGCCTCGGGGAAGAACCAGCGCACGCCGCGGCCGGCGTCGATCACCCGCGCGAGCGGGACGAGATCGTCGCCGGGCGCGCCGAAGCCGTGACAGAGCAGGATGGCGGGCCCATCGCCGCCGCCGCGACCATCCGTGCCGCCCGCCGCGTGGACCCGCAGCGGGCCGAGGAGCTCAGAGACCATGCGGCGGAGCCTAGCGCGACCAGGCTCGGGAGCGATCACCCGAAGCGCCCTCAAGCCCCGGGGGGGATCCGCCGTTCAGCTGCTCGTGAGCACGATCCCCACGAACCAGCTCGACCAGCTGCTCTCGGCGCTGCCGACCGACGGCACCAGCTACCGGCCGATGCTCGAGCTGATTCTCTCGAGCATCGGCGACGGCGTGTCCATCACCGACGTCACGGGCGACACGGTCTACTTCAACAGCGCGGCGAAGCAGATCCTCGGCATCCCCGCCGGGGATCATGTCGTGAGCGTCCGCTCGCGCAACTCGGAGCTCTTCCCCCTCGACGACTTCAACCCCCTCCCCGACGCCGAGCTGCCCCTCGTCCTCGCGCTCGAGGGGAAAGAGACGGTCGATCTCCAGCTCTTCGCGCGCAGCGCCCTGCTCCCCGACGGCGCGCTCATCTGCCTCAACGCCCGACCGATCCGCGAGGCGAGCGGCCGCGTCATCGGTGGCATCGCCGTCTTTCACGACGTGGGCGCCCGCAAGCGCGCCGAGGAAGAGCTCCGCGTCGCCAACACCAAGCTCGGGGCCTGGGTCGCGGAGCTCGAGCGCCGCGCCACCGTCTCGCTCCTCACGAACGACATGGCGGACCTGCTCCAGAGCTGCCTGACGATGCAGGAGTTCTTTGTCGTCATCTCGAGCTTCGCGCCGCGGATCTTCGAGCGCGAGTCGGGGTCGATGTTCGTGATGAACTCCTCGCGCTCGGCCATCGAGATGGTGGTGAGCTGGGGCGAGGGCGAGCCCGCCGAGCGCGTCTTTCGCCCCGACGCGTGCTGGGCGCTCCGGCGCGGCCGCCTCCACCGCGCCGGCGGCAGCTCGCTCGGCCCCACCTGCAAGCACACACCGAGCGACGGGACCACGGGCTACACCTGCATCCCGATGATGGGCCAGGGCGAGGCGCTCGGCGTCCTCCACGTCCACGGCTTCGCCGACACGGCGGAGAACGTGCCCGAGCTCGGCGCCGTCGTCGTCGAGTCGCGCCTCCGCACCATCATCTCCGTGGCCGAGCACATCGCGCTCGCGCTCGCCAACCTCAAGCTGCGCGAGACGCTGCGCACGCAGGCCATCCGCGATCCGCTCACGGGCCTCTTCAACCGCCGCCACATGGAAGAGTCGCTGGAGCGCGAGATCGCGCGGGCGACGCGCTCGTCGGGCAGCGTAGCCGCGCTGATGATCGACATCGATCACTTCAAGCGCTTCAACGACACCTTCGGCCACGCGGCCGCCGACGTGGCGCTGCGCGAGACCGCGGAGGTGATCCGCAAGAGCCTGCGCACCGACGACATCGCCTGCCGCTACGGCGGCGAGGAGATCGTGGTCATCCTCCCGGACACCCCGCTCGACGAGGCCGCCGACTGCGCGGAGCGGATCCGCGTCGCCATCGCCGCGCAGCAGCTCCGCTACCAGGGCGCGGCGATCGGCATGGTCACCGCCTCGTTCGGCGTCGCCGTGTCGAGCGCCCGCGCCGCCACCGTGGAGAGCCTCCTGCGCGCCGCCGACGTCGCGCTCTACGCCGCCAAGCACGAGGGTCGCAACCGCGTCTGCACGCAGCAGTCGCTGCTGCCCCCGCCATCGATACGCGCCACCGTGGAGACGCTGACCTCACCCTCACTCGCGAAGGCCGGCTGAGGCCGCGCGCGTCGGCGGAGCCGTCCGTCGTCGCCACGATCCACCGGAGAATCATGACCATTCAAGCCACCGCAGCGATGCACGACACCGACGCCACCATCCTCCGCGCCCAGGTCGTTCAGTGCACCCGAGAAGCGTTCGCCGCGTACTCCATCGACGTCGATCTCGACGAGGGGGATCCGGGCCCACCGGCGCACGAGGCCCAGATCGTGGCCTTCATCGGCTTCGGCGGCGCGCGCCTCCGCGGCACGCTGACCGTGATGGCGCCGCAGCAGCTCTGGCAGATGACGTACCCGATCGCGGTCGCCGACGGCGGCGAGGCCGGCGCCAACGATCTGCTCGACTGGTGCGGCGAGGTCGTCAATCAGGTGCTCGGGCGGATCAAGAACCAGCTCACGCGACGCGGCGTCGAGCTCCAGGTCAGCACGCCGAAGGCCATCCACGCCCGCCAGCTCACCATCTCGCGATCGGCGCAGCGGAGCGTGTGCATCCTCCGAGCGCGCTCCGAGCGCGGTGCGGCGATCGGGGTGTGGTTCGACGCGGCGGTGGAGACCACCGGCATGCTCTTCCGCTCCGCGAGCGAGGCGGTGCCCGCAGACGCCGAAGAGTCGATGATCGAAGGCGATCTCCTGATGTTTTGAGCGAGATCCGGGGCCGTGCATCCCGGAAACTCCGCCGAGGAAATGACGATGGCAAAAAAGGTGATGGTCGTGGACGACTCGCGCACGATGCGACAGCAAGTCGGCATTGTCCTGACCGCCGCAGGCTTCGAAGTCATCGAGGCCGACGACGGGATCGACGGCCTCGAGAAGGTGCAGCAGACCGCCGATCTCGCGATGGTGCTCTGCGACGTCAACATGCCGAGGATGAACGGGCTCGACATGCTCGCGGCGGTGAAGAGCGATGTTCGCTTCACCGATCTCCCGTTCCTGATGCTGACGACGGAGGCTCAGCCCGCGCTGATCACCAGGGCCAAGCAGGCCGGCGCGAAGGGATGGATCGTCAAGCCCTTCAAGCCGGAGCTGCTGGTCGCCGCGGTGCGGCGGCTCGTCGGCGCGGTGTGAGGGGCGGTCGAAGGCGCTGATTTACCGCGGCGCGGGCCGGTTGAGCTTCGCCGCGAGCGCCCTCAGCCGTTCGCGGGATCGTCCATTCCGAGCTCGCGCCGCTCCTCGGCCCACCGCGCCTCGAACTGCTCCCACGTGGGGTACGCGAGCCCGGGGATCCGCGGCGTGGCGGCGGCCCAGCCACGCTTCCGCGCCCAGGCTTCCCAGAGGGTGATCTTGTACGCCAGCGCCTCCGGCGGGCCCCCGTCGGCGTGATAACCATTCGCCCACTCGGCGGACGAGCGGATCAGCGGCCAGCCGCGCAAAGCCAGCGCCAGCGCCAGCGTCGACTCCGCGTGCCAGCCGGCGGTCCCGAGGGCCTTGTCGGCGCTCGGGCCCACGGGAGCGCTGGTGAGCTCGAGGCGATCGCCGCGCCGACACGCCTGCACGAGAGTGACGCTGGATCCCGCGCCGGCGACCGAGAGGCTCGCGGTCTCGTCGCCGATCACGATCTGCGGAGGAGGCGTGACGGGATCCCAGCAGAGCGTGAGATCGCGCTTCCACATGTAAACCCAGAACCCCATCGAGAGATAGATGTTGACGGTGCGCTGCCAGCACCAGCTCGTGTCGAGGCGCAGCCCGAGGCCGTGTCGCCCCAGAGCCCCGGTGAGGCGCGCCATCCCGCGGCGGCCCACGCCCTGTCCGCGGAAGGGTGGATAGACGTAGAAGCTCGAGAGATCGAGGCGCCTCCCGCCGAGAGAGCCTGTCGTGAGCGCCATCGTCCCTTTGCGCTCGCCGCCGTCGAGGAGCCAGTAGCAGCGCTCGTAGGCGCCGCGGCGCGTGAGCGACGTCGGGGGCTCCTCGAGGGCGCGTGATTGCCAGTCTCGACGGCGCGCCTCGTCGAGCTCGCGCGGATCGAGGCGTTCCCCGAGCCAGTTCTCGGCCAGGGATCCGAGATCGCAGTCGAGCCAGGCGCGCTCCTCGGCGCCGCCGAGCTGCACGGGGACGAGCGCGCCTGCGCGGACGAGCTCATCGTGGACCGGCCAGGCTTCGTGTTCGATCACCCGACGAGCCTAGTCCATCGGGCCGTGGGCGACGCGCCTCCGAGGCGACTATCAGCCTCGTGCCCTGGACGAAATCGACTACCTTACGTTTCCCTCATGCTGCGCTTCCTCGTCGGTACCGCCGTCCGCACTGCCACCCGCGCTGCCATTCACAGCCATCTGGAGAGCCAGCGGCGCGACGCGGCCATGCGCGCGCAGCAGGCGCAGCTCGCGGCCTCGTTCGCGCTCCTGCCGAACGCGTCGGGCGAGACGGCGCTCTACCAGGATCGCCGCGCCGGCTTCTCGCACGCGCTCCCCGGCTATCCCCGGGCGCTCGCGCCGATCCCGACGCCGGCCGAGCCGGTGATCGACACGCTGATCGGCCTCGCCGAGATCCCGGTGTTCGTGCGGTATCGCCTCGGCGCGCCGCAGGTGCAGGCGGCGAGCGCCGTCGACTACGCGATGCAGGCGGCGCAGGCCTACGCCGCGGGGCGCGTCGGGGGCCGCCCCGCGGTCGTCCCGGCGCGCCCCGATCAGGCCGCGCGGTGGATGGTCGACGCGGGCGCCCTCTGCAGCTACGCGCTCCCGCGGGCGGATCCGTTCGGCGCCGACTTCGAGGAGCTGATCGTCCTCGTGCGCCGCGCGACGGCGATGGCGGTGACCATCCGCTACCCGCGCGCGCAGATGGACTGGCTGCGGCAGGCGTTCCTGGCGTCGGCGATCCGCAACAGCCTGCTCTGGGATCCGCAGCGCGGGGCCTACGCGCCGACGATCTGGCCCGAGAGCGCGTTCCTCGAGCCGTCCGTGAGCGGCGCGCTCAACGCGCACAAGTCCCACGTCGTCGGGCAGATCGCGCCGACGATCGCCTCGCTCTCGATGCCCGAGAAAGAGGCGGTGAGCGCGGCGCTCGGCGCGATCGTCTCGCGCGAGGCGCCGCCGTGGGCGCCGATGCCGCTCGACCTGCTCGCGCCGCACGTGAACGCGCTGCTCGGCTGCTCGAACAACCCGTCTTTCCAGGCGATCGTGCGGCAGGCCGCCGGCGAGGTGCGGACGATGCACGATCTCCGCGGCGTGTGCGTGCTCCTCGGCCGCGCGATGGGCTGAGCCGACGGCGTCAGGGCTCGCCGGGATCGACGTCGCCGAGGACGCGGCGCACGAGGCGCTCGCCCAGGCGCTGGCCGGCCCGCTGCGCGGCCTCGTCGCGCGCGAGGATCCCGATCGCGCCGCCGCCGGACGCGGCGAACACCTCGGCGACCTGGATCTCGCCGGTGTCGCGCGCGGCGGCGCGCGCGGTGGCCGTCGCCGTCGCGCGTCCCACGATCGTGAGGCGGATCCCGCGCGCGATCGGCGCGGCGCTCGCGCCCGATCCCGCGCCGATCCCTTCGCTGCGCTCGTCCACGCGCACCACGGAGATCGTCAACACCGCCGTGTCGCTGCTCGACGAGAGCAGCCCGCCCCGCGCGAGCTCGCGCTGCGCGCCCTCGATCGCCGCCGCGATCGCGACGGCGTCCGGCGTCCTCGCCTCGGCCGCGCGCACGACGAACGGACCGAGCGCGGCGTCGGGTGTGTTCGCGAGGGTGTAGCCGCACCCCGGGATCGCGATCGAGAGCGCGAAAACCGTCGCGACGCGCGCCGCTCGGCTCACGTGCCCTCGGCCTTGTCGTCGACGACGTCGTCGAACGCGAGCAGCAGCGTCCCGTTGCCGCGCACCGCCTTCTTGCGGCGCTTCGGCGC
>JANYGI010000153.1 GCA_025362495.1 Byssovorax sp. | reverse complement strand
CCACAGCCCGAAACCCCCGCCGCCAGCGCCACCGAAGCCAGCGCCAAGCTACTCGTCCGAAGCGTCTTCATCCCCACAGGCTAACCCAGGCCCACGTCGGGTGACAACGTCCACGCGCGCAAGGGCGTTCAGCGGCCAGCTCAGCAGAGCACTCTGCAGACCGCACGAGCCTGTTGCCCGGGGGATCGCGGCATTTGCTTCCACGAATCCCCCTCCCCACCCGGTACTACCCGAACCTTTTCCAGCGAGTCACTGCGCGACGTAGCGAGCACAATTGGAAACTCGGGAAGCACGAAGGTCCCGGGCGCCGGTGGATCTTCGTGGACTTCAAGGCCGTCATGCAATGAGTCGATGGCACCGAGTCTCTCGGCAGGGCTCTTGGGTCCAGATCCCGCTTTGCCACAGCGTTCCGCGTGGCTGCACGGCCGGCAACGCATGATTCAGACGGCCCTCTTCACTTGCTTCGTCGCGTCATGCGGGACCGTCGGCGCCGGCTTCGCAGCGAGCCTGAGTGAATCTCGACGCGCGAGGTACGACTCGAAGTCCGCCCATGGACCGTTGAGAAGGACGCACCTCAGGTGAAGGACGGCCTCCGCTCGGGCCTTGCCCGGGCGCAGTCCCCTCCCCGATCGACGCCGACCGTCTCGTTCTGAGTCGAAAGAGACCCCGAAACGAGACGCCGCCTCGGTTTTCATGGGGTCGCGAGCGGCCGATCGCGACTTCGGGTCGCACCAGCATCTCGAATAACCTGCTGGATCAGGCCCCGGCCTCGACGGCTCAGCTGCAGGCATGGGCCGGACCGACATCCCGCCTCGCTGCCTCACCTTCCCGGATCTCCTCGATCGAGGCCGCCGTTCGATCGCCGGCCTTCGGGGAGCTTCCTGGACCAGGTGACGGGCGCGGCCTCGACCCGTCGGTTCACCGGGCGCGAACCGACCCAGAGGCAGGGGCAGGGCGCTCGCCCCTCACCCCTCGCCGGGCTTCGCCGCCGGATCCGCGGCTGTCCCCGCGGCCCCCGGAGCCGGCGTCGCTGCCGCCGACGCGCTCTTCCCCGCCCGCTGCGCCGCAGCCACCGCGTCGCGGTGATTCAAGATCGGCAGCAGCGCCAGCCGCGCCGTCTCCACCGTCGCCGGATCGTCGTGCTCGATGGAGCCAATCACCTTGCCAGCATAATTGACGATCGCCGCCTGGAGGGCCCGGATCGTCTCGAACAGGTTCTGCCCGGCGGCCCTGTCGCGACGCAGGCGCTCGCGCACCATCGCTTCATACCGCGGCTGCACGTCGCGCACCGCCGAAAGAAACTCGGCGCCGATGACCTCGTGCACGTCGGTCTCCAGCCCCTCTTGCGCGATGGTCTGGAGCACGGTCGCCATGCTGGTGCTCTGCGACGCATAATCGCTCTTCAGGAACTCGGTGCCTTGCGGGAAGAGCTTGGCGTCGAGCACGGCGGCGCGCCGAGCCTGCGGATGGACGTCGGGTCGGAGCATGGCGGTCGCTTGCCCGCGCATACGGAAGGCACCCCAGCAGCGGTCGGCCTCGTTGTCGAGCGCGCGCGAGTCCTCGTCTGGAACGGCGCCAAGCTCGCTGTTGCGCTTGACGAGATCGCCCTGCGCGGTCTCGGCGACGGACTTGAGGTGCTTTGCAGCCTTCTTCATGCCAGCATCCGCCCCCGCAGGGCGGGCCGCAACCAGGGCCCCGGCGAGGGTGACGCCGTTGGACACGGTGATGACGGGAGCGGTCGCGAACATGCTGCGATCGAAGGGTTCTGTCATGCCGGAAACGTATGCCGAGCGCGCATTCACTTGCAAGCCCGCAAGGACGCTCATCTTCGCTGCAGATACAAACCGTGGAATTTGCCCGCCTCAGCGAGGAGGAGGCGCTCGCCGTCCTCCGTCCTCGTGCGCGTTCCGGCTCCGGATTGCATCTGGCGTCGGAGCGGAGGGACCGGAGCGCGCACGCGCACGCGCACGGAAGACGCGCACGGGAGACGGGAGACGGGAGACGGGGGACGGGGGACGGGGGACGGGCTCTCGTCCGCCGTTCGAGATGGAGATCACGGAACTCCAGCGGGGCCCACACGCTGTGCCTGCGCCATCGAATCCGACGAACGACAGCGGCGGAGCGTGCCAGTCTAGGGCTTGTTGCCGAGGCCGAAGCCGTCGTGGAGGGCGCGGACGGCGAGCTCGGTGTACTTCGTCGCCACCAGACACGATATCTTGATCTCGCTCGTGGAGATCGCCTGGATGTTGATGCCCTCGTCCGAGAGGATCTTGAACATCTTCGCGGCGACGCCGGCGTGGGAGCGCATGCCGAGGCCAACGATGGATACCTTGGCGATGTCCTCGTCGTAGCGGATGCCGAGGGCCGAGACCTGCTCGGCGATCTCGCCAATGACCTGCTTGACCTTGGGCAAGTCGGCCTTGGTGGCCGTGAAGGTGACGTCGGTCTTGGAGTCGGGGCCGCCGGCGCTGACCCGCGACATCGGGGCGTCGCTGGGCGCGTTCTGGATGATCATGTCGACCGAGATGTTCTCGTCGGCCAGCCTGGAGAAGATGTGCGCGACGACTCCGGGCTTGTCGTCGACGCCGACGAGCATCACGCGGACCTCGCCCTTGTCGTAGGCCACGCCGGTGACGCTGATGCTTTCGAGAGAGCTCTCCTCGCCGACGACCCAGGTGCCGGGCGCGTCCGAGAACGAGGACCTGACGTGGACCGGGACTCCGTACTTCATCGCCACTTCTACGCTCCGAATCTGTAGGACCTTGGCGCCGAGAGAGGCCAGCTCGAGCATCTCTTCGTAGCTGATGCGCTCGATCTTGCGCGCCGTTTTGCAGATGTTGGGATCCGTCGTGTAGACCCCGTCGACGTCGGTGTAGATCTCGCACGCCGCGGCGCCGATGGCCGCCGCGATGGCGACCGCGCTGGTGTCGCTGCCGCCGCGGCCGAGCGTGGTGATGTTGCCCTCTTCGTCGACGCCCTGGAAGCCGGCGACGACGGCGATGGTGCCCGAGGCGATCGTCTCCATCACGCGGGTGGCGTCGATGGCCTTGATCCGAGCCTTGGTGAAGGCGCTGTCCGTCAGCACCTTGAGCTGGTGGCCGAGGAAGCTCCGCGCCTTGCCGCCGAGGGCCTGGATGGCGATGGCCATGAGCGCCGCGGTGACCTGCTCGCCGGTCGCCGCGAGCGCGTCGATCTCCCGGCTGTCAGGCAGCGAGGTCATGTCGCTCGCCAGCTTGAGGAGCCGGTTGGTCTCCCCCGACATGGCGCTGACGATGACGACGACGTCGTTGCCGGCCGCCTGAGTGGCGAGCGCACGAGCAGCGACGTTCTTGATTCGATCGGGGGTGCCGACGGACGTGCCGCCGAACTTCTGGACGATGAGGGCCACGGTTCGCGCCGCAACGCGTAATCAAGCCTTCCAGTGGCGTCAAGCGGTGAGAGACTGGCCGGGGCGGGGAGGCAACTTGCCTCCCCTTGCGACCAGAATCACTGCTCGCGGAAGCCGTCGGCCGGGCGGAGATCGGCCGCGTAGAGCGCGGGGATGATCGTCGCCACCATGCAGATGATGATGGCGATGACGCCGGTGAGCAGGAACTCTTTCGGGCGCACCTCGACCGGCAGGCTCGAGATGAAATACACCTTCGGATCCAGGGGAAATCCGTAGACGAGCAGGCCCTTGCAGACCACGAAGCCGATGAGCAGGCCGATCGAGGTGCCGAGCGCGCCGATGATCCCGCCCTGGTAGAGGAAGATGCGGAGGATGGCGTGATCCTTCGCGCCCATCGCCTTGAGCACGGCGATCTCTTTCTTCTTGTCGAGCACCACCATGATCAGCGTCGCGACCACGGTGAACGCGGCGACGATGATGATCAGCGCGAGCACGAGGCTCATCCCGACCTGCTGGATGCGGAGCGCGGTGAAGAGGCCGTGGTTGAGCTCTTCCCAGTCCATGGTGTGGTAGAGCCCGCTCGAGAGCGAGAGGCCGATGTCCTTGGAGATCTGGCCGGCCTGATCGATGTCGGAGACGACCATCTCGACGCCGGTGACGGTGTCGCCCTGATCGTAGAAGGCCTGCGCCTCGTAGAGATCGGTGTAGACGAGCTTGGAGTCGTACTGATCGAAGCCGGCCTCGAACACGGCGATCACGCGGAAGCGCTTGGCCACCGGGGGCTTGAACGAGCCGCCCGAGAACGAGAAACCAATCGTCGGCGAGGTGACGGTGACGCACTGGCCGAGCTCGAGATCGAGCGTCTTCGCGAGCGAGACGCCGACGACGATGCCAGGCATCTTCGCGACCTGCCGGGCGTCGGCGCAGGGATCGGGATCGACGTCGGCGGGCACGTCGTCGTCCGCGGGGAGCGTGCTGGCGTACCCACCGCTCGGCACGATGTCCCCGTGCGGCCCCTTGGCAGCGCGAGCGTCGACGACGGCGGGATCGTCGTCGCCCGACGGGGGCGGTGTGGCCGCGATGTCGTGCTGCCCCGCATCCTTTTCAAAGCGGCGGGCGGTGTCTTCTTCGAGGAGCTTGAGCAGCGGCTTTTTCTGCGCGGGCTCGTCGGCACCAGCGCCGGCGTCGGCAAGATCGTCGAGCGTGGGCGTCGCGGACGCCGAGCCGACCCGACGCTCGGGCGGCTTGGCGCCGGGGAGGCGCAGCGCCTTGAGCTTCTCCTGGCCGCAGGCGTCGGCCTGGGCGCGCGGGAGGCCCTGGCAGCCGACGATCTGATGCGGCAACGCCATGACCGGGACGCTGCCGGGAGGCGCGCCGACGCCGAGGCTCGCCTGCGGATCGACGCCCTTGAGGAGCACGCCCGTCGCGGTCGCGTCGCCGTGGGTCAGCATCATCGGGTTGATGCTGAACGGCGCGACGCCGATGACGCCGGGGACCTTCTCGACCTGCTCCATGATCGTGCGGTACTCGCGGAAATCCGTGGAGTATTTCAGCACGAGCACGTGGGCGTTGACCCCGAGCACCTTGTCGCGAAACTGGGCCTGGAAGCCGCCGGTGACGCTCATGACCGTCGCCAGCGCGGCGACGCCGAGGGCCACGCCGAGGACCGCGAACGCCGTCCCCACCGAGATGAATGCGCGCTTCTTCGAGCCGAGATAACGGAGCGCGAGGTCGATCGGATACCCCATTGCGGGTCAGCCTCTAGCAGAAGGGGCCCCGGAGGGCATCACGTTCATCCGCCGGGGGCAGGCAGCCCGAGCCGCGCGCGGGCCCGGAATTGCATCGCTGACGAGACTCGAAATGACGACGGGCACCGGATCCATGACGCGAGAACGATCGTCGTTGAACGACCTTGCACCGGGCGTCTGGGTCCGAGCGCACCGAGGAAAGGTGGCGCGGTCGCCCCGAGCGACGCTGGCGAGCTTCTCCCGCGCGCCGACCCCTGCTACGGTCCTGGTTCGATCTTGCCCTTGTCCCGCCAGGCGCTGGCGAGGCACCGCGAGCACTTGATGACCACTCCGGAAAACGCCACGCCCCCCGCGAAGCCGACGCCCTCCAGCGCCGCGCCGGGCCCCGCTGCCTCGTCCGACGCCGCGACACCGAAGCCCGCGCCGCCGCCGCCGGCAGTCCCGCGCGCCGCGTTGCGATCGACCGCCGGCCTCGGCGCTCCTGCCGCCCCGCGGCCCGCCGCGGCGAGCTCCGCCAAGCTGCCCGCGATCACGTCGACGAAGCTCGCGCCCGCGGCGCCTGCTGCTGCCGCGAAGCCCGCCGCGACGACCACGACCACGACCGCTGCCATCGTTGCCGCAGCCGCGGCGACGCCGATGGCTCCACCGAAGGCAGCGCGCTTCGCGCCGACGCCCACCGCCGCGCCGCCGGCCGAGGCCGCCGCAGCCACCGCGATCGCGCCATTTCGCGCGCCTCCCGCGGCCTCTGCCGTCGTCGCTGCCGTGGCCGAGATCATCAAGCCCCCGGCCGAGCTCGGGGGCGTCACGCCGATGCCCGCGATGGCGAGCCCGCCGCCGCAGATCCGCGAGCTCGAGCTCAGCGATCCCGAGCTGCAAGCCGCGGCCGAAGCAATCGCCAAGCGCATCCCGCGGATGACGGACCCCGAGGTCTCGCTCGACATCCCGCCGCCCGCCGACATCGAGCCGCCCGAGCAGCGTCCCGAGGGCTCGAAGGATCCGTACATCGGGACCACGTTCGATCACCGCTACAAGATCCAGAAGCTCCTCGGTGAAGGCGGGATGGGGTTCGTGTACCTCGCCCGCCACAAGGTCATCGACAAGAAGGTCGCCGTCAAAGTCCTCCGCTCCGAGATGGCGAAGGATCGCGAGATCCTCGATCGCTTCCTCCAGGAGGCGAAGGCCGCGTCGAGCATCGGTAACCCGCACATCATCGACATCTCCGACTTCGGCGATCTGCCCGATGGATCGACGTACTTCGTCATGGAGTACCTCGAGGGGCAGAGCCTCGGCGACGTGGTCGACTCCGACGATCGCATCTCGGTCGCGCGCATCTGTCACATCGCGCGGCAGATGGCCGACGGCCTTGCGGCGGCCCACGAGCGCGGGATCATTCACCGCGATCTCAAGCCCGACAACGTCTTCCTCATCCATCGCGGAGCCGATCCGGACTTCGTCAAGATCCTCGACTTCGGCATCGCCAAGGTCACCGGATCGGCGAGCAACACCAAGCTCACGAAGGCCGGCGCCGTGTTCGGAACGCCGCACTACATGTCGCCCGAGCAGGCGGCCGGCGCGCCGATCGATCACCGCGCCGACATCTACGCGCTCGGCGTGATGCTCTACGAGCTCACGAGCGGCCAGCTCCCCTTCAACGCCGACAACTTCATGGGGATCCTGACGCAGCACATGTACAAAGCGCCGGTGCCGATCCGGGCGCTCGTGCCGAGCCCCGACTGCCCGCCCTCGCTCGAGGCGGTGATCCTCAAGTGCCTCTCGAAGAAGCAGGAGGGGCGCTACCAGTCGATGGAAGAGCTCGGCGCCGACTTGCAGCGGATCGAGTCAGGCGGCGTGCCGCACGCGGTGGCCGAGATGATGGCGCGCTCGGGCGGCTTCAACGTGCCGGCCGACTACTTCAAGCAGCCCAGCGCGATGGTCCCCGCGACCCCGCCGGTGAAGCAGAAGAAGTGGTCGCGCGTCGTGTGGATCGCGGGCGCGTCCGCGGCCGTCGGGCTGGTCACGACGATCCTGGTGATCAGCAACATCGTCACGGGGAGCCCGCCGCCGAAGACGGCGCAGTCGGCCGCGGTGATCACCACCAGCGCAGCACCGTCGATGTCGGCCGCGCCCGTCGGGCCGAAGAAGAACGCCGTCGTCCTCGCCGCGACGCCGATGTCGGCCGTCGGCTACCGCGACGAGAAACCCTTCAAATTGCCCTCCAGCATCGAGGTCGAGGAGGGCAAGACGGTGACGATCGAGATCCGCGCCGAGGGCTACGAGACGGCGAAGATCGATCTCGACGGCAAGGAGACGAGCAAGGTCGTCGAGCTCAAGCCGTTGAAGCCCGGCACCGCCGTGAAGGGCACAGCGGGCAAGCCCGCCGGCTCCGCGAAGGTGGGCCCGAAGAAGGGCCCCGGCGGCGAGACCGTCGATCCCTGGAACATGAAGAAGCCGTAGGCGACGTCATCGCGGATCGACGCGCCTCCGCGTGATTTGGAGCGCGTGCTAAAAGGCGCGCCATGTCGACCGACGTCCGCCACCTCATCGATCTCGTCCCCGAGGATGTCCTCGATATCTGCCGTCGCCTCCGCGAGAAAGGGAAGCGCGGCTGGATCGTCGGCGGCTGCGTGCGCGATTTGCTCCGCGGCGGCGCCGCGAAAGACTGGGACGTGTGCACCGACGCGCGGCCGGAAGAGGTCGTGTCGTTCTTTCGCAAGGTGATCCCGACGGGGATCCAGCACGGGACCGTCACCGTAGTGCTGCGCGGCGTGCACTACGAGGTGACGACGCTGCGAGGCGAGGGCGCGTACAGCGACGGGCGTCGCCCCGATAAGGTCGAGTTCGTGGACGACATCACGGCCGATCTCGCGCGCCGCGATTTCACCTTCAACGCCATGGCCATCGATCCGATCGACGGGCACCTCATCGATCCCTTCGGCGGGCGCGCCGATCTCGAGGCGCGCGTGCTCCGCGCCGTCGGCGACGCGGCCGAGCGCTTCTTCGAGGACGGCCTGCGCGTGCTGCGCGCGGCGCGCTTCTCCGCCACGCTCGAGTGCAGCATCGCCCCCGATACCGAGGCGGCCATGGGCGCGCCGCGATCGCTCGACACGTTTCGCCGCGTCAGCGCCGAGCGGGTCCGCGACGAGTGGATGAAGGCCATGAGCGCGACGAAGCCCAGCGTGGCCTTCGAGGCGATGCGGCGCACCGGCCTGCTGGCGATCACCTGCCCCGAGCTGATTGCCACTCTCGGGATCGAGCCGGGCGCCACCCAGGACGACGACGCCTATCACCGCGCCCTCGCGAGCCTCGACGCCTGCGCCGGGACACCGCTCCTCCGCGTCGCGGCGCTGCTCCACGACGTGGGGAAATCGCGGGACGCCGGCGATACGGCGCGCGCTTCGGCCGAGATGGTCGAGGCGATCCTCGCGCGACTCAAGTTCTCCAACGACGAGCGAGCCCGGGTGACGGCGCTGATTCGCCACCACGTGATCGGCTATTCGAGCGGCTGGACCGACGCGGCCGTGCGCCGCTGGATCCGCCGCGTTACCCCGGAGCTTTTGCCGGATCTCTACGCGCTCTGCGAGGCCATCGCCCGCGCGAAGCGCGACGGCACCGCGGATCTCCAGGCGATCGACGAGCTGCGCCACCGCGTCTCGGGTGTCCTCGCCGCGGGCGCGGCGCTCTCGACCCGGGATCTGAAGCTCAACGGGCGTGATCTGATGACCTCGCTCGGCCTCGCGCCGAGCCGGCTGATCGGCGAGACCCTGGAGCGTTTGCTGGAGCTGGTGACGGACGATCCCGCGTCGAACGAGCGGGAGACGCTGCTGACGGCGGCCCGGGCGATGCTCGCCGCGCCGCCTGCGCCGTGAAGGATCGATGAGCGAAGGCCCCGCCGGCGAGGTAGATCCCCGCCGGCAGGTGCCCTGTCCCGATCCCGCGATCAGGGGTGGTTGAGGGTGATGATCGGCGAGGTCCAGACCTCCCAGTCGGCCGGGTTGCTCGCGTTGCCGAGGGCCTTGAGCGCGCTCAGCTTGATCACGTACTTCCCGTTGGGGACCTTGAGGATCGCCTTGTTGAGCACCGTGGTCCCGTTCCACACGAAGGTGTCCGCCGCCGTTGTCCCCGTCGCCGCCGGATCCTGAGCGTGGTAATCGTCGGTCATCGCGCGACCGTAGGGCTTCATCTTCGTCGCCTCGAACACGTCCATCGTCACGGTGCGCGCGGCGTGCTCGAAGTGCGCGAGGATGGCCGGGGAGTTGCCGGACTGGAGGGTGAACGTCGCCCCGGTGGCCTGGTTCTGCTTGTTCTGGTCGATGAGCCAGGGATAGCCCTTGACCGTCGGCGTCAGGATCTGGATCGCCTGGTAATCGCCCTTGAAGCCCGAGTACGGGACGCGGACGGTGCCAGTGACGCCGGCCCCGCCCTGGGGCGTGAAGACGAGATACCCACCGTAGAGCCCGCCGTCGGCGAGGGCCGGATCGGCGGTGATAATCGCGGTGACGCTGCCGATGCCGCCGACGGGCACGGTGAGCGTGGGCGCGCCGAAGGCCACGGTGGCGTAGCCCGAGGCGACCTGCGTGGGCGCGTACGTCGACCCGGTCGTGGAGAGCGCGGGGACGTGGGTGATGTCGTAGGTGACAGCGGCCAGCCCATCGTTGGTGATGCTGATGGTCGTCGTCACGGGGCCAGACTGGCTCTCTCCCAGGGCGATCTTGCCAGGGCTGGCGTGAGCGAGGTTGAGCACCGAGGCGTCGATGCGGACGATGCCCGCGCCCTGACGGTGAATGTTGTCGGCGACGGTGCCATTCGGCGCGACGGCCATCTCGGGGACGGCGTTGTTCTGGAGGATCTCCCGCACCTCGGTCGCCGACAGGCCCGGCCGCGCCTGGAGGAGCAGAGCCACGGTGCCAGCGACGTGCGGTGAGGCCATCGACGTGCCGCTGAGCGAGGCATACCCGCCCAGCTCGAGCGGATACGTGGAGTAGATCGAGCCGCCGGGAGCCGCGATGTCGGGCTTGAAGCCGAGCTCCGCCGTGAGGCCGAGTGAGCTGAACGATGACAGGGTGTTGGCGAGCGTGTTCGGGCTGCTGGTGGTGCCGGTCCCCCACGTCAGCGCGACGGCGCCCGCGTCCATCTGCGTGTTGATCGCCGCGCCGTCGACCGCGGTGATCGCCACGACCGGGATGGTGATCGCCGGCGTCCCGGCGACCGTCGGGTTGAGCGCGCCGGCCGCGTTGTTGTAGAGCACGAGGCCCGCGGCGCCGGCCGCCACGGCGTTCGATGCCTTGGAGAAGAAGGTGCAGCCACCGCGGCGGATCAGGGCCATCTTGCCGGTGAGGCTGCCGGCCGGGAGCGGGCTGCAGGCGTCGTTCGCGGTGGCGATCGTGCCGGTGCGGACCAGCGGGAGCGAGCCGGTGATCGGCGCGATCGGCGCGCCCGTCGCGACGTTGAAGCCGACGAGGCCGTTGATGTTGGGCATGGCGTCGTGGGGCGAGATCGTGAATGCCGGGCCGGCGATCGCGGTGTTCTCGACCGACGCGACGCCGATGACGAGATCGGCGTTGCCAGGCGCGCCCGCGGCCCAGAGGCCGTTTGCGCCGCTGTTGCCGATCGAGGCGACGACGACGACGCCGTCCTTCACGAGCTGATTGGCGGCCTGCGCCTCGGCCGACTCGGGCCACGAGAACGACGAGCCGAGGCTCATGTTGACGACGCGCATCCCGTCTTCCTCGGCGCGCTCCATGGCCTTGATGATGACGTCGGTGCCGGCGCTGCCCGCGCAGCCGAAGACGCGGTACGCGCCGAAGGTGACGCCCGGGGCCACGCCCTTCACGCCGCCGTTGGCGCCGATGATCCCCGAGACATGGGTGCCGTGACCGGCGCAGTCGTCGGGGATGGCGTCGGGCTCGGGCAGCGTGCCGGAGTTGTTGGCGTCGTAGTGATCGCCGACGAAATCGTATCCCACGGCGACGCGGCAGCCGGGGCCGAAGCAGCCGCCGAGGTCCGGGTGATTGAAGTCGATGCCGGTGTCGATCACGCCGACGAGGACCTTGCTCCCGGTGAGGCCGAGCGTGTTCTGCGCGATGTCCGCGCCCGTCATCGCCAGGGCCGTGAAGAGGTCGGGCGTGGCATTGCCACCCTGCACGTCGTCGAGCGTCACCGTGTGCACGGGGAAGACGGCCTTGACGCCCTCGACCTCGCGGAGCACCGCGAGCTGATCGGCCGTCATGTGGACCGAGAGGCCGTTCCAGAGGCGGGTGTACGAGTATCGCTCCTGGAGCGCGACGCCCGAGAGGTGGGCGTGGCTGTGGAAGCGCGCGTGCTCGGCCTGGAGGAGATCGAGGTGCCCGCCGCGCGACGTCGGCTCCGCTTCGAGCTGCACGAAGTAGAGATCCTGCGCGATGTGCGCGGGCGTCGCCGTCACCGCGGCGACGTCGAGGGGCGTGGCCGGCGCCGTCGGCGCAGCCGGCTCTGCCGCGCTCCCCGGGTCCGCGTCGGCGGGCGTCGCCCCCTCATTGCACGCCGCGAGCGCGGCGGAGACTGCGAGAAGACCGAACCAGCCCGAGCGACCTCTCATGACGACTCCTTCTTTTCTCGCTCCGGAGAGCGAACGGCGATGGAGTCGTCGTATCCGCAGGCGCTCGTCGGCGTCAAGCCGCGGCGGGCGCGGCGGGCGCGGCGACCGTGTTACTCGGCCGCGGCGACGGGCTTCGCGGCGACGTCGCGGCCCGTCGCGTGGTCGAGGCGAACCCGCGCCACGGCGAGGCCGATGCGCGCGTTGAGGCGGCCCAGACGGGCGCGCGTCACCTCGGCCTCGGCGTCGACGAGCTCGACGCTGGTGGCCTTGCCATTCTTGAAGAGCTCGTTGCGAACGCGGAGCGACTCTTCCGAGGCCGTGAGCTGCCGCTCCGAGGCCTCGATCGTCGCCACCGACTTCTGCATGTCCGCGAACGCCGACGTGACCTCGAGGCGGAGCCCGTCGCGCAGGATCCCCTTCTGCTCGGCGATGCTCGCCATCCGGGCCTTGGCCTCGGCCGTCGCGCCCGACGCGACCAGCGCGTCGTTGAGCGTCCAGCTCAGGCGAACGCCCGCGTCCCAGGTGCCGTCGAACTGATTCTGCGCCGGGAAAATGCGCTGGTTCGGGTTGGCCATCGTCGCGTCGGCGAAGGCGTCGAGCCGCGGCAAGTAGCCCGCGCGCGCGATGCTCACCGTCTCCTTGAGCGACATCTCGGTCTCGTCGAGCGCGCGGATCTCGAGGCGGCGCGCCATCGCCTGCTCCTGCAGCGCGGCCATCGTGTCGCTGACCGGCTCCGCGGGCTCGTGCATCACGTCGGACCCGATCGCGAGCTGCTGATCGGCCGGGATCTGCAGCAGGATCCGCAGCTGCTCCTCGCTCAAGAGCGACAGCGACTCGGTCTCGGCCTGCGTCTGCTGCGCGCCGGCGAGCTGCGCCTCGAGGCGGAGCACGTCAGCCTTCGAGATCAAGCCGACCGCGAAGGTCTTGTTGGCGTCCTCCACGTGCGAGCGCGACTGATCGACGGCCTGCTTGGTGACCACGACCGAGCCGCGCGCGCGGAGCCAGTTGTAGTAGGCGATCTTGGCGTCGGCGGCGGCCTGGAGCCCCTCGGCCTCGAGCTCGATGCGCTTGCCCTTCTCGCTGTGCTGGGCCGCGGAGTAGCCCTGCGAGATCCGGAACAGGTAGTCGGAGATCGGCACCGAGAGCGACGCCACGAACGCGGTGGAATTGAGGACCGGATCGAACTTCGTGTCCTTCGAGAACGCCGGCTTCTTGTCGGCGCCGAGAGCGCACTGAGGGCCCGTGGGCTGCGTCGCGTCGCACGGCCCGACGGCGAGCGGCCCCTCTCCCTGCGCGAGGACGAGGTTGTAGCCACCGCCGCCGAGCGCGAAGCCGGGGACGTTGGAGAGCCGCGTGTACGTGGCCGAGAGCGAGAGCCGCGGGAAATAGCTGATGAAGGCTTGATCGACGCGCGCCGACGCGACCTCGAGCTCGGCCTGCTTGGCGCGGACGGAGCGCTTCGTCTTGCTGGCCATCTGCCCCGACTGCGCCGGCGTGAGGCCGCCGGGCTGCGCGGCGAGCGCGATCGCCAGGGGATCCTGCACCGGAGCGCGCGGCGCGGGCCCGGGCGGCGCCACCGCGACGGGCGATGCCGGCGCGACGGGCGCACCGGGAGCAGCCGGCGCGATCGGCCTGGGCGTGGGCTGCGCAAACGCCGGCGCAGCCAGGAGAGCGCCCGGGAGCGCGAGGACGGCGCAGAGGCCGCGAAGAGCGAGTCGGTTGGTGGGCTTCATAGTGACCGGCGAGTCACTTATGGTCCGCTCGCTCCACAGTCAAGACACGGCGCGACGGAGATGGAATCAGCCGCGCGTTCGGCGTCGTCGCGCCCACCGGAGCAGCCCCGCCGAGAGCGCCACGGCCAGCGCGCCGAGCGGCGGCGCGGAGGGCGCCCCGCCGAAGCTGCATCCCGAGTCCCCGTCGAGGTCGTCGTCGGTCGACGCGAGCGTCTCGGTGTTCGCGTCGGCCGACGCGGCCCCACCCGCGACCACGCTGTGCGGCAGGACCATCGATCCGCTCGCGAAGGCGCCGATGTCGATCGCGCCGGCCGCGACGCGCGGGCTCGCGGCGCCGAACGCCTCGATGGCGTGCCGCGGCGGCTGCGACACGGCCGCGACGAGCGGCGACGGGAACGCGTGCCCGGGCGGGCCGGCCGGATCGACGACGCCCTGCCCTTGCAGCGGGCTGGACGCCGCGGGGCGGAAGTCGAGCCCTTCGGCGTTGACGAAGCCCGGATCGACGCCGGTGATCGTCGACGTCCAGGCCGAGGGGACGTCGGACGAGCCCGCGGGGATCCAGTTGTGGCTCCCGGCGATCACCGCTTGACCCGTCGTCCACGAAGCGTCGCTGTCGCGGACGAGCTGCACCCCTCCGCCGCCGGTCCGGTAAAAGGCGTTGTCGTGCATCTCCACGCTCTCGATACCGTCGTAGAGGCGGAATACCGCGCTCGATCCCGGGGTGAGGATCACGGTGTTGCCGACGAAGCGATAGCGCCCGTTCGTCTCCCCCGTGCCGTCGCCGCCGAAGCGGGCCACGTATCCATTCCTCGTCTTGCGGAAGACGTTGCCCACCACGTCGGAGTCCTCGCGGAAGAGGCCCTCGTCGGCGCCGTCGGGGCCGATCAGCTCGATCTCGTGGTAGAGCGCGCCCTCGACCCAGTTGTACCGGATCTCGTTGCGCTGGGCGCGCGATTTGACGTTGTTTCCGCCGTTGCCATCGTGAACATAACAATGCTCCATGCGGAACACCGAGCCGGGGTGCGTCTCCTCGTCGGTGGCGACGTAGATCGGATGATGGCTGTCGCCCGACCCGCACGCATAGACCTCGACGTACGAGAGCGTGAGAGAGCCCGACTCATCGTCGGCGCCGAGGATCCCGTGGTTGGGGCAGTCGTGAACGGCGGTGTCCTCGATCGTGATGTCGTCGCCGTGGTGGAAGACGCAGCGCGAGGCTCCGCCCGTCACCTCGAAGCCCTTGATCACGTAATGATCAGCGTGGATGTGCACCGTGTTCGTGCCGCCCGAGAGCACCGGGCGCCTCCCGGAGGCCGAGCGCCTTCCCACGAGGGTGATCTTCGCCGCCGCGGTGCCGCTCTCGGTGAGCGTGAGATCTCCGGGATAGGTGGAGCCACCATCGACCTCCACGACGTCGCCGGGGGCCAGCTTGGGCGCCACCTGCTGCAACGTGGCAAACGCCTTTCCCGGACCCACCTCGTACGTGGCAGCTTCCGCGGACTCCGCAAAAGCAAGGATGGCAATCAGGCTTCCGAACAAGCACGCTACGGGGAGCGAAGGATATCGCATCAGGTTTCTCCTCATCGCTCCAAGCATTCATCGACCTGTTGCGTCCAGGCAACGTGAGCCGATTGAAATCGAATCCGATGGTGCCGCCGCTGACAGGGCCTGTGCGGACGTGCTCACGAGAGCGGTGTCGATGTCGCGTCTCGTGGTAAGAGGGAGCACGAGAAGGCCTGACCGATGCTCCCCTACTCCGTGCGCTTCGCCGCCGGCCGCTTCCTGGACCCGACCCTGCTGCTGCTCGTCGCGCTGGCGGCCGGGCTCTGGCTGCTGCGGCCGAGCCACGCGCTCGGGCGGCCGCGGCGGCGCGCTCGGGCGGGCTGGGCGCTGGCGTGGGCGGCCTGGGCGACGCTCTACGCGACGTCGATGCCGGTCGTCGCCCAGGTGCTCACCGGCTGGGCCGAGCTCCGCGGTCCGCCGCTCGACCGCGCCCTGGCTTCGACCGATCCCGCGCGCACGGCGCTGGTGGTCCTCGCGGGCGGGCTCCGCACCTTCGATCGCACGACGCCGCCGCGCGAGCGGCTCGACGGCGCGACGACGGCGCGGATCCTCGGCGCCTCGCGGATTTACCTCGAGCACCCGTTCGCGCTCGTCGTCCTCTCGGGCGCCCCGGCGCAAGAGGGCGTGGCGATGGCGGACTTGATCACGACCCTCGGCGTCCCGCGCGAGCGCCTCGTTGTCGAGAGCACCTCGTACAGCACGCGCGAGAACGCCGAGCGCAGCCAGGCGATCCTGCGCGAGCGCGGCTTCGACACCGTGGTGCTGGCGACGAGCGCGACCCACCTGCGCCGCGCCGTCCACGAGTTCGAGCGCGCGGGCGCTCGCGTGATCCCCGCGGCCGTCGAGGTCATCGGCCCTAGCCGCTTCTTCTATGACGAGCTGCTCCCGTCCTCGTCGGCGCTGAGCCGCTCCAACCAGATGATCCACGAGCTGGTCGGCTACCTGAAGCCCTGACGCACCTGGGGCCGCACCACCCACGTTGGCGCGGTCGGCCCCCGCGGCTCGAGGCCGAAGATCGGGCCGACCCTGACACCGTCGTCATGTTGACCCAACCTGGCCCAGGCCCCGGGGCATGCCCGCCCGTGAACGCGGCTTCACGGGCGAGCCGCGAAGGAGCCTTCCGTGCGCGCGGGTTTCGCCGTCGAGAACTGGACGGAGCGCGCCGCGAACCGCCGACGAAAGCGCAGGATCGACGGGCCCCGTCGCATTTCGTGATGTGCGCGCCCCCGAGCGGCCATTCACCGCGCAGCTCAGCATGATCACGAAGCAAGACAGCCGAGCTTTCCCGGCGTACCGTGGTCAGCGACCCGGGGTGCAGGGGAGCGACGCCGTCGGTGTTGGACGTGGCATCCTCGGGATCTATTCCAGGTCTGGCCGAGGACTTGCAAAGCTGAAGGGCGGAGGGCTTATGGATCGAACTGTCTCGAAGCGACGCTATCTCATCACCACCCTGGTCGCGGCCGGGGTCGCGGCATGCGTTCCGGCATGCACCACCACGGAGTTGCCTCCGGAGATCGACAATCCCATTCACGTGGCCGCGAGGCCGCCGGCGGCCATCAGCGGCGGCACCCTGCTCGTCACGAGCCTCGACGTCGCCGTGGCGGCGGACTCGGATCGTGACCTGCTGTGGATGGTCGACCTCAAGACGAACGTCGTCTCCGAGGTCGCGCTCAACCCCGGCGACGAGCCGGGCCGCGTGATCGAGGACGGCGACGGCCGCGTTCACGTCGCGCTCCGCCGCGGCGGCGCGATCGCGACGATCGATCTCGTCACGCACAAGATCCTCGATCGCACCGCGATTTGCCCCGCTCCGCGTGGCCTCGCGTACGACGAGAAGATCGACTCGATCCACGTCGCGTGCGCCGGCGGCGAGCTCGTGACGATCCCCGCGGCCGGCGGCAAGGCCACCCGCGCGCTTCGCCTCGACAGCGATCTCCGCGACGTGATCATCTCGGGCGATCGGCTCATCGTCAGCCGCTTCCGCTCGGCGGAGCTCCTCGTCATCGGGCCCGACGGCACGAAGACGAGCCAGCAGGCGCCCCCGGGCATCGCCACGCCGCCCGATGGCACCACGGACCCCAACAACAACTTCGGCGCGGCCGCCTTCGTGCCGACCGTCGCGTACCGCGTCCTCCCGACGCCCTCGGGCGGCTTCGCGATGGTTCACCAGCGCTCGCTCGTGAACCCGGTGCAGGTCGAGCAGCCCGGCGGCTACGGCAGCAGCGGCGGTGGTTGCGACGGCGGCGTCGTCCACCCCGCGGTGACGCTGTTCAACGCCAACGGCGTCCCGGACAAGCTCGCCACGCCGGCCTTCACCGGCGCGGCGCTCCCCGTCGACATGGCGATCGACCCCGACACCAGCGCGATCGCGCTCGTCGCTGCGGGCAGCGACATGGTGATCCGCACGAGCCCCTCGCAGCTCGCGGCGGGCAACAGCGACACCGTCGCGTGCTCGGATCAGCACGAGCAGATCCAGGTGCCCGGCGGGCCCGTCGCCCTTGCGTTCTGGCACGGTCGCCTGCTCGTGCAGACGCGCCAGCCGGCCACGCTCCAGTTCGTGGGCGAGGGCGGCACGCCGATCGTCCTCCCCGGGATCGACATGGCCGACACCGGCCACGATCTCTTCAACCGCTCGGCGAACCCGAAGAACGGCCTCGCCTGCGCTTCGTGTCACCCCGAGGGGCGCGAGGACGGCCACGTCTGGCAGTTCAGCAACAGCGGCGCGCGCCGCACGCAGACCGTCGGCGGTCACGTGCTCGACACGGCTCCGTTCCACTGGGACGGCGACATGCCCAACATCGACGCGATCATGAGCGAGGTGTTCGTGCACCGCATGGGCGGCGCGCAGCAGGGCCCGCGGCACAGCAAGGTGCTCCAGAACTGGCTCGGCACGCTCGCCGCGTTCCCCGCGTCGGGTCCGACGAAGGAGACGGCGAACGTCGAGCACGGCAAGGCGCTCTTCAACGACGCCAAGGTCGCTTGCTCGAGCTGCCACGGCGGTGAGCACTTCACCAACAACACCAACGTGGACGTGGGGACCAGCAAGGCTTTCCAGGTCCCGACGCTGATCGGCGTGTCGGCTCGCGGTCCGTTCATGCACGACGGCTGCGCGAAGACGCTCAACGATCGCTTCGCCAAGGGCCGCGACGCGTGCACCGGCGGCATCAAGCACGGCGACACCTCGGGCCTTTCGCCGGCCGACATCGACGACCTCGTCGGTTACCTCGAGACGCTGTAACCCGTCACTACCTGCCCGGACGGGGGGTGATTCTCCCCCCGTTCCCGACTGAATAGCTGCCTTTCGTCGCACGCCGACGGTTCGCTCTCCACCCTCTGAACGCCGAGCCTTCCTCCAAGGTCTCGGCGTTCGGCTTTTGTCACGTGGAAAGATGCCGAACGAACGCGCGACCGAGTATGCTGCCGAGGCGTGAACGTCGAGGAAAAAGTCGCGACGCTCGAGGCCCTGCTGGCCCGGGTCCAGAACAACGCCGCCAAGCCGCGGATCCCCCGCCCAGTCGGGGCTGTCCCGCCCGATCGCGGCGCCCATCTCGCGGCGCCCGAGCCCGTCATGGCCGTCCCCAAAGCTCTCGCCGCGCAGCCGGTCGACGCGATCGCGCCCGCGCACGCCGACGCCACCGACGCGCAGCTCGACAAGCTCTTCGAGCCGAAGGTTGAGAAGCCTGTCGAGGCCAAGGTCGAGAAGCCCGTCGAGGCCAAGGTCGAGAAGCCCGTCGAGGCCAAGGTCGAGAAGCCCGTCGAGGCCAAGGTCGAGAAGCCCGTCGAGGCGAAGATCGAGAAGCCTGTCGAGGCCAAGGTCGATCTGCTCGATGTCTGGGCCGAGGCGCTTCAGGACGAAGCGCCGAAGGTCGCGCCGGTCGGCACGCCCATCGCGGCCAAGGTCGAGGATGCGGCGCCCATCGCAGCGCGCTCGATCACGCCGATCGCTGCCAAGCCCGTGGCGGTGCGGCCGATCGCGCCTGCAGCGCGACCCGTGGCTCCTCGGCCGACGTTCGGCTCGAAGCCCGACGTGACGCCGTCGCCGTCGCCCACCGTCACGAAGGCTGCCGAGCCGGCGGCCATCGAGAAGGTCGCGGCCGTCGTCGCGGCGCCGAAGCCCGTCGAGAAGATCGCGCCCGTCGTCGCGGCGCCGAAGCCCGCCGAGAAGATCGCGCCCGTCGTCGCAGCGCCGAAGCCTGTCGAGAAGATCGCGCCCGTCGTCGCGGCGGCCGTGACGACGCCCGCCGAGAAGGTCGAGCCGGCCACCACGACGAAGGCCGCCGAAGCCGAGATCCGCTTCGACTTCGATCTCGCGCCTGCGGCGCAGAAGAGCGTCGAGCCGAAGGTGGCCGACAAACCGATCGACGTCGTCGTCGCGGTCACGACGACCAGGGCGCCGCCGCTCCCCGTCGAGCCGCCGAAGCGCGCGATCGCCGACGAAGAGCCGGACGAAGATCCCGTCACCCACGACGACGAGACGATGCTGATGCACGGCTCCATCCCGGAGCCCGAGGCCGACGGCATCACCGACGAGACGACGTCCGACGAGGAGACGATCGTCTCGCTCCCGAAGGCCGACGAGATCGCCGCGAAGGCTGGAGCCGCTCTCGACGACGACGAGGCCACCACCGACACGGCGACGCTCGACGAGCCGACGCACATCTTCGAAGGCCGCGCGTCACGCCCCGACGCCACCGCGCCGGCGAAGGTCGACGCCGAGAGCGGCGCGGCGGCGAAGATCGATGACCTCAAGGTCGTGGTCTCGCCGTCGGTGCGCGGGCCGGCCCTGCGCACGCCGTCGCCCTCGACGACCGAGGAGACCGCGCGCGCCATCAAGATCACCGAGGGCGTCCCGGCGCCGCGCCCGAGCGATCCGGGCGAGGCGACGGCCCCCTCGCGTCGCTACTCGAAGCCCGACACCGACGAGGTGCTCGAGCAGCTTCCCATGAACGGAGGCAAGCGTTCATCGACGCTCCTGCTCGGCCTCGTCGCGGCCGCGCTCGTCGGCGCGGGCGTGTTCGTCGGGCTGCGCAACGGGTGGTTCGAGAAGGCGAGCCCCGACGTCGCGCCGCCGCATCCGACGACGTCCACCACCGCGCCGAGCCTGTCGGCTGCAGCGATCACCACGGCGTCTGCCGCGCCGACGATGTCGGCGACGCCGACGACGACCGCCAGCGCGAGCGCCGCGCCCACCTCTTCGGCGTCCGCAGCGCCCGCCACGAGCGCCAGCGCGGCGCCGAGCGTCACGGCGTCGGCGACGCCCACCGCGGCGCCGACGGCGGCTCCGGTGGCCACGGGCGACGGCACCAACCTGCCGCCCAACCGCGGCTACGTGATCGTCAACTCCACCAGGCCCGCGAGCGTGTTCCTCACGGGCAACTTCGCCGGCCTCACCGGCGCCAGGCTCGAGGTCGAGTGCGGCGCGAAGTTCCTCCGCCTCGCCGCGCCGGTGCCCGCCGGGACCGAGCGACCGGCCACGCCCGAATGGACGTCGGAGGGTCGCAGCATCAGCGTCGCGTGCCGCCGCACGACGACGGTCGCCTTCGAGGCCACGCGCTGAGCGGCCCGCGCCCCGCCTCGGGAGCGCTTCTTCTCGGTCCCCGGGCGAGCGCGCGGTGGTAGTCTCCGCGCCCCATGGAAACGGCCACTTCGCACGAGCCCGCCGAGCGCGGCCAAGACACCTCCGCGCGGGCGACCTCGCCCACGTCGTCCGCGCCGCCGGCGATCACCGACGCCTCCCCGTTCGCCACGCGCAGCCCGCTCGACGACCGCGCCCTCTCGATCGTCGAGGCCACGCCGCTCGCTGATCTCCAGGGGCTCGTCGATCGCGCCCGGGTCGCGCAGCTCGCCTGGGCCGACGTCTCGGTCCGCGATCGCGCCCTCGCCATCGGCAAGATCAAGCAGCGCATCCTCGCCCGCGCCGAGGAGATCGCCGAGCTCGTCCACCGCGAGTGCGGCAAGCCGATCGAAGAGGCCGCGCTCGCCGAGGTGCTGCCCAACGCCGACCTCGTCGATTACTGGACGTCGGCGATCGAAGAGCTCCTCGACGGCACCACGATCGAGCTCGACGCGCTCTCGTACCCCGGCAAAATGGGGCGCATTCACAAGGACGCGCGCGGCACCCTCGCGCTGATCACGCCGTGGAATTATCCCGTCGCGATCCCGCTGCGCACGCTGGTCCCTGCGCTCCTCGCGGGCAACGCGGTGCTCTTCAAGCCGAGCGAGATCACGCCCCGCGCCGGCGCCCTCGTCGCGTCGCTCTTCGCGGGGATCCTCCCCGAAGGCGTGCTCACGCTCGTGCAAGGCGGCGGCGACATCGGCTCGGCGCTCGTCGCGGCCGAGGGGATCGATCTCGTCGTCTTCACCGGCAGCGTCGCCACCGGGCGTCGCATCGCCGTCGCGTGCGCCGAGCGCCTCATCCCGTGCTCGCTCGAGCTCGGCGGGAAAGACGCCGCCATCGCCCTCGCCGACTGCGAGATCGAGCGCACCTCGAACGGCATCGTCTGGGGCGCGTTCACCAACGCCGGGCAAAACTGCGCCGCCGTCGAGCGCGTCTACATCGACAAGGGCGTCGCCGATCGCCTGATCCCGAAGATCGTCGCCGCCGCCAAGGCCCTGCGCCCCGGCGTCGACACCGCGATGATCACCACGCAAAAGCAATGCGCGATCGTCCGCCGACACCTCGCCGACGCCGTCGCGGCCGGCGGCGAAATCCTCGTGGGCGGCGCGCCCGAAGAGGGCTCGCTCGCCTTCCCGCCGACGGTGATCAAGCTCGCGACCGAGGACACCGCGCTGATGCGCGAGGAGACGTTCGGACCGATCCTGCCCATCTTCATCGTCGACGGCGAAGACGACGCGATAACGCGCACCAACGCCTCGAAGTTCGGCCTCACCACGAGCCTCTGGACCAGGCGCTACAACCACGCGCACACGCTGGCGAAGAGGCTCCGCTCCGGCGTCGTCACCATCAACAACCACGGCTTCACGGCGGCCATCCCCAGCGCCCCGTGGACGGGCGCGGGCGACAGCGGCTACGGCATCACCAACAGCGCGCACGCCCTCGCCGAGCTCACGCGGGTGCGCTTCGTCCTCGAAGATCGCAACGGCGCCAAGCGCGAGCTCTGGTGGTACCCGTACACGCCGGTGCTCCGCACCATCGCGTTCGCCATGGCCAAGCTCCGCGGCGGCGCGGGGATCGGCGGGCGGATCAGCGCCCTGTTCAAGCTCATCGGCGCGCTCCCCAAGCGCCTCACGGGGGGCTGAGGCCACGCCATGCGACCGCTCGTTCTCCTCTCCAATGACGACGGCGTCGCCGCGCCGAACCTCGCCGCCCTGCGCGCCGCGCTGCTCGTCTCGGCCGACGTGATCGTCTGCGCGCCGGAGCTCAACCAGAGCGCCACCAGCCACTCGCTCAGCCTCCACCGCATCCTGCGGCTGCGCGCGGTCGAGCCCGCGATCTTCGCCGTCGACGGCACGCCCGCGGACTGCGTTTACACCGCGCTCCACTCGGGCACGCGCATCCTCCCGCGCCGCCCCGATCTCGTCGTCTCGGGGATGAACCACGGGCTCAACCTCGGCGTCGACGTGTTCTATTCGGGCACCGTCGCGGCCGCGCGCGAGGCGGCGATCCGCGGCATCCCGGCCGTGGCGATCTCCGCCGACGAGGGCGCCGATCGCGCCGCCGCGGCGGCCCTCGGCGCCACGATCGCGCTCGCCGCGCTCGCGGGCTACCGCCGCGCGCCGACGACGGCCGCGCCGCTCCTCAGCGTCAACATCCCCCCCGGCAACGCGTGGCCGGTGCGATCGACGTGCCTCGGCGCGCGCCTCTACACCGAAGAGGTCGAGTACCGCCGCGATCCTCGCGGCCGCGAGTACCTGTGGATCGGCGGCGCGGGCGTGCGCCACGATCACGTCGCCGGGTCCGACACCGAGGCGCACGACGCCGGCGTCGCCAGCATCACGCCGCTCACGCTCGAGCTCACGGCGCCGTCCACCGTGCGCCTCGCCGCGGAAATCGCCGCAAGCCTCGCCTGAAATCCCCGGCATCTCCCGAGTGAGAGACCCGGTCGCGGCGTGCGCGAAGGCCGCTAAGCTCTCGGGCGGCGGCCCATGAGCACCAACCTTCCCTCCGCGATTCACCAGGTCTCCTTCCTCGGCCACGGACGCTTCGGCGCGGCGCTCGCCTCGCTCGTCCGTGACGCCGGGATCCGCGTCCGCGCCCTCGATCCGAACGCCACGATCCCCGCCGACGAGCGCGTCGATTCGCTCTCCGATCTCGCGCGCGACGCCGAGGTGATCGTCGTCGCCGTGCCGGTCCCGCGCATGCGCGACGCCTTCCTCGCGCTGCGGCCGTACCTCGCGCCGGGGCAGATCATCGTCGACGTCGGCAGCGTCAAGACCGTCCCCGCGCGCGCCATGGCCGAGGTCTTCGGCGGCGCGCAGCCGTGGGTCGCGACCCACCCGCTCTTCGGTCCTTCCAGCCTCGCGCGCGGCGAGCGGCCGCTCCGCGCCGTCGTCTGCCCGAACCCCGTCCACCCCGCGGCCGAGCGCGCCATCGTCGCCCTCTTCGAGCGGCTCGGCTGCCTCGTCGAAGAGCAAGATCCCGAGGCCCACGACCGCATCATGGCCGACACCCAGGCGCTCGCCTTCTTCATCGCCAAGGGGATGATCGACGCGGGCGCTCCCGCCTCGGCGCCCTTCGCTCCCCCTTCATTTCAAGGGATCGCACACACCATCGAGGCCGTCCGCTCCGACGCCGGCCACCTCTTCGCCGCGCTCCACCTCGAGAACCCCTTCGCGCGCGAGTCGCGCCATCGCTTCCTCGAGGCGCTCGCGGCCGTCGATCACAGCCTCGACGCGCCCACGCACGAGGCCAACGATCTCGCAGGCGCGCTGCTCACCATCCCCGATCTCGGCGCCCGCTCGCCCGAGCTGCGCGAGGCCCGCGATCTCATCGACGAGCTCGATCAAGAGCTGGTCGCCCTCCTCGCGCGCCGCGCCGAGCTCGCCCGCCGCGCCGCGCGCGCCAAGGCCGGCATGGGCGAAGGCGTCCGCGATCCCGCCCGCGAAGCCCGCCTGGTGCGCGAGCGTCGCCGCTGGGCCACCGAGCTCGGCCTCGATCCCGAGTCCGTCAGCCAGATCTTCCACGCCATCCTTCGCTTTTCGCGGCGCCTGCAGACCGAAGGCGAGCCCGCGCCCGGAGGCGAGCCGACGTCCGCGACCCCGCAGGAAAAGGAGAAGGCGCCATGATCATCACCCTCGAGCCCGACGCCCCCAAGGCCGTTGAAGACGCCGTCGTCCGCCTCGCCGAGCGCAACCCCGGAGTCAGCGCCCGTCGCTACGAGTTCAAGGGCGCCACGACCACCGTCGTCGAGATACACATCCTCGGCCCGACACGCACCATCCCGACAGAGCCCTTCGAGGCCGTCGCCGGCGTGCGCAAGGTGGTCCGTGTCTCGGTCAAATACCGCCTGATCGGCCGCCCGCACCCCAGCGCCGAGACCCCTGGATTCGAGTACAACGGCGTCCACTTCGACGATCGCCGCGTCCACGTCTTCGCCGGCCTGTGCGCCGTCGACACGCCCGCGCACGTCGAGAGCATGATGGCCGCCCTCCGCGACAACGGCCTCGTCACCACCCGCATGGGCGTCTACAAGCCGCGCACCAGCCCTTACGACTTCCAGGGCCTCGGCAAAATTGCCCTCCCCTGGCTCTTCGAGCTCGCCGGCAAATACGGTATCAAGGTCATCGCCATGGAGGTGACGGACGCCCGCCACATCGAGGAGATCCAGAGCGCCCTCGACGCCGCCGGCAGCCCCACCGGCGTGATGCTCCAGATCGGCACGCGCAACACCCAGAACTTCGAGCTGCTCAAGCACGTCGGGCAACAGCAACGCTTCCCCGTCCTCTTCAAGCGCGGCATGGGCATCACCCTGGAAGAGTCCCTCAACGCCTGCGAGTACGTGGCGAGCGAGGGCAACCCCAACATCGTCTTCTGCCTGCGAGGCGTCAAAACCCACCTGGGCGAGCCCCACCGGAACCTCGTCGATTTCGCCCACGTCCCCGTCCTGCGCCGGCAAACCAGACTGCCAGTCTGCATCGATCCCTCGCACAGCGTCGGCCGCATGGACGTCGCGCCGGACGGGCTGCCCGACATCTTCCACGTCGTCGGCCAGGGCGTGATCGCCGGAGCCTCGATGGTGCTGATCGACTTCCACCCTGCCCCGCAAAC
>JANYGI010000068.1 GCA_025362495.1 Byssovorax sp. | reverse complement strand
GAGTTCTCGTTTCGCCCGCAGCGATTCATCACCGCGACGGGGGATAGCATCACCGCGGGCAACGTCTCTGGTATCAGCGACCAGGCAACTAGCGGAGTCGTCGGGGGAAACTCGTTCCTCAAGCAGCTCGTTTTGCAGTATGCCGCGCTTGCGACGCCCGAACCCATCACGATCCTCAACCAGGGGATCAGCTCGCAGACGACGACGCAGATCGCCACAAGATCGCCTTCGTCATTCGCGGATGCCTACGCACCAGTGGGCTTCAACTTCCGCGATCAATGGCTGATCATCAACGGCGGAAAAAACGACAATCAGACGACCGAAACCCCGGCGCAGTGCTATGCGAACCTGGCCGGGATCAGCGCGGCTGCGCAGGCGCTCGGCGTGAAGACCGTGATGACGCCGCTGCTCTACGGGACGCCGGCAACGCGGAACTCAACAACGGACGCGTGGGTCGACGGCATGAACGCACGAGTTCGCACGAACTCCTGCGGCGCTGACAAGGTCGCCGACTACTACACCGATCCGATCCTCGCGACGCCGCAGGTCGCGCACTTCCCCGACAACATCCACCCGGACAGCACCGCACTCGCGGCAATGGCCACCGTGCTGCGCGGGGCGATCGGGTGATTCAAAGCAGGCCACGACGCCGCGGCCCTCGGTCCACAACCTCCGTGAAGAGGCCGCGAACGTGATGACGACGCTACGAGAGGCACTGCGATGGGCCAACAACACGACAGCGAGGCGCACGTGAGCGCCGATGACGACAGCGACGACGGCTCGCGGCCGCCCCCCGAGCCTTCCCGCCCCACCTCCGCCGCCGACTGGGCGACGCAAAAAGCTGGCGAGGCGAAGGCACAGTCGGGGCGCGCGCTGACGATCGCGACCGAGGCGCGCGACACCGGCAAGCGCATCGAGACGATGATGGGCGCGAGCCCGAACCCCGTGCTCGGCGTGCCCGGAACGGGTCTCTTCGGCGTCGTCGCGACAATCAAAGCCGACGTCCATGCGCTCACCAACAAGCTCGACTCACTTGTCGACGCGCTCACCGCGCAGAAGACGGCCGCCGACAAGGCCGCCGAGGGACGCCGAGGCACTGTCGGGCGAGTCGTCGGTTGGATTGCCGGGCCGTTCTTCGCGATCTCGGTGGGTGCCGCGATCGCCTATCTCGCAGGATTTCACCGATGAAGGTCCCCACCATGCGACTTCTCCACGCCCTCGCGCTCTTCGCGGCGCTCATGCTCACGACCGGGTGCGCCTCGCCGCTTACCACCTCGATCAGCGTCGCCAACGCGCTCGGCACCGTCGCCAGCGCGAGCGGCGCGCAGGTCAACGCGGACTTCGCACGCGCCGATCACGCCTGCCTGTGGACGCCCGCGGGCGCGCCCGTGACGACCACCCTGGACGCCCAGGCCGCGTGCCTCACCAGCGTGCGCGCCACCTTCGCCCCGGCCCTCAAGGCCTACGATACCTTCTTGCTCGTGTGGCAGCCGTTCTCGTTTGCCGTGCGCGTCGCCGAGGCCAACGAGGTGCTCGGCAGGGCGGCCAACCTCGACACCTTCGCGGCGCTGCTGCCCGATCTCTTGCGCACCGCGGACGCCTTCGCGGCCGAGTACAAGGCGCTCGTCGCGCCCGCGCTGCCTGCCAAGGCGGTGCCGTGATGGGCGTCTGGATTTCCGCCCTCATCGGCGCGCTCCCCGCGCTCGCGCAGGGCATCGAGGCGTTCAATGCGCGACGCGCCGAGCTGATGGCGCCGGCGCCGGCGACGCACGTCGACGTGGTCGCCGAGGACGAGGCCGAGCTCGCGCGTCGGCGCAAGGCGGGTGGCGCGTGAGCTGGAGCGCCTTCCTCTCCTCGCCGTACTTCGTTGCGGCGGCCTTCGTTCTCGCGGGCGCCGCGCTCTCCGCCACGGCGGCGGCCACGCGGCTCACGCATCCTCGACTGTCGGCGTGGCTGAGCGCCTTTGCCGCGGCCTTGCCGGCCGACGTCACCAGGATGAGCCCGGGCGCCGCGCCGAAGACGCCCACCGCGCCCTCGGTCACCGTCCCGCAGGACGAGGTGCCGACGGTGCCCACGCCGCGCGAGTCGCAGCGATGAGCGCGCTCGACCAGGGCTCGTCGATCGTCGGCCTTCGCGCGCCGCGGGCGCTCAAGATCACGTACACGCCGAGCGTCGACGTGCCCGACTTCGCGGGCGTCACGGCCGCCTCGCTGCGCGTCTTTCGCGAGGACGACAGCGAGCAGGCCTGGACGTGCTCGATCGCGTCGCAATCGGCCACGGCCATCGTCCTCGTGCACCCGTGGGTGGCCGGCGACAACGACACGCCGGACGAGACGATCCGCGTCTTCGGCCAGCTCACCATCGGTGGGCAGGTGCTCGAAATGAAGCCGGTGTCGGTGACCTTCAAGCCGCGCTGAGCCTCCACGACTGAGCCGCTCTTGCGCTGCTCTCGGCGCCCTCCGCTTCATACCTCACAGCACATCAACGGCGCGCATGTCGCACGCTGTTCGGGAGAGCCATGTCCGCGAACGTTCATATTTCCGTCACCGTCCGCAACGGGCGCATCGACCAATTCACGACCGCGCTCAACGGCGGATCGATCAAGCTCTATGACGGCGCGCAGCCGGCCAACGCCGGTGTCGCCGTCGGTGCGCAGGTCAACGGCGCGACGCTCACGCTCAGCGCGACCGCGGCGCCGGCCAGCTCCGGTGGCACGACGAGTCTGAACGCGATCACGTCGGGCGTCTGCTCGGCCACGTTCACGCCGACCTGGGCGCGTCTGCTGGCGAGCAACGGCACGACGGTGGTCGCCGATTGCAGCGTGGGTATCTTGGCCACGTCGAGCGATATCACCATCCCCGGCGCCTCGATCTCCAGCGGCACCACCGTCTCGATGTCTTCCTTTACCGTCTCGGAGGCCGCATGATCGTCAACGCTTACGGCATTCGCCACCAGCACGCTGGCACCATCGTCGCTCCGCTCCGGGGCATGTCCGCGGCGGGCAAGCTTTTCGCGAAGGAGCCCACCACCGAGCAGCTCGCGGCCGCGGGCGTCGAGCTCGATCGCTACTTCGGCGCGGGCTGGTCGCGCGTCGAGCCGATCGCGCTCGACCTCTGCGCCCTCGATCATCTCGCCGAGCATTTCGACGCGGCGCCCGGCGTCGATCTCGTGGCGAGCACCGGCGCGCCCGGCGAGCTGTCCCCGATCGCGATGAGCGGCGTCATCACGCTCACGCCGGCCGACGTCGGCCGCGTCGAGGACGTGATCACGTGATCGCCGACGTCGACATCCTCGCGGGCACGCTCGCGAGGATGGGCGCCGCCGCGCGCGCGATGCCGCCGTCGTGGGCCAGCGACGGCGACACGCTCCTCGCGTGCGGCCCCGGCGGCGAGCGCATCGGCGATATCTTCCCCGGCGAAGGGCTCGCGCTCGGCGTCGACCTCGCCTCGCTCGGGATCACGCGCCCGATCCCCAACGTCTTCGAGCGCTCCGCCGTGCTGCGCCTGGGCGACCGCGTGCGCCGTCTCGCGACTCGCCTCCTCGGCGACGAGCGCGGGGCGATTGCCACGTACGACGGCATCATCGCTGGCCGCGCCGGTGGGCTGGACGATGACGTAATGTTCTTCAAGAACAGCTACGCGTCGGCTTCGCTCGCGTGGAGCAGTTCATTCCGGGGCGCTGGCATGCCGACCGTGGGCACGTACACCGCGATCCCCACGGGTGCAGCGCTCACCCGCACCAACGTCGGCGCGCTCAATTTGGGCATGCTCGACCCCACGGGCGGCAACAGCAAATACCTGCTGTCGCTCGGATGGACGTCGGCCGCTAACGTCAACATGTGCCTGCTCGTCGACCTCCTGGTCGGCTGCGGCAGCATCTCGGCCAACGTCGCCACCGCGCAGACGGTGAGCAGCGCCGCGCTCACGCGCTACACGACCGGCGTCGGCGTTCAAGCTACCTTCGAGATCACGACGGCGCTTGGCGCGACGCCGGCCAACATCAGCTTTTCGTACACCAACCAGGCTGGCACCAGCGGCCAGACGTCGAGCTCGCAGGCGATGTCGCCGTCGGGCATCGTGCAGCGGCTCCAGCCATCGCTGCAAGTGCCTCTGGTGCCGCTCGGGAGCGGTGACACGGGGATTCGCGCCGTGGCGTCGGTGACGCTCTCCGCGGCAATGGGCTCGGGCGTCATCGCGCTCAATTTGTACAAGCCGCTTGTGATGGTGCCTGGCGTCGCGGCCAGCGTCTTCATCGCGCCTGACCTCGCGACGCAGATCGATGGACTGAAACAGCTCACTGTCGACGGCGGCGGCGTCCTCGGCTGCCTCGCGCTCTTCGTCCTGCCGAACAGCACGACGACGGGTGACACGGGCGGCTTTCTCAAAACCGTGGCTGGATAAGTGGGGTTTATCCTCGGGCTGCGCGCGGCCGGACAAGGCGCGATCGGACACGCGGCGCTCACGGCTGGATATAGCCAGCATGGCCTCGCCCTCGCGGTCAGCGTCGACAACACCCGGCAATGCTTCAACATGGCGGTTGGCAACCGCCGAATGGCTCGTTTCGGCAACGGCGGGATGCCGGCGCAATTCCGTCAGGACATCCACCAGAGCACAGGTGATCGGCACGTGCCGATTCCGGTGTCGTCAATCGCCGTCGGCCAAGGGGCCGTGGCGCTGGCGCGGCCGACGGTGGCAGCGACGAGCGGCGCTGCCGCGGATAGCCCCGGGGCGCTCGCGCTCGGGCCAGTGGCGCTCGCTGGTGCGACTTCTGCCGCCGTCGTGCTCAGTGGCGCCGTCGTGCTGCCTGTCCTCTTGGTGAGCGGCACGGGTGGGCTCACCATCGCGAGCACGGGCGCGGCGCTGCTCGCGAGGCTCAGCGTGGCTGGTGCCGGAGGCGCCACGGCGCTCGCCACCGGAGCGATTTCGCTGGCCGCGCTGGCCATCGCAGCGGTCGCGGCGACTGCGGCAGCAGGCACCGGCGCGGTCACGCTGCCGGCGCTGGCGATCGTCGGCGTGGCAGGCGCAGGGATGAGCGGCGCAGGCGCCGTGATCCTCACGGCACCAGCCGTCGCTGGAGCAGGCTCGACGGCTGCTCAAGCCGCGGGGACCGTGGCGCTTCCGACGATCGCGATCGTCGGCTCGAGCGGCGCGGCCACGCCGGCTACCGGCGCGCTCGCCTTCGTCGGCCTCGTCGTCGCGGGCGTGGGCGGCGTTGCTGCCGCCAGCGCGGGCGTTGTTCAGCTCGCCGCGCCACAAGCAGTCGGCTCGGGCGCTGCCGCGTCGGCTCTCGCCGGATCGGTGGTGCTCCCTTCGCTCGCGCCCGTGGGATCGAGCGCGGCGACGGCGACGGCCGCTGGAGCGCTCGCTCTCGCGCCGATCGTCGTCGCGGGCGCCGGCAAAGCGGCGGCGCTGGCTGCCGGAGCGGCGGTACTGTTGCCGCTCACCCTCGCTGCGCTCGCAGCGTCGGCCGCGATGAGCTCGGGAGCGCTCGCTCTCGCGCCCCTTGTCGTTGTCGGGATCGGCGCGACGACAGCGCCGGGCGTCTCGGCCACGGGTGCCCTTGCTCTCGTCGGTCTCGCGATCGCCGGCGCAGCGGGCCCGAGCGCTGCGATCACCGGCGTGATGTCGCTGCGCGGGATCGCGCTTGCTGGATCGAGTACGTCGGCGGCCTCGTCGACAGGTGCGCTCACGACGCCGACGAGCACCTTCGCCGGCGCGACGGGCGCCGCGCTCACCTCGACGGGCGCCGTGCAGCTCGGCGGGCTCACGCTCGTTGGCTCGAGCACGCTCACCCTCGTCGGCATCGGTGCGCTCACGCTCGGGCCGCTCGGCCTCACCACCACGGCGGGCGTGGTCGCCGATGCGACTGGCACGCTCGTGCTGTCCTCGCTCGCTCTCTCGGCCGTGGCGATCCTTGGTGGCCTCGGCGCGTACATCGCCTCGCCTGCACTGTACAGCACGCCGATTGACGACGTGCGTCTCGCCTCTTCACCCGTCGACGACGTGCGCCTTGTGGCGGCGGCCATCGGCGATCTGTACCTCACCACGTCTGCTACCTGATCAGGAGATCATCATGGCTGCTTCCGACACGTCCACCGACCTCGCCACCGCCCTCACCGCGTACGCTGGCGCTTGCGCGCTGCTCTTCACGACCGACACCTCCGGCTACGGCACGATCGAGACCGCGGCCACCGACGCCAAGGCCGACGTGCTCTCGGCGCTGAGCACCTTCAACTCCGCGGCGGGCATCCTCGCCGCGGTGACCGTCACGTGGCGCGGCACCTCGCAGAGCGCGGTGGAGCTCGCGGCCAAAATCTACGAGATGGTCAACAGCGTCGGGTGTCTCAACGACGTCGACGCGAGCGACGCTGCCACGGCCTTCGCCTCGGCGGCGCTCTCCTATCTCGGCACGGGCCACTGATGAGCGCGCGTAGACGACCGCGCGGGGGCACGCTGCCCTCGCTCGGAGCTGCTGTGCTCGCGCGGGCGCAGGCCGATCTGGCTGTGCCGGTGGTCGAGTACTCGCCGCGCGTGGTCGCGATGCTGGCCGCGGTGGGGCTCACCGCCCCGCACGACTGGAACGCGGCCGCGGTGAGCACGTGGATCCGCGAGGCGGCTGCGGCGGCCGGGCAGCACAGCCCGATCGCCGGTGCCGCAACGGGCGCGGGGCTGGTGGCGCAGCTCATCGCCGCCAAGCGGTGGATCGCCCGCGCGCACGTCACCGCGGCGCACGTCGTCCCGGGGATGATCGCGGCTCGCGGCGCGCCTGGCGCGGTGCTCGTTGGCGTGGTGTCGGCGATCGACGTGGCGCACGGGCGGCTCACGACGATCCACGGCGACGCTGGCGAGGGCCACGATCGCGTGGCCGTGCGGTACGTGCTGCTCAGCGACCCGCTGTTCCTCGGCTGCGGGGGCGTCTAGCTCAGCGGGCCGCGAGGGCTGTGCGCAGCGCGGCGATTTCGTTCGCCGCTTCGGTGAGCAGAGCCCACGGGCCGCCGTTTCCAGCGGCGTCGCGCAGGCGATCGACGAGGTCCTCGACGACGGGCACGGGCGCGATGGTGTCCGCGTCGTCGAGGACCCGCGCCTTGTTCGGCGCCTGGCACTTCGGGCACCGGACGACGCCGGGCAGGCCTGGATCGGGAAGCTCGGCGCCGCAGCGCGCGCAGAGGGGAGGACTCACGAGCCCGCTCCTCTCTTCTTCCCGCGCGCCGTCGCCGCCCGCTCTTCGAGGTTGGCTACCACCGCAGCGCTCACCCGCGCGAGCATCGCCTTGGGGCTCTCGCCAGGTAGTCGCACGGCCACAGGTGGTATGGGCTGGCCCTGCTTCGCCGTCCGCGGCACGAGCTTGCGCCGTTTCGCCTCGGCGCGGAGCGCGATCCTCACCCCGTCAGCGAGCGTACTGCTGAGCTGTCCGCCTGTCGACTCGCGCACCTTGGCGGCCTCGTCCTCGGCGATCTGCTGCGCGAGGTCGCGCTCTTCAGGCGTGAGGCGCACAGGGGTGATGGGGAGGTCGCTCACGACGCCCTCTGCCAATCGCAGCCAAGCCCTTCCCACACGCAGGCCGGGATATCGGCATCCTTGACCAGTCCTTCGCCGGCGCCGGCACCGAACGTCGCGAGTGCGACGCCCTCTCCCTCCGAGATGCTCCACACCTTCAACTCCCCATCTTCGACGGGCGCCGCGCGACAGGCCTCCACGTGGTCCACGTACCCCGCCGCGCGCGCCATGACGTCGAGCGATTCCCGCGCCGACTCGGCCTCGTACGTGCCGAGGTCCGCGCCGCTGATCGAGTTCGTGATCTGAAAGCTCTTCATCGTCGTCCTGCTCCCCTGCACCAGCATCCTTGCCGGCCCCCGATATGTATATCGGTATCGATATACGCGCAAGGGCAAATCGACCGACTGCCAGCCATCGTGATCTCCCTCCACGTCGCCGCTCTCCTGCTCGCCGTCGCCTGCGCGCTCACCGACGCCACGACGGGCAGGATCCCCAACGCCATCACCCTGCCCGCGCTCCTCGCCGGCCTGCTCGTCGGTCATCCAGCCGGCGTGCTCTGCGCGGCGCCGGCTCTCCACCTCTTCGCGCGCGGCAAGCTCGGCGGCGGCGACGTCAAGCTCCTCGCCGCCCTCGGCGCGCTGCTCGGCCTCGCCAGCGGGCTCGCGGTGGCTGCGCTGGCCGTTGTGCTCGCGCTGCTCACCGGCTCGCGGCGCCTCGGCCCGTGGGTGCTCGTCGGCGCGGTGGCTGTCGTCGCGCTCAGGGCTTGACGGGGCGGCGCTCCGGCGGAGCGGCCAGCCAGATCGCCGCCTCGACGGCCTGGCTCTTGTTGCCGTCGTGCTGCTCGACGGCCTGGCGCTCGACCTCGGCGCGGGCCGCGTCGCTCAGGTTCACGCTCATCGGCTTGCGCTTGCGCTTCGCGACGGGCGTCGAGCGCCACTTGCTGCCGTCGGGGTTGCCGGCCTTACGCGGTGGGCGCGGGGGCGTGGTCATATCGTCAACGGTAGCCGAGGTCGGGGGCGAGGTGGTGCTCACGCGCCGCCCTCTGCGACGCAGAAAGCCGCGAGGCGCGCGACAAAAGCAGCCTGCGCCTCATCATCCTCGTTCGGCTCGACGTACACGCGGAACGCCCCAGCGTCGAACGAGCGGCGCCTCCCGCCGCACGGATCGACTCGCCACGCGGTGATGCGTGCGGGAGGATCTTTCGCAGCCGGAGCGGGCTCGATCTCTCCGCCAACCATGGCCACGCCGTAGGCGTCGTCGGGCCCGACTAGAGACACGAAGAGCCGAGCCGTATCGAAGGCATCCGCTCCGCGCTGGATCTTTTCGCCGCTCTTCTCGGTGCTCCAGTCGACGACGATCCCGTTGCCGGCGGTCACGTCGGACGAGCGAAGGATCGCGCTGGACAGCATCGCGATGGCGCAGGCACGTACGGCGGCGAAAACTTCGGTGCTCATACCACCAAGGGCCGCTCCGGCGGAACCGGGCGGCCTTGAGGGCGGAGTGTGGTGGACTCAGGCGCACTCGGCCCACACTCGGTCGCAGCGTCCCAGCGCGTCCAGCGCGTCATCCACCGCGCCAGCCGCGTTGCGGCGGGCCACGATGGCTTTCTCCAAGGCAACTTTTGCCGCGCCGCTCAGCGTGCGCTGGTAGTCGGCCATCGCCAGGTCGTAGACAGCAGCGCAGGTGTTCATCGTGTCGGTGAGCTGAGCGATCGTTTTCATGGTCTGGTTCCTTTGGCGGTGTCGGCGCGGACACCGCCTGACCTGCATTCAATACGTCACTGCGCGCGCAGTGACAAGCGGCATAACCATCGCCGCGTCGATTTGTTCTCTCTCACCCCTTGGAGCTGCTCTTGATTGACCCTGTCTGCCCCGAGTCCACGTTGCCCTGGCTCACCGACACGCTCCCCACGGGCGCGCCGGCCGTGCTGCCGCCGGACGCGCGCGCGGAGCTCGTGACGCTGCCCGAGATCGACGCGCCTTCGCTTTTGCTCGCACGGCACTTCACCGTCGGGCGCACCTCGCCGGTGTCGCTCATCGTCATCCACACCGCGGAGGTCGACTGCCGCGTCGGCGCCGCGGCCGCGGTCGCGCGCTACTTCGCCGGTCCGACGGCGCCGCAGGCGAGCGCGCACTACGTCGTCGGGCCCGAGCTCGTCGTGCAGTGCGTCCGCGAGAGCGACACGGCCTGGCACGCGCCCGGGGCGAACCCGCGCGCGATCGGAATCGAGCTGACGGCGCGCGCGACGTGGAGCGCCGAGCAGTGGGCGGCGCCGGAGGTGGAGGCGATGCTGGCGCGCGCGGCCGGCGTGGTCGCGGGGATCTGTCGGCGCCACGGTGTACCGCTGGAGCACATCGAAGCGGAGGCCTTGAGGATGGGAGTGAGCGGGATTCCTGGCCACGTCGACGTCTCGCAGGCGTTCCACAAGAGCGACCATTTCGACCCGGGGCCGCACTTCCCCTGGGCGCACTTCCTCGTCCTGGTGCGCGCGTCGTGACGGCCTCCCGCTTGAGCGGCGGCCTCCTCCTCGCCGCTGTCCTCGCGGGCGACCACGTCCCGCCGTGCTGGGCCGATCTCGACCTCGGCGGCGGGCTGGTCGTCTGCGTCGCGACCGACGCCCTGCGCGCGCCCGTGCCCGAGGCCGCGGATCCGATCCGGCTGCCGGCGAGCTACGCCGAGACGATCCAGATCTGCCGCGCAATGGGGAGCCTCCCGCCGACGCGCGAGATCTCTGATGCGGTCTGGGCCGCGGCCGCCGTGCACGTGGTGCCGCGCGGGCTTGTGATGACGGCCGCCGACGCCGCGCAGATGGCCACCGTCGAGTGGAGCCTGCGCCACGCCGCGGCGATCGAGACGTCGCTGCGGGCGCGCGCGGACGCCGGAGCAGGCGGGGCG
>JANYGI010000053.1 GCA_025362495.1 Byssovorax sp. | reverse complement strand
GCCCCCGCCGATGGCGGCCCCCGGGGCGGGACCAGGCTCGGGCTCGGGTCCGCACTCGCCGCCGGGCTTCAACCAGGGTGGTCCGCCGCAGATGCCGCAGATCCCCGGCGCGGGTCCGCCGCCGCAGCCGGGCTATCCCGGCGGACCGAGCGGCATGCCGCCGCCTCCGCCGATGCTCGGCAACCCCGGCGGTCCTCCGCCGATGATGGGCAACGGTGGCCAGACGCCGCCTCCGCCGATGATGGGCGGACAGCAAGGCGGGCCGCCGCCGATGATGGGCCAGCAAGGCGGGCCGCCGCCGATGATGGGCCAGCAAGGCGGGCCGCCGCCGATGATGGGCCAGCAAGGCGGGCCGCCGCCTCCGTCGCAGTACGGCGCTCCGCCGCCGCCGCCGCCGGGCTTTGGTAGCGCTGCGCCGATGCAGCAGAGCGGGCAAACGTCGCCTCCGCCGATGCGGCCGGGCGCGCCTCCGCCGCCTCCGCCGCCCGCTCCTTCCGCAGCGAAGCGTCCCAGCCTCCCCGCGCCGCCTCCGCCGATGGCGCGTCCCGGTGGCCCGCCGGGGCCACCTGGTCCCCCGGGGCCTCCCGTGGCCCCCGCCTCGATGGGCGCGCCGCCGCCGCACCTGCGACCCATGGGCCCGCCGCAGGGGGGTCCTCCTCCGATGACGCCCTCGATGCAGCAGCCGCCTGCTCCGCCGATGCCGCCGATGCCTGGTCCTCCTGGTCCTCCTGGTCCTCCTGGCCAGCCGAACATGCGTGGATCGAACATGGGCGCGCCCAGCGGTCGATCCGGTCCCCCGCCGCCGCCTCCCCCGGGAGGGCCGATGTCGGGTGGCTATGCGCCGCCGCCGATGCCGCCGTCGATGCAGCAGCCGCCGATGCCGCCGTCGATGCAGCAGCCGCCGCCTCCCCCCGCCTACGGTGGGATGCAGCAGCAACCGCCGCCGCCGCCGCCGCCGACGCCGATGCCGGCAGCGCCGCCGCAGGGTCCCGCGCCTGGTTCCGGAGCTGGCAGCCCCACGCTCGCCGCGTTCTACGCGGGCCAGCGCTTCGTGGTGAACAAGGATCGCTTCATCATCGGCCGCGGCAAGCAGTCGAGCGATCTCACCATCAAGGATCCGAACGTGTCGCGTCAGCACGCGATGGTCGAGTTCCTCAACGGCCAGTACTACATGGTCGACATGGGCTCGACGAACGGCGTCGAGTACAACAGCCAGCGCATCGCCCGGAAGGCCATCGCCGAGGGCGATCTCTACCGGATCTGCGATCACGAGGTCCGCTTCTCGTACCGCTGACGGCCCGCCGATGATGAAGAGGCGTCTCCCGGCGTTCGCCGCGCTGCTCCTCTTCGTCGGCCTCGCTGTGCGCGCAGCCCGCGCCGAGCCTTCGCACTCCCCACCCTGGATCGATCCGGGCGCGCCGCAGCTCCCCGCGGGCACGCGCAGCGCCCGGGTTCTCCTCGACGAGCAGCCGCTCCTCACCGCGCCGTGGGCCACCGCGCCTCGACGCGGCGCCGTCCTGCGCGACATTCACTTGCCCATCTTCGCGGTCCGCCGCGGCGCCGGCTGTCGCGGATCGTTCCTCGAGGTCGGGCCCACCGCGTGGCTCTGCGACGACGCCGTCGCGCTCGCCGATCTGCCCGCCGTCGACGCCTCGCGCCGCGTCCTCGCCGAGAACCCCGACGGCCTCCCGTTTCGTTATTTCTTCGTCGGGCCCGACGGATCGTCCGCGTATTCGCGCCTCGAATCGGCCGAGGTCGACACCCCCGCGATGCAGCTCGAGCCGGGGTTCGCCGTGGCGATCACGGCCGAGCGCACCCTCGACGGCGCGCGCTACGGGCGCACCAACCACAACCTCTGGGTCCCGATGCGCGACCTCGGCCCGGCGCGATCGTTCGCGTTCCAGGGCGAGACGCTCCCGCCCGACTCGACCTCGACCTCGACCTCGACCTCGATCCCGATCCCGATCGCCTGGGTCGTGAGCGATCGCGCGCGCGTCTTCTCGAAGCCGAACGCGCTGGCGATCACCTCGGCCACGAAGGCCCGCTTCGAGCTCGTCCCCGTCCTCGAAGAGGTGGAGAGCAACCGCCGCACGTTCCTCCGCATCGGCGACAACGCCTGGATCGCAGGCAAAGACGCGCGCCATCCCACCGTCGCCGAACCGCCTCCCGAGATCGATCAAGCCGCGGGCGAGCGCTGGATCGACGTCGACATCGCGACGCAGACCCTCGTCGCCTACGAAGGAAAGCGCCCCGTCTTCGCGACGATCGTCTCCACCGGCAAGGGCCGCGAGGGCACGCCGCAGGCGACGCCGAAGGGCACGCACCACATCTGGATCAAGCTCCTCACGTCGGACATGGACAACCTCGAGGACGAGAATGCCGCGCGCTATTTCCGGATCGAGAACGTGCCCTGGGTGCAGTACTTCTCGAAGGGCGTCGGCCTCCACGGCGCCTTCTGGCATCGCTCGTTCGGCCAGGTCCGCAGCCACGGCTGCGTGAACCTCGCGCCCCTCGACGCGCAGCGCCTCTTCTGGTGGACCGGCCCGCACGTGCCCGCGGGCTGGACCGCCGTGTTCCCCACCAAGCCCGAGCCCGGCACGGTAGTGCGAGTTCGCTAGGATCTCATGGTCTCGATCCTCAACGCCGTCCGCGATCTCGGTCGATTGCGGCAGATCTACGTCGTCCTCGTCCGCCACGGCTTCGCCGATCTCGCGCAGCGGCTCGGCTTTGGCGGCGGCAAGAAGCCCAGGGCTCTGCTCGTCGCCGCGGGCGAGAGCGAGGCCTCCGAGGTCTCACGCGATCTCGATCTCTCGGTTTCAGAAGCCGAAACGAAGCGCGGCGAAGAAGAGCGCACCAGTATCTCGCTGCCCGAGCGCGTCCGCTTCGTCGCCATGGATCTCGGGCCCTCGTTCGTGAAGCTCGGCCAGATCGCCTCGACGCGCCCCGACGTGATGCCGAAGGAGTGGATCACCGAGCTGAAGAAGCTCCAGGACAGCGTCACGCCGCTCGCCTTCAGCGACATCAAAGACGCCGTCGAGGCCTCGCTCGGCCGCACCATCGAAGAGGTTTACGAGAGCTTCGACGAGAAGCCGCTCGCCGCCGCGTCGATAGGGCAGGTCCATCGTGCCGTGCTCAAGCACCCTGACGGCCCCAAGGACGTCGTCGTCAAGGTCCAGCGACCGGGCATCCGCTCCACGGTCGCGCGCGACGTGGAGCTCCTCCACGCCCTCGCGGCGCTGGTCGAGCGCACCGTCCCCGAGTCGCGCATCTACTCGCCGACGGCCCTCGTCGATCAGTTCGACCGCGCGATCACCAGCGAGCTCGACTTCGGCCTCGAGGCCGACAACGCCATCAAGTTCGCCCGCTACTTCGAGAAGACGCCGGTCGCGCGCTTCCCGAAGGTCTACAAAGAGGCTTCCTCCACGCAGGTGCTCACGATCGAGTTCCTCGCGGGTGCGAAGATCTACGAGGCGATCAAGGACCGCGGCTTCCAGGGCCCGGTGCTCGCGAAGGCCGCCGTCGGCGTGATCATCAAGATGATCTTCGAGGACGGCTTCTTCCACGCCGATCCCCACCCGGGGAACATCCTGATCCTGGGCGAGCCCGACAAGCCCGTCATCGGCCTCATCGATCTCGGCATGGTCGGCCGCCTCTCGCCGGAGATGCGTGATCGCACGGTCGATCTCATGGTCGCCGCCGTCCGCCAGGATCACGTCGCCGTCGCCGACGCGCTCTACGCCATCGGCACGCCGACGAAGAAGGTCGACATGCGCGCCTACCGCGCCGAGGTCGCCATGCTCAGCGAGAAGTACCTGGGGCGCCCGCTCAAGGAGATCGATCTCGCGGCGATGCTCACCGATCTGATCCGCGGCGCGACCAAGTACGGCATCGAGATCCCGCCCGACTTCATGCTCGTCGGCAAGGCGCTGATGACGATGGAAGGCGTGGGAAAAGAGATCGATCCCGATCTCGATGTCTTCGGCGAAGCGCGGCCGTTCTTCCTCGATCTGCTCCGCAAGCGCTACTCCCCCGAGCGCGTCGGCAACGAGATCTGGCGCGGGCTCGAGCGCTTCTCGGGCGCGGCCTACGATCTCCCGCAGCAAGCCCGCGAAGTCCTCGACGATCTCCGCCTCGGCCGCCTCACGCTGCAGACGACGGATCCGCAGCTCCCCGCGCTCGTCGATCGCCTCGGCCGCCGGCTCTTCAGCGGCCTCGTCGTCGCGTCGCTCTTGCTTTCGGGCACAGCCCTGGTCATCGCCGGGAGCCGCAGCGAAAACCTCGGCATCGTCATGCTCGCGATCGCGATCCTGGTGGTGATCGCGAACGTCGCAGGCGACATGCTGCGCCGCTTCCTCAAGCGCAGCTGATCGATCCCCCGCTCCTCCGGTCTGGTGTGGGGCGGGCCTCCACGCCCGCCACATGGACCAGCTCCTGCGGCACCGAGCCCTGCCGCTCCGGAGTCGATCCAGTTCGCTCCAGGGACTCCATGCGGCGGGCACGGAGGCCCGCCCCACATCAGAGGAGAAATCGGAGGAGAGGCCGAGTCGACAAAACACGAACGCGCCCCGCGGCCGAAGCCGGGGAGCGCGTTGGCGCAGAAACCCTCGCGCGAGGCGAGGGCGGCTTGCTCAGCCGATCTTCTGCTGCAGCACGAACGCGATCACGAGCGCGAAGAGCACGAGCGACTCGATCAGCGCGAGCGCGAGGATCATCGGAGTCTGGATGCGGGCGGCCGCACCGGGGTTACGCGAGATGCCCTCGAGGGCGGCGGCAGCAGCGCGCGACTGGCCCATCGTCCCGCCGAGCGCGGCGATACCGATCGCGAAGCCGGACGACGCGGCGAGCCACTTGTTCTGCTCCCACTTGTTGGCGCCCATTTCCTGGGCAAAGGCCATCGCGGGAACGAGGACCAGTGCAGTGGCGACCGCAGCGATGACCGACAGCTTGCTCTTGAGCGACAACATCCGAATCTGCTCCTTTACGTGCCACGCGCCAACGTGGGCTGCGTGCTTGCTTTTGCTTGCGGGCGACGAGCCCAGATTGGCGCCGCCCGTTTAGATCGAATCGGTCTGGTTGGCTAGGCCCTTTTGAAGGGGGGCCCAGAAACGAGCCTCAGTGATGCTCAGCCTTCTCGGTCGCGAGGCCGATGTAGATGCTGCTGAGGAGGCAGAAAACCAGCGTTTGCACCAGGATCACGATGATCGCGAGGAACATCAGCGGCACCGGCACCAGGATGGCGACCATCCCGAGGAAGATCGATCCGACGAGGTGATCGACGGCCATGTTGATCATCAAGCGGATCGACAGGGTGACCGGGCGCACGCAGGTGGAGATGACCTCGATCGGGAAGATCAGCGGCGCCAGGTACCACTTCGGGCCGGCGAGGTGCGCGAGGTAGCCCCAGCCGTTCTCCTTCAGGCCCCAGTAGTTGAACGACAGGAACACCACCAGCGCGCAGCCGATGGTGACGTTGAGGTTCGACGTGGGCGGGGTGAAGCCGGGGATCAGCGCGAGGCAGTTCGAGAAGAAGATGAAGGCCGCCGAGCCGCCGATGAGGCCGAAGTAACGCTTGGCGTTCTTCGCGCCCATCACGTCCTTCGCCATCCCGTAGAAGTAGCCGAAGAAGGCCTCGAAGAAGGTGCGGGTCGTCAGCGTCTCGTCGGGGATCACCGACTCGTCGAGGGCGCGGTACTCGGAGCGCACGCCGGCGGCGAGGAAGATGACGAGGGCCATCACGAGCAGGCTCGTGAAGATGGGCTCGAGGCCGCGGTACTCGACCTGCTGGCCGCCGACGAACGACGAGCCGACGTTGTGCGCGTTCTGCCGCAGGACGTCGGAGCGGCCCAGGAGATAGGTGAGGAACCCGGTATGCTCAGGCATGGCTTTCGTGGTCCGGAGGGGCCGAGAGGCGGCCCTTTCTACAGGGGCCCCGCGTGTATCACAACTTTACGCAGAGGTGACCGGCGGAGTTTGGTCAAGAGCCGGTAGGCCCGGCCTGAGGCTTATTTTTTCGGGGGTTCCGCGCCGCCGTCCGGCGGCTTCGGCCCGAAGAGGAAGCCGAGGGTGATCCCGAGAGGCAGCGCGCCATACCCCGCCGCGAGGGCCAGCCCCGGGACGACGTCGTGCTTGAGGATCAGCCAGACGCCGCCGAAGAGGAAGATCAGCTTCACGAGCGCGATCGCTCCCCAGGGCGCGGCGTTGCCCTTCTGCGCGAGGAACGCGTCGCCGACGCGGGCGAACACGTAGAGGTTGGCCGTGGCGAGGGCGCCGCCGAGCAGCACGCCGAGGCCCGTGCGCGCGTCGAAGAGCGCGAAGGCCAGCACCGCGATCGCCGCGCCGCTCACGGCCACGGCGATCACCGCGCCGCGCATGGCCATCCGCGAATACTCCTCGTCAGTCTTGGCCATGGTCGTCCTTCGGCGAATCCCGATCGTCGTCGCCTTCCGGCTTCTTCTTCTCGGCGCGCTTCTCCCAGAGCGGGGCGGGGTTGCCCTGCTCGCGCTCCTCGCGCAGCGCTTCCTTCTGCATCTGCTTCCACGACTCGTGCACGGATTTACCCGCCGCGCCGAGGCCGAAGCAGAAGCCGACGATCATCAGCGCGGGCGCGGTGTGGAGCTTGCCGTCGATCCAGTGCCCGCCCCACGCGCCGAAGGCGATGCAGAGGACGATCTGGATCCCCAGCGTCCCGTGGTCGCCCAGGCCTTTGTAGTGGGATTTCATCGAGCGTCGGCGCTTCCTTGGGGCTGCTTCGGGGCGATGTAAAGCGGTTCCGCTACCGCCCACCGGCGACGTGCGCCGCCTGGGCGATGCGGCGGAACACGAGGTCGTGGAGGGCGGGACGCAGCGCGGCGAAGGCCTGCGCGCGGTGGCTGAGCTGGTTCTTCTCGTCGGCCGAGAGCTCGGCCATTGTCCGGCCCGCGGCCGTCACGAGGAAGAGCGGATCGTAGCCGAAGCCCCCGGTGCCGCTCGGGGCGCGGGCGATCGTACCCTCGCACTTACCCTCGAAAACAAGCTCTTTCGGCTCACCCTCGGCCCACGGATCGATCAGGATCATCACCGTGCGGAAGCGCGCCGCGCGCTGATCGTCGTCGACGTCGTCGAGGGCCGCGAGGAGCGCCGCGTTGTTCTCGGCGTCGGTCGCGCCCTCCTTCGCGAAGCGCGCCGAGCGCACGCCGGGGCGCCCGCCGAGCGCGTCGACCTCGAGCCCCGAGTCCTCGCCGATCGTCACCATCACCGCCGCCGCCGCGCCCGCGCGGGCCTTGATCCGCGCGTTGTCCTCGAGCGTCGCGCCGTCTTCCACGGCCTGATCGCGGCCGGGCAACGCCTGCGCGAGCGACACGACCTCGATCGGCAAATCGGCGAGCAGCGCCGTCAGCTCGGCGAGCTTGCCGCGGTTCGACGTCGCGAGGAGCAGGCTGAACGCGGGCGGCGTCACGACTCCTCCGCGCGCGCGGGCTGCATCAGCGACGCGAGCTCGACGCCGGCCGAAAGGAGCGTCTTCGTCTGGAGCCCAGAGAGCGACGCCACGCCGGCGAGCCCGAGATCCACCATGCGATCGATCGCGCTGCGCGGCACCGCCACGCCCTCGGCCGTGCCTTGCACCTCGACGATCGCCCCGCGCGCCGTGGCCACGAGGTTGAGATCGACGCGCGCGGCGCTGTCCTCCACGTAGACGAGATCGAGCGCGAGCCCCGACGCGAGGTGGCCGACGCTGATCGCGGCGATCTGATCGCGCAGCACCGGCCCCACGATCAGCCCCTTCGCCGTCAGCTTCGCGAGCGCCAGCGCGGTCGCGACGAAGCCGCCGGTGATCGACGCGGTGCGTGTGCCGCCGTCGGCCTCGAGCACGTCGCAGTCGATCGCCAGCGTTCGCTCGCCGAGCGCGTCGAGATCGACGGCGGCCCGGAGCGCGCGGCCGATCAAGCGCTGGATCTCCTGCGTGCGCCCACTCGGCGCCTTGCCGCGGCCGTCGCGCGCCTCGCGCCTTCGCGGGCTCGATCGCGGGTGCATCTGGTACTCGGCGGTGAGCCAGCCCTTGCCCTTGCCCGTCATCCACGCGGGCACGCCGGGATCGATCGACGCGGTGCAGAGCACCACGGTCGAGCCCGCGCGGTAGAGGACCGAGCCCTCGGCGTTGCGGTGGAAGCCCGGGATCATCTCCACGGGGCGGTGATCGGAGAGCGAGCGGCCGTCGGGTCGATTCACGCCGCGGGGCGTAGCACAGCGCGGATCGGAGATCTCACCCGACTCATCCGACTCACCAGGTCGCGGCCCAGAGCTCGGCGTAGAGCCCGTCGGCGCTGGAGCTGCGATTCCCCGCCTTCTGCACCAGCAGCACCGATTGACGCGCTCCCTGACAGAGGAACGTGCCTGCCCGCATGATCGCGTAGACTTGCCCACCCACCGTCTTGTTGGCGAACGCCTCGGTCCACGTGGTGCGCTGCTTCAGATATTCGATTGTCGCGTTGGCCTTCCCGGGCGCGTCGCTGCGCTCGAAGCTGCGAATCGTCTGGCCGGACTGACCGAACGCGCTGCCGTCTTCCTTCGTGATCTCGCCGAGCCCGATCTTCACCCCGAGCTGCCCAGGCCCGACCTCGTTCAGCGGCACTCGCCTGGCGCGCACCACGACGACGGTCTCCGTCGACTTCGCGCCCTCGACCGCGAACCCGCGACCGACGTAGCGCGCGTCGCCCGACGGAGACACCGCGTTCCACGGGGTGCACGTCGCGTATTTGGTGAGGATGCCGCACGCGCCGGACCTGGCATCCGAGGCGCATTTCATGGCCTTCTGGAGCGACGCGACGTCGAGATCGTCGGGCGCGGGCATCGCCGTGGCCTCGGGAGTCGGCGGGGGAGGAGGCGGAGCCGGCGCCGCGCTGTCGGGCGGCGCCACGGTGGTGCCGGCCGGTGAAGTGCAGGCGGGGAGCAGGAGAGCCGTGATCAGGAGGGCGAGTGCAGAGCAACGCATGGCCCGGGAGCATCGCACGCGACGAGGACGATCGCCGCCTCTTGCGCGATGGCGAGCTCCTCGCGCCGTCGAGCCGAGCGGGGACCAGATGCCATTTAGCGGCTTGACACCCAGCTCACATTTGGATCTCCTCCCTTGCACCGATGAGTAAATCCACCGTCACGAAGTCGGCTGAGGCGCCCGTGTCGCCGCAGCCAGTCGACATTCTCGCTGCCTCCGAGGAGGTCACGCCCACGACGCTGAGCAGCGACGATTGGGCGTTCCTCGAGAAGGTCAATACCTTCCTGTTCCACATCCAGGCCTACGCCGCGCGCGCCAAGCTCCATGGCTACGACGACGAGGAGAACGAGCTGGGCAAGCGCCTGATGGAGAAGGCGGCCGGCCGCGATCGACCGCTGTCGCACTGGATGGCTGAAGGCACCCAAGCGGGGCAATCGGGCCAGTTCAGCGCCGAGCAGACGCGGCTCCTCCAGGAGATCGACACCTTCGAGAACTTCTGGTTTCCCAGCATTCGCACCATCCTTCAGCGCGCCATTCCCGAGGACGCTCAGGAGCTGTTCCTGGCAGCGTTCTTCAAAGACCTGACGCAGCAGCCCTTCGGCCCGGGCGTGCTCGACTCGGTTCCGACGCTGATCGCCCGGTTCGAGGAGCTGGCCAAGAGCGACGCCCCCGGCGCGAAAGAGGCGCACCGGCTCGGCACGAAGCGCGGGCTCACCGCGAAGAAGATCGAGCAGGTCCGCGGTCTGGTCGAGTCGGCGCGAAAGGCGCTGCCGGGCGCCGCGCCCGCGTCGTCGACGACGCCGGAGCAGCTCGCCAAGGCCAAGCGGGAGCAGCTCGCGGCGCTCCAGCAGTTGAAGCGCTGGTACAACGACTTTGCGACCACGTTCCGCGGCGTGTTCGGGACGCGAGTGCAGATCCGGCTCGGGCTCACGTCGCTGCGGCGATCGGTGAAGGAAGAGGCGGATCCGGCGCCGAGCGAAGGTGAGGGCGCTTCGGCTCCGGCGGCCCCGGCGGCGGGCGGCAAGAACGGGAAGTGAGCGGCGTGGGGGCCGGCGCAGGCGAGGATGCTGCGCCGGACCGCCCGCGGGGACAGGCGTGGTAAGGTTTGCAGTACGGTGACCACGAAGCCTGTCACTCCACCTGTTCCGCTGCACCTGAGCGATGACGCGTGGGCCGCGATGCCGGAAGACGAGCCGGGCGAGCTCGTCGACGGCGTCCTCGTGGAGGAAGAAGTGGCCGACTGGATTCACGAGACGGCCGTGGGTTGGCTCATCCAGCTCTTCCGGGCCTGGGCCATCCCTCTCGGTGGGCGCGTCGCGGCGTCCGAGCTCAAGTACCGACTCGGCGAAGGCAAAGGGAGAAAGCCCGACGTCTCCGTTCTCCTGGCCGGCAGCAAGCCGCCGCCTGGGCGCGGGGCGTTGCGGCGGCCGCTGGACATCATGATCGAGGTGGTGTCGCCCAGCCCTCGCGACGTGCGGCGCGACCGACTGGAGAAGCGCGCCGAGTACGCGGCGTTCGGCGTGCGCTGGTACTGGCTGCTGGAGCCGGCGACACGGATGCTGGAGATCTACGAGCTGGGGCCGGACGGGCGATATGTCGTCGTGCTCGGCGCGGAGGGCGGGCGGATTGACGCTGTCCCGGGGTGCGAGGGGCTGGTGCTGGATCTGGACGAGCTGTGGGCGGAGATTGAGGGGTTGGGCGAGGACGAGGCCGGAGAGAGCGAGGGCTGACCGCGTTGAGAGGTCAGTATGTGCGCGGTGGGCGACTCTCGATCAAGTGGAGGGGCTGAGCCAAGCCAGTACGGTTTCTAGCTCGCTCGCTCGTGGATCGACTTCCTCTGCGCCCACGGGCCATTTTTCTCGGCCAAACAAGGCTGCGCCGGCAACGTCGGTCGGACGATAGCGGCGCGATCCGAGGTCGTGCTCGATGCGCTCTTTCGCTCGCGGAAGCTCGCCGTGATACTGCGCCTCGATCTGCGCAAGGAGGGTATCCCCTATCTTGATTTGCCATTGAACATCTTCCGCGGTGGGTGCGCGCCACCGCTCGCCATCGATGATCCGAATGCCCACGGATCGAAGCATCGCGAGCACGAACGTAGCGCAGGTGAACGCGGCGTCAGGCGTCATCAGCTCCCCGGTATCGCGATCGAAGATCGCGGTCACTTCGCCGAAACCGTACGAAATGGAGGCGTTGTTTGCATAACGCACCGCCACGCGACCCGAGAGGACCTGCAACGCTTCATCGATCAACGGGTCGAGGGAGAGCGCAACCACCGCAGAGGGAAGGACTCGCTGCTTGTTCTTGATGACCTGGTCGAGCGCCTGGTCGCGTAGACGACGATGCCACGCGAGATGCAGGACCGGCTCGTGTGACGCGTTGCCACGGCGAAGACCCAGATGAAACTGCGTCTCCGCAACACGCACAAGCACGACGGCGCACGCGGCGGAGACGGCTGTCCCCTCCCCGCTCCGCCGCAGCGGAAACTCCCCCGCTCCGATCACTCCCGGAGCCCCCGGAGCATGGCCTCGACGTCCTGTGCAGTGCGACCCGATCGGCCGACGAGCCAGCGACTCAAACGCTCGAAGAATGAATCTCGGCGCGTGAAGTGGGCGCGCGTAAGCCGCGTCGTCGCCAGGAGCAGGATTCCGAGCGACTCAGGAGCACGATCGAGATCGACACGACAGAACAGCAGATCCACTCTGGCGACGCCCTCCACAGTCAGCCAGCGCTCGAACGTATCGAGGAGGGTGTCGAGTAAGTCCCTGGATCGCACTCCCTGCGCGTATTTTTGATACGCTCCCTTCAGGAGATCATCGACCTGCTCCACGTCACTCTTGTTCGCCGCTTCGAGGCCGTCGATGGTCCGCTTTGCGTGCGCCGCACGCCCGGAGAAAAGCTCGCGGACTGCTTTCTCGACATCCTCGCGGAGCGCCAGTTCCTGCTCCTGGGGAAGTCGCGTGCCCTGCTCATCCGTGACGATCGGCTCGACCATACAGCCAGCGTGGCGCATCGCTGCAATGGCTCTCACCCGACCCACGAACTCGCGATCGCGCCGGCGCGACGCATACGTCGGTTGAGGCCGCGGGGACGAGACCACCAGCGATCGTGGGATGTTGATCTGCGTGACGGGTTCGTCGTCGAAGAGCATCAGCGTTCACCAGAGGTCGAGCGCACGCAGCAGATCCGACAGGAGGTCGAGCCGCGAATTCTGAAGCGCGCGGGCGATCAGCTCGGACTCGCGCTCGTCGATCTGGCGCCACCGCAGCTCGGTCGTGTCGTTCGCAGCGTCGTGAACCGACTCGCAAAGGATGATCCCGCGGCGGATCTCCTCCTCGGTGACCAGCGGCACCGAGTCCACGAGGATCGGATTCTG
>JANYGI010000049.1 GCA_025362495.1 Byssovorax sp. | reverse complement strand
AAAAAAAAGACCGGAAATTTAACAGGGAGGCGAGGAGACGGGGAGGTGAGAGGAAGATTGGGAAGGATTTTCCCTCGGGTCTCCCGGTCCTCCTCGCCTCCCTGTGAATTCTCCGACTCTTCAACCTGTTCGGTGCTCTAGGCCTTCTTCTGGAGCGCTTCGGCCTCTTCGCGCAGGCGCTCCTCGGCCGCGCGGAGCTCGGGCGTGAACGCCTCGCCGAAGTCGGCCGCCTCGAACACCCGGCGCAGCTCGAGCATCTGGCCGGGGCTCGCGGGGCAGCGCCGGGCCCACTCGACGGCCTCTTCCTTCGACTTCACCTGCCACAGCCAGAAGCCGCCGATGATCTCCTTGGCCTCGGTGAACGGCCCGTCGCTCACCTGCGGCGCGCCGCCGGAGAAGCGGACGCGCGCGCCCTTCGACGTCGGGTGGAGCCCCTCGCCCGTCAGCATCACGCCCGCCTTCACGAGCTGCTCGTTGTAGGCGCCCATCGCCGCGAGATCGTGTTCGGTCGGCAGGCGGCCAGCTTCGGCGTCAGGGCCCGGGTACATCATCACCATGAAACGCATTTGCTCTTCTCCGCGGTTGTCTGGAGCGCCACGATGACGCTCCTGGAACGGCGACGTTCGAGGGCGCCCGCGATCGACAAGGGCACCGAAAAAAAGAGCGACGGTAGGTCGGGCGCGAGCGGTCGCGCAACGAAACGACGATGAGGACCGATCAGCTCACGCCGGATCAGCGGGCCCACGGTGGGATCATCCCAGGCAACAGCGGATCGGGGCCTTGCGTAGGCGGGGCGAGGTGCGCTAGTCCGGGGCGGTGACCGGTCCCGCTGCGCACCGCGCGATCGAGGCGGTTTACCGCATCGAATCGGCCCGCCTCATCGCCGGCCTGGCGCGGCTGGTGCGCGACGTCGGGCGCGCGGAAGAGCTGGCGCAAGACGCCCTCGTCGTCGCCCTCGAGCGCTGGCCCGAGGCGGGGATCCCCGACAATCCCGGCGCCTGGCTCATGGCCACGGCCAAGCGACGCGGGCTCGACGAGCTGCGGCGGAGCAAGCTCGTCGCGCGCAAGCACGACGAGCTCGCTCACGCGATCGAGGCCGACCGCGAGCTCGACGCGCCGGACCTCGACGCGGCGATCGACGATCAGGTCGGCGACGATCTGCTTCGCCTGGTGTTCACGTCGTGCCATCCGCTGCTCTCGACCGAGGCGCGCGTCGCGCTCACGCTCCGTCTCCTCGGTGGCCTGACGACCGAGGAGATCGCCCGCGCGTTCCTCGTCCCCGAGCCGACGATCGCCCAGCGGATCGTCCGGGCGAAGCGGACGCTCGCGGACGCGCGCGTGCCGTTCGAAGTCCCGCGCGACGCCGAGCTCGGGGCGCGCCTCGCCTCGGTCCTCGAGGTCGTGTACCTGGTCTTCAACGAGGGCTACTCGGCGACCGCCGGCGACGACTGGATGCGCCCGGCGCTGTGCGAGGACGCGCTCCGGCTCGGCCGCATCCTCGCGGGGCTCGCGCCGACCGAGCCGGAGGTCCACGGCCTCGTCGCGCTGATGGAGATCCAGGCCTCGCGTTCACGCGCGCGGATCGGCCCGAAGGGCGAGCCGGTGCTGCTGCTCGATCAGAACCGCGCTCGCTGGGATCACCTGCTCATCGGTCGCGGCCTCGCGGCGCTGGCGCGCGCCGAGGCGCTCGGCGGCGCGCTCGGTCCTTACGCGCTCCAGGCGGCGATCGCGGCCTGCCACGCCCGCGCGCGCGTCCCCGAGGTCACCGACTGGACGCGAATCACGGCGCTCTACGCCGAGCTCGCGCGGATCGTCCCCTCGCCCATCGTCGAGCTCGACCGCGCCGTCGCGCTCTCGATGACCGAAGGCCCGGCCGCGGCGCTGGCGATCGTCGACGCGCTCGCCGACGAGCCGTCGCTCGATCGCTATCACCTGCTCCCGAGCGTGCGCGGCGATCTGCTGGCCCGGCTCGGCCGCAACGTCGAGGCCCGCGCGGAGCTCGAGCGAGCCGCGTCGCTCACCCGCAACGCCCGCGAGCGCCAGCTCCTGCTCGAGCGCGCCGCGGCGTGCGCCCTTGTGGCGCGCGGCCGGGTCGACTAGCCCGTGCCTCATGTCGGAAGCCCTCCTCGATCCGATCGCCATCGGGCGCGGCCTGCGGCGCGTCGCCGTGGAGATCGCCGAGCGCGGCGGCGGCGTCGGCGACCTCGCCCTCGTCGGCATCCGCCGCGGCGGCGAGCCCATCGCCGCGCGCCTCGCCACGCTGCTCCACGAGATCGAGGGCAAGCGCCCCCTGGTCGGCTCGGTGGACATCACCCTCTACCGCGACGACGCCGCGACCGCGCTGCCGAACCCGCGCATCGGGCCGAGCCACATCCCCTTCGCCGTCGACGGGCGGCGGATCATCCTCGTCGACGACGTGCTCTACACGGGGCGCACCATCCGCGCCGCGGTCGACGCGCTCCTCGACTACGGCCGGCCGCGGCGGATCGAGCTGGTCGTCCTCGTCGATCGCGGCGGCCGCGAGCTCCCGATCCAGGCCGACTACGCGGTCCGCAAGATCGAGATCGAGTCCGCGCGCAAGGTCGAGGTCGTCGAGCGCGAGGGCGAGCTCTACGCGATCATCGTCCCCGCCACGCACGGGAGCGGCGCGCCGCCCTCGCTGGAGGGCGGCTCGTGACGGCGCGATCGCTCTACCCGCACCGCCACCTCCTCGGCATGGAGGGGCTCGACGCCGTCGCGGCGACCTCGCTCCTCGACGCCGCCGAGTCGTTCTTCGACGTCTCGCGCCGCGCCGTGCGCAAGGTGCCGACGCTGCGCGGCCGCACGGTGATCAACCTGTTCTACGAGGCCTCGACCCGCACGCGCACCTCGTTCGAGCTCGCCGGCAAGCGCCTCAGCGCCGACGTGATCAACATCAGCGCGTCGACGTCGAGCGCGGTCAAGGGCGAGACGCTCCTCGACACGGTGAAGAACCTCGAGGCCATGCAGCCCGACGTGCTGGTGATCCGCCACCCGGCCTCGGGCGCGCCGCATTTCGTCGCGGCGCGCACGCGGGCGGCGGTGATCAACGCCGGCGACGGCACCCACGAGCACCCGACCCAGGCGCTCCTCGACGCGTTCACGATCCGCCGCGCCAAGGGCAAGATCGCGGGGCTCACCGTGGCGATCTGCGGTGACGTGCTCCACAGCCGCGTCGCGCGATCCAACGTCCACCTGCTGCGCACGCTCGGCGCGAAGGTCCGCTTCGCCGGCCCGCTCACGCTGATGCCGCCCGACGCCGCGGCCCTCGGCGCCGAGGTCTTCAGCCGGATCGAGCCCGCGCTCGAGGGCGCCGACGTGGTGATGATGCTCCGGGTCCAGAACGAGCGGATGAGCGGCACGTTCCTCCCGAGCACCCGCGAGTACAGCCGCACCTTCGGCCTCAACGCCGCGCGGCTCGCCCTCGCGAGGCCCGACGCGATCGTCATGCACCCCGGCCCGATGAACCGCGGCGTGGAGATCGATCCGGCGATCGCCGACGGCGCCCGCAGCGTGATCCTCGATCAGGTCGAGGCCGGCGTCGCCGTCCGCATGGCCGTCCTCTGGCGCCTCGCCGCCGAAGCGCACGAGGCGCCTCCCGCCTGATCGACGCCCCGATCGACGCCGGGTGACGTGAGTCAGCTTGCTTCGCGCACGAGGCACGCCGAGAGTGGCTTTCCGATGCGCGCCCCTGCCAAGCTCACGCTCGCGCTGCTCGGCGTCGCGGCCTCGCTCGCCTCGTGCGTGCTCGACCTCACCGGCGAGCCGAGCGGCGCCACGTCGACCGGCAGCGGCGGCGGGACGGCCGCGAGCGCTATCACCGCGGCCTCGTCGAGCGCGTCGAGCAGCAGCGCCAGCGGCACCGGCGGGAGCGGCGGCGCCGCGCCCGTGTGCGGCGACGCGGTGAAAGAAGGCAGCGAGCAGTGCGACGACGGCAACGTGGCTCTCGGCGACGGCTGCTCGCCCACCTGCACGATCGAGCCGCTCGACGCGTGCCCGGGCCTGGCGATCCCCCTCGCTCCGCCGGGGATCACCCTCCAGGGCACGCTCGTGGGCGCGCACGACGACCTCGTCCCGAGCTGCGGCGGGAACCACGCCGACGTGGTCTACGCGGTGACGCCGTCCGTGAGCGGCACGCTGACGGCGACGCTGGTGGGCGACTACGCCAAGTCCCTCTCGCTGCGCACGCGCTGCGCCGACAGCGCGACGGCGGACATCGGCTGCCAGGCGGGCTCGCTCGATCTCGCGCTCACGCGCTGGGTCTACGCGGGCGTGAAGTACTCGGTGGTCGTCGACGCCGGGCCGCATCCCTTCGCGCTCCACCTCGATCTGTCGAAGTGCGGCGACGGCGCGCGGCAAGGGCTCGAAGAGTGCGACAACCCCGACGATCCGGGCTGCATCGGGTGCTTCAAGTGCGGTGGTCAAGGCGAGGTGTTCGACCCCGTGAGCCGCCATTGTTACCGGCAGATCAGCGGGCAATCCGCGGACTGGCAGAGCGGTCGCACGGCCTGCTTGCTCTGGGGCGGCGACCTCGTCGGCGTGAGCTCGCAGTACGAGGACGCCTTCTTGAAGACCAAGTTCGACAACGTCTGGTCCGGCGCCAACGACCTCGTCGACGAGTGCGTGTTTCACTGGAGCAACGGTGAGCCGTGGCAACCGCACTGGGGCCCGGGCGAGCCCAACGATCAGGGGAACGAGGACTGCTCCGTCTTCTATGGCTCCGGCCAGATGAACGACACGAGCTGCGGCGACTCGCGTGATCCCCTCTGCGAGCGGGCGCCGGGAGGCGGCTGCGGGGATGGCATCGTCCAGCCGGGCGAGGAGTGCGACGACGCCCTCACGATGGCGGGCTTCACCTGCTCGCAATGCGTGCTCACCTGTCCCACAGGGCAGATCAAGGATCTCGCGACCCATCATTGCTACGAGATCGTCGCCGCGCCGCCGCTGGACTGGAACGGGGCGCAGGCCGATTGCGTGATGCGGGGCGGGTATCTCGCGGCGATCACCTCGTCGAGCGAGAACGGCCTGCTCGCGCCCGCCGCCGCCCCGCTGTGGGTGGGGGCCTCGCGCAACGGCCCCTTCCACTGGGTCAACACCGACGCGTTTTGCTACACGAACTGGGGCGGCAACGAGCCGAGCCAGGCCGGTAACCAGGACTGCGTGACGATGCAGAAGAACGGCACCTGGACCAACGACCCTTGCGACCAGAAGAAGGGATACGTCTGCGAGCACGACAATTGAGGTCGTCGAGCGCGCGTATCAATTCGACCCCGGTCAGCTCACCCGCATTGCAATTTGCCGGGTGATCGTCCAGAGTGCCGCCGTTCTTCGGTGGTCCGCGCGTTGCTGAGGCCGTCGCAGAAGCTCACCCCAAGGAGAGTATATCGATGGCTACCGAGCGATGGACGATTGACACCTCACACTCCAGCGTCGACTTCGTGATCCGGCACATGGTCGTGTCGAAGACTCGCGGCACCTTCACCGACTGGAGCGGCTCGATCGAGCTCGACAAGGAAGAGCCGTCGAAGTCCACCGTGACGGCCAAGATCGTCGTCGCGAGCATCGACACGCGCGACAAGAAGCGCGACGGCCACCTCGTCTCGGGCGACTTCTTCGCCGCCGAGCAGCACCCGACGATGGACTTCACGAGCACCCGGATCGAGGGCAACGCCACCGCGGACGCCTTCAAGATCATCGGCAACCTCACCATCAAGGGCAAGACGCACGAGATCACCCTCGACGGCGACTACAACGGGCTGAACCAGGATCCCTGGGGCAACACCCGCATTCACTACAGCGCCAAGACCACGATCAAGCGCGGCGACTTCGACCTGGGCTGGAACCAGATCCTCGAGGCCGGCGGCGTGCTCATCGGCGAGAACGTGACGATCGAGATCGAGATCGAGGCCGTCAAGGGTACCGCTCCCGCGGCCTGATCGTCGGTCCGACGGGCGCGCCGTCGCGTGGAGCGGGCCTCCTCTCGCGGGGGGCTCCGTCCCGCGTGGGGGCGCGCGCCGGTGTTCGAGCACGACGGGATCCGCTAGGCTCGCGCGGCCGCGGGCCGTCGCTGCTCGGCAGCGCGCGGCAGGCCTCCACCGAAGGACGATCCGTGAAGAAAATCGCGCGCGGCGCAGCCCTCCGGGCCTCCGGGCTCCTCGTCGTCCTCGCCGCTGCCGGGTGCACGCCCGACGCGCCGAGCGGAGCGGGCGGCGGCACCACCAGCAGCGCGGTGAGCACGGGCGGCGAGCCGTGCACGCCGGGAGCGACCGAATCCTGCTACGAGGGGCCGCCCGGGACCGAGGGAGTCGGCATCTGCAAAGCAGGTATGCACACCTGCCGCGACGACGGCAGCGGCTTCGACGCCTGCATGGGCCAGGTCGAGCCCCGCGACGAGCTCTGCGGCACCCCCGAGGACGAGGACTGCGACGGCAAATCGCCCACCGAGCTCCCCGGCTGCTGCGCGCCCGGGACGAGCGTGGGCTGTTACTCCGGCCCTCCCGGCACCCTGTGGGTGGGGATTTGCAAGGCCGGGAAGAAGATATGCAATAACGCCGGTACCTCCTACAGCGCCTGTGTGGGCGAGGTGCTCCCCCAGATCGAGAGCTGCGAGACTCCGGTCGACGACGACTGCGACGGCAGCGTCAACGACGGGGAGATCGACTGTTGCAAGAACGGCGACACCAGGGCCTGTTACGACGGGCCGGCGGGCACGGCCAACGTGGGTATCTGCGTCGGTGGAACCCAGGTGTGCAACGGCGACGGCTCGGGCTTCGGGCCCTGCGTGGGCCAGGTGCTGCCCCAGGCCGAGCAGTGCGACACCACCGACGACGAGAGCTGCGATGGCTCCTCGACGTGCACCGGCGCCTTCGCCTGGGCCAGGCGCTTCGGCACCAAGAACCAGACCGGCACGGCGGCCGTCGACAAGAGCGGCAACGTGGCCCTGGTGGGCGCGTTCGACGAGACGACGGATCTCGGCGGAGGCCTCCTGACGAGCGCCGGCGGGACCGACGTTTACCTGGCCAAGCTCACCTCGGCGGGCGCGCCGATCTTCAGCAAGCGCTATGGCAACCTCAGCAGCCAGCAGGGCAACGCGGTGGCCTTCGACCTCGACGGCAACATCTACCTCGCGGGCTCGTTTCAAGGCACCATCGACTTCGGCGGAGGAGCGTTGACGAGCGCCGGGAGCGACGACGTGTTCCTGGCCAAGCTCGATCCGAAGGGCAAGCAGATCTGGGCGAAGCGGCTCGGCGGCACGAGCTCGGACGAGGCCCTGTTCATCGGCGCCGACAAGCTCGGCAACGTCTACGCCTCGGGCACGTTCGCGGGGAGCGTCGATTTCGGCGGCGGCCTCCTGACGAGCGCCGGCGGCAACGACATCTTCGTCCTCGGCCTCGGCCCGACGGGCAATCACCTCTGGAGCAAGCGCGCGGGCGACGTGGGCTCGGACTCGGTCGGGAGCATGGCCGTCGACGCCGACGGGAGCGTGTACCTGACCGGGCGCTTCGCCTACACCATCGACTTCGGCGGCGGCGCGCTCACCAGCGCCGGCGGCGACGATCTCTTCGCGGTGAAGCTCGATCAGTTCGGCGATCCCCAGTGGAGCGTGGGCGCGGGCGATCTCTCGGGCCAGGCGGGCACGGCGGTCGGCGTCAGCGCCCTCGGCGACGTGTTCCTCGGCGGGGATTTCCAGGGCTCGATCGATCTCGGACAGGGCACGATGGTGAGCGCGGGCGCGAGCGACGTCTTCCTCGCGCGACTCGACGGCTCGGGAGGCCCGGTGTGGGCCCAGCGCTTCGGCGACGCCGCCGATCAACACCTCACGAGCCTCGCCGTCGACGCCTCGGGCAACGTGGTCGTCACTGGCCAGTTCCAGGGCACGATCGATCTCGGCAATGGCCCGCTGGTCAGCGCCGGCGGCAACGACGTCTTCATCGCCAAGCTCGACGCCTCGGGCGCGCCGCTGTGGAGCAAGAGCTTCGGCGACTCGAGCTTCGCGCAGAGCGGCAAGAGCATCTCGGCCGATCCGAGCGGCGGAGTGATCGTGGCAGGCACGTTTGGTGGAGCCATCGACTTCGGCGGAGGATCGCTGGTCTGCAAGGGCACCTCGAACGCCTTCGTCACCAGGCTCCAGCCCTGAGCTCGCTCGAGGGCGGGAGCTTCACGCTCTCCGCCTGGGCCCGCCGGGCCGAGATGCCGGCGCGCGCCGGACCGGACCGGCGCGGCCGCGTCGCGCGCCGATTTCGCCGGAACCAGATTTCGTCAAGGTCGCCTAGAGCACCGAACAGGTTGAAGAGTCGGAGAATTCACAGGGAGGCGAGGAGGACTGGGAGACCCGAGGGAAAATCCTTCCCGCTCTTCCTCTCACCTCCCCGTCTCCTCGCCTCCCTGTTGAATTTCCGGTCTTTTTTTTGGCATTTCAAGCTGATCGGCGCCCTAGGATCCGCGCGTGACCGCCGCCGCGCCGCCGACCAACGAAGAGATCATCCGCTCCGTCGCCGAAGAGCTGCCCGTCGGCGTGTGGGTCGCCCGCGCGCCGGGCGGCGAGCTCGTCTACGCCAACCGCAAATTCCAGGAGATCCTGGGCATGGGCGCGCGCGACGATGTCGCCTCCGGCGAGTACGCCGCGCCGTACGGGATCCGCGATCGCGCCGGCGAGCTCTACCCCGAGGACGGGATGCCCTTCGTGCGCGCGCTGGTCGAGCGACGCGAGGTGGTCATCGACGACATCGTCATCCATCGCCCTGACGGCGGCCGCGCCTTCATCCGCGCCACGGCCCGCCCGATGTTCGACGCCGCGGGCGAGATCACCCACGTGGTGATCGCCTTCATCGACATCTCGCGCGAGGTCGAGGCCGAGAAGGCGCGCGAGGAGGGCGCGACGCGGACGCGGCAGTCCGAGCGACTCGAGAGCGTCGGCAACCTCGCGAGCGGCGTCGCGCACGACTTCAACAACCTGCTCGCGGTGATCAAGGCGCTGGCGGAGAGCATGCGCCGCACCGAGCACGACGCCGAGAAGATCGAGCACCTCTGGACCATCGACGCGATGGCCGAAAGCGCCGCGAAGCTCACCCGCGGGCTGCTCAGCTTCGCCGGGCAAGGCCACCGCGGATCGACGCCTGTCGATCTGTCGAGCCTCGTCGCGCGGCTCGTCGCGATGATGCGACGCGCGCTCGATCGGCGGATCGAGGTGAGCTTCGAGACCGCGACCCGGCTCGCCGTGCTCGGCGACGAGGCGAGCTTCGAGCAGGTCGTGATGAACCTGATCATCAACGCGCGCGACGCGATGCCCGACGGCGGCGCGCTGGTGCTGCGCACGCGCGAGGACGGAGCGCGGGTGATCCTCGAGGTGTCCGACACCGGACCGGGTATCCCGGCGGCGATCCGCGGTCGGATCTTCGAGCCGTATTTCACTAGCAAGCAGGCTGGCTCGACGCGCGGCACCGGGCTCGGGCTGGCCACCGTGCACGGCGTCGTCACGCTCTACGAAGGCACGATCGAGGTCCTCGACAACGCCCCGCGAGGCACGACGATGCGCCTCTCGTTCCCGGGGCAGCCGGCGCCGGCGCGGGTCGCCGCGCTTCGAGGCGGCGAGGCGCCCGCGCCCGGCAGCGGCCTGGTGATGGTCGTCGACGACGAGGCGAAGGTCCGCGGATCGACGGCGCTGCTCCTCACGGCGCTGGGCTATCAGGTGATCGAGGCCGACAGCGGCGAGCGCGCGATCGAGCTTTACGGCGCCCGCGCGGGCGAGATCCGTGCGGTGCTCCTCGACCTCACCATGCCGCGCATGGATGGCGAGGCGACGTTCCGCGCGCTGCAGCGGCTCGATCCGCAGGTGCGCGTGCTGCTCACGACCGGCTTCTCGCTCGACGCGCGCGCGAAGGCGCTGCTCGATCTCGGCGTCGCGGGCTTCCTCGGCAAGCCCTACGGAGTCGGCGCGCTGGCGCAGGCGCTCCGCGACGTGCTCCGGTGACGGCGCCGCCGCCCGCCGCGCGCGAGGCCGTGATACGACGCGCGCCACGATGATCCGCGTCCTCTTCGTCTGCCTCGGAAACATCTGCCGATCCCCGATGGCAGAGGCCGTGTTTCGCGCCCGGGTGCGGGAAGCGGGGCTGTCCGACGACTTCGAGATCGACTCGGCCGGCACCGCGTCGTTCCACGTGGGCAAGCCCGCGCACGCGGGCACCCGCGCCATCCTCGCGAAGCACGGGATCGGCTGCGATCATCGGGCCCGGGAGATCGTGCGCGACGATCTCGACCGCTTCGATCACGTGGTGGCGATGGATGGCCAGAACCGGAGCGACATCGAGGCGCTCGGCGGCGGACGCGCGGTGATCTCGTCGTTCCTCGAGCACGCCGCGGGCCTCGGCGTTCGCGACGTCCCCGACCCGTATTACACGGGGAACTTCGCCGAGGTCTACGCGCTCGTCGACGCCGCGGCGATCGGCCTGCTCGCGCGGATCCGCCCCGCCGCGCGCGGATTGAAGTAGATCATGGCGATGAAGATCGTCGTGCTCGCTCTCCTCGGGGGCCTCGCGGGCGCGTCGCTCGGCTGCGCAAGCGAAGAGACCCTCGCCCCTGCCCCGCGGCAACACAGCGTGAGCGGCGACGCGATCCCCTTCGACAATGGCCCCGACGGCCGCATCGCGGGGGCCACGATCTCGGTCCTGGAGCACCCCGAGAAGAAGCTCGTGACCGGCGCCGACGGGCACTTCGAATTCGACGGCTTCGATCCCGGGAGCGAGGTGACTCTGGTCCTCGAGCACCCCGACTATCACCTGATCCAGACTGGCACGCAGACCATCGGTGACGCCGATCTCGAGCGCGTGACGTTCCAGGCCGTCAGCCACGATATCTACGCGGCGCTCGCCGGCATCGTCGGCGTCGTGCCCGACGAGACCGGGAGCTGCCAGATGGTCACGACGATCACCAGGATCGGGAAATCGATCTACGACGAGGGCGCGCACGGGGAGCCCGCCGTGACGGTGGCGATCGATCCGCCGCTGCCGGCGGCCCTCGGTCCCGTTTACTTCAACGCGGCCGTGGTCCCCGAACGAGACCTGACGCAGAGCTCGCCCGACGGCGGCGTGCTCTTCGCCAACGTCCCTCCGGGCGAGTACACGTGGACGGGGACCAAGGCCTCTGCCGAGTTCACCACGGTGAAGATGAAGTGTCGTCCCGGCGTGCTCGTGAACGCCTCACCCCCGCACGGGCTCCAGCGCACGAAATGAACAGGCCCGCGCCGACGCGGGCCGACAGGCGAGCTCGGCTCCCGGCAAAGCGGCCTAGTTGCGATGAGTGACAGTCACGATCTCGGCCGGTCGTGAGGTCGCGAGGTAGTCCGTCGCGGCCTTGTCGCCGGTGAGCGTCGAGGCGAAGAACGCCGTCGTGTAGGCCTGGGCAATGCCGCGCGCCTTGTCGATGTCGAGGTAGTCGAACTTGGCGCCGCTGGTCTGGCGGGTGTCCGCGCCACAGCCCGCGTGGAAGTCCGGGATGATCCCGCAGATGTTGGTGAAGGACCAGTGTCCGGCGTCGAGCACGTTGGCCCTCCACACCGGGGAGGTCGCGTCCGTGAAGTTCTCGTCGAGGACGACGTTGCCGAGGGTGCCAATGCTGTTGTCCTCCGAGGCGCGCATGAAGAAGAGCGGGACCGCGAGCGAGGCCACGGTGACGCCCGGGAGCAGCGGGTTCTCCATCGGCACGGCGAGCGCGAGGCCCGCGCGAGGGCGCTTGTCCTGCATGAGCACGAGGCCGGCCGTGACGCCGCCGAAGCTGTGGCCGAAGACGCCGACGCGCGCGCCGTCGAAGTGCCCGCGCAGGGCGGCCGGGACCTCGGCGGCGCTCGCGTCGAGGACGCGATCGAGGGTGATCTCGACGTCTCCAGCGCGGATGGCGAGGAACGTGACGTCGAGCGCGGCGGCGGTGCCGGCCTGGGCGTCGGCGAGCGTGCCGCCGGTGTGGTCCGGCGCGACGACGGCGATGCCGTGGCTCGCGAGGCGCTCGGCGATGGCGAACGTCGAGAAGCGCGTGCCGTCGAAGCAGTGCGAGAAGGCCACGACCGGCCAGGTGGCGAGGCTCGCGGGCAAAGCGCCGCGCGCCGAGCGCGTCCGGCGGCTCGTGCCGGGATCCGGCGCGGCCGCGATGAGCTTCGCCAGCGCGTCGCGCTCCGCTCCGGCGTCGGCGAACTCCTCGACAGGGGCCCCGGTGTCGGCCTTCGCGCGCTCGCTCTCGGCCGCCGGATACCAGATCTCGAC
>JANYGI010000020.1 GCA_025362495.1 Byssovorax sp. | reverse complement strand
AACGGTGCCGCCCTTGGCGATGTCAGCGTAGGAGATCGCCTTCGCGAGCCCCTTCTTCGACTGCACCTTCACGAGGGCCGCCGTCAGCGTCGTCTTGCCATGATCGATGTGACCGATCGTGCCGACGTTGACGTGGGGCTTCGTGCGGGAAAATTTCTCCTTGGCCATGATCCTATCCTCGTTGCTTCGCGACGATCTCTTCCTGGATCGCCATCGGTACCGGTGCGTAATGCGAAAACTGCATGGTGTAGGTCGCGCGGCCCTGCGTCTTGCTACGCACGTCCGTCGCATACCCGAACATCATCGCGAGCGGAACCTCGGCGCGCAGCACGCGTGCATTCGCGCGCTGGCTCATGTCGAGGATGCGGCCACGCCGCGCGTTGAGGTCGCCCGTGACGGGCCCCACGAAGTTCTCGGGGACCACGACCTCGACCGACATCACGGGCTCGATCAAGGCGATCTGGGCGGCCTCGGCCGCGTCCTGGAAGGCCATCGAGGCCGCGACCTCGAAGGCGGGCCCGGACGAGTCGACCTCGTGGAAGCTGCCGAAGTGGAGGCGAACCTTGACGTCGACCACCGGATAACCGGCGAGCACGCCGCGGCTCATCGCCTCGCGGATCCCCTTCTCGATCGAAGGGATGAACTCTTTCGGGATCACGCCGCCGACCATGGCGTTCTCGAAGATGAAGCCGGCGCCGCGCTCGGCGGGCTCCATGTCGATGCGCACGTGACCGTACTGGCCGTGGCCGCCCGTCTGGCGCACGAAGCGGCCGTCGACGTCGACGACCTTCTTCATGATCGTCTCGCGGTACGCGACCTGCGGCTTGCCGACGTTGGCGTCGACCTTGAAGTCCCGCTTGAGGCGGTCGACGATGATCTCGAGGTGGAGCTCGCCCATGCCGGCGATGATCGTCTGCGCCGTCTCGGCGTTGGTGTACGTGCGGAACGACGGATCCTCGTAGGCGAGCTTCTGGAGAGCGCCGCCGAGCTTGTCGAGATCGGCCTTGGTCTTGGGCTCGATCGCGATCGAGATGACGGGCTCCGGGAACTCCATCTTCTCGAGGACGACCATCCGCTTCTCGTCGCAGAGCGTGTCGCCCGTGCGCGTGTCGCGCATGCCGACGGCGGCGTAGATGTTCCCGGCGTTGCAGACGTCGACCTCTTCGCGCTTGTTGGCGTGCATGCGCAGGATGCGGCCGAAGCGCTCGCGCTTGCCGCGCGTCGAGTTCATCACGGCCTGGCCGCTCTTCGTCGTGCCGGAGTAGACGCGGAAGAACGTCAGATCGCCGAAGGGATCGTTCATCACCTTGAAGGCGAAGGCGGCGAAGGGCTCCTCGTCGCTCGGCTTGCAGACGACGATCTTGTCTTTCTTGGTCGGGTCGATGCCCTCGACCGGGGGGATGTCGAGGGGCGACGGGAGCAAGCTCACCACCGCGTCCAGCAGCATCTGCACGCCCTTGTTCTTGAAGGCCGAGCCGCAGAGGACGGGCACGAACTTGAACTGGAGCGTGCCCTTGCGCAGCCCCTCGTAGATGTCGTCCGAGGTGATGCTCGCGACGTCGCCGGCGAGGAACTTCTCCATCACCACGTCGCTCACGTCGGCGCACGCTTCGATCATCTGCTCGCGCAGCTCTTCGCAGCGCGGGAGGAGATCCTCGGGGATCACCGTCCACTCGTACTTCTGGCCCTTCGACTCCTCGTCGAAGACGGCGGCGCGCATGGCGATGAGATCGATCACGCCGCGGAACGCGTCCTCGACGCCGAGCGGATAGTGGATCGGCACCGGCACGGCCCCGAGGCGCTCGCGGATCGAGGCGACGCACATCTCGAAGTCGGCGCCGATCTTGTCCATCTTGTTGATGAACGCGACGCGCGGCACATGGTACTTGTCGGCCTGGCGCCAGACGGTCTCGCTCTGGGGCTCGACGCCGTTACCACCGTCGAACACCGCCACCGCGCCGTCGAGCACGCGCAGGCTGCGCTCGACCTCGATGGTGAAGTCGACGTGGCCGGGGGTATCGATGATGTTGATCCGGTGGCCGACGCCCTTCTTCGGGCCCTCGGTCGGCGTCCAGAAGCAGTTCGTCGCGGCCGACGTGATCGTGATGCCGCGCTCCTGCTCCTGGACCATCCAGTCCATCGTCGCGGCGCCGTGATGGACTTCGCCCATCTTGTAGTTGACGCCTGAATAATAGAGGATCCGCTCGGTCACCGTGGTCTTGCCCGCGTCGATGTGGGCCATGATCCCGATGTTGCGCGTTCGCTCCAGGCTGTATTCGCGGGCCACGTTCGTTCTCCGGGTTCCGGGGGGTGCGGTGCGGGTTTTTGAGACTCCGGATACAAGACACCCCCTCCAGTCTGTTCCACGTGGCGCCCGTTTCGGGGCAGTCCGCGCTCTGCCTCGCCGCATTTTTGGCGAGGCTCGAAGAACCTGGAGAGGGCGTCGGGGTACTGCTTCGCGTATCTCGCTCCTGCGGAGTTCTTCGAGCGAATCGCCCGAGGAAACAAGCCTGCAAGGAGCAGCGGAGTAACCCGATCCTTATGTCCCGAAAAACATCTCGCTACGCATCTCCGACAGTTGGAGGTTTACCGAGGGTGGCCGACTCGACCAGACCGAACGCAAAGAAACGAGGCCGCCGTCGGCCCCGTCTTTTTCACTACCAGCGGTAGTGGGCGAAGGCCTTGTTGGCCTCGGCCATCTTGTGCGTGTCGTCCTTCTTCTTCACCGCGTTGCCGCGGTTCTGGGCGGCGTCGACGAGCTCGCCGGCGAGGCGCTCACGCATCGTCTTCTCGCCGCGGCTGCGCGAGTACGTCACGAGCCAGCGCATGGCGAGGGCGACGCGGCGCTCGGGGCGAACCTCGACGGGGACCTGGTAGGTCGCGCCGCCGACGCGCCGGCTCTTCACTTCGAGCTTCGGCTTGACGTTGTCGAGGGCCTTGCGGAAGACCTCGATCGGCTCTTCCTTGAAGCGCTCCTTCACGATGTCGAACGCGCCGTAGAGGATACCCTCCGCGGTGGCCTTCTTGCCGCTCAGCATGAGCGAGTTCGTGAACTTCGCGACCAGCTTGTCCTTGAACTTCGGGTCGGGGATGATCTTCCGCTTCGGTACTTCTCGGCGACGGGGCATTGGAGCGTTCTTTCTGACGAGCTGGTGCTGCGGGTCCGTGCGGACTCGCTCGGGTTCACGCCCACTTGGTCGGCTCTCCGGCCTCGGGCTATGAGGTTGCGAGCAACCTCATCTCAAGTCGGCTGGCGAGCCAGCCGGGTCGTGGAGCCTTTTCAAAGGCTCCCTCTGGAAAATCGGACGGCGGAGCCGGCCGGGGGTTTGGGGTCGGTCACGACCCCAACGTGACTGGGGCCGCTTGCGGCCCCATCGAGGCCGTCGCCGGCCCCGATGGTGAACTACTTCTTCGGGCGCTTGACGCCGTACTTCGAGCGCTTGCGGTTGCGCGTCGCCTTGTTCGTCGAGCTCGGGCCCGCGGCGCCGGACGCGTCGAGGGTGCCGCGGACGACGTGGTAGCGCACGCCGGGGAGGTCCTTGACGCGGCCGCCGCGGATCAGGACGACCGAGTGCTCCTGAAGATTGTGCCCCTCGCCCGGGATGTAGCTGGTGACTTCCATGCCGTTCGTCAGGCGGACGCGGCAGACCTTGCGGAGCGCCGAGTTCGGCTTCTTCGGGGTCGTCGTGTACACGCGGACGCAGACGCCGCGCCGCTGCGGGCACGACTTGAGCGCGGGGGACGCCGTCTTGTAACGAGCGGCCTCGCGGCCTTGGCGGATGAGCTGGCTAATGGTCGGCATTGTCGAGCTGTTGCCCTGGGGGGAGGATGGGGGACGCGCAGGATACTCGGGGAGGTCCGCCTGTCAAGACGTGAACACAACGATCACGGAGGGGCCATTGGCTCGAGGTCTTCGTCGCGTGCATCGCGAAGAAGAGCGAACCTTGACACTGCCGGGCGTCCCGGGTTTCGTGGAGGGAGAGGCGGCGCGCCGCTTCTCCTCGGCGCTCCCTTACCTCGATTCCGCGCTCTCAAGGACCACAAATGCTCTCCCCTTCGCTTTCTTTTCGGCGCCCTTCATTTCCCGGGGTCGCCGCGCCCGTGATCGCCGTGATCTTCGCGCTCGCCGGCGTCGCGTCGGCCCAGCCCGCGCCGCCGCCGCTCGCTCCCGCGCCGTCACGCGACGCGCTCGACGTGGTGGTCGCGCCGCCGAGCGCGCCGATGGTGCCCTCGCCCGCGGTCGCTCCGATCGCTCCGGTCGCGCCCGCGTACGCGCCGGGCCCGCCCGCGTGGGGCCCGCCGCCCGCGCAGTGGGGCCAGCCGCCGCCGCAGTGGGGCCCGCAGCCACCGCCGGGATACTGGCCGCAGTACGCGCCCTACGCGCCCGCGGCGCCGCCATCCGTCGCGATTTACCGGCAGGAACAGCCTTTTTCGCTCCCGCCACCCGTGCCGAAGGAGCCGGTCAACCGCAAGCTGATGACAGCGGGGATCGTCGCGGCTGTCGGCGGCGTCGCCACGCTGATCACCGGATCTATCTTGATGTCGGTCGCGAAGGAGCGCGTCGACGTGTACCGCGACGGCCCCGCGTACTGCTGCTCGATCGACGACGCGCCGATGCGCAACGCCGGGATCGCGACGCTGGTGACCGGCGGCATCGTCGCGGCGATCGGCATCCCGCTCTGGATGATCGGCGGGCGTCGCGTGCCCGTCCGCAAGACGACGACCGAGGCGCCCGGCGCCGCCCCGCCGAAGGCGCCCGCGAGCCTCGCGCCGCTCCTCCACGTCGGCGCGACCGGAGGCTCGCTCTCCTGGCAATTCTGATTCACGTCGAGATGCGGTGAAGGCCTCTCCCGGGCCGTCCTGCTCTCGAGTCCTCCGTCGAGCCGACTCTCCTCTCTTCCTCTCTCCTCACGTCGTATCTTCGGCCGTATCTCCACGCGAGCCGCGCTGCGAATCCGGGGGTGGATCCGCCGTGATCCTCGGTGAACGCGCAAAGGTCGTTCGTGAGCGCAACGAGCCACGGCGAGGCCGGTGGACGTTCCGGGTCGCTCAACCTAAATGCACCTGGTGACTGCCCGGTGCGATGGCGCGGCCAGGAGGCCGTGACATCGCGTCGACCGGGGGCACGGGGGACCGTGAAGGTTCGATAGAAGGAGCATGGCAAAATGAGCTATACGAGAAACCTGGCGGGGGCCGTGGCTCTCCTGGCCTCGTCGTCGCTGCTCGGCCTGGGATGCGCGGTGGCGACCGACGACAAGAGTGCTGATACGGACGACCAATCCATCGTCGCCGACGACGCGACGCAGGCCGACGAGCAGGGGCTCACGAAGAGTGATGACAGCGCCGCTTCCAAGGAGGTCACCGGCGAGAGCAAGGAGGCACTCTGGGGTCGCGGGTTCGGATTCGGCGGCTTCGGCCGCGGCTTCGGCGGGGGCGGCTTCGGCGGGGGCGGCTTCGGCCGCGGCTTCGGCGGCTATGGCCTCGGCTACGGCGGCTACGGCGGTTATGGCGGTTATGGCGGTTATGGCGGCTATGGCGGTTACGGCGGCTATGGCTATCCCGTCTACGGCTATCCGGTCTACGGCTATCCGGTCTACGGATACGGTGGATGCGGCGGCTACGGCTACGGCTGCTGAGCTCGGCGCCGGACCTCGGCATCGCCCGCTGGCGCGGGGATCCACGCCGACCGAGGCTGGATCTCCGGGCCATCGCAGCTCTCCCGGCGCGAGACTCGCAGCTCGCCTCGTGAGGGCAATCGCCGCGCGGGCTCGCGGCGCCGCGGATCACCGCGCGGATTGTGCTGATCGTCGCGCGGTGCTACCCCGTGAGGGGTGAAGGGCACACTACGGATTGGCAGCTGGCGGGGCGTTCCGGTGTCGATTCACTGGAGCGCCCCGATCGGCTTTCTCCTCTTCTTCGGCTTTCAATTCCGGCTGGTCGGGTGGCTCGTCCTCGCGGCGATCATCCTGATCCACGAGGCCGGGCACGCCTTCCTGGTGCGCCGATTCAGCCTCGTCGTGTACTCGATCGTCCTCACGGGGACCGGGGGCGAATGCACCTGGGCCGGCCACGCCACGCCGACGCAGCGAGCGATCATCGCGTGGGGCGGCGTCCTTGCGCAGGTCCCGCTGCTGCTGCTCGGGCTCGCCCTGGGAGCGCTGCTACCGCCGAAGGCGCCGGCGCTGGTGGTCGAAGCGGAGACGACGCTGGTGTCGGTGAACGTGATGCTCATCGCCTTCAACCTGCTCCCGATCCCCGCGCTCGACGGATGGCACGCGTGGCGGGTGTTCGCGCCGTCGAACATCGGGAGTCTGTGGACGACGATCCGGCGCGCGTCCCTCCGCAAGCGCGCGCGCGAGCTGGAAGACGAGATGGCCCAGCTGGTCAGGAACCGCAAAGTGCGCTGACGGTGGCAATCAGCGCCGGAGTGTCCGTCGCGCTCAGGGGCCGGTCGAAGCGGTGGACGTCTGGCCGCTGGTCGTGCTCGTCGCCGCGCCCGTCGTTGCGGCCGCGCCGCCGGCTCCACCGCCGCCCGCGCCCGTCGACGTGCTCGAGCCCTGATTGCCAATCCAGGTCTTGAGGCAGTCGATCTCCTTCTGGCTCAGCGCGGGGCGGGTCAGCGGCATCTGCGCGCCGCAGGTGTTGGTCGAGAGTACCTTGGTGTAGATGACGCTGTCCCCGGGAGCGCTGGGCTTCGCCAGCGTGCCTGGACAGAGCTTGGCGGCGACGCCGACCACGCGACTCGCCACGTCCGGCGACTCGAGATCGAGGCCGTTCTGGGGGTTCTTGGTGCCATGACAGCCGGTGCCGCCGCACTTGGCAGCGAGGATGTCGGCGGGCACGTCGCCGCAGGGATCGACGCTGCCAGTGCCCGTGGTGGCGCTCGCCGAGGTGTGGCCCCCGTCGAGGAAGTCGGCCTTGTTGTCGAGGCTGCCCGGACAGCCGGCCATCGCCGTGATCAGGCCCATTCCGAGGAGAGCCAGCGCGATCCGATCAGTAAGCATAGGCCACGCCCAGTCCGAATCCGTAGAACTCGTCAAGCGCTCCGCCGGCCACGTACGGATCGCCGACGAGCGGATGAAACTTGGAGAAGTAACGGGTGTAGTCCCCGTGGAGGCGGAGCTCGAAGCCTCCTCCCAGGGTGAGCGAGAAGCCCGCGCCGACGTCGATTCCGCCCACCTTCGGATCGCGGAAGCGCTTGTAGACGGCGCCCGCGGCGAGCGGCCCGTCGGCGCCGAAGTCGAGCAAGAGTGCCATTCTCCAGAAGGGGATACGCGCGTCGACGCCGCCCCGGAGCGAGGTGTACGTGACGGCGGGAACCGAGGCGTCGAGGGCGCCCGCGCTGTCGAAGTTGAACTGGAGGTAGTCGACGCCGGCGTTCAAGCCCAGCATCACGCCCCTGGTGCTGCCCGGCCGGAACCGCGCGCGCAGGCCGCCGCCGAGGCGCGTCCAGCCGGTGCCGACGGTCTTGCCTTCGGGCGTCGTCGACGAGATGCCGAAGGCGTGGGCGAAGCGCATCGTGAGCCCGAGGTCGCGCAGGACCGGGATCTTCGTGGCGGCGCCCGGGTAGATCTCGAGGCCGACGGACGGCATCGGCACGCCGAAGACCGAATACGAGCTCGTGTTGGGGCTGAGAGCGTCCTTGTAGTCGAAGCTGCGCCCGGCGAGCTCGAAGGCCAGATTGGCTACCACGATTGCGGTGTTCACCTCGCCGTGCTCGCGGCCTCCCGGACCGACGGGCGGCGGCTCCGAGCCCGTGACGCCCGTGACGCCCGTGACCGGCGCCGTCGGCGGCGGGGTCGGCGCCGTGGGGCCGGCAGGGGCCTTGGCCATCGGGAGCGGCGCGCCCGCTGCGTAGTAGGTGTCGAGCTGCGCGCCGAGGGCCTTGAGCATCGCCTCCTTGTTGGCGGCGGCATCGCTCGTCAGGCTCACCTCTTTGACCAGCTTGGGATCGGGGGAGCGCGGATCGATCCAGATGATGTACGACGTCGTGGAGCCGCCGCTCTGCACCGTCCGACCGGCGATGATCGCGTCAGCGCCGACGGCGGCCGCCGCGTTGCGCATCTTCGGGATCGCCGTGTTGGCGGGCTTGGTCCGCGTGAGCGAGGCGCCCACCGGGAGGCGCAGGCCCTCGCGCGTGAGAGCTTGCGTGAGCGTCGCGCCTTCGATCAGCGGGAAGCGATCGGCCATCGCCGCGACGAGCGCGGCGCGAACGGCGTCGGGCTCGGCGCCCTCGAGGTAGATGCCGATCGGGCTCCCCGTCGGCTCCGCTGCGCGCGCGGGACGCGAGGCGAGGACGACGAGCGCGAGCGCCGCGACGACGACGACGAAGCGGGCCATGGCGCGGCGAAGGTTCGAGCGGCGCAGAACAGGCCGAAAAATCGAGCTTTGCAGAGGAGCCTCGGAGAGTCGGGGGGGTCGGACCGAAGAGCGCACCGTGAGGCGCAGGGTGCCCGTCACTGCTGGCATTTTGCAAGACACATCGGCGCACCCGCGTGCGAAGCGCGCGCTCTTCGCCCCCGACGCCCGCCGCGTCACCGTGATTGCACGGGAGCGGCGGGCCACGTGCGATCAGACCAGCGCCGCCGCGACCGTCTTGCCCGCGGTGATCTGATCGTCGAGCGACGCCTGCGAGATGCCGAGCGCGCGGCCCAGCGTCTTTGCCACGGAAGCGAGGCTGTCGGCAGCAGGGATGTCCCCGCCGGCGCTGATGGTGCCCGTCACCGAGTCGATGTCGGCGGAGTTACCGCCGGGCACGAGGCCGCCGATGACGCCCGGCTTGATCCCCTTCCCGATCATCACTGACACGCTGTGCTGCGCGTTGTGACCGCGCCCCAGGCTGGTGTCGAACTTGCGGCCGAACACGTTCAGCGTCGCGAAGGTGACCTTGTCCTGGAGGTTGTACATCTGCAGCTTCTGCATCAGCAGGTTGATGTTCGCCACCGAGGCCACCGTCTGCGTCGTCTCGTTCTTCCACAGCGCGTCGGTGTGGTTGTCGCCCGAGAAGGGCAGGTGGAGCGTCACCACCGGGGTCACGTTCATCTTCACGAGCAGCACGGCCGCCGTGATCTGGTTGGGGGCGTCGTCGCCCTTGATGTTCTGCAGCTCGGTCGCGACCTTGTCGATCAGGTCGCGGATCTGGGTCTGCGAGAGCGCCATCTGATCGAGGAAGTCGCGCTCGGCCGAGGTCTCGGCGCGGTTCTGCTTGAAGAGCGCATTGAGCTTGTCGAGGCTGGAATCGCGCAGGCCCTGGAGGTCCTTCGTGATGCCGGTCGGGCCCGTGAGGATGGCCTTGAGGCCGGTGGGCGTGAGGTTCGGCAGGTAGCGCCCACCGTAGCTCGCCGTCTCGCCGCCGATGGTGACCGGCTGCGGCTGCACCGTCTTGAAGCACTGCGAGAGGTTCTTCGAGTAGTAGGAGACGATCTCCTCGCCGCGGCGGAGCTGACCGAACAGCTTCAGCACCTTGCCCAGCTCGCCGTGATTGGCAGTCTGGGTGCGGTGGTGGAAGAAGCTCGTGCGGTCGAGGACCGCCTGCGGCAGCGAAGCCCAGGGCGTCGCCGCGGTGTACATCGTCGCGCCGAGCTTGAGCGACTTGGGCGCCATCTCGGGCGTGTCGGGGTGGTTGATCGTCCCGGACGCGAACGTGGCCGGGAGATCGTAGGTGCCCGGCACGTTGCAGTTGAGCGCGTCGCCGTTCGCCGACATCGACAGGATGAGGAACTGCGAGGCGTCCATCGCCGCGCAGGCCTCGTCGCTGCGAGCGATGCTGGGGTTGAGGAGGAACGACATCGGAAGGCCAGTCGCCATCGCGCGCAGGCCGAGCATGCCTGCGCCGAGCAGGCCACCACGGAGAGCGTCTCGTCGGGTAATCATTGGCTTCTCCGTCACAGGCCCATGGCCAGAGAGGTGGGCGAGGTGCAGGCGAGGACGAACGTGCTCTTGAGCGCGTCGGTCGGCGTGGCCTTGGCGGCGATGGCCGCGTCGTAGTGGTCTTGCAGGATCTGCATCGCGGGCGCCGCCGTCGGGTCGCCCGTGGCGAGGCCCATGATGTTGCCCACGAAGTCGGTGATGGCCTGATCCTTCTTGGCGCTGCTGTAAAGGCTCATCGGGGCCTTGTCGACGACGAGGTCGGCCGCGATCTGGCAGATGGTCTCGCCGGCGCCGCGGAAGAACAGCGTGGGATCCGTGGAGAGGGCCGGAGCCTCGGCGCCGCGGAGGTAGCCGTCCGAGGGGATGTTGTTGGCGACGGCCTGGGCCTGCGTCGGGTTGGTGATCGAGCCGCAGACGTTCGTCGGCAGCTTGAGGCGGTTCGTCAGCGAGGCGCAGAGGTGGTCTTGCCGCGCGATGCTCACCGTCTCGCCGAAGTCGACGCGGGTCTTCGTCTTCTCGGCGCCGGTGATGATCGGCGAGGAGAACAGCTCTCCAACGAGGGTGTGGAAGTCGAAGTTGCTGTCGGCGAAGGCCTTGGCGATGCGAAGGAACTCCGGATCGTCCTCGGAGCAAGCGTCGGAGTTCGCGTAGTAGCAGAGCTTCTGGACCCAGGCGATCGGGTAGCGAGGGTGCTTGATCAGCGTCTGGGCGAGATCGTCGAGCGAGGTGAGGCCGGCCTTCTCGCCGAGGAAGTCGAACGTCGACGTGGCGAACAGCTGCGCCGGGTTCTGCTGCACATGGTAGCTGTAGGTGAACGTCTTGCGGAAGATGAGCCGCATCGGATCCATCGTCTGGTGACAGCTGTAACAGGGGCTGTTCGGGTCCGAGTGCTCGCCGTCGACGCCGGTGTCGAGCACGGTGGAGGTGCCCTTGTCGACCGGGTTGATGCTCTTGCCGATGGCGACGACCAGCGTCTGGTTCATCGCGTCGCGGGCCTCGTTGCTCTTGTTCGTCGCCCAGTTGGCGAAGAAGGCCGGCGTGCTGAAGAACCCGACGCGGGGCATGCGCGAGACGATCTCGTTCTTCGTGCGCAGCGTCTTGAGGTCGTAGAAGGGAGTCAGCTTCTCGCCCGCCATCGGCGCGCGGATGGTGACGGGGCGCCAGATCGAGTCTTCCGCGGTGTAGAGGGCCTTGAAGTTCTGCGTGCCGTCGCACTGAATGGAGTACTTGCCCTTGTCGCTGGCCGGCACGTCGGCCGGGATCGGCGGCGCCGGCGGCTCGCTCGCCTTGACGCCGCCCATCGGCGCCGTGCCGAAGAGGAGCGCAAAGACGGCCGCGGTGCCGGCGTATTGACGCTCGTTGTAGGGCATCGGCGTGGTGATGACCTTGCCCATCGCGTCGAGCGTGACGTGGCCAGTCCCGTCGAGCACCGGCATGTTGCAGCCGAACGCGGCCGGCACCGGGAAGTGCATGTAATGCGGGCTCTTGGGGTCGAGCACCATGTCGAGCGTGACCGGCGGCGCCATCATCGTCGGGTCGTACGTGGCCCAGGAGTCGATGGTCGACCCGATCGTTCCATCGGCCTTGGGCACGCTCGGGGTGGCTTTGCCGAGATCGTCCGTCAGCGTCTGATCAATGTAGAGATAGAACGCCATGAGGGCGGGCGTCATCATGAACGTGTGAGTCGTCACCGTGTCGGTGAACGGCTTGCCGTCCGCGAGGCCCTTGAGCACCGTGCGCGCGAACATCTCGCGGGCAGCGATGAGGACGGTGGTGTCCTTGTTGTTGGCGACGCCGCCCTGATCGACGAAGTCGTTGACGCCGATCTGCGTCTGCTGAAACGCCTTCTGGAAGAAGCTGAAGAACTTGTCCTGGGCGTCGGGCTTGACGAACCAGGCGTCGACCATGGCGCGGAGAGCCTTCGGGTCCTTCTCGACGGCGGAGATCTCTTCCTCGGTGGCCGCCTGGCCGATGAGGAGGTTCTTCACCTTCGAGACGTAGAGACGAGGAGAGACCCGCTCGTACGGGAACTTCTCGACGTACGGGCCGCCGCCGTCACCGCCCGAGCCCGACATCGCCGCCGCGCCGCCGGTGCCCGTCGACTCGTTCGCGCCGTTGGGGCCGATCTTGCCGATGCAGGCGCCCGCCGTGAGGGCGAGCACGGCGGACACGCCGAGCAGGCGCCCGTTCTCCCATCCCGTTCGTCGTCGATGCTTGATTGGCTGTGCCATTGGGACGTCCTTTGAGGGAAAGTGCGCCGGAGCGGAGGAAGTGAGGAGGAGCGTTGCGTCGACTGACATGCTTCGTGGCGGCCACCCGGGCGACACGGAAACCCATCCTCGGCGCAGTGTCGATTGCACGCCTGTCACTTCGTCGCGTCAATTCCTTTCTCCCGCGAACATGGAATTTTTACCCTCCATGGACCGATCGTGGGCTCGTCGCTGACATCCGACGGTGACCAGAACAGCATCTTACCGTGTTCGTGGAGAACAACGCTCCGGGTGGATCGCCGCCACGACCTCGACCCAGCGCCGCGCCACGCCGAGGTGCCCGACGTCGGGCCAGAGCGTCACGATCGGGCGCGCGAGTCGACGGATCCAGTCGTCGACCACGCCGAAGCGCTCGATTCCAAGGTGATCGGCGAGATCGACGAGATCGCGCGCGCCGCCTTCGAGCGTGTGGCCGCGGTGGGGGTCCGACCCGCCGACGCCGGGGCGATCGCTCGCGATGAGGTGCACGCCGGCGCGCAAAGTACCCTCTGGATCAGGGCAGAAGAGGCGCGAGTGGCCGGTGCCATGAAGGTAGAAGACGACGCCGCCGCCCGGGTCGCCCCAGGTGGTGAACGCCAGCGCGCGCCCCGACGGGAGCCGCATCGTGGTGTCCTCGATCGGGCCGGCGATCATCGTGGATCCGCGCTCGCGGGCCCGTAGAGTACGTCGGTTCGGAGCACCAGCTTCTCGCCCGAGAGCACCTCGCTCGCCTCGTGCAAGATGCGATGCTGGAAGAGCAGCGCCGTGCCCGCGCGCGGGACGATCCGCCGCGACAGCTCGGGGAAATCGGTGTCGCCGCCCGCGAATCCATCGTTGAGATAGAACACCAGCGTGAGGAGGCTGCGCACGCCGTGGTCGAGCTCGACGACGGTGTCCCAGTGCGCGCCGTGGCGTTCGCCGGGGCCGTAGCGATAGAGGCGCAGGCGCGGGTTGGCGCCCGCGAGCTTCATCCCCGAGAGCACGGGTGGGACGCTCGACGCCACGCGCGCGAGCAGCCCGTTGGCCTCGTCGACGTCGTCCCACATCGTGCGGGTGTTGTTGCGCACGGCGAGATCGATCTCCGGGCCGCCGCCATGGCCGACGATCGGAGCGATCTCGGTGGCGCCTTCGCGGATGCGGCGCGCGTACTCCGCGCAGACGTCGAGAGGGAGCGCGTCGTCGACGGTCCAGACGAGAGGCATCGTGAGATCGAGGTGGCCAGCGTACATGGCGGCGAGAATAACCCGCCCTCACGGTGCCAGCGACAAGCTTCGCTGTCGCGCCGGGTGAATCAGAATGCGACGACCATCGCGAGCCGCCCGAGCGCCCCTGACGGGCGGAGCGCCGGGAGCATGATCGAGCCATATTTGCGGGGATCTGCGGCGTCGGAGTCGGGCGCATAGGTCATCGTGGCCTCGCCCGCGAAGCCATAGCCCAGCTCGCCCGTGAACCAGAATCGCGACGTCGGCGCCTCGCGCGGGCCGGTGTTCGCGATCATCACGCCGAGGCCCGCGGTGGCGTCGAGCGCCCACGTCCAGGTCCGCGCCACCAGCGGCCGGGGAATGCCAGCGTCGGTGATCGAGCCCCGCAGGTTCACCGCGGCCGGAGAGAGCCTGGCGAAGATCATGAGTCGACGGGCGAGCTGCAAGCGGGTCTCGAGGCCGATCCCGAGTCGATGCATCGTCAGCGACGTCACGTCGGTGCGCGCCGTGCCCTCTTTGTCGCCGTAATCCCACTCGGCGAGGGCCGCTATCGAGACGGCGCCCCGGCGCAGCAGCGTCGGCCCGGCGGCGAGCGAGAGCTGCGCGACGCTGTCGTTCGTGGAGAAGGGATCGAGCCCGGCGCTCGGCATGACCATGGTGCGCAGCCCGAAGGCGAGGTTGATCTCCGGCGCGCGCCAGGCCGGAGAAGCCTTTGCCGGCGCGGCGATATCCCGGGTCGGGGCGACGCCCGCGGTGACGCCCGCGTCCGCGTGGGCCACGAGAGGAGCCGTGATCATCGCCGCGAGCGCCGCGGCGCCGAGGAGGGTGTGAGCGCTCATCGGAGACTCCCGAGCAGAAGGCCTTGATACTCCACCGCGGTCTCGAGAGAGGGATGCTCGCCGTCGAGCACGGTAACGCCGAGATCACCGTCGGAGTGAACCGCGAGGAGCGCGCGCCCGCCGCCGCGCCGGCCGACCTCGAAGGCCGCCTGCAGCGGTGAGCCGAGCGAGAAGTTCTGCGGGTGCAAACTGGAGAGGCTGAGCGCCGCGAGATCGGACCCGCCGGGCGCGAGCAGCCAGGAGCGCTGTCCGTCGGCAGAGACGGTGAAGTCGATGCCGAACGCCGACGAAACGATCGGCGAGGCGGTGCGGGCGATGAGGTCGAGCACGAAGAACGCGCGGCCATCCGCGGCGGCGAGGATCTTCAAGCGATCGTTGGGCGCGGGCACGTCGATCACCCGGGCGACGGGCTGCTCGAGCTGCAGGCGCTCTACGCTCTTGTAGGGCTTGCCGGCCGTGGATCCGAGGGCGACGAAGGAGATGAACGGGCTCGACGCCGACCAGAGCAAGGCCACGTCGGCGCCCGAGGCGGGGCCGCCGACGATGCCAGTCACGAGCGAGAGGTGCTCGTACGGCGCGTCGAGCGCGACGTCCTTGGAGACGCCCGTCGCCGGATCGATGAGCGAGAGGCTCTGCTTCGAGGGCACGAGCGCCGCGAGGCGGAGCCCACCATCGGTGTTGACGAAGGCCACGTCGCTCGGCGGCCCGGAGGCGAGCACCACGTTCGGTGTGGGCTTGAAATCGTGGGCAGAGTCGCTCGCGGTCGAGGCCAGCAGGTCGACGAGGATCACGCTCGGATCGCCGGCGAGGCGGATGGCGAGTCGCGCGTCGTCGCTCCGCGTGGGATCCCCGTCGCTGACGGCGATCTGCACCGGCGTCACGCGCGAGCCCGTGGTGCTGAGTCGCACCGTGACATCGCCGCTCGCGGGGTCGGCGAGATCGATGAGGCCGACGTCGCGATCCGTGAGCACGACCAGCAAGCGGCGCGCGCCGCCGGGGAGCACCAGAGTCGGCGTGAAGACCAGCGACTCGGGGCGGCCGCCGAAGCTGCGGAGCGTGAGCGACACCGGGTTGCCCGGGCCCGGGGGCGTGGCCAGATCGACGACGGCGAGCTCGTTGGGGTTGGCGACGAACGACGAGTCCGCCGCCGAAGGATAGATGACGGCAAAGTGCCCTTCGGGATCGATCGCCAGCCCCGACAGCGGATCCGAAATATCGTACGTCCTGAGGAGGTGCGGAGTCGTCCCGCCGGCGATCATCGTCAATCCCGGCTTCTCGTCGTCGGCCTTCTGGCGCGGCACGTCGCCGCGGGCGAGGACGAGGAGCGCCGAGCCGTCACGCGTGGCCTCCGACGTGGCGTACCCGCGGCGCACGGGCACCGAGACGGGAGCGAGGGTGAGATCGGGCTCGACCGGCGTGAGCAGCACGCGCTCGGCGCCGACGTCGACGAACGCAGCCGAGCCGTCGAGGCCGTGAGCGATCACCGGCGCGGGAGCGGCGCCCCACACCGCGTCGCGGTCGCCGCAGGCCGGGAGAAGCGTGGCAAGCGCGCCGAGGAGGAAGGCAGAACCGAGAGGGCGTCTCGGGGAAGGTCGGGTGTTCATTTGCTTCCGTCGACGACCTGAGTGCCGAGTTCGAACCCGGTCAGGGTGCGGGCGTCACCCGTCTCGAGGTTCACGAAGGTGATGCGGCCGTCGGGGTGCTTCTGCGCGACGAAGCCGCGATTGGCGCCCGCGACGATGCCCGCGGCGATCGGCAGGCTCGCGAGCGGGAGCTTCTGCACGGCGAGCGAAGGCATGCTGGCGACGACGAGCTGGTAGATGCCAGTCGCCTGATCGCCGGTGGCGATGAGCCCGTGATCCCCCGCGGGCGCCACGGCGATCGAGATCACCGGGGCGTCGAGACCGACGATCTTGGGCGGCAGATCCAGGGCGATCGGGGCCACGCTGAACGCCGCGGGGTAGTGCGATCCCGCGTCGAAGAGCGCGTCGTGGAGGACGAGCGCGTGCGACCCGTCCGGCGTGGGAAAGACGGCGAGGATCGGCGCGCGCAGCTTGATCACGCGCGAGGTGGGCGGCGCCGCCAGGGTGTCCATCACCGCGAGCAGCGGGCTCGAGACCGCGTTGGTGTAGAAGAACGCCTTCGAGCCCTGCGCCGCGAGCGAGGTGGATCCAATCAGGGCGTCGACGGTGACGAGAGTGACACTCTGCGGGCTGGTGAAGACGCCCGGCACCGGCAGCAGCGCCACCTGGCTCGTGTCGCGGATCACGGCGACGGCCCGGGTTCCATCGGCCGAGAGATCGAGATCCGTGGGCTTGCCCGGGAGCGGGACGTCGACGCGGACGCCATCCGAGAGCGAGAGGACTCCGATGCTCGGCTGGTCGCTGCGGAGGAGCGCATAGGCGCCGTCCGGCGTGATCGAGACGTCGGGCGCGAGCGCCGGCGGCGGGTCCGAGAAGGCAATGTTCTTGATCACCGCCGGCCCCCCGGGGCCGTCGAGCGAGACGACGCTGACGCCATCCTCGGTGACGGCGAAGGCGCGCCCGGACCCGGCGTCGAAGCTGACGGCGAAGGGGCGATAGCCGACGGTCAGCGGAGTGGCCTTCTCGGCGCCGGGGGTGAGGTCGAGGACGGTGATGTCCTGATATCCCTCCACCGGATCAGGGCTCTTGATGGAGCGCGAGCTCGTCCAGGCGACGGCCCAGTGGCCATTGGCCGAGACGGACCACCCGTTGCCCGAGGACGGGACGGGGATCGACAGCGCCGTGAGCCCTTTCGACGAGGCGCGCAGCAGGGTCGCGTCGCTGGAGAGGACGTTGAGGACGAGCGCGACGTCGTCTTTGGCGTCCGGCACGGCGGCCACGTACGTGGGGCCGTTGCCGGCGTCGACGAGCTTGATTTCCAGGGTAACCGCGTCGATGTACGCGACGCGGCCGCTGCTGGGGTTGGCCACCCAGACGTACTTGCCAGTCGCCACGGGGGCGCCGTAGCTCGACTCGACCTCTTTCTCGGGCGGGAGGCCGGCGTCGACCGGTCCACCGCTCGTGACGCCGACTCCGGTGGACGGGCCACCACCGGAGCCGACCGTCGATCCCCCGCCCGTGGCGCCAGGGCCATTGTCGTTCGAGCCTTCGCTGCACGCCGCAACAAGCGCGGCGCACCCGAGCCCCGCCGCGACGAGCGAGGCCGCGAAGCCATGCTCACGCAGGTAGGGGCGCCGGGCGCGCCGCGGCCCGAGGTATCGAATCTCGTCGTCCATCAAAGCTCCCGTGCAAGCAAAGAGAAGCTACGGAGAAGAAAGAGGAGGCAAAGCAAGCAAAAGCAAGCAAGACGAGGCGTGTCCCGGCGGGGCGCGATCGCTCCGTCGAGGTAGGATTGCCGGTAAAGCACGGGCTGTGCCGCCGGCGTTTGCAGGGGTTTTCGACGGTTCGAGGGGAGTCGCCGCGCGCCAGCCCTGGCATCGCTGTCGCGGGGCACGCGAGCGCCCGGGCTGGTCGAGAGGGCGTCGGCGAGCGAGCGACGAGGTGGTGACGCGTCACCGGACCCGGCGGCTCGGAGTCTGGCCTGAATTTCCAGAGTGGCCGATCAACGGCCACTCTCTCAATGCTCCGCGAAGGCGCCGAAGAGCGTCAGACGATGGATGGGATCCTCGGGACGGATGACGGGAGCGGCCACGTCGCGGACCCATTCTTGAAGGGGCCGCGTGACGACGGTGCGCCACGGGGTCACGAGCTCGGCCATCTGCTCCGGCGTGCGCAGGTAGAAGTTGACCCGGGCGTGCCGCGCGGACTCGGCGAGCGCCTGCTTGATGAGCTCGGCGTCGGGACCTTCCGGCATCTGGTGGAAGCTGAGCGCCATCACGCTGCCAGGCGCGCAGAAGGCATGAAGGCGCTGCATCAGACTCCGGATCTGGTCGTCGGAGAGGAAGTACATGATACCGATGCAGCCCACGGCGAGGCGCCGCTCGGCCTCGAAGAAGAAGGACGCCTGCTCGAGGAGCGCGTCCGGGTCCGTGAGGTCGATCAGGGCATAGGCCGTGTCGGACGTGTACGCGAGGAGCTGCTGGGCCTGCGCGACCGTGAGCGGATCGAAGTCGGTGAAAAGGATCTTGGCGCCGGGCAGGTGCTCGTTGAAGTGCCCCTGGGTGGGTAGGCCCGACCCGAGGTCGAGGACCCGCGTCACCCCGAGCGCCGCCCAGCGCTTACCCACGTGGCCGAGAAAGGAGCGATTGAGGCGCGCCCAGCGCGGATAAGCTGGCACGAGCTCGAGGATCGCCTCGGCCGCGCGACGATCCGCCTCGTGGTTGTGGGTGCCACCGAGCACGTAATCGTAGATACGGCCGATGTGCGGGCGGGTGATATCGATGCTCATGAGTGCGTGAACCTCGGGTGGTGATGGGCGGGCGAGGGAAGGACCTTCAATCGCGCTCGAACGACGTCGCCGGGCTGCATAAATTCGGCGCGAGGCGACACTACAACCTTCCCAGCGCGCACGACAAGCGGCCCTCGCTTCATTTCTTCGCGTGCTCCCGGTGGATCCCCTCACCCACCGCCCCCGACCTGCGGTATGTTGGCACAACCAACATGCGCCTTGCTCCTATCCATCTCGCAGTCGCCTCCGCCCTCGCGCTACTTCCATCCGCCCTCGGCTGCGGAAGCGACTCCCTCGCAGGAAGTAGCACGTCGGGCGCCGGTACCGGCGGCGAAGTGTCGATTGCCCCGCCACGGGCAGCGTCTGCATCACGGCCACCTGCGTCGCGAGCCAGTGCGGCACCACGATGGTCCCCGCGGGCACCAAGGCCGCGATGCAGACCGTCGGCAACTGCGAGGACGAGGTCTGCGATGGCAACGGCGCCGTCACGAGCGCCGTGAACGATGCCGATGTTCCTGTCGACGGGAAGGCCTGCACAGCGACGTGTGCACGGCCGGCGTCCCCTCGAACCCGGCGCTCCCTCAGGGCACCTCGTGCGGCGTCGGCCTCGTCTGCAACAGCATGGGAGCATGCCTTGGCTGCAACATGGCCACCGATTGCCCTGGAATGGATACCGAGTGTCAGTCGCGCACCTGCACGGGCGGCGCCTGCGGCCTAGCGTTCCAGCCGGCGGGCACCCTCACCACGATGCAGCTCGGCGGCGACTGCCACGTGAACCAGTGCAACGGCGCCGGTGCGATCGTCAGCGTCACCGACGCGAACGATCCCTCGACCGACGGTAATCAGTGCACCATGGACGCGTGCGTCAACGGTGCTCCCGTGCACACGCCGGTAGCGCTCGGGACCACTTGCGCACAGAACGGCGGCGTCGTCTGCAACGCCGGCAGCAGCTGTGTCCAGTGCAACGCCGCGGCCGATTGCAGCAGCGGATCGTGCGTCAACACGCAGCTCCCCACGCTCACCGTCACGCCGTGAGCTGAAATTCGACACCCCGGGGCCGCGCCCATTGAATGGCGCCCCCGGGGGTCTTCGTCTATGAACCCCGCGTGGGTTCCCTCCTCGAAAATCGCTCAGGATCACGCGCCTTGCCGCGCGCCCTCGTCGCCGCGGCGGTGGGCCTCGTCACCGTGGGCGCGTGGGACCTCGCGGGCGAGCCCTCGGCCTTCGCCAAGGGCCACAGCGGCGCGCGCGGCGTGTTCGAGTACGGCTGCCGCGTCCAGCCGCCGCAGAAGTTCCTCGAGCGACGATCCTTCCTGCAGAAGGGGATGATCGACACGAAGAAGCAGGCCGAGGCCGTCCGCTGGCGGACCGAGCGCTACGGTTTCCCCGACGACGACACCGCTCATGCCGCCGGGACGAGCTCGCACTCCCAGGCCAAGACAGTCCACTTCATGGGGCTGCCGATCTCGATCCACGCCAAGATCGCTCCCGCCCTGGCCTGCGTCGAGAAGCGCCTCCTCAAGACGGCCACGGGCGCCTCGCGCTACAAGCCGCGGGCGATTGGCGGCTTCCGCGAATCCAACACCTACCGCGGGGTCGAGGTGTCCAATCACCTCTACGGCATCGCGATCGACATCGATCCCGACAAGAACCCTTGTTGCAAGTGCGTCGAGCCCTGGCCGAACAACCCGATCTGCAAGAACCCCGGTGACGTGACGAAGCGCACCACCCTCCCGAAGGCCTGGATCAAGGCGTTCGAGCGATTCGGCTTCGACTGGCTCGGCAACGACACGCTCGAAGACACGATGCATTTCGAGTTCCTCGGCGATCCCGACAAGATCACAAAATAGGCAACCTCGCTGTTGCCGCTGCCCGGCTCCGGTCACTCTCTCTTGGGCGGCGCGCATTTCAAGATGAGCGTGAAAGAGACTGGCCAGCTCCTCTTCGAGACCACCACTTGGTCCGAGCCCAAGCCGGCCCTCTTCGACGTGCAGAAGATCGTGGTCGACGAGACCCAGTCGTTCCAGCTCGACTGTTCGTTCGACAACCAGAGCGGGACCGACCAGCACTTCCCCGATCAGATGTGCGTGGGAGGAATGTACCTCCTCCCTTGCACTTTCCCGGGGGCCTGTTGATCAGGTGCTGACTTGACGATTGCGGCGGCGTCGACGTAGCACGCGAATCATCGCGCCCGCGGCGAGCACCAGCGCACCTCCTGCGGGCTCACCCTCGCCGCCGATGCGACATCCACAGCCGCTCGATCCGCCGCTCGCGGAGCCCGCGCCTCCGCTGCCGCCCGCTCCGCCGGTGACTCCGCTGCTGCCGCCCGCGCCCACACCGGTGCTCGTGCTGCTCGTCGTCACCGGAGCGCCGACGTGAAGAGCGTAGAGCTGCCCCGGGAAGAACGAGAGTGTCACGGCGCCTGCGTTGCGATCAATCGCCCCGCCGGTGACGAGATCCTGCGCCGCGCCGTCCGCGGCGAGGGTGACCTTCACATCCTTCTTCGACGTCATTCCCACGTTCACCACGGCGTAGTACGTACCGTATTTCGGCGTCGTGATCGCGCGGACCATCACCTCGGGATCTCCGGCTGCGCCCGCCTGAAGCACGCTCGGCAGCGCCGGGAGCGCGAGGAACGCCGCGTCGAACGCCCGCGTGTACTCGGGGAAGCCGCGGCTGAAGTTGCTCGACGACAGATAGCCAATGAAGCGCGGATCGCCGTAGCCCACGGCGCGCGCCTCGGCCAGCATCGAGTACGGGCCGGCGTGATCGACGTCGGACACGAAGTAGCCGAGCGTCTTGCTCATCGGGCCATCGCCGCCGGGGTTCTGCCCGTCCTCCTCGTTGAGTTTGAAATGGCGGACCATCGCCAGGCCCGATTTCTCGCGGAACGCATCGAACGCGGCGGCCGAAGAGACGGTGAACAGGCGGCTGAACGGCATCGTCATGTAGACGTCGTCCACGGTGGCATACAGGCCAGGATCCGCGGGAGGTGCGCTGTGATCGTTCTCGGCGCCGTGGCTCGCGAGGGTGTCTGCCGAAGGCGGCTTCATCCTGGTGACCATCTCCAGGAATTTCCCGTCGCTCACGTACTGGCTCCAGTCGAGCGGATTGAAGCGGTATTTCCAGGGATCGGTGCCGTTGACGGTGTTCCAGCTCGGGAGATCGTCGGTGGGCGTGGCCCAGTCCGAGTACTCGGGCGCGTGCAGCGACTCCTCGATGTACGACGTGAAGAGCACCGACGCGTCGGGAGCCGCATTGACACGGAGCCAGTCGCGAATGGCCACCAGGTAGTCGCGCCGCTTGCCGAACCACCACCCGTAGTACTTCTGGAGCAGGGCCGCGTCGGCCTTGAGCTGATCACGCGTCGGGGTGACTCCGGCGCTTTCCTCGGCGCCGAAGCGGCCCAGCGTCTCGTCGGCGAAGCTCACCGGCCAGTTGGTCGAGCGGGTGCGAAACCACGCGCCGACGAACGAGGCCTTGTCTTTGAAGATGCCAATCGTCGCGTCGAGCACGTTCTTCACGTCGTCGAGGGCCGCGGGATCGCTCACGTCGATGCAGGCGTCCTCCGACCACGAGACGTCCGAGAACGCGTCGTTGGGCCGATCGCCGAGCGGGCGACAGTGCCGCTGATACCCGTACGAGGCCACCCCGTTCGTGCCGCCGCCCTTCGCGCCCGCGTACTCGTAATAGGGCAGCACGCTCATCCCGTTCTTGGTCGCCGCGTCGACGATCTGCCCCCACAGCTCGGGCTGATTGCCCTGGTTCACCCAGGCGTTGCCGCCGTGCGGGGTGGAGTCCCAGTTCTGGTTGTAGCCGAACTCCATCAAGTCCTTGGTGAAGGTGTTGACCCCGAGGAACCGCGCCAGCTTCATCTTGGCGTCGTACCAGTCGATCGACTTCGCGAAGGCGCGGGTCTGGGGATCGCCCGAGGAGATCGCGATATCGGCCATCTCCTCGCGCCAGAACACGTGACGCCGCGGGAGCTCGGTCGGAGGGTAATTGACGGCGAGATCGAGCTTCTCGGGCGAGGGCACCGCGTAGAGGCGGATGTGGGCGACCGAGGCGCCGGCGTCGAGCGGAGAGTCCTTCTTGCGGAACTGGCCAATCGCCACCCAGAAGCCGTCCGCGGGCTTGTCCGGGTAAACGAGCTTGTCGGCGTCGCGCACGCCCTTGACGCCCTGGAAGCGCTCGTGGAGCACGAACATCGAGCGGTAGGTCTCCCACTTTCCCGAGAGCGGGTATTTCACCGACTCGGGCGCAGGGTAGGTGTACGACTCGCGCGCGTCACCGATCGTCTGCCCCGTGGCGAGCGTCCGGGTCGCGTCGTTGCCGCGGTTGACGATCACCATCTGCCGTGACGCGTCCTCGGGATAATCGACGACGAGCAGGTACGTCTGCCCCGCGACGAGGCCCTTTCCCGCGCCGATCTTGTACGCGAACACCCGCGCGGCGTCGGCCATCGCCATCGATCGCGCCGGCTGTCCGAGCACCATGCCGACCTGGGTCGCGCCCGGGGGATCCTCGTAGATCGGGTGGGGATCCGCCGGATCGCCGACCGTTACCTCGTCGACGATGGGCAACATGCCGAAGGGCGCGCCCGCGTCCCCTTCCCCGGCATACACCACCGGCGCGAAAAGGAGGACGAGAGTCGCGAGCCCGGAGCCGCCGAGAAATGCCGCTGCACGCATGATGGGAGCCACCTCGATCGCGAGTATCGAGCGCTCCCACCCGCGAACGCGAGCAAAAAGAATCGGTCAAGCGGGGCCGGTGGTCGGGCCCTCTTCGAGGTGATCGAGGATGTGCCGCGAGACCCCGAGCGCGACGAGCACCGCGTGGGCGACGTTGCGGACCGAGCCCTCGAGATCGAGGCTACCGTCGGGCAGATACGAGGGCTGCTGCGCGTCGATCAGCGCGACCGAGTGGCTGCCGAGGTTGGCCTTGAGCGTCTCCATCGCGGGCTGCACGTGGTCGATGTAGAACTGATAACGACGCTCCAGCATCTGCTCGGTGTCGTCCATGCGGGCGCGGCCGAGGGCGCGCCGGTGCATCTCGCCCTTGCTGATGCTGAGGTGGATCACCTTCAGGATCCCGATGCCGAGGCGCGACGACAGATCGAGCACGTGGCGCGCGGCGACCTCGGTGCGCGGGTAACCGTCGAGGAGGATCAGCACCTCGTCCTGCGCGGCGCGCGCGGCGATCACGCCCTCGATGATCCGCTCGCTCCACGCGTCGGGCACGAGCAGGCCCGCCGTCACGCAGAGCGAGAGCCAGTCGACCTGCGTCGGGTTCGGGCCGAAGCGCTCGCGGAGCTCGCCCTCGTACTGCCGCGCCTTCTGCACGATCGCGGGCGGCGTCACCCCGGCGTCGAAGATGCCGCGGTCGGCGTGGACGCCGTAGCGCTCGCCGACGGTGGCGCGAAACGAGGGATCCGCCGCGGATTTGTCGACGATCTCGCGCAGCGCCTCGCCCATCGAGAGGTGGTTCTCGGGGGGCAGGTGCAGCGTCTTGCGCAGCGCGGCCGCGACCGCTCCCTTGCCGCACGACGACGGCCCCGCGAGCACGATGATCCCGCGGCCGCGCGCGCGCACCGACGTGACGAGGCCGAGGCCGGAGCGAGGGCGCGTAGCAGCGGCCGCGTGGGTCTTCATGCGGCGCGTTCTACCCCGAACGACGCCGCAAAGTCCCCCGATCGTCACCGCGGCTCGCTACTGGAGCTTCTTCTTCTTCCCGTTCTTGGTCCGACGCGCCTCTTCCGCCAGGCTCGGAGGTACCTGGAGAATGTGAAACCTCCCGGTGCGCATCAGCGGATCGGTGAGCTTGGCGCGCTCGCGGGCGAGCTCGGTGAAGCGGTGTTGCGCGCGCACCGCAGGAGCGCCCACCGGGGCGACATGCCGCAGGTACTTGCCCTCGCGGTTGAGCTCCCAGGTCTTCACGTTGTCGGCGAAGAGGATATCCATGTTGCCGGTGATCCGCTCGCGCACGCTGGCGTCGAGGATCGGAATCAGCACCTCGACCCGGCGGTGGAAGTTGCGAGGCATCCAGTCGGCGCTCGACATGTAGACCTCTTCGCTGCCGCCGTTGAGGAAGCGGAAGACGCGGGTGTGCTCGAGGAAGCGGTCGATGATCGCCCGCACGTGGATGCGATCCGAGAGCCCCGGTATCCCCGGCCGCAGGCAGCAGATGCCACGGACGTTGAGCTTGATGTCCACCCCGGCCTGCGAGGCGCGGTAGAGCGCGTCGATCACGTCGACGTCCACGAGCGAGTTCATCTGGGCGATGATCTGCGCGGGGCGCCCGGCGCGCGCGTGGGCGGCCTCGCGGGTGATCAGGCCGAGGACGGCCTCGTGCAGGCCGAGCGGCGCGACCACGAGGCGGTTCCACTTGGAAGGAGCGCTGTAGCCCGTGAGCAGGTTGAAGAGCGAGGTGACGTCTTCGCCGATCTCGCGGTTGGCCGTGAAGAGGCCGAGATCGGTGTAGAGCCGCGCCGTCTGAGGGTTGTAGTTGCCGGTGGAGAGGTGGACGTACCGACGGAGCCTGTCGGCCTTCTCGCGGCGGACGACGAGCAGGGCTTTGACGTGCGTCTTCAGGCCGAGGAGGCCGTAGATCACCTGCACGCCGCTCTGCTCCAGGGTGCGCGCCCACTGGATGTTGCTGGCCTCGTCGAAGCGGGCCTTGAGCTCGACGATGGCGGTCACCTGCTTGCCGGACTCGGCCGCTCGCGCCAGCGCCTTGAGGATCGGCGAGTCGCCGCCGGTCCGGTACAGAGTCTGCTTGATGGCGAGGACGTTGGGATCGTCGGCGGCGCGGGAGACGAACTCCACCACCGGATCGAACGAGTCGTACGGGTGGTGGAGGAGCACGTCGCGCTCGCGGATGACGGCGAAGATGTCGTCGACCTCGCGCATCGGCGGGGTGACCTGGGAGGCGAAGGGCTCGTCGCGGTGCTCGCGTCGCTCGTCGTCGGCCGTGATCCCGAGCAGATCGGTGATGTAGAGCGGCCCCTGGACGCGGTAGACGTCGAGCGCGGGATCGACGTGGATGGCGCGGCAGAGGCGCTGCACGCTGGCGTCGACGCCCTCTCCGATGCCGATGATGCCGATCTCGATCCGCACCGCGTTGCCGCGATCGCGGCGGCGGAGCTCGGCCTGGATCGTCTGGAGGAGATCCTCGCCTTCTTCTTCGTCGATCTCGAGATCCCAGTTGCGCGTGACGCGAAACGCGTAGGTGCCGCGGAGGCGCGCCGACGGGAAGAACTCGGTCACGTGGCGGGCGATCACGTCTTCGAGCAGCACGAACGCGCGGATGGTGCCCTCGACGCGGACGCGGATCAGGCGGCTCAGCATCGCCGGGACCTGGATCACGCCGAAGCCCGGCTCCTGGCCGTCGTGCTCCCGCGAGAACATGATCCCGAGGTTGATCGTCTTGTTGCGGAGGTGCGGGAACGGGTGGCCGGGATCGATCGCCAGCGGCGTCAATACCGGGAAAATGTCGGTGCGAAAGCGCTCGTCGAGGGCGGCGAGCTCGAGCGGGGCGAGCTCTTCCGGGCGCATGATCACGATGCCGGCGCGCTTCATCGCGGGCATGACCTCGGCGTTGAAGAGCTTGTAGGCCGAGTCGACGAGCGAGTGGACGCGGGAGCTTATCGCCACGAGCTGCTCGTGCGGGAGCAGGCCGTCGGGCGGAAGCTCGGTGATCGTGCGCAGGATCTGAGCCTGCAGCCCGGCCACGCGGACCATGAAGAACTCGTCGAGGTTGGAGAAGAAGATCCCGAGGAACTTCAGGCGCTCGAAGAGCGGGACCTCCGACGAGCCAGCCTCCGCGAGCACGCGCGCGTTGAACTCGAGCCAGGACAGCTCGCGGTTCAGGTACTGCGCCGGATCGCCCGTGTCGATGAAGGCGGCGGACGGAGTCGGCGTGGAGGTGGGCGCAGAAGAAGGCTGGGAGTCCCCCGGCAGGGGAGTCAACTCGGTGGTCACGGCGCGGAATATACCTCAGGTGTGCAGGCGAGCGCCGAGGTTGCGTGATCCCAGCACGATGATGTCAGTGCAGGCTGAAACGAAAGCGGTGCGCCCGCTCAGCCGCCGCCGACGAAGTGGACGATCTCGACCACGTCGGACTCGGCGAGCGCCGCGCCCGCGTGCTCGGCGCGCGGGACGATCGCGCCGTTTCGCTCGACGGCGACCGGGCCATCGCCGAGCCCGAGCAGCTCGATCAAGCCCCGAACCGTCGTCTCGGCCTTGATTTCAAGGCTATCTCCGTTGACGGTGATCTTCACGGCTCAGTCCTCGTTGGCGTCGCGGTCGCTGCCGAGATCGAGGGCCCGCGCGCGGCGCTCGTCCTCTTCGATCGCGTCGGCCGCCTCGCGCGCCGAGCCGCGCTCGTCGCGTCGCGCGCGCGACGCCTCGTCAGGATCGCCGCAGATGGCGAGGTAGCGGCGCGCGTCGTTCACGTAGTGGCCCGCGCCCATGACGCCGAGCAGGCCCTCTTGCTCGGTGACCTCGCGGATGACCTTCGCGGGCGTGCCGCGCACCAGCGAGCGCGGCGGGACCTTGGTGCGCGCGGTGACGACGCTGCCCGCGGCGATCACCGATCCAGCGCCGATCTCGCAGTTGTCGAGGAGGATCGATCCCATGCCGATGAGGCAGCGATCGCCGACGATGCAGCCGTGGAGGATCACGCTGTGGCCCACGGTCACGTCGTCGCCGACGAGGGTATTCGACAGCCCGTCGGTGACGTGGACGCAGGCGAGATCCTGGATGTTGGAGCGCTTGCCGATCTTGATCGCGCCGACGTCACCGCGGAGCACCGCGCCGAACCAGACGTTGGCGCCGTCGTCGAGGAAGACGTCGCCGATCAGCGTGGCGTTGGGGGCGACGAAGACGCCTTTGCCGAGGCGGGGACGATGGATTCCGTAGGGGAGAACGAGCGCCATGGATCAAGCACCTTGCGTGGCGGAGACGACGAGGGGGAGCGAGCGTCGAGCCGCTTTTTCCGGCGCGACGCGCGGGCGAGCCGACGCGCGCGCCGCGGCGGACAGCTCGCCCTGGAGGGAGTGTTTGTTGTTGCGAACGATGTCGGCGTCGACGATCTCGCCCGCGAGATCGAGCCCCGCGGCGCCGGTGATGTGCACGATCTCGTGGCGGTCGGTGCGGCCCGACCAGAGCTCGCCCTTCTCCTTGTCGAGGCCCTCGACGAGCACGCGCTGGGTGCTGCCGACCAGGCCGGCGAGGTGCTCGCCGAGGAGCCGTTCGCTGAGCTCGAAGAGGCGCGCGAGGCGCTCGCTCTTCTGCGCCTCGGTCACGTCGTCGGCGAGCTTGCGCGCCGGGGTGAACGGCCGCTCCGAGTACTTGAAGCCGAAGAGGCCTTTGAAACCGACCTCGCGCACCAGCGAGAGCGTGAGATCGAAGTCCTCGTCCGTCTCGCCGGGGAAGCCGACGATGATGTCGGTCGAGAGCGTGAGCCCCGGCACGGCGGCCACCAGCGCGGCGGTGCGCTCGACGTACTCGGCCCGTGAATAGCGGCGGATCATGCGCTTCAGGAGGCGATCGCTGCCCGACTGCACCGGCATGTGGACGTGGCGCGCGAGCACCCCGACCTCGGCGTGGGCGCGGATGAGCGAGCGCGTGAGGTGCCGCGGGTGCGGGCTCGTGTAGCGCAGGCGCGCGAGGTCCGGCACCTGCTCGGCGACGGCGCGGAGCAGCGCCGCGAACTCGCTCTCGTCGGGATCGCTCTCGTTCGCGTCGGGCGCGGGCGGCAGCGATTTCGTCGGATCGGTGTAGCTGTTGACCGTCTGCCCGAGCAGCGTGATCTCGCGCACGCCGGCCGCGACGAGGGCCGCAATCTCGGCGACGATCTCCGCGCTCGGGCGGTAGCGCTCCGGCCCGCGCGTGTACGGGACGATGCAGAACGAGCAGCGCTCGTCGCAGCCCTTCATGATGGTGACGAAGGCCGTCTTCGAGGCGCCCGCGACCGAGAGGGCCGTGAGGAACTTCGGCGTCTCGGTGTCGAACACGGTGCGCACGATCGGCGGCGCGCCCTGGGCCAGCTCTTCGAGGAGGCGCGGCAGCTCGGGGATGTTGTCGGGGCCGACGACGAGGTCGATGCCCTGGAGCTGCTTCACGAGGCGCTCGCCCTCTTGCTGCGCGACGCAGCCGGCGACGACGACGACGAGATCGCGCTGGTTGCGCTTCTGCTTCGCGAGGCGGCCGACCTCGCTCCGGAGCTTCTGTTCGGCCTTCTCGCGCACGCTGCAGGTGTTCAGCACGATGACGTCGGCGACGCTCGCCTCGGCCTCGGTGTAGCCCGCACCACGGAGGACCTCGTGCATCCTCTCGGAGTCGTGCACGTTCATCTGACAGCCGAACGTCGTGATCGCGTAGGAGGACATGCGGGGACCCTCGTAACAAACCGGGCGGCCCGAGGCCACTTCGATTGACGTGGGAGAGGCGGGATTCTAGCCTCGCGCGTCGCTACCGCCACACCGGGGGAAGCCGCCGCGGGGCGGTACGCCAGAGGAGAGCACGATGTCGTCCGCCAAGTACGAGAACCTTGTCGATATGTTCGAGCGCTCGGTGAAGGCCTTCGGCCCGCGCCAGCTCTTCGGCACGAAGAAGAACGGCCACTGGGGCTGGACGACCTACTCCGAGACGGGGAAGCAAGTCGAGGCGTTCCGCTCCGGCCTCGTCGCGCTCGGCGTGAAGCGCGGCGACAACGTCGCGATCATCTCCAACAACCGCGTCGAGTGGGCCGTGGCCGCGTACGCCTGCTTCGGCATCGGCGCCGCCCTCGTGCCGATGTACGAGGCGCAGCTCTCGAAGGAGTGGGCCTTCATCTGCAACGACTGCAACGCCACCACGGTCATCGCCGCGACCGACGAGATCTTCGAGAAGTGCAAGGAGCTGAAGGAGAAGGCGCCCTCGATCCAGCGCGTGATCGGCCTCTCGCTCCCGAAGACGGAGCCGCTCTCGTACGCGGGGATCTGCGAGGCCGGCGAGAAGACGCCGGCCCCGGCGATCCACCCCGACGCGAAGGACGTGGCCTGCCTGATCTACACCTCGGGCACCACGGGCAACCCCAAGGGCGTCATCCTCTCGCACGGGAACCTGATCTCGAACATCAACGCCGTACAGGGCATGCTGCCGCTGAACGACGAGGATCGCAGCCTCTCGTTCCTCCCGTGGGCTCACTCGTTCGGCCACACCTGCGAGCTCCACTGCATGCTCTCGCGCGGCGCCTCGATCGCCATCTGCGAGGCCGTCGACAAGATCATCGCCAACCTCGCCGAGGTGCAGCCGACGGTGCTGATGAGCGTGCCGCGGATCTTCAACCGCATCTACGACGGGGTGAACAAGCAGATGGCCGGGCGCCCGCCGCTCGTGCAGAAGCTCTTCCACGCCGGCCTCAAGGCCGCGGGCAAGCAGAAGAAGGGCCAGGCGCTCGGCCTCGTCGAGAAGGCCACCCTGGCCGTCGCCGACAAGGTGGTGTTCACCAAGATCCGCGCGCGCTTCGGTGGCAAGCTCAAGTACGCCTTCAGCGGCGGATCGGCCCTCTCGAAGGACGTGGGCGAGTTCATCGACAGCCTCGGCATCACCGTTTACGAGGGTTACGGCCTGACCGAGACGAGCCCGATCTCCACGATGAACCGCCCGGGCGGCCACCGGATCGGCAGCGTCGGCCAGCCCATCCCCGGCGTGAAAATCGTGATCGACAAGGCCGCTTCCGGCGATCCCAAGCACGGTGAGATCGTCGTTTACGGCCCCAACGTCATGGTCGGGTATCACAACCGCGACGAGGACAACAAGGCGGCCATGACCGACGACGCGGGCTTCCGCACCGGCGATCTCGGCTACGTCGACGACGACGGCTTCCTCTACATCACGGGCCGGATCAAGGAGCAGTACAAGCTCGAGAACGGCAAATACGTGGCTCCGGCGCCGCTGGAAGAGAAGCTCAAGCTCTCTCCGTTCATCATCAACGCCATGATCTACGGCGACAACAAGCTCTACAACGTGGCGTTGATCGTCGCCGACATGGACGCGGTGAAGGCCTGGGCCTCGCAGAACGGCGTCTCGGCGGACTCCGACGCAAAGCTCCTCGAGAACGCCAAGGTGAAGGACATGATGCAGGCCGAGGTCGACAAGACCTCTGCCGACTTCAAGGGCTTCGAGAAGGTGCGTCGAATCACCCTCACCGCCGAGGATTTCACCGCCCAGAACGACATGCTCACCCCCTCGCTCAAGGTGAAGCGCCGGGTGGTGTGGCAGAAATACGGCCCCGGCATCGAGGCGCTGTACGCCGAGGGCAAGCCCGCCGCCAAGGGTGCTACGGCCGAGGCGAGCTGAGGAACCGCGCAACGCCTGGAACCGCGCAACGCCTGGAACTGCGCGCGTCAGCGAGCGGACCCGAGCCGCGCGCGTCAGCAAGCGGACCGGCAGCAACAGCGTACTCCCCCGACCCAGGTTGCTTTGGTCGGGGGGATTCGCTCTCAATATAAACACTGCTGAAAGTCCGCGAAGACCTCCCGCTTCGCCCTCTGGCTCCCACCGAGCTCCGCCGCGACCGGTGCGAACCGCCTCCCCGAGCCACCAAACCGTTCGGCCCCCCTCCTGGCCCCCCTTCGCCCGCGGTTCAATGCTCACGATTGACGTTCGCCCCCCACCTTGCGGGCGTCTTGGTGGACGTTGGCGTCGGCTCCAGACCCCTCGAAAGATGCTTCAGTGATCGCGCGAAGGGGCTCCGCCCCCCTGGAGCGACGGTTCGAAGGTCGCGCGAGCCGGTTCGATCCGGCTCGCGGACGGTTCAGCTGTTTCCGGGGTTCTTCCTGGCTTCGTCGGCGGCAGCGGGCGCCTCGACGGGGGCGGGTGCATCGGCCGGCGGGGCTGCGGCGGCGCTGTCACCTCGGCGGTCGGCGCGGCGCTCGGCTTCGGCGATGCGGCTGAGAATGGCCGTCACGCCGGGCTCGTCGGCCTCCACCAGGGCGAGCACGCTGATGATGGCGTTGACGGTGCGGATCCATCGGTTGCGAGCCGCGAGGCCTTCAGCGGCCGTGGGGCCAGCGGCCTCGGGGCTGCCTCCGCGCTCGTCTTCGAGCTTGCCGAGGGCGGCGCCGAGCTGGATCCACTCCTGAATCGAAGTCCAGAGCGTGCCATTCGGCGTCTTGAGCTTCTTGAGGAGCGCGACGTGGGCGGGCGTGAGCCGCGACTCCAGAAGCGCGGCCTGGCCCGCCTCTTCACGGTAGCTCTTCTGCGTGGCGAGGAGGCCTTCGGGCAAGAGGACTTGCTGGAGATCGAGGAGCTGCTTGGACTCTTCCGCGCTGGCGGTGAGGTACGCGAGGGACTGCAAGAACGTGAAGACGCCGCGAATGACGGTGTCGTGCCGGATATCCAGCGTGCGCTGCTCGACGATGATCGCCGCGGCGCGCTCGGGCATGGCGGCTCGGGGCTGCGCCGTCAGCAGCGTGGAATGGGCGCTGTCCAGTGTGGGGAGGAGCGCGGCAGTCGCCGGTATGGCGGCGAGGAGCAGGCGGTCCGGGTGCTTTTCCTGCGTGAGTGGGCCGGAGAGGGAGACCATCTCCCCCGTGGCCAAGCGTTTGAGAGCCATTCGTTCTCGCGCCTTCCCTGGTTGAAACGTGGAGCTGGAACGTACGAGCGAGACGAAAGTAATGTCCAGACGAAACGTCACCAGAGTTTCGTTTGTCGATTCGGGGCGTGATAGCGGGCGCCCCCGCCGAGATCAAATCGGCAGTCCGTCGTCGTCGTCGCCGAAGAGCAGCCCCACCAGCCACTCCACGGCAGCGAAGGGCTCTGGCCGGACACGCTCGTTGCGCAGGGCGCTGAGCACTCCGACGTATCCATCCGGGGTCCAGCGCAGCACCGTCAGGGTCTCGTCGCGAGGATCGATGATCCAGCAATGGGGCACGCCGTGAGCGTGGTAGATGCGCCTCTTCTTGACGAGATCGTTGGCGGCGTTCGAGGACGAAATGATCTCGCCGATCCAGTCGGGCCGCACCTGGAGAACTGTCTCCTGGTCTTCCGGCGGATCGGGCAAGCGCTCGCGCAGCCAGCCGGCCACGTCGGGGCGCAGCGTTTGCCCGGAGGCGAAGCGGACGAGCTGCTCGGTGAGGAACCACCAGCCGCCGGGGCGGTTACCGTCACCGCTGGAGCGGCGATCGTACGGCTCCAGGGGCTGCCGCAGCCGAAACTGCGCACGGCTATGACGGAAGCCCGCCTGCTTCTGCACGAGCTCGCCGTCAATCAGCTCGTAGCCTCGACCTTGCTCGGGGAGAGCCAGGAGATCCGCCTCGGTCGCAGGCGGATCCGGGTTTTTCGCGGAGCTTCCCATCACCGCGAACGTACCGCGAACGCTCCACGCTGACCAGCTTCGCGGGCGCTCTCCGGGAGACGCGCGCTCAACTGGAGGCCAGCACTCTCATCACGTTGCCGTGGAGGATCTTGCCAATCGTCTCTTCCTTCATACCGGCCTTCAACAGCGCATCCGTCAACAGCGGTAACCGGGAGACGTCGCAAAGGTCCTTCGTCGGGACGATGAAGCCGTCCCAGTCCGAGCCCAGGGCCGGCGCGTCTTCGCCGCACACCGAGATGATGTGGAGCAGGTGCTTCACCACCGGATCGAGGCCGTCGCCGCCGAGGTATTTCGGGCAGAAGATGATCCCCACGCAGCCGCCCTTGTCGGCCACGGCGCGGAGCTGCGCGTCGTCGATGTTGCGCCAGTGCTCGAAGGCGCCCGCCACGCCGGTGTGGCTGACGATCGGGGGCTTCGTCGCCATCGCGCAGGCCTCGAGGAAGCCCGCGCGGTTGATGTGCGAGAGATCGACGATCACGTCGAGCGACTCGCAGCGGCGGACGACCTCGCGGCCGAAGTCGGTGAGGCCGTCGCTGTCGCGGCGACCGCGCCCGTAGGCGGGAAAACAAGCCTCGTTGGCGCTGAAGTGGCAGAGGCCGAGGTAGCGCACGCCGCGGCGGGCGAAGTGCGCGAGCTTCTCGACGTCGCCCTCGAGCGAGTGCGCGCCCTCGATCCCGAGGAGCGCGCCGATCGCGCCGCGCGCGCCGGCTGTCGTCACCTCGGCCGCGGTGCGCACCAGCGCGAGCTTGGCGGGGTTGACCTGGATGTGGCGATCGAGCGCGTCGATCTGCTGATCGATCACCGCGGCGAGCCCGGAGCGCTGCCCCACGGGGAGCGAGACGAGGCCGAAGAACTGCGCGCCGCAGCCGCCCTCGACCAGGCGAGGCACGTCGACGTGCCCACCGATGGCGGCCCACGGGAGCGGCGGCTCGTGGCGCGCGTGGAGATCGTAACCGACCCAGCGCGACCACATCAGGCTGTCGGCGTGGAGATCGATCGCGGGGAAGCGCTCGTGCAGCGCGCGGGCCTCGGGGGAGCCATGCATGCGCGAGACGTGGACCGGCGCGCATCGCGCGACAAGGTGCAGCGCCCGCTTTTGGTGTAGGGTTGCGCCATGCATGCCTGGCGTGGACACTCGTTTGGAGCTCCGGAGACCCTGGTCTGGGAAGAGGTCGCCGATCCCCCGCTCGGCGACGGCCAGGTGCGGATCGCGATCGCCGCTTCGGCCGTGAATTTCCCCGATGTGCTCTACGTCGCAGGCACCTACCAGGTGAAGCCGACACCCCCGTTCATCCCCGGCTTCGAGGTCGCGGGCACCGTGATCGAGAGCCGCGAGCCGTCGCTCCCCGTGGGGACGCGCGTCGCCTCCACACTCGATGGCTCCGGGGGCTATGCCACCCACGCCGTCGCGACCGCGATGACGACGTACGCGATCCCCGATCTGCTGCCGTTCGAGGACGCCGCGGCGCTGACGATCACCTATCAAACAGGCCATTTCGCGCTGCACCGTCGCGCGCGCCTGCAAGCGGGCGAGTGGGTGCTCGTCCACGCCGGCGCGGGCGGCGTCGGGAGCGCGACGATCCAGCTCGCCAAGGCCGCTGGAGCGAAGGTGATCGCCACGGCCGGCGGGCCCGAGAAGGTGGCAGTCTGCATGGCGCTCGGCGCCGATGTGGCCATAGACTACAAGGCACAGGACTTCGTCGCCATCGTCAAGAAGACGACCGGCGGCCGCGGCGCCGACGTGGTCTTCGATCCGGTCGGCGGCGACATCTTCGACAAGTCGACGAAATGCATCGCCTTCGAGGGGCGGATCGTCGTCATCGGCTTCACCTCGGGGCGCTTCCCCGAGCTCAAGGCCAATCACGTGCTGGTGAAGAACTACGGAGTCCTGGGGCTCCACTGGGGTGCTTACAACCTCCACGACATCGCCGCGGTGCGGAGCACGCAGCAGACCCTCTACGGGCTCTACGCTGCGGGCTCGATCAAGCCTTTGATCTCGTCGTGTCGGCCGATGACCGAGGCCCCGGCGGCCATGGCGGCGGTCGCCTCGCGGGCGACGACGGGCAAGGTCGTCCTCGTCCCGGCGCGCTGATCCCATGGTCCACGGCGGGTGATGCCGGTATTCCCTTCCCCGCTGCGGGCGGCGCTGGCGATCGCCGCGACTGCCACGCTGCTGGCCTCGTCGCGAGCGGCGTTTGCGGCGCCGGCCGGCGAGGCCACGCCGTCGGGCATCCATCCCACCCTGCCCTGGGCGGCGCTCCAGCTCGTGCCCAGCCCGGAGCTGATCGCGGATGGCTCGTCGGTGTACGCGGGGATGCGCTGGCAGGTGACTCCCCTCCTCTACTCGTTCGGCATCAACCGCAAGCTCTCTCCGTGGCGGAGCCTGATCGCCGAGCCGGTGGTGCGCCATTCGGGCTCGCTGGAGCTGTTCTTCTCGCCCGAATACCTGAGCAAATCTGGAACGTTCGCCGAGCACTGGCTCTTTCGCGGGGGCCTGCGCAGCTATTTCCCGCTGGTGTCGAAGGGAGAATATCTCTCGACCTCGCTCGGCGCCTCGCTGCTCCATTTCGATCATCACCTCGGCGCGGCGGCGTCGGCGGGTGTGTACGTGCTCTATGGCTTCGTCGGCGCCGAGGTCACGTACTGCCCGACAGGGGCTCTCCGCTCCACGACAGTCACGCTCTCGCTCCGGGTGTTCTGAGCATGATCCCGCGCGCTCTCCGGCTCGCCGCCTCGCTGTCGCTGCTCTCCGCGGCGTCGTGCGCCTTCCCCGCGACGATCGCGCTGCCCACGCTCTCGGCGCTGTTCTCCACGCCGGCGAAGGTGCCGCACAAGATCACCCGGCCATTCCGGGCCGACGCGCGGCTCGCGGTGCTCTGGGTGGGCCACGCGACGGTGCTGCTGCAGATGGATGACAAGCTGATCCTCACCGATCCGGTGTTCACCTCGACCATTGGCCAGGTCTCGCGGCGCCTGGTCGAGCCCGGGATCGACGTCGAGAACGTGCCGCGGGTCGACGTCGCGCTGATCTCGCACCTGCACTTCGATCACCTGTCGCTGGGCTCGCTCTCGCTGCTGGAGCGCAAGATTGGAACGTTGATCGTGCCGCAGAAAGGCCTGGTCTACGTGCCCGATTACCCGTTTGAATCGATCGAGCTGCCGACGTGGTCGACCTGGGAGTCGGGCGGGCTCCGCGTCACCGCCGTGCCCGTGCAGCACAGCGGGTTTCGCTATGGCATCGATCGCGACTGGATGGACCGGAGCTTCACCGGGTACGTGATTGAATATCACGGGCTCACCGTCTACTTCGGCGGCGACACGGCCTACAACCACGACGACGTGGCCGCGACGGCGGCGCGCTTCCCGTCGATCGATCTCGCGCTCCTCCCGATCGCGCCGATCCAGCCGCGCGCTCACATGGAGGACCGGCACGTCGATCCCGAGGAGGCCACGCGGATCTTCCTGGAGCTCAAGGCCCGCTTCTTCGTGCCAATCCACTTCGACACGTTCATCAACTCCGACGACGCGCCGGGCGACGCCCTCGCCGCGCTGCGCACGGCCGCCGCGGCGCACCGCCTCGCCGCGCCGACGCTCCAGGTGCTCACGCAGGGCGAGCAGCGGGTGCTCGTGCCGCGCCCCGCAGGCGAGTCGAGGCGCGGCCCAGAGGCTCAGTTCCAGCGGTAGGCGAGGCCGAACGGGAGCGAGAGCGCCGAGCCGTTGGACCCGACCAGGAACAGCGGCATGAGCTGGATGCGGAGCGACGTCGTCGGGCGCTCCATCACCGCGAAGCTGACCTCGGCCGAGGCCCCGAACGCGACGCCGAGCGACTGGCTCATGCCCGGTCGCAACCCCTGCCCCGAGGTGTCTTGATACGGTGACTCGGGCGTGACCGTTCCATCGCCCGACTGGCCTGCTGCGCCGACGAGGAGCGAGCCGCCGAGCCAGAGCGGGCCCCACACCCGCGCCGAGCTGGAAGGCCCGATGACGAAGAGGCCGCCTCCGCCGGCGCGCGGGCCGCCGAACATGCGGATCCCGAGCTGCATGCCGTCGCTCCAGGCGATCCCGGCGAAACCGCCCGGCCCGGAGACGAACCCGCCCTGGGTGTTGAGATGATACGTGCAACGGATGCTGCCGCAGGTCCGCGTGTCGAGTCCATTGCTGGTCTGCTTCGCGAGGACGCTTTGCCGCGTGGCCTCCTTGAAGACCAGCGTCGTCCGCCACACCACCTCTCCGGCCACCGTCGCCGCGAAGCGCTGCTGCGGACGATGCTGCGCAAGGATCCCGAGGGCAGACCGCGCGACGCCGCCGCCGTCGAGAGCGAGCTCGCGACGATCGAAGCGACGCTGACCGAGCCCGGCGCGCCGCTCGCGAGCAAGCGAGCGTCGTTCGCACCGGGCACGCTGATCGGCGGGAAATACCGCGTGGAACGCGCGCTCGGGCGCGGCGGCAGGGGCGTCGTCGTCCTCGCGCGCGACGAGACGCTCGACCGCCGCGTGGCGATCAAGGTCCTGCTCCGCGCGGGCGCGAGCGACGAGGCGCGCTTCCTCCGCGAGGTGCGCGCGGTCGCGAAGCTCACGAGCGAGCACGTGGCGCGCATCCTCGAAGTGGGCGCGCTCGGCGACGGCACGCCGTACCTCGTGATGGAGTACGCGAGCGGCTCCGACCGCGCGCGCGTGCTCCACGATCGCGGTCGCCTCGCCCCGTCGCTCGCCGTGTACTACGCGCTGCAGGTGGGCGAGGTGCTCGCCGAGGCCCACGCGCTCGGCATCGTCCACCGCGATCTCAAGCCGTCGAACCTCTTCCTCGCGGCGCGCGTCGACGGCACGCCGCTCGTCAAGGTGCTCGATTTCGGGATCGCCAAGAGCCTGGTAGGCCACGCCGGAAATGCCGTAGAAACAAGCCCGACAGCGACGTCGTCGGTGATCGGATCGCCGCTCTACATGGCGCCCGAGCAGCTCCACAGCGCGAAGGACGTCGACGCGCGGGCCGATCTCTGGTCCCTCGGCGCGGTGCTGCACGAGCTGCTCGCCGGGCGGCCGCCGTTCGAGGCCGAGAGCGCCGCGGCCATCGGCGCGAAGATCGTGGCGAGCCCGCCGACGCCGCTCGCACAAGGCTGCCCCGACGCGCCGGAGGGCCTCGCCGCGGTGATCCTGCGCTGCCTCGAGAAGGATCCGGCGCGGCGTTATCAGGACATCGCGGAGCTCGCGCAGGCCCTCGCGCCGTTCGCGTCGGAGGCCTCGCGGCTGTCGATCGATCGCATCGGCCGCGTGGTCCGCGCGGGGCTCGTCGCGGGCGACGCCGCGACACTGCCGCCCGCGCCTGCAGCCGAGCGCGCGACCACGACGCGCGGCCGGGACACGACCGAGGTGGCGTCGAAGCGGCGCGCTCCGATCGTCGCTGTCGCCGTGATCGTCGTGGCGGTCGCGGCGTTCTTCGCCGTGCGGTCCGGAACGAGCGCGACGCCGACTGCGGCAGCGATCCCCGCGATCGATACGCCAGCTCCGGCGCCCACGGCCATCGTCACCGCCCCGCCCTCCGCCGTCGCGACGGCGAGCCCGCCGGCCGCCGCGTCATCCCCGATCGAGAAGGCCAGTCGAGGGCGGGCAGCTTCGGCTCGCGCGATGCCCGCAGCGTCGGCGCGCCCGCCGCGCGTCAAGGCCGCTTCGACGACGGCAAAAGCCGTGGATCCGCTCGATCCGGCGCTGATGGGGCGTTGAGGCCCCGATCACTGGAAGTTGATCGCGTCCCAGCCGCCGAGAGCGCTGAAGCCACAAGCCACCTTGGTGAAGTACTTGGCGCTCATGTTGATGTAGTGTCCGCAGACGTTGCCGGTGTTCTTCCCGTAGAAATCGCAGTTCGGGCAGCTCGGGTTGTAGGCGTCGGCGCAGGCGTCGCAGCCCGCGCAGCCCGGCTGATCTTTCTCGCCCCACATCGAGTCGAGGCAACCCTCGATCCCCGCGGCGCCGGCGCCGAGACACTCATTCTGGCCGGAGCCATTGCAGGTGTACTTGCCGCTGCCCCAGGCGCCGTGGGCCATGCCGCTCATCTCGTCCTCGGTCGCCTCCTGATCGACGCAGGACTCGACCTCGGTCCAGCGCGCGAGGGCCGGCAGGCCCTTCGTGGTGCGGAGCGCGTTGATCTTGGCGACGCAGGCCTCGCGCGCGGCCTCGTTGGGACCGGTCCCCGAGCCGGTGCTGGCCGACGTGGCGCCGGTGGACGTGGCGCCGGTGGATGCGGTGGTCGCCGACGTCGTGCCGGGCGCGCCGCCCGCGCCGCCGGCCCCGCCGCCTGTGGTTTCGGTGCCTTTCGAGGAGCACGCGGTGATCGTCACCGCCGCGAGCCCAGCCACCACGAGTCCGGCAAAGCGTGATCTCATCGCCGCAGCCTATCAGCTCGCTCGCGAAAGATCGATTCGCCGCTCGGTCCGGAGAAAGCCCCCATCCCGAGTCCGATCGCGCCCAGGTGTGCGTCGGCGCCGTCTGCAAAGGCCCCTGCTCCGACGTGGTCTGTCCGTACGACCAGGACCAGGCGTTCGCCGCGGAGCGCGCACCGTGGTAACGAGATTCCATGCGCTCTCTCGGCCCTCTTGCAGCGACGGTTTGCCTTGCCACGATTGCCTTCGCGTCCGCCTGCGGGAGCTCGGGGGAGCCAGCGGCAGCGGCGACGGGGACATCGGCCGCGGAGACGGCGAGCGCGAGCTCGTCGACCTCGGGCGGCAGCGGTGGCAGCGGCGGGAGCAGCGCGGGCAAGGATCCGGTCCCGGGCGTCGACGCGATGGTGACGGCCTTCGACAAGACCCCTGTTTACTTCACGGGCACCGACAACAAGCGCATCGTCGACGCGCCCGCCTCGTTCCCGGCCACGGGCGCGTACTCGAAGATCATCCTCCATCTCTCGCTCGACTGCCCCTCGGGCGGCTGCGATCCCTGGGACCGCCTGGCGACGCTCGGTGTCGTCACCGCGAAGGGTGCCAGTGGAGACCCGGATACGGTCATCGAGATCGAGCGCTTCATCACGCCCTATCACGTGGGCGCGACCTGGGACATCGACGTGACCGATCTCCGGCCGCTCCTGTCCGGCGATCTCACCCTGCGCGGCTTCATCGATACCTGGGTTGGCCCTGGCAGCCAGTACGGCGGGGGCTGGCTCCTGACCGCCAAGTTCGAGATGACGGGCGGTATCCCGGCCGCGCTGCCGGTCGCCGTGATGCCGGTGTGGACGATGCGGTCTGCGGTGTACGGCGATCCCGCGAAGCCGGTCGCGATGTCCGTCCCTTCGCAGACACTCACTCTTCCCGCGGGCACCTCGTCGTACGCGCTCCGCAGCTTCATCACGGGCCATGGCCAGGGCAACGCCGGCAACTGCGCCGAGTTCTGCTCGAAGTCACACACGCTCACCGTCGGGACGACGGCGCACGCACAGAAGGTCTGGCGGACCGACTGCGCCAAGACGGCCGCGCCCAACCAGCAAGGCACCTACAAGTACTCGCGCGCCGGCTGGTGCCCCGGCGCCGACGTGAAGCCCTGGATCCTCGACATCACGAGCGACGTCGCCGGCGGCATGGCGACGGTCGCCTACGACGTCGAGGCCTACGACAACACCTGTCGTCCCGACGCGATGTCCTGCGCGGGCTGCACCCTGGGCTCGACCTGCGATTACAACGGCGGCAACCACACCGAGCCCAATTATTCGGTGTCGACGCTGCTGATTGCCTATCGCTGAAGGCAGGCGCCGCGAGGAGGGCAGCCACACGGCGCTCCTTGCGCGGGCGCTGCGAGCGAGCACAAATCCGTGCTGGCGACTGCACGATCTCCCTCCCGCGGCGACCGTCGCGCGCTAGAGTCGCAGGCCAGTCCAAGGAGGCCCAGCATGCAGTTTTCACGGGTCGCGCTTCTCGTCGCAAGCTCACTTCTCCCGTTCCTCAGCCTCGCCGCCGCGTGCGGCTCGAGCACCACCCCGAGCGCGGGCAGCACCGGCAGCGCGGGCGGCGCAGGCGGCGCAGGGGCCGGCGGCACGGGGCCGGCGACCTCCTCGGGCACGGGCGACTTCGACGCGGGCGCCACGATCACCACCATCGCGCGGAACATGAGCCCCGACACGGTGCAGCCGGGCAAGGAGAACACCCAGTGCATCACGGTCAACCTCAATAACCCCGAGGGTGCCTATGTTCGCCGGGTGCGCGCCGACCTCAGCACCGGGTCGCACCACATGGTCGTCTACACCTCGAGCAAGACGGTCGAGGATCCCGTCCCGAAGGACTGCCAGCCTTTCAGCGGCATCCTGAACGGCGAACACCCGATCTTCATCGCCCAGCAGCCCCAGGCCAAGCTCGAGTTCCCCACCGACGAGAACGGCACCCCGGTCGGCTTCGAGATCCCGCCCCACCAGATGGTGAAGATCGAGATGCACTACATCGACACGACGCAGTTCCCCCTCAGCGTCATGGGCAAGATCTCGTTCGACACCGTGCCACTCAGCACCAAGGTCACGAAGAGCGATCTCGCCTTCTGGGGCACGACGACCATCAACATCCCCGCCAACGGCACCGCCGACACCGGCGTGCTCTTCCAGAACGCGCTCGCCGGCACCAGGACCTTCGCGCTCACCACGCACCAGCACCAGCTCGGCACCGAGATGCGGGTCTGGTACGGCGGCAGCGCCACCGATCCGAACCGGGTGCAGGTCGCCGACGGCAAGAGCTGGTCCGACCCGCCCGTCGAGCTGTTCACGCCGGCCCTCGATTTTCCGAAGAACGGCAACAGCAGCCTGAGCGCCAAGGGCCTCGCCTTCGAGTGCACGTGGAACAACACCACGCCAAACCCCGTGACGTTCGGCGAGGGCTTCAACGACGAGATGTGCTTCCTCTGGCAGTATTACTATCCTTCGCAGGGCTTCCAGGTCTGCGTGAACGGGTTCTGCAACAAGGCCCAGTGAGCGGGAGGCGGGCCCCGCCCCGGGGGCTCGGTGAAGACGAGGCGCGGACCACGCCGCGCCGAGCCACTCGGCATCAACGCTCTGGATCACCTACCGCGGAGTCCCCGGCCCGCACGCATCATGCGGAATACCACCGTTGACGTCCACGTCGTGGCGGGCGTGATCTCGCTCCTGGGACTCGGCTGCCGGAGCGAGCCACCCCGCGAGGGATCACCGCCGCCACCGGCGACGACACAGGTCCCCCGCGCGGGCGCGGTCCCGGCGGGAGCCGCGAGCGGAGCACGCGCGCTATCGCCGGCGCCACATGTTCCGACGCGCGACGTCGTCCCGATCGCGGCCAGCACCCTGAGGGTCAGCAGGATATCGTTTCCCGGGACGCCTCTCCCGGAGCAAAGCGTCCACGTCCCGGCGTTCGAGATCGATCGCTACGAGGTGCCCGTGAGTGAGTATCGCGCCTGCGTCGACGCGGGACAATGCGCTGCGCCTCAGGCCCACACGGCAAAGTGCAACTACGGAGCGCCGAGCCGCGAGCGCCACCCTATCAATTGCATATCGCAGCCCGAGGCGGCCAGTTTCTGTGTGTGGATCTCGGCCCGTCTCCCGTCGGAGGATGAATGGGATACAGCGATCCTCTGGGCAGAGAGCCGAGAGGGACGGGTCGGCGACGAGGGGTGCCTGGAGCGGGCGGAGACCTGCAGTATAGACGAGCCGGGGAGCCCGCTGCTCCAGGGCTGGTCCGACAACGTCGCCGAGTGGACCACGAGTCCATTCTGCCAGGCGTCCCACCCGCTCTGCCCGGAGATCGTCGTCAAGGGCCGAGGCTTCCAGGACACAGCGTCCTACGGAACCCACGAGCGCCGGCTACCGCCGCTCATGGGCAGCGCCAGCGAGGCCCGCCGCCGGCCCGAAGACGTCGGGTTCCGGTGCGCGCGGTGAGCCTGCCCCTGGCAACTCTTCTCACCGCGCGATGGCCGATCGGATCCGCAGCCTGGCGGCGGCGCGAGGCATCGTGCTCACGCACCTGCCCGATCGGTGCGGAGTCGGGGCAGGGCATTTCTGGCGGGTGATGGGCGGCACGGCGAGTCCCACCGTCGCCTGGTTGGAGCGCGTGGCGGCCGTTCTCGAGGTCGACGTCGCCGATCTCGTCGCGCCGCCCGGGGCCGCAGCCGTCGAACGGCGCTGTCGAGATGCAGCTCATCCACCATCCCGGCTTCGTCAACCGCGTTGTTTACAATGCCTGCAAGGCCTACGTCGGCCAGCTCGAGGCCGGTAAACCGTGAGCGCCGCGGCTCGCGCGCAGATCGAAGGCTGCGAGGATCCGGCCACGCTCGATCGCTGGATCGCGCGCGCCACCACAGCCGCGTCGGCGGACAAGGTCATCGCCTCCGCGGCCACGCCGCGATCGTGAGCGTCGATCCCCCCGCCGATCACTAACGCGCCCGGCCGGCAGCGGCTTGCGCTACATTCGCGCCATGTCGCATTGCCCGCAATGCGGGAAGGCCACCCCCGTCGAGGGATCCGTCGCGTGCCCTTTCTGCGGCGCGCGTCTCGCAGCGCCGGTTCAGGCCCCCAAGCCCGCCGCGCGGACCATGGTCGGCGTCTCGATGGCGGACCTCGGCCCGCGGCCCGCCGCTCCTGCCGCGCCTGCGGCCGGCGCGTCGTCGAAGGCCAACCGCACCATCGTCGGCATGCCCGCGGGCGCGCTCGGCCTGCATGGCACCGTGGCCATGGCGAACCCGCAGCAGAGCGGATCGCCGGGAGCCGCAGCGAACCGGACGATCGTCGGCCTCCCCGCGGGCAGCCTCGGCCTCGGCAGCGCGCAGCCCGGCGCACAGCACCCACAGGCCGGCGCGCAGCAAGTACAACTCGCGCCGCCCGCGGGCGCGCCGCGGCTCGTGCCCAGCGCCAACAGCACGCTGCTCGGCGTCGCGCGGCCCGGCATCGCGCCGCTCCGCCCCGGTGAAGCGCCCGAGCCCGAAGATCTCCTCGATCCCGACGCGCCGACGACGGCCTACGTGCGCGAGCCCGAGCCCGGCGAAGACACGCCGTACGGGTATCAGGCCGCCGACGAGCTCGGCGCGACCGTCGGCCCCGGCGCGCTGGGAAGGCGGCCGCCGATGCCGCGCCAGCCCGCGTGGGAAGGCGGAAAGCGACGGCATCGCATCGAGCCGCCGAACGCTGCGCGCGTGGCGCGCGCGAAGAGCAAGGTCGCCGATCCTTCCACGAAGCGCGCCCTCGCCGTGGTGATCGCGGCCGGCGCGCTGGCGCTCGTCGCGGTGCTCGTCGCCGTCTTCTGGCCGAGCCCGCCGCCGCTCACGGCCCGCGCGCGCGCCGACAACGAAGGGCGCGAGGGCGTCGAGCTCACGTGCAAGAGCTGCCCCGACGGGACCAAGGTCACCATCGGCGCCGCCTCCGCGACCATGGCCGGCGGCACCGCCCTCGTGCCCCTGCCGACGGCGCTCTCGCTCGGCGAAAACCGGATGAAGGTCGCCGTCGACAGGCCCGGCAGTGGACGCGACGAGACGCTGGGTATCATCGTCAACGTCGCGTACCGCATCCGCCCCGACCTCACCGCGCTCCAGGGTGATCACCCGTCGATCCAGGTCGTCGCCGAGACCGCCGCGGGGACGACGGTGTCGATCAACGGCCACACGCTCCCGCTCGCGGGCGGCCGCGCCGTCGAGAACCTCGACGTCACCGACGCGTGCACCGGGCTCTCGGGCGAGTCGAAGACGCTGACGCGGCAGGTCCCCTACGTCGTCACGCCCGAGGGCGGCAGCGCCGAGAACGGCGTCGTCAACGTCTCCGTCGGCATCGTCACGCTCACGCTCGAAGCGCCCGGCCCGCACGTGATCATCGACGGCCCGAGCTTCGTCCTCGCGGGCCGCACGATGAAGGGCGCCGAGGTCCTCGCGGCCGGCCGCGCCATCGTCGTGCGCCCCGATGGAACCTTCGCGCAGGTGATGAACGTGTCCTCGGTCGGCGCAACCCAGATCGAGGTGCGCGCCAAGATCCCCGGCCTCGCGCCGCGCCTCGCGCGGATCATGGTCCGCCGCGTCGACAGCCTCGACGCCGCGGCGCGCGAGTTCCTGGCCGGCGAGACGGTGAGCTACGGCGCCGTCGCGGCGAACATCGCCGGCAACGTGGGCAAGGCCGTCGCCGTCACCGGCGAGGTCACCGACATCAAGAAGCAAGGCTACGAGACGGTGATGCTGCTCGACGTGCCGCAGGGCCAGGGCTGCACCACCACGAGCGCGTGCACGGTGCGCCTCGTGCTCGGCGCCGAGAGCTCCGCGAAGAAGGGCGACACGCTCCGCGTCTTCGGCCATGTCGCCCGCGCCGTCGCCCTCCCCGGACGCGCCGACGTGCCGGAAATCGAAGTCGATTTCGCGATCGGCCCCCCGAGCAAAGCGCCGCCGCCGCCGGCTCCCCGGGGCGCCAAATGACGGTCAAGGCCGACGACGCGGTGGGGTCCGTGACGGCCGCGGCCACGACCGGCATCGCCGCCGGCCCCCAGGCGATCACGCTCGCGACGCCGGCCTACGAAGGCGACGCCGCAGCGGTGAAGCACCACTCCGAGGTGGTGCGCGAGGCCTCCGTCGACTCGACCGCGATCATGCCCGCTGTCGGCGCCGCCTGCCCCGCTTGCAAGAAGCCGAACCACCCCGGCGTCAGCGATTGCGTCTTCTGCGGCGCCGCGATCCCGGCCACCGGCCTCGCCGCCGCGAAGAGCGGCTTCGGCGATCGCTCGATGCCGACGAGCGATCCCCCACCGTCGAGCCGTCGCGCCGATTTCTTCTCCGCCGACAGCGAGATCCCCGGCCTGCCCGTCGGCGATCCGCTCATCGGCGTCGTCGTCGCCGATCGCTACAAGATCGTCGAGGCGCTGGGCCGCGGCGGGATGGGCGCCGTCTACAAGGTCGAGCACATCCGCATCGGCAAGCTCCTGGCGATGAAGCTCCTGACGGGCGAGCTCTCGCGCAACCCCGACGTGGTGCGGCGCTTCAAGCTCGAGGCGCTGACCGTCTCCAAGCTCTCCAGCCCCAACACCGTCCAGGTCTTCGATTTCGGCGCCGCAGAGGGCCTGACGTACCTGGTGATGGAGCTCGTCAACGGCGACGATCTCGGGCGCACCCTGCGCAGCCAGGGGCCGATGCCGTGGAGCCGCGTCGGCCGGATCATCATCCAGGTGTGCAGCTCGCTCGCCGAGGCGCACCAGAAGGGCATCGTCCACCGCGACATCAAGCCCGAGAACGTGATGCTCGTCCGCGCGCGCGACGGCACCGACATCGCCAAGGTGCTCGACTTCGGCCTGGCCAAGCTCCGCGAAGGAGAGGGCCTGAACGACGTGACGAGCCAGGGTGCCATCGTCGGTACCCCGTATTTCATGGCCCCGGAGCAGATCAAGGGCGAGTCGGTCGACGCCCGCACCGACATCTACGCGCTCGGAGCGATGATGTACCGCGCGCTCACGGGACACTACCCCTTCAACGGCACGACGCCGATGGCGGTGTTCACCAAGCACCTGACCGAGCTGCCCGTCCCGCCGATGGATCGCGCGCCCGAGCTCGACATCCCGATGGGGATCAACCGCCTGGTGCTCAAGGCGCTGAGCAAGAGCGCCGAGTCCCGCTTCCAGAAGGTGGAAGACCTCCAGGCGCGCCTGATCGAAGAGCTGAAGTCGGTCGGCGGCTCCAGCGTGGATGATCTGCTCGACTCGGGCCAGCTCCGGCGGCTCGCGCGGGTCAGCGCCGCTGCGCCCGCGCTGCCCGGCGCCGTGGGCGCGGCGCCCGTCAAGGCCGAGATCGCCACCCGCGACGAGGTCTTTGCCTACGAGCGCAAGCTCCGCCGCCAGCGCTACGGCGCGCTCATCGGCATCTCGGCGACTCTGCTCGTCGGCGCCGCCGCCGGGGCCAAGCTGCTCCAGCTCCACTTCGAGCACGCCCGCGACTTCAAGGGCGTCGAGGTCGAGCCCAACGACTCTGCCAGGGAGGCCACGCCCGTGCCCCTCGGCAGCCCCGTGACTGCCCAGCTCGGCCAGCGCGTCGACGCCGCCCACGGCGACCGGGATTTCTTCTCCTTCGATATCCCTGCTTCCCGCGCGGCGCTCGGCGGATCGGCGCTGATCAAGCTGGAGGTGAGCGCCTTGCCGAACCTGGCGATGTGCACGATGATCTACAAACAGGGCTTCTCCACGGCCCTCGGGCAGTACTGCGTCGGTCGCCCCGGGCGCGCCCTCGAGATACCCATGCTCCGCCTGGAGCCGGGTCGCTACCTGGTAACCGAGCTGCAAGACCTCGATCCGTACGGCGGCCCTCCGCCCTTCATCCACGAGAACGTTTCGGACTCGTATACCCTCCTCGCCGCGGAGGTGGATCCGACTCCCGGGTTCGAGACCGAGCCCAACGATCAGGTGGCCTCCGCCGAGCAGATCATGCCCGGCGGGTCGATCACGGCGATCATCGCCTGGGCGCACGACGAAGACGTGTTCTGTGTCCCGGCGCGCAGCCCCGGGAAGATCCGCTGGAAGGTGCGTGACGGCCTCCGCGACACAGGCATTCTCCAGATCACCCCGATCCACGGCGCCGACGAGGGCGCCCCGGTGCGCGTCCACCGCGGGAGCAGCGGCAAGACGTCGCTCGCCGATGTGCTCAATCCCTGGATCAGCCCGGCGATCGCCCGGGAGAGCGAGACGCCCCGTTGCATCCGCGTGGGCATCGAGAAAGACCCCTGGGTCGGAGACCGCGCCGGCGTGGTGCCGAGCGGCGGCAGCGAGCGATACACGGTCGAGGTCGAGGCGGTTCCGTAGCCGGGCCGCGCCGGGCGAAGAGCGAGCGCATGAACCACGGATCTCCTTCATTCACCGCGCAACCCGGCGCGATCCTCGCCGCGGCGATCGCGCTCGCGCTGGCCTCGCCCGCGCGCGCCGACGTCATCGATCCCTCGATGCCGCGCACCCTCGTCGTCGGCGCTCCCCGCGGCGCCGCGCCGAGCGAGCGCCTCGACGCGCAGCGCACCGGGCGCTCACGGACGCTGTTTCCCGCCGCGCCGCTCCATCGCTGGGAGCACCACATCACCGGCGGGATCGAGCAGCCGCCCGTCGTCGACGAGCACGACGACATCTTCGTCGTGGCCACCACGCCCGACGTGATCAAGCTCGATTCCTCGGGCAAAGAGCTGTGGCGCGTCCGCTTCGGCACCTCGGCCGCGGTCGTCCCGCCGGTGCTCACGAGCGATGGAACACTGGTGCTCGTCACGGCCGCGGGCCAGGCCGTGGGCCTCACGCCGTCGGGGGCCGTTCGCTTCGTCAGCGCGCTCGGGCTGCGCGGGCGCGACGCCGACACCGCGCCGCTCGCGCTGGGCGACGGCGGCGTCGTCATCGCGGCGGGCGGCTCGCTCGTGGAGATCGATCGCGACGGCGCCGTGCGCGCGCGAACCGCCCTGGAAATCAAGCCTGGATCGGCCGACAGCCGCGTGACTGGCGCGCTCGTGCAAGGCCCCTCGACCGAGTCGGGCCCGCTCGGCGCGGTCTTCACCACCGAGTCGGGATCGGTGTTCGCGTGGCGCCCGCCGACGGGGCCGCGGCGGCTCGGCAACCTCGGCGGCTTCCCTCGCCGCGGCGCCGTCGTCACCGGCGCGCGCACCCTCACGGCCATCGTCGACAGCCGACGCATCGTCGATTTCGATCTGCCCACCGGCGTCACTCACGTCCGTCAGAGCAGCGGATCCGCCGCCCAGATCGACGGCCCCGTCACGCTCGGGCCCGGCGGGCTCCTCCTCGCGGCGACGCAGAATGGCCTCCTCGTCGGCGTCGACGCCGCGGGCAACGAGACAGTCCGGGTCGCCCTGGAAAAGGCTCCCACGTCGCCTCCTCCCCAGGCCGGCCCGCCCCCCGGCAGCGGCGCGGGCGGCATCTTCGGTGGCACCGTGGGCGGCGCTGGATCAGGCTTCTTCGGCGTGCCTGTCGAGATCAAGCCGAGCCCCGCCCCGATGATCGATGAGGAAGGCCAGATCGCCTTCGTGCGCGCCTCCGGCCGCGCCGGCGTCATCAGCCCGCGCGGCGCGCTCACGCTGGCGAGCGAGCGAGTCTGCAACAGCCCGATTGCCGCCCTCCCTGCGGGCCAGAAGCGTCTCCTCATCGCCTGCCGCGACGGCGGGCTCTGGTTGTACGGCGAGTGATCTTCCGCCTCGATCATCGGCTGATCTTCCCGCCTCCGCAGCTCGCGGAGGACAGCGGCGTGCTCGCCGTGGGGGGCGATCTCTCGGAAGATCGCCTGATCCTCGCCTACTCCAGCGGCATTTTCCCCTGGCCTCACGAGGACTTGCCCCTCCTCTGGCACTCTCCCGATCCGCGCACGGTGCTCGTCCCGAGCGAGATCCACGTGGGCCGGAGCCTGGAGAAGCAGATGCGCCGGGGCCTCTACGAAGTCCGCCTCGATACGGCCTTTCGTCAGGTGATGCGCGGCTGCTCGCAGAAGGAGCGCCCCGGCCAGGACGGCACCTGGATCACCGACGAGATGATCGAGGGCTACGTCGCGCTGCACCGCCGCGGCCTGGCCCACTCGATCGAGGCCTGGCGCGAAGGCGAGCTGGTGGGCGGCCTCTACGGCGTCGCGCTCGGGGGAGCCTTCTTCGGAGAGTCGATGTTCGCCGAGGCCCCGGACGCCTCGAAGGTGGCCTTTGCCACCCTGGTACGGCAGCTCGATCGCTGGGGGTTCGACTTCGTCGACTGCCAGGTCCACACCGAGCACCTCGAGCGCTTCGGCGCCGTCGAGTGGTCGCGGACGCGCTTCCTCGCGGCGCTGAAGAAGGCCTTGAAGAAGCCGACCCGCGTCGGCCCATGGACGCTCGATCCGCTCGATCCCCCTGAGCCGAAGGAGAAATGAGCGCCGCGCTCGCCGGCGCGCCGGGCGACGGGAAGGACCGACTCCGCCTGCTCGCCGCCGCGAGCGTGCCTTTCATGATTGGCGTTCTCAGCAAGTATTACCAGGGGCCGGGGAGCGAGCACGTCCGGGGCCAGGCGCTCGATTTCTTCGGCACGGTGTTCATGATCCTGGCGGCGCGCGCTGTGGTCCTGCGGCCTCCGGCGTGGAGGGTGGCCGGCGCGATCGTCGGGGCTCTGACGGTGATGGAGATCTCCCAGCGCTTCCACGGGGAATGGCTCGAGCGCGCGCGGAGCACCTGGATTGGCCTCCACGTCCTCGGCTCGTGCTTCGAATGGCTCGATCTGCTGTGCTACTACGCCGGAGGCGCCGTGGCGCTCTGGCTCGCGGCGCGGCTCGTCAGGCAGCCGGCTTCTTGAACGTGAGGATGAGATAGCGCAGCAGCGCGAGGCGGCTGACGAGGCCCATCGCGCCGACTCCCCACTTGGCCGTGAGCCCGTGGACCCCCATTTCCAGGGCGATCTTCTGGAGGATGGGATAGGTCGGGAGTGTGTTGCGGGTGATGTCCTCCTCGATCGCGGGGGTGAGGCCGGCCTCGCGGGCGAGGCCGAGGTAACGATCGAGAGGGATGCTCACGTCGGTCGGGCCGACGACGTTGCGCACGTAGCCGCCGAAGACGAGGTCCTGGGCGCGGAGGATCGGGACTGCCAGCTTCGAGGGGAGGAAATCGCAGAGCGAGAGCACGCCGCCCGGGCGGAGGACGCGCCGGGCCTCGGCGAAGAAGCGGGCGCGGCTCGGGAAGTGAAAGGCGCACTCGACCGCGAGCACCACGTCGAACGAGGCGTCGGGGAAAGGCATCTTGCAGGCGTCGCCCTCGTGAAAGACGATCTCGTTGCCGGGCCGTGCGTGGACCTCGCGGCGGGCCCGCTCGATCTGGCGAGCGTCGATGTTGAGCCCGGCGAGCTTCACGTCCGAGAGGCGCTCGTTGAGGCTCGCCACGGTGCCCCCGAGGCCACAGCCCACGTCGAGGATGCTTTGCCCGTCGCGCGCGGAGCCCGCGTCGCAGACCCGCCGGCAGAGGCGCTCGGCCGCGGCCGCGAAGTCGACCATCGATCCATCGGGCCGGTGCGCGTCGTCCCAGTAGCCCCAGTGCACGTGACGACCGAAGCCGACGGAGAGATCGGGGTGGCCCTGGCGGAGGCCTTCGAGGAGAACGTCGAAATACGGAAGATCGATGCTGGTCGTCATGCGGCGCGCAGTTTACCAGCAGACAGGACGGAACTGCTGCGTTCTGCGAGGATTCTACACTTGCAGGAAGAACGAGAACCCGCCGCGCGGCGCCGCCCACACAGCGGGCCGTGGAATCGAGCGTTCGCAGCGCAGCCGCGACGACGCGCGACCGCTCACGCGCCGAGCATCGCCTCGTCCACGTAGCACCAGCACCAGCTCTCGCCGGGCTCGACCGAGGTGATGATCGGGTGGCGCGACGCGTGGAAATGCGCGGCCGCGTGCTTGTTCGGCGACGAGTCGCAGCAGCCGACGTGACCGCAGGTGAGGCACTCGCGGAGGTGGACCCAGCGGCCCCCGATTTTCAAGCAGTCCTCGCAGCCGGCGGCGGGGCGCTTGACGGTGTGGATGGTCGCCTCGGCGGAATGGTCGCAAGGCGCGGATAGATCGACGTTCGATTTGGCGCTCATGCGCGGGAGGGTATCGCGTCGGCGGGCGCGCGTCAGGCGAACGCACGGGCCACGCGGCGGCCGGCTCGAGCTGGGCGGTCTCGGTGACGACCTCGCTCGTCGTCACCCGGCTCTCCCGATCTTCGCCGCGGAGCCCGACGATTAGCCGCTATCCGGCCTTGAGGAGCTGCGGTGGGAGGGAGATCCCCTCGCGCCCGAGGATCGATCCCAGCCAGCGCCGGGCCTCGAGCTTCTCGTCGAAGACCTTCACCTCGGTCGGCATCGGCGCCACGATCAGCAGCGTCGAGAGCACGAATCGCACGGCCGGCGAGTTGACGACGACGGCGTTGCCCAGCCAGATCTTCTGGAGCGAGGGCATGCGCTTGAGGCCGTCGGCGAAGGCAGAGATCACCTGTCGTGGCGACGATTTCATCGACGTGGTGTCGGTGAGGACCACGAACGGCCCCGCGCGGGATGCCGCCTCGAAGGCTTTGAACAGCGAAGGGAGATCGTCCTCCGCCAGCACGTCGAGGGCGTCGACCGTGAGGAACGGGCCATTGGTGGTCACTTTTATCGTCATGCATCCTCGGGGAAGTCGAAGCTCGAGATCATCGCGAATCGATGGGAGGGCGGCGGAGGTACGGTGCGGCGCCGCGCGCTCTGCGGCGCCGCGACATGCCGCGAGCTCGGCGGAACGACGAGGTGCCGCGAGCTGGGCGGCGCCGCGCACCTGGCCGGGAAGAACGAGAATCGCGGCTCGAGCACGCGGCCAGAGGCCACGATCTTGTGCGCGGTGTAGCGCGGAGCCTGCGACTCCCAGAGGCTGAATCCGATCGACGCATACCGCAGATCCTGGAGCCAGCGCGCGACGTGGGCCGCCGACTCGGGCGCAGACGCAATCAGCGTATCGCCGAGCCGGTCGTACTCTTCCAGCGCCTCGTCGTGCATGTGCACGAGGGTCTCGATCGCGGCGTCGATCGTCAGCCCGCGCTCCCGCATCAGCGTGGTGACGAGGTTGCACTGGTCCTCGGCGCAGTCTTTACCGAGGCTGAGGATGTCGTTGCCGAGGCCCACGATCTGGCCCGCGAGCGTCTCGATCCGGCGCACCGCCGGCCGGGCGTGGAACTCGCGCGGGAGCTCGAAATTGTGGGCGTCTTCGAGGAGCTGCACCGTGGCGAACATGCCAATGGTGGCGATGCGCAGGGCCAGGTGCCGCTCGAAGGTGGGGAGCTCGCCCTTCTCGCGGTGGGCCTTCATCATCTCCGCTTCGGCGACGGCCGCCGTGTTCCAGGCCGCCATGGCCTCGCACAGGCGCTCGATCCAGGCCGGCGTGCGCTCGACGGCGAGCTCGCCGAGGAGCTGCCACCAGCCCTGATCGAAGCGGCTCATCCGCTCGGGCGGGAGGTCGGCGAGGACGTTGTCGGCGTCGATCCGCCAGCGCCCTTCGAGGGTCTCCACCTCGACGTCGTCCCACAGGAGCCAGAGAGAGAGGTACTTGGCGACGCGGATGGTCTTGTCGCGAGAGAGGGTGGGAAACGGGATCCCCACGTAGCCCGCGGCGTCGAATTTCCGGGCTCGATCCACCTCGGCGCGGCTGCACCCGAGCGATTCGAACCACTGGAGAACTCGCCGCTCTGCCTCGGCGGCGAAAGGGTTTTCGAGGACGGGGGACCGCCAGCGCGGTGGGACGCGGAAATGAAACCGACGCGTCGGCTCGCGCTCGAGCCCGGCGGCGAGGAGGGAGGACATGACCGCGAACGGCGCAGTCGACAGATCGAGAACGGGGCGAGGATGAATCATGTTCCACCGCCAAATTGCCCTCCGACTGGAACCCTGTGTTCCCGCGGGAGCTGGCTTCACAACATCCTATTCCGTGGCCTCACGTCAAGTATGTTTTGTGAGAACGGGACCGCCTACATGGCGCCTGTTTGCGGACAGGCAGCCTGTGACTGTGGGCGGGAGCACGGGAATGCTCGCAGGTGGGAGCGCTCGTTGAGAGCGTCGTGGTGGCGGGCGGGGACGAACGCGTCACCTCACCGGCGCTCAGCCGATGGGCTTTTTCGCGGCAGGGACGGCGTCGGTGCCGCTCGCGGCCTTCGCCTTCTTCTTGCGCCCGTTGCGGAGCACAGCAATCTTCAGCTCGGGGACGCTCTTGTCGCTCTTGCGGCTGTCGCGCATCGCGCCTTCGAGCGCCCGCAGCTCGTGCCGGATCCGGCCGTCGAGCACGTTCATCGCGTCGTACTGGGCGGCGACCGCGGCGCGCTCTTCATGGGCCGTATCGTGCGTGGAGACGACCGCGTGGGCGTAGCCGTTGAGTCGTTGAGAGAGGCCATGCGTCACGCCGGCATCGTGGACGAGCTCCGCCGGCACGCCCGCGGTGGCGGCAGAGAGCTCTTTCGAGATGCCCTGGAGTGATTGAGCGCGCTCGTCCGGGCGCTCATTGCGGCCACGGACCTTCTTCAAGCGAGCCTGAGCGGCGGTGTCGCTCGCCGTCAGGTTCTTGATCACGCGGAGGGCGCGGCGGCGGTCGTCGCGCGACTCGCGAAGGCTCGATGTCTTCTCGGCGCTGGCCCCCGCGGCGCCGACGATGGACGCGTCGAAGTGAGCGACCTTGTCGGCGAGCGCGCGAGCAAGATCGAGGCAGTAGCGGTGGCGGAGCGGGCCATATCCGACGATCTTGCCGGCGAGGAGCGACTCTTGCGCGATGTGCGTGGCCTCGATCACGCCATCGAGGATGGTCGTCGAGCCGACGCGGGCGCCGTCGTCGCGCGCGGCGGACTCGCTCATCTGCTCTTCGAGCCAGGCGCGGGAAGCTGCGTTGACCGGGGCCTTGAACGACGCAAGGAGCTCGTCGATCCGGGCGGGATACGTGGCCGCGTCGATCGCGGAGGGAGCGGTGCTCTCCGGGAGCGCGGATTTGATGGCGGCGGGCTTGATGGGCGTCTGGGCGGGCTTGGACTTGGGCACGGGGGACCTCGCTCGATGATGAGATTGGATGAGTCGGAGGCCGGTGATCGCGGCGGGGATCGCCGACGCCACCAGCCACGCGTGTAAAGGATGGCGTGCGTGCCATTTCAAGGGAAGGACAAAGTGCGACCAGCCAGGTGGGCCGCGCGATTGACGAGGTGCGCGACGCGATCAACGGAGTGGGCCCTGCGATCCCTGAGGTGGGACGTGCGACGCGCCAGGTGGGCCCTGCTCTGCGGCAGGTGGGTCGGACTATTCGCGACGTGGGCGCGGCGGTCGGCGATGGGAGATGCGTGAATGGGGTGCGTGGCGACACCTTCGGCCAGGTGGGCCGGGCGATCGTTCAGGTGGACGACACAATCAGCCGGATGGACAGCACCGTCGCAGTACGCGGCTGACGCGAGCGAGTGCCGGCGACGCCAGGCACAGGAATAATATGTCGGAAATACATTGCGCGGCGGCCCACACCTCGTGTAGCGGAGTCACGGGGGCGGCAGCGACACTCAGAATCTCGACATCGAGCGACGGAGCGCGACGATCGCCAAAGGCCTGACGCTCGGCTCGTCGTAGTCCTCGCGTCTTCCGCTCGGGCTGCGTTCACCCGGTTCGACGTCACCACACCTGTCAGGACAATGTAGGACAATGCAAGTCTCCCCCCCGCGCGCGACCTGATTCAAAGGCCGTAGCGGTTTTCTTCGCGCTGCTCACCATGCCGCTCTTCACAGCGTTGGCGCTCGCGGCGTGCAGCTCTCCGCTCCCGGATGAGCACATCGCCGAGGTCGAGCAGGCGTGGGTGCCAGCCCGGAACAATCCAGCCTGCGGCGCCGCGGCGTGCCCGGCAGGTCAGGTGGTGACCTGCGGGAACGTCTGCGTTGTTCCCGTGGCCATCGGAGGATCCTGCACGCAGGTCGACTGTCAACCAACCAGCGTGCCCAGCTCATCGTCCCCTTCGTTCTGCGCCGTCGGAGTGGAAGAAGGGTACGCGTGTGACTCGGACTGGACGTCTGTGTACAACAGCGCGACGAACCCCAAGTGCGCTCCGTGCATGCCTGGCACGAACTGCATCGGAGGCTACTGCCATCAGCCGTGCATCACCACCCTGATGGGCGCCGATTGCCCCTGCGGGAACTTCGGCGAAGTCAACAAGTGCTACACGAACCCTGCGAGCGGCGCGCACGACTGCTACCGTACGCTGCGCCCGCGATCACTGAGGCGCTGACATCACGCGGCTTCGATGGACGTCAACGTCTCGCTCGCGCGCGGCGTTGACGCCTACCCCCCGACGAAGGCCGCATGAAGCGCGCGCTGGGCCTCTCCGGCGCGCCCCGCGGCGATGATCGCCCCGAGCCGCAGCGGCCCCGCCGAGGCGCCGAGAGGCGTCGCGTCGATCCCGCGCAGCGCCGCGAGGAAGCGGCGCAGTGGCTCCGGCGAGCCGGCCAGTCCATCGCCGACCACGCTCACCACGGCCACGTCTTCCACGAGGTCGAGCGACGGTATCGCGGCGAGCAATTGCCTCTTTGCGCCGGCCCAGTCAGGCACGTTGAGCAGCGGGATCACCGCGGAGGCGCCGTGGATCCCGACCGAGAGGTCCTTGAAGGCCACGTTGGCTTCGGAGGCGACCCGGAGCCACGTATCGAGCAGATCCGGGTCGGAGAGGCGCGCGAGGACGACATTGCTCTCGGCGACGACGGCGCGGGCCATCAGCGCCTCGCTCGGGGCGAACTTGCGGACGATGGTTTGCCGGGCGCTGCCATCCATCGTGTCGAAGGTGGAGCGCGCATAGACGGCGATGCCGGCGCGACGGGCCCACTCGACGGCCTGCGCGCAAAGCACCTTGGCGCCGCTCTCGGCCATCTCCTGCAAGACCTCGTGAGAGAGCTCGGGGAGGTGCTTCGCGTCGGGGACGGCGCGCGGATCCGCCGAGTAGACGCCGTCGACGTCGCTGTAGATCTCGCAGCGCTCGGCCTCGAGGGCGGCGGCGAGGGCGACCGCGGTGGTGTCGGAGCCGCCGCGTCCGAGGGTGGTGATCTCGCGGCGGTAGCTCATCCCCTGGTAGCCGGCGACGATCACGATCTTGCCGCGCGCGAGCTCGTCCTCGATGCGGTGCGGGCGCACCTCGATGATCCGCGCGTCGAAATGGCGATCGCTCGTGAGGATGCCCGACTGCGAGCCGGTGAACGAAATCGCCTCGAATCCCCGGGCCTGGATGGCGATCGAGAGCAGGGCCATCGAGACGCGCTCGCCGGTCGAGAGGAGCATGTCGAGCTCGCGGCGCGGGGGATCGACCGACGAGGCGTCGTGCGCGGCGACCTGACGCGCGAGCGCGAGGAGGCCATCGGTGGCCTTGCCCATGGCGCTGACGACGACGACGACGTCGCTGCCGCGGCGCTTCTCGGCGACGACGCGATCGGCGACCTTGCCGAGCTTCTCGACGTCGGCCACGGACGAGCCGCCGTACTTCTGGACGATGATCGGGCGCGGGCGCGGTGTCGTCATTCGGGCTCCTGATCGGCCATCATTTCGTAGAGCTCGGCCTCCGAGGCGCGGCCTTCCGTGCGCGCCGTGCGGCCGAGGCGCAGGAGGACGTCGCGGCGAAGCGGAGCGACCTCGAAGCGCGTGTCGTCGTCGCCTTCATCCATGCGCGCGGAGAGGAGCGCGAGGAGATCGAGATCGCGACCGAGGCGCTCGAGGACGGCGGCGAGCTCCATGGCCGTGGCGTGATCGTCGGGGTTGCCGCGGAGGCGATCGGTGAGCTGCTGGGCGAGGGCGTCGTCCTGGGCTTCGGCGTCGTAGGGCGCGTCGGGCGCGGGCTCGACGTCGACTTCAGGCTCGATTTCAGGCTCGATCTCGATCTCGATCTCGGTTTCGATCGGCGCAGGCGGCGGTGGGGCGACGACGCGCGGCGCGGGCTGCGCGAGGGCGGCGACGCGACGGAACTCGGCGGCGACGGCGCGATCGCGGGGGCGGAGGCGGAGCGCGAGGCCGAGGAGGCGCTGCGCGGCGTGGTGATCGGCGCGCTCGCGCTCCTCGATCGCCGCGGCCTCGACCAGCATCGCGGCCACGGCGGCGCGGCGATCGACGTCGAGATCGGCGGAGATGTCGACGGCGTCGCGGAGGCGGCCGAACGCGAGCGAGGCGCCGGCGAGATCGCCGAGCTCGGCGCGCCAGCGACCTTCGAGGAAGCGGGCCTCGAAGCTCTCGGCGAGGCCCGGCGGGACGGCGCGCGCGCGGGCCACCGCGGCGGGGCGATCGCCGGCGATCTCGGCGAGCGCGCGGGCCAGCTCGAGCTCGGCGGCGGGCGCGCTCGATCCCTTGCGCGTGGCGAGGGCGACGGCGCGGGCGAAGAGATCCATCGCGCGATGATCACGGCCCGCGGCGCGGAGCGAGCGCGCGAGGCCGAGCACCGCCTCGACGCTCTCGGGCGCGTAGCGGAGCGCGCGTTCGAAGAGCGAGGCCGAGTCGACGAGCAGGCCGCGCGCGAGGAACGCGTCGGCGGCGCGGCGAAACACGGCGTGGCGCGCGTCGGCGCCGCGCGCCGCAGCCTCGAGGTGATCGACGTCGGCCTTGGCTCCGCGGAGATCGGCGAGATCGAGGCGCAGCTCGAAGCGAGCCCAGCGCACGAGATCGAGGGCGGGCGCGCGGGCGATGGCGCTGTCGAGCGCGTCGAGGCGCTCGCCGAGCGAGGCGGCGTCGCGATCGGGACCGTCGAGCTGCGCGAGCGAGAGCCAGAGCAGCGCCGCGAGCGGCCCGTACGGCTCGGCGCGAGCCCCGCGCGCGAGGGCCACGCGCGCGCCGTCGCGATCGCCGATGGCCGCGAGGAGCTGCCCGCCGAGAGCGCCGGTGTCGACGGCCGGCAGCGCGTCGATGAGCGTCGAGAGGGCTCCCTCGGCGCGGCCGCCGTAGATGGCGTCGATCCAGGCGAGGCGCTGGGTGATCTCCGGGTGACGCGGGGCGCGCTCCAGGACGGCGAGGTAGCCATCGCGCGCGCGATCGAGATCGCCTTCAAATGCCGCCGAATCAGCCTCACCAGCGAGCTCGGCGAGCTCGAGCGCGCGGAGGATCCGATCGGAGAGCTCGGGCGGCGAAGCATCGGCGCGCGCCTCGATCGTGAAGCGTCCGAGCTCGGCGACCGGCGCCTCCCAGCGCACCGACGTGGCCGATGGAGCGCGCGCGCCGGCCACGGGCAGCACGTGACGCGCGAGCTGCGCGGCGGCGCCGGCGACGAGGATCGCGCTGCCCACGGCCTGCCCGAGCGCGCCGACGAGGGCGCCGAGCGCGCGCATCGCAAGGACATGCGGCGGCGCGCCGAGGCCGACGCCGCGCGCGCGCTGGGGCAAGATCCGCAGATCGCCGTCGATGGGCGCGATGATCGCCTCGAACGCCAGCGCCGCCGATCCGCGGCGGAGCCCGACGAGGACGCCGCCCTCGATCGGCGCGAGGACCAGCTCGGGCGTCGCTTCGCCGAGGATGCCGCGCAGCCGCGGGGCCGCCCACGCGGTGAGCTCGGTCGCGTGGATCTCGACGCAGAGCTTGGTCAGCGCGCCGCGACGATGACGGAAGCGCGCGACGCCGCCGGTGAGGTCGACCGGAAACCGCACGCCGGGCAGCCCCGCCTGGAGCTCGGTGATGCGCAGCGGCCCGAGCGAGAACGGCGCATCGAGCTCGATGCCGAGGAGCCCTCGGCTCACCGCGAGGCGCAGCAGCGGCCGATCGGCGCGCGCCGCGGCCGCAGGCGCCTCGGGGGCCCGCAACAGGGGCGCCCCGCGACGGCTCGGGGATGTGCGCTCGCGCTCTCGACCGACAGCCATGCGGTGACGAGGCTACCAATCCTTCGCGGCCGCGGCGAATTCGCGGTGCTTTCGCGCCCACCGCGGCGAGCCTTACGCGCCGGGTGATCGCGGCGAACAAACGCACGAAGCCCCCTCCCGATCGGGAGAGGGCCTCGCTGTGGCGGGGACTCCGGGGACTACACGTCGCCCTTGGCGAGCTTGTCCTTCATCTTCTGGATCAGCGCCGGGAAGCCGTCTTTCTTGACGATCTTGGTGAACTGGCCGCGGTAGCTCGACACGAGGCTCACGCCCTCGGTGACGATGTCTTGCACGCGCCAGGTGCCGCCCTTGTCGACCAGCTTGAAGACGATCTCGACGGGCTCGTCGCGCGCGCCGTCCTTGGCCTTGGCCTGCGTCTTCACCATCATCGCGCCGCCGTCCGCGTCCTCGCTGACGTAGTTGACGTCGAAATTGAGGATCTTCTTGAGGTTGCGCTCGTACCCCTTGCGCACCAGCTGCTTCAGTAGATCCGAGAACTGGGCCTTTTCGGCGTCGGAGCGGGGAGCCCACTCGCTCCCGAGCGAACCCTCGGAGAGCGCAGCGTAATCGAGCATCTCGTCGAAGAGCGCCGCGACCTTCTTCTCGCTGTCGGGCGTGCCCTGCTTGATCAGGCCGAAGAGCGCCGTCTGCTTGCTCTTGACCACGTCGGTGGCCGCCCCTGCGAAGGCCGACCCGACGCTCGCGAAGGTGAGCGCGACGACGGAAAGGGCGGCGGCGAAGTGACGAAGCATGCGGTGTTTCACGTGTGTCTTCTCCTGGTGCCGGGCACCTTCGAGGTCCGCGGGGCGGGCTGGCAACGTACCGAGCCCTCTTCTTTCGTTCGAATCTTCCCGAAAGCAAGGGGTCTGCCTCGGGACTCGGGGAGCGCGTCGGATTTCGGTCGGGGGCCCGAGCGAACGGCAGAAACCCGAGCACCTTCGTGGATCTGGCGCGCGCGCCACGGAAGCAGACGGCCTCCGGTGCCGGGTATTCAGACGGCTCTCGCGGTCCCCGGGTGAACCGGGGGTCACAGCACGAACACCGCGCCTTTCACGCCGCGGCTCGCCGGGTCACCATCGTCGGCGATGCGCCCTCGTGACGCCGTGCTCGCCGTCTTCGCCGGGCTCACCTGTTTTGCGCTGGGGGTCGCTTCGACGCGGCTCCTCGGCTGGGGACCGCCCGCGCCGGCCGCGAGCGGAGGCGCGCCGGTGACGCTGCATTTCCCGGAGCCCGACGGCGGGATGCGCCTCGTGATGCCGACGGGCGACGACGAGATCCGCGACGCCGGCGTGCGGATCGTCTTCGATCCCGACTCGATCACGCTGCTCCCCGACGCCTCGCTGCGCCTCGATCTGCTGAAGGACGCCGGCGGCCCGTGAGGCGCCGATCGGCTTGATTCACCGCTCGGATCGCTGCTCGAGATCGGTCGCCGACGGGATCGGGATCGTCACGCGGATGGTGGTCCCCGCGCCTTCGGGGCTGGCGACGTCGACCGGAAAGCCGTGATCGTCGAGGATGCGCTTCACCACCGCGAGGCCGATGCCCATACCGTGCGTGCGCGTCGTGAAGAACGCCTCGAACAGCCGCAGCCGCGCTTCGAGCGGGATCCCCGGGCCCTGATCGCGGACCTCGAGCGCGTAGCTCCCGGCGTCCTCGCGGATCACCACCTTCACGAGCTGGCCGGGTGAGCTGGCCTGGATCGCGTTGCGCACGAGGTTCCACGCCACCTGGCGGAGCTGCGCGGCGTCGGCGAGGACCTCGGCGATCTCGGGGCCTTCGAACGTGACATCGACGTCGGAGCCGCGGCCGGATCGCGCCGCGAGGATCACCACGTCGCGAGCGATCGCGCCGAGATCGACGGCGGCCTTCACCGGGGCGCGCGGGCGCGAGAGATCGAGCATGTCGCCGACGAGATCGTTGAGCCGCGACGTCTCGCGCTCGACGATCTCGCAGAGGTGGCGGTCCTCGTCGGAGAGCGTCCCGCCCGTGCGGAGCAGCTCGATCGATCCGGCGATGGCGCCGAGCGGGTTCCTGATCTCGTGCGCGAGGCCCGCGGCGAGGCGCCCGAGGCTGGCGAGGCGCTCGGCCTCCTGAGCGCGCGCCGTGGCGATCTCGAGATCGCCGCCGGTGATGCGCAGCCGCTCCGCGAGGTAGCTCGCGAGGAGCGTGACGACGCAGATGATCAGGAGGTTGACGAAGAGCGCGTAGCCGACGTCGCTCCCGTGGAGCGCGTAGGCCTCGATCGGCTGATCGTGCGGCGGCAAGAGCGCGCCGGAGATCATGCTGCCGCAGAGCGCGAGGAAGGCGACCGCGCCGCTGATGGCCGCGATCACGCCGCCGCGCAGCCCGAGGAGGATCGCGCCCGAGAGGCAGGTGAGACCGTAGAGCGACGTCGCGCCGCTGAGGGGCCCGCCCGAGATGTAGACGATGCCCGTCCAGGTAATCTGATCGGTGACGAGCTGGACGATCGCCACGGCGTCGAGGGCGCGCCCGACGCGGAGCAAGACCGCGTAGATCGCCGCGAGGAAATAGGCGATCGCCACCGTCACCAGCGCGAACTGGCTGGAGAAGCTGCCGAACGAGAAGCCGCGCAGGTACACCGTCGTGGTGACGGCGAGGACCGCGGTGAGCACCACGAGGCGCAGCGCCGTGAGCCACGCGAGCCGGAGGCCGAGCGAGCTCTCGACCCCGGCGCGCAGCCGGAAGGCCATCGTCAATCCGCCTTGATGTTGCCTGCGAGCGAGAAGATCGGCAGGTACATGGAGACGAGCACGACGCCGACGACGGCGCCGACGACGACCATCAGGATCGGCTCGAGGAGCGAGGTGAGCGCGGAGACGGCGACGTCGACCTCTTCCTCGTAGAAATCGGCGATCTTGTTCAGCATCGTGTCGAGCGCGCCGGTCTGCTCACCGACGGCGACCATCTGCACGACCATGCCGGGGAAGACCTTGATCTCGGCGAGGGGGTCCGCCATGTTTTTGCCCTCGGAGATGCGGGCGCGGGCGTACATCAGGCCCTCTTCGATCACCACGTTGCCGGCCGTCTTGGCGACGATGTCGAGCGCGTCGAGGATGGGGACGCCCGACGCGAGCAGCGTGCCCAGCGTGCGGGTGAAGCGCGCGACGGCGATCTTCTGGAGCACGTTGCCGATGATCGGGAGGCGGAGCATCGTCTTGTGAACGAGCTTCTTTCCCCGGGGATTTCGGTAGAAATACGTGGCGCCGACGACGGCGCCGATGCCGCCGAGGATGATCAGGGGCAGGTAGCCGACGAAGCCCTTGGAGATGGCGATGACCATCTTCGTGAGGCCGGGGAGCGCGTCCTTCGCGCCGAACTCCGCGAACATGCCTTCGAAGGCGGGGATGACGAACGTCATCAGCACGAAGACGACGACGATGAGGATCACGATGACGGCCGTCGGGTACGCGAGCGCGCCGCGCACCTGGCGGCCGAGCTTCACGCGCTTCTCGATGTAGACCGCGAGGCGCGTGAGGATGGTGTCGAGGATGCCGCCGACCTCGCCGGCCTGGACGAGGTTGACGAAGAGATCGTCGAAGATCTTCGGGTGGCGGCGGAGCGCGTCGCTGAAGGTCGCGCCCTGCTCGACGGTGGACTTGATGTCCTTCAGCGCCGCCTGGAAGATCTTGTTCGGCTCCTGGTTCGAGAGGATCTCGAGGCACTGCACGAGGGGCAGGCCGGCGTCGATCATCGTGGCGAACTGCCGGATGAACTTGACCAGATCGGTCGGGGTTACGCCGGATCCGAAGCCGATCTTGATGTTCTTGAGGTCGAAGCCCTTCTTCTTGACGCGCGTCGGGTTGAGCTGCTGAGCGCGCAGGCGGTTCTGCACCGCCAGCTCGCTGTCGGCTTCCATCGTGCCTTTCCGGATGTCACCGGTCCGGCCCCGCGCTTCCCAGACGAACTCCGCCATGATTCCCGCCTTCGCTTCGCCCGTGCTCGCTCAGGATAGGTGGAACCGGCGCTGGGGGTCAAAGACCGCGCAGCGGAAGGCGCATCACCTGGCGTTTATTTGACAGCGTCGCGCGGCGGTGCACCTCTCCCGCGCGATGTCGTTCTCCGATGCGCGAGAGCCTGTGAGCGTCGATACGGGCATCGATCTCCGCCGCGCCGCGCGCCTCGTGGTCCACACGCACGACGCCGCGCCGTGCGCCGTGGTCGGAGCGGCGATCCGTCGTGACGGCGCGTGGCGCCACGGCGCAGGCGCAGTGGGCATGCTCTCGCGAGACGTCGGGGCCGACGCCGCGACGACAGCGACGATCTTCGATCTCGCGTCGGTGACCAAGCCCGTGACGGCGCTGGCGCTGGCGCGGCTCTCGCGCGCCGGGGTGCTCGGGCGCGACGAGCTGCTCGGCGACGTGCTGCCCGAGCCCGCCGGGACGCGATCAGCGCGGACGCCGCTCGATCTGCTCTCGGCGCATCGCGCCGGCCTCGAAGCGCACCTCGAGCTCTTCGCGCCGCTGCGGCTGGGCGGCACGATCGATCGCGCCGCGGCGCTCGTCACCTGCGCGAACGCGCGGCGCGAGGGCTGCGACGGCGACGCTCCTCGCGAGGGGTTTCCCCCGGTGTACAGCGACCTCGGCTACCTGCTGCTCGGCGCGGCGATCGCGGCGCGCGGCGGCGCTGATCTGGATCACGTCCTCGATCGCGAGGTGAATTCGCCGCTCGGTCTCGATCTCGGATCGGCGCGGCGTCTCCGCGATTGTGGCGGGTTCGACGACCGCGTCGCGCCCACCGAGGTCGTGCCGTTTCGAGGCGGGCTCGTGCGCGGCGTGGTGCACGACGAGAACGCGTGGGCGATGAGCGGCGACGGCGCCTCGGGGCACGCGGGGCTCTTCGGTGACGTACGATCCGTGGTCGCGCTCGGCGTCGCGATCGTCGACGCGCTCGAAGGGCGGCGCCTCGACTGGCTCTCGCCCGACGACCTCGAGCCGCTGCTGCGCCCGCGCCCCGGCGGATCCTTGCTCGCGGGCTTCGATCGTCGGAGCGGCGACGCGCCGAGCTCGGGTCGGCTCTTCGGACCGCGCACGTTCGGTCACCTCGGCTTCACCGGCACGAGCCTGTGGATCGATCCCGACGCGTCGCTCGTGGGCGTGCTCCTCACGAACCGCGTTCATCCCACGCGCGATCACCTCGCGATCCGCAGGGCCCGCCCGGCCGCGTACGACGCGATCGCCGAGGCGATGCTCGGAGGATGCTAGGGCGCCGATCAGCTTGAAATGCCAAAAAAAAGACCGGAAATTCAACAGGGAGGCGAGGAGACGGGGAGGTGAGAGGAAGATCGGGAAGGATTTTCCCT
>JANYGI010000220.1 GCA_025362495.1 Byssovorax sp. | reverse complement strand
GGGGTAACATCACCACGCTTGCCACTCTGCAAGGCGGGCCGAGGGCCATCGCGCTCGACACGAGCACGAGCCCGACCACCGTGTACTGGGTGAACTACTACGAAAAGACCGTCAAGAAGATATCGTCCAACGGTGGCGTCGTTACAACGCTCGCGACTGGAACGTCGTCTCCGCGTTCCCTCGCCGTCACTCCGACGACCGTCTACTGGACGAATATTAACGGCGCGGTCATCAAGGTTCCCGTCGGCGGGGGGGCCGCAACGACGATCGCCAGCTCGATAGCCCCTACCACGGGCATCGTCGTCTCGGGTTTGAATGTGTATTGGACGGCCAAGGATTCCGTGTGGAAGCAGCCGCTCGCTGGTGGCGCTACCACGCAGATCTATACCGGTATGGGCGTTGGTGATCTGGAAGATATCGTGAGTGACGGGAGTAACGTCTACTTCACGGAGACCAGCAACAGTCAGATCCTTGCGACCGGCATCAACGGTGGAGCGGTGACTGTGGTGGCGAGCGCCAATACTCCAAACGGCATCGCGCTCAACGGCACCAATCTCTACTGGGCCGACAATGGCAACAATGGTGGCATTGAAAAGGTGGCGACGTCGGGTGGCGCGATGACGACGATCGCTCCTGCGCAGTCGGCGTTATCGGTTGCTGTCGACGCGACCAGCGCCTACTGGACCAGCAACGGCCAGATCAAGAAGACCAACAAGTAGTTGGCCACGCGAACCGGAGCTGAAGGCTCCGGAGAGCGAGACATCATGGCGAGCGTTGTCGCCGCGATGTCTCGCTTGCTCGAAATTGAATCAGGCTGCTACGGTACGGTCGGGCAAGCGATGTTTTGCAGCTTCACGTCATCCAGGTTCCAGGATCCAATCGTGAAGACGCCGCTCGCCTTGATCTCGTATCCGAATCGGACCTTGAGGTTCGGATTCTTGTACATCGTGATGTTATGCGACTGGAAGGTCCAGCCGGCGCCAACGGGCGGCGAATCCTGGATGCCGGGAGGGTTTCCGCTCGTCCACACTTCGACCCACATCGTGCCGTCGAACACTTCCACCATGTTCCGCATGTAGGGAAGGTAGTCGCTGTTCAGCCAGCGGTAGTACGTGAGGTAGAGCTCTCCCGTTGCCGCGGTGACGTCGATGATGGAGCTCTCGATGTAATAGGGCGCGTGAATGACCGGGTTCTCGTTGCCGCCGATCACCACGCCAGCGATTCCGTTGTTGCCGACGGGCGAGTGGTCCTGCGCGGGATCCGCTCCATAAGGGGCGCCGGGCGGCGATGCGACCGCGGGCGCGATTCCCCACTCCGGTCCGAGGAGCCAGCCCTTGTTGTTATTCTCGAAGGGCTCGTAGAAGTACGTCTGCGTCTGCGTCCCTCCACCACAGCTCCCGCCCTGGCACACGTTGCCTGCGGCACATGGATCGGCGAGCACGCAGGGCGATCCGTCGACCTTGCCAGGGAACGTGCAGGTTCCGCCAGCTGCCTCGTCGCAGGCCGCGTCGGTGCAGGGATTCAGGCTCACGCACTTTGGAGTGCCGCCGCAGAAGCCGTTGGGCTGGCAAACGTCGTTCTTTGTGCAGTTCACCTTGTCGTCGCAAGGTCCGCCCGTGTTCGTGGGGGAGACGAGGCTGCACTTGCCCGCCGTGCACTTGCTGGTGGCGCATTTGTTCATCACGTCGCAGGGGAAGCCGTCGAATCCAGGGGTGGGGACCAGCTCGCAGCCCACGCCGGGCGTGCATGTGCCAGTCGCGCACTCGCTGTTGAGCGCGCTGCAGTCCGTCGGCAGCCCGTTGCCGCACGACCCGTCGGGCGCGCAGAGCTCGCCCGTCGTGCAAGGATCGCCGTCGTCGCACGTGGTCCCCGACGTCCCCGGGACGATCTCGCAGACCTTCAAGCCCTCGTTGCACGACCACACGTGGCACGCGTCGGGCACCGGAACGCCGGGCCCACCGCCGCTGCCCGTGCCGCCGCCGCCTGCGCCCGAGGTGCCCGTCCCGCCGCCCGCGCCCGTGCTCGACGTCGTGCCCACCATCTCGGGGCAGACCTTCGCCACGCCCATGCAGACGCCCGCCGTGCACACGTCAGTCGTGGTGCAGAACAGGCCATCGTTGCACGTCGTCCCGTCGGCCTTCGGCAGCTTCGTGCAGACCCCCGCCGAGCAGACGCCGTCGTTGCACTCGTCGCCGTGGCCGACACACTGCGCCGATCCGGTGCACATCGCGCCGCCCGCGCCGGTGGAGCTGGCGCTGCTGCTCGCCGAGGACGCCGACGAGCTCGCGCTCGCCGTGACCGACGCGGTGCTCGGCGCGCCGCCGGCCCCGCCGCTGCCGGGGATCTCGTCCGCAGGCGCGTTGATGAGAGAGCACGCGCCGACGGCGGTCGACGCGAAAACGAGAGCAGTCAAAGCGAGGCGACGCATTCCCCAGACTCGCAAGGGGCTGGAAGGAAGGCAAGAGGATGGAGCCTCGCGCCGGAACGCTTCGCGATTCGCGGGAACGCCCCTCGCTCCCGGCCCGCCAATGGCCGCGCCCGGCACCCCTGGTTGCGGACCTCAGGACCGGCCGCTATCGTGGCCCGCTCCATGTCCAATCGCTTCGAGCTCGTCTCCAACTTCCAGCCCTGCGGGGACCAACCGAGGGCTCTGGAAGAAATCAACGCGGCCTATGCGCGCGGCGACACGTTCCAGGTCCTCCTCGGCGTCACCGGCAGCGGCAAGACGTTCACCGCCGCGAAGACCATCGAGACGCTGCAGAAGCCGACCCTGGTCCTCGCGCCGAACAAGACGCTGGCGGCCCAGCTCTACGGCGAGCTCCGCGATCTCTTCCCGAACAACGCCGTCCAGTATTTCGTCAGCTACTACGACTATTACCAGCCCGAGGCCTACGTCCCGTCGAGCGATACGTACATCGAGAAAGACGCGATCATCAACGACGCGATCGACCGGATGCGGCACGCGGCGACGCACGCGCTCCTCTCGCGATCGGACGTGATCATCGTCGCCTCGGTGAGCTGCATCTACGGTATCGGCTCGGCCGAGAGCTACCACGGCCTCCTGATCAAGCTGGAAAAAGGCACCGAGATGCGGCGCGACGAGCTCCTCCGCAAGCTCGTCGACATTCAGTACCAGCGCAACGACGTCGACTTCCACCGCGGCACGTTCCGCGTCCGCGGCGACGTGGTCGAGATCTTCCCCGCCTACGAAGAGTCGCTGGCGATCCGCGTCGAGTTCTTCGGCGACGAGATCGAGGCGATAAAAGAGGTCGATCCGGTGCGCGGCAAGGTCGTGGGCTCGCTCGATCGCTACGCCGTCTACCCGGGCTCGCACTACGTCACCGAGCAGCAGCAGCTCCGCGGCGCCATCGCCAACATCCGCGACGAGCTCCGCGACCGCCTCGATTTCTACGACAAAGCCGGCCGTTTCCTCGAGAAGCAGCGGATCGAGCAGCGGACGATGTACGACCTCGAGCTGCTCGAGCAGATGGGCTTCTGCAACGGCATCGAGAACTATTCGCGCCACCTCTCGGGCCGCAAGCCGGGCGAGCCGCCGCCCACCCTCATCGACTATTTCCCGAAAGACTTCCTCCTGATCATCGACGAATCGCACCAGACGATTCCGCAGGTCGGGGCGATGTACAAGGGCGATCGCGCCCGCAAAGAGACGCTCGTCGACTACGGCTTTCGCCTGCCGAGCGCGCTCGACAACCGCCCGCTCAAGTTCGACGAGTTCGAGGGCCACTACAACACCGTGATGTTCGTCAGCGCCACGCCCGGCGAGTACGAGGTGACGAAGACGCAAGGCGTGGTGGTCGAGCAGATCATCCGCCCGACCGGCCTGCTCGATCCGCGGATCACCATCCGTCCCGTCACTGGCCAGGTCGACGATCTCCTGGTCCGCATCCGCGAGCGCACGGCCAAGGGCGAGCGCACGCTGGTGACGACGTTGACGAAGCGAATGGCCGAGGATCTCACCGAGTACTTCGCCGAGATCGGCGTCCGCTGTCGCTACCTCCACTCCGACGTCGACACGATGGAGCGCGTGGAGATCCTCCGCGATCTGCGCCGTGGCGAGTTCGACGTGCTCATCGGCATCAACCTCCTGCGGGAGGGCCTCGATCTCCCCGAGGTGTCGCTCGTGGGCATCCTCGACGCCGATAAAGAGGGCTTTCTCCGCAGCGGACGCTCGCTGATCCAGACGATTGGCCGCGCGGCCCGCAACGTCAACGGCGAGGTGATCATGTACGCCGACCGCGAGACGGCGGCGATGAAGCTCGCCATCGGCGAGACCAACCGGCGCCGCGTGATCCAGGAAGCGTACAACGTCGAGCACGGGATCACGCCGACGACCGTGATCAAAGCGATCATGGATTTCTCGCCGACCTCGGGAAACCGCGACTACTACGCCATCCCCAAGGGCCCGGCGAAGGGCGCGGCGGCCCGCGGCGAGACGATCGATCTCGTCGATCAGATCGAGGCCGTGCGGCAGGAGATGTTCGCCGCCGCCGAGAACCTCGAGTTCGAGAAGGCCGCTCGCCTGCGCGATCAGCTGCGCATTCTCAAGGGTGAAGGCGACGGGACGGCGGCGGTGATCGCCGCGGCGCTCGGCGGCGGCCCCGCCAAGCCCAAGGGCCGAGGCGGGAAGAAGCCGGCGAAGCCTGGTGACCTGAAGCCAGGCCAGGTGAAGCCGCGCACCGGCCCGGCAGCCCCCGGCGAACGAGCCAGGGGCCGCACCCGCTGAGGCCGTCGATCAGAACGCGACGGCGCGCGCAGTGCCGTCGAGGACCACCGTGCTGTAGGTCTCGGTTTGCCCGGAGTTGAAGGCCGGGATCATCGAGAACCTGTGGATCGTGGTGATTCCACGCGTCGAGATGTGAGCGACCCCGGTCGCGTCGAGGTTGATCGTCGGGACCAGCACCGAGAACGTGGTCGATCCGCGGTCGATCGATCGGACGATGTACACGCTCACCAGCGTGCCGATCTCGGTCTCGAGAGCGCGAACCTCATCGCCGCGGAAGCTCAGCGTCTGGTGCTTGTCCTGGTAGGTGAGGTGGGCTTTGCCGTCGATTCCCGAGGAGGAATACGTGATGTGGAGCAGCTTGCTCCGCAGCTCGAAGAGGTTCGGGGCGGGCCGCTCGGTCGTGATCATGGTCATGGTTCCCTCCGTGTCGTGTGCCGCCTCAGGGTAGAGCAAGCCCGGTCGGGCCCGCAAGGCGCTTCAGGTCGCCCGCTTGCCTCCGCGGGTCAGCTCCGAGACCGCCTGTCCCAGGCCCTCCAGCGTCAGTGAGTACATGGGGAATACGCTGCCAATCGCGTCGACCGTGGGGTGCGAATACTCACCCACCTTGTCCGGGTTCAGCCACACCGAGCGCTCGAAATGCTCGCGCAGGGCCATGAGCCAGGCGATGCCGGGGACGCGGCCATCTTCCCCGTAGCCCGGCGCGCCCAGGAGCTCGTACGGGGCCATCGACGCGTCGCCGATGAGGATGAGCTTGTAGTGCTTTCCGCACTCGTGGATGATGTCCTTGACCGGCACCGGATCGGCAAAGCCCTCTGTCTTGTAGACCTTGCCGTAGATGCAGTTGTGGAAGTAATACGTGCGGAGCTCGCGCCAGTGGGTCGCGCGCTTGGCGGCGCTGAAGACCTGGCTCATGAGCTGGGCGTAGGGATCCATCGTCCCGCCGACATCCATCATCAGGATGACGCGGGTGTTGGGGCAGCGCGGAGGGCGGGTGACGATGGCGAGCTCGCCGCCGTCCTTCGCCGTCGCGTCGATGGTGCTCTCGATGTCGAGCTCGCGGTCCGAGCCCTCGCGGGCGAAGGCGCGGAGCTTGCGTAAGGCCACCTCGATCTGGCGGATGTCGAGGAACAGATCGCTGCGATACTGCTTGTATTTGCGGGCGTCGGCGGTCCGCATCGCGCCTCCGCGGCCGCCGCCGGAGGAGCCGACGCTGATGCCATTCGGGTTCTCGCCGCGCGTCCCGAAGGGCGATGTCCCGCCGGTGCCGATCCAGCGATTGCCCCCGTCGTGGCGCTCCTTCTGCTCCTTCAATCGCTCCTCGAAGCGCTTCAACACCTCTTCGAGGTCGAGCTTCTCGATGCCGTCGCGCTCTTCCCGGGAGAGCTCGCGCATCTGGATCGGGTCCTTGAGCCAGTCGAGCAGCTCCTCGGCGATCTTCTTCGCCTCGAGCGCCACGCCGCGGAAATGGTGCGCAAACACCATGTCGAAGTCGTCGAGGTAAGTCTCCGAGTGGATGAGGAGCGCCCGGGCCACGTGGTAGAACCCGTCGAGCGACGACTCGTGCAGCTCGGACGAGAGGGCGCGCGCCAGGGCCACGGCCTCGGTCGTGCCGACTGGCACCTTGCGCGCCCGGAGCTCGTAGAGAAAATCGACGAACATGAGGACTCCTGGCGACTGCTACGAGCGGTACTTGCGGCCACCGGCGAGCTGGTCGGCCAGCACCACCAGATCTTGCTCTTTCTTGAGCAAGGCGCCGAGGAAGGGGAGGGAGCCGTCGAGCTTCACCTCGGCAATGCCGGCGCGCTTGAGCACCGCGATCCAGTCGATGAGCTCGCTCGTCGAGGGGCGCTTGCGGAGGCGGGTATTGCCGCGGATATCGTAGAAGATCTTCAGCGTCTGCTCGAGCAGCGTGCCGTCGAGATCCGGGTGGTGGACATCGACGATCCGCTTCATGAACGCCGGCTCGGGGAAGTCGATGAAGTGGAAAACGCAGCGCCGGAGGAAGGCGTCCGGCAGCTCTTTCTCGTTGTTGCTGGTGATGATCACCACCGGGCGCTCGGTGGCGACGATCTCGTCGCCGGTCTCGGCGACGCGGAAGCGCATGCGATCGAGCTCGTGCAGGAGATCGTTGGGGAACTCGAGATCGGCCTTGTCGACCTCGTCGATGAGCAGGACGACGCGCTTCGGCTCCTTCAGCGCGCGGCCGAGCGGCCCGAGGTTGATGTAGCGGCGGATGTCGCGCACGTCGCCGTCGCCGAAGCGAGAGTCATAGAGGCGCTGCACCGTATCGTAGACGTAGAGGCCGTCCTGCGCGCGGGTGGTGCTCTTGACGTTCCAGGTGATGAGCTCGGCCCCGAGCGAGGCTGACACCGCCTCGGCGAGCAGCGTCTTGCCCGTGCCGGGCTCGCCCTTGATCAGGAGCGGTCGCTCGAGCGAGAGGGCGCAGTTGACGGCGGCTTCGAGGGCGTCGTTGGTGAGATAGGTGTCGGTGCCGCGGAAGCGGCGGAAGGGCGTCATGGGCGGCGAGGGTAGCATTTCGCTCCCCTCGCGCGAGCGCACGGATCGCTGGTGCTTTGCGTGGCCGTGAGCGGCCAAGCCACGCTCGCAGCGCCCTGGTTTTCAAGCGGTGACGAGGTCTGCTGGCCCTTCGCTCGCGCGTGAGGTGCGCAAGCGCGCACGAGTTGCGGGCTCACGGGCGTGCTCCGCGGCCCCGCTTCGTCGAGGATCGCCAGGCAGGGTCTGGCACGCACCGTGCGGAGGAGAGCCGGAGCGGCCGCAAGGAGCCGAGGAGGAACTCATGCCGAGCCATGGTTATGTAGCGGTCGTCGGGATTGATTTTTCCGACATGAGCAACAAGGCGTTGGACCAGGCGCTCGAGGTGACGAATCTTCGCGCCGGAGAGGTCCACGTCGTCTATGTCGAGCCGGAGATCCCGCTTGACCCGATGTTCGCCGGCGCCTTCCAGAGCGCCGTCACGGCCGAGTCGCTGCTCGAGAGCGTGCGTCAGCGGGCGTCCGAGCGCCTCGGCGTCGTGCAGAAGGAGCAGGGCAAGCTCGCCGTGAAGCGGATCGTCGTGCACGTGCGCAAGGGGTCGGCCGGCGATGAGATCGCGCAGCTCGCTGCGGACCTCGACGCGGATCTCGTGGTCGTTGGATCGCACGGGCGACGCGGCGTTTCGCGCCTCGTCCTCGGGTCGGTGGCGGAGCGCGTGAGCCGCCTCGCGCGCTGCCCGGTGTGGATCATCCGCCCGAAGGCGCACCAGGGTGGCGAGCGCATCCCCGAGATCGAGCCGGCCTGTCCCGCGTGCCTGAAGCACCGCGCCGACACCAACGGCGCCGAGCTCTGGTGCGCGCGACACTCGGAGCACCACATCCGCGCTCACGGCTTCAAGTACGTCACGACGAGCACGATCGACGGCTCGGCGCAGCCCTACGAATCGACGCCGGAACGCGGCGCCTGAGCCTCACCAGGGTGGGGCGAATCTGACGAGGTGAGGCGTGATTGCGCCCCACGCAGCTCGTCTGCCGCCCTCCAGCTGCCCATCTCGAAAGCGAAACGTGGATGCCGAGCCCGACGCGGGCGTCGCCATCCACGTCGTTCGTTCAGCCGTCTTTGGAGTCGCTCATCGCGGTGCGCGGGCGCGCCGCCGTCTTCCCGGCGAGGCCGTACTCGTGCAGCCGATATTGAATCGTCCGCACGCTGATATCGAGCATCTCGGCGGCCTTGGTCGTCGAGCCGTTGGTGGCCTCGAGCGTCGTCAGGATCGCGTAGCGCTCGAGCTCGGCCATGGTCGCGCCGGGGACGCGGAGCGAGTTCTTCGGCGCGGGCGCGACGTCGACCGGGAGATCGTCGCCGACGATGAGCGAGCCCTCGCAGAGCACCACGGCGCGCTCGATCGCGTTCTCCAGCTCGCGCACGTTGCCGGGCCAGCGATGGGCGACGATCTTCGCGCGCGCGTCGTCGTCGAAGCCCTCGACGCGCTTCTTGTTCTCCTGGGCGAAGCGGCGGAGGAAGTGATCGGCGAGCACCAGCACGTCGCTCCCGCGGAGGCGAAGCGGCGGCATCTCGATGTGGACGACGTTGAGGCGGTAGTAGAGATCCTCGCGAAACCGGCCCTGGCGCACGTCCTCGGCGAGGTCGCGGTTGGTCGCGGCGATCAGGCGCACGTCGACCTCGATCGTCTCGTTGCCGCCGACGCGCTCGAAGGCGCGCTCCTGGAGCACGCGGAGCAATTTCACCTGCGTGGCGGCGGGGATCTCGCCCACCTCGTCGAGGAAGAGCGTGCCGCCGTGGGCCTGCTCGAAGCGGCCGGCGCGGCGGCGATCGGCGCCGGTGAACGCGCCTTTTTCGTGGCCGAAGAGCTCGCTCTCGAGCAGCGACTCGGCGAGCGCGGCGCAGTGGAGCGTGATGAACGGCGCCTCGGCGCGCGGGCTCTTCTTGTGGATGGCGCGGGCGAGCTCGCCCTTGCCGGTGCCGCTCTCGCCGGTGACGAGCACCGTCGCGCGCGCGCCCGCGACCTGGCGCGCGAGGCGATAGACCTTCTGCATCGCGGGGCTCGCGCCGATCAGGCCCTCGACGCCCTCGCCGTCGCGCTCGCGGAGCTGGCGGCGCAGGTTCTCGGCCTCGACCTTGAGATCGCGCCGCGCGAGGGAGCGCTCGATCGAGAGCGCGAGCGCGTCGAAGTCGACGGGCTTGGTGATGTAGTCCTCGGCGCCGGCGCGCATCGCCGTCACCGCCGAGGTCACGTCGCCGAACGCCGTCACCATGATCACCGGGAGATCGATGTCCTGCGCGCGCAGCCGCTTCAGGAGCTCGAGCCCGTCCATCCGCGGCATCTTGAGATCAGTCACGACGAGATCCGGCGGGCGATCGCCGGCGATCACCAGCGCGGCGGCGCCGTCGTCGGCGACGTCGACCTCGTAGCCATCCTGACGAAGCAGCTTTTCGAGCCCCGAGCGCGCGTTCGGCTCGTCGTCGACGACGAGGATTCGAGCCTTGGTCTTCAGCTTGGTGTCGGCCATGAGGGTGCCTATCACGCCTGGGGTTGGGAGCCGTCGGCGAGCGGAGAGCGGATGGGAAGGGAGATCCGAAATACGGTATGACCAGGGTGGCTGTCGACCTCGATCGTGCCCTCGTGGTCGGTGACGATGCGATGCACGATCGCCAGGCCGAGCCCGGTGCCCGAGGCCTTGGTCGAGAAGAAGGGATCGAAGATCGGCGCGTCGGGGCTCACGAGGCCGGGGCCGTCGTCCTCGACCTCGATCACCACCACACGAGGCTTGCGACGGGCGCGGAGCGTGACAGTCCCGCTGCCGGCTGGCTCGAGCGCCTCGACCGCGTTGCGGACCAGGTTGAGCAGCACCTGCTCCATCTTCGCGGCGTCCATCTCGACGAGGAAGTCCGTGGAAGGGAGCTGGCTTTGCACGACGATCTTCGCGCCTGGCGGCGTAGCCGTGAGGGGGAGGATCCGCTGGCAGAGGGCGCTCACGCTCGTGGGCTGGAGATCGAGGGGCTTGGGCCGCGCGAAGTTGAGAAACTCGCTCACCAGGGCGCCCAGACGCTTGATCTCTTCGCGAATGACCAGGATGGCGTCGAGCGCGTCGTCGTCGGCGGCGCTCTTGCGCAAGGCACGTTCGAGGAAGGTGATATGGAGCTGAGCGCCGTTGAGAGGGTTCCTGATCTCGTGCGCGAGCCCGGCGGCGAGGGTGCCCACGGCGGCGAGCTTCTCGCTCTGTCGGACGCGGGCCGCGAGGGCGTTCTCGTGGGTGACGTCGCGGCCGATGGCGAAGAGGACTACCTCGTCCGGCTCGCCGTCGGAGGGCGCATAGGCGAGCTGCCAGAGCACGTCGCGGAGCTGACCCGAGCGCGTGCGCAGCGGGATTTCCACCGTGTCGATCAGGTGCCGTGTGCCCGCCGAGGCGGCGAGGAACAGGGGGCCTTGCTCTTCCTGGTGCTCGGCGTCGAAGAGCGAGGCGATGAAGGGCTTGCCCAGGATCTCGTCGCGCGCGAACCCGGTCACGCGCTCGGACTCGCGGTTGAAGAGGCGGATCGTCGCGTTGCTGTCGAGGCCGACGATCAGCGCGCGCGCGAGCTCGACCGCGCTGACGTAGCGGTGCTCGGTGCGCCGCAGCGTGCGCTGCGCCTCGTGCTTCTCCTCGCGCTCGATGTGCTGCAGCCGCGCCGCGTAAGCGTCGCGGTAAGTCTCCAGCATGATCGCCAGCTCGAGATCGAGCGCCCGCGAGATCGCCTCGCGCGCGCGCGGGCCATCGACGCCCATGCGCTCTTCGGCGATGCGCTCGAGCGACGCGCGGATCAGCGCCATCGCGGTGAACATGTAGCGCTGCGGGAGGCCGATCCGCACGTGCATGCGGCCGATCTTCGCCGTCTCCTCGAAGTAGGCCTCGTCGTGCGGGGCGGAGCAGACGCGCTCCATCCAGCGCACGAGCGAGCTCTGCAGGCGGACGATCTGGGCCTCTCCCGTGAACACGGCGTGCGCGTCTTCGTGCTCGCGGATGCGATCGTAGAACTCCGCGGCGATGCGCTGAAAATGCGGCGCCGCGACCGGCCGGAGCAGCACGAGGAGGCGCTCGTCCTCGTCCGCAAAGCGGATGTAGCGCTTCATCTCCTCAAACATCGACTCAGCAATCACGGGCAGACAGTACCACCACGCGGAGCCTTGCACGCCCCGGGCCGAGCCGGCCAGCTCACGCGAGCGGCGCGAGAGCGCGAGACGCCGCGGCGTAAGCGGCGCACCCGCTGCGTACGACGCTGCAAACGGTGCGCTTCCTGGTGCTGACGGGACGAAGTTCGGTCAGTGCCAGGGCGCCCGCGCAGCGGGCGCGGGGTATGGGGCGCAGCCCCATCGAAACAAGGCTAGTTCGCGCGCGCGAAGCGGCCGCGTCGCGGCCCAAAAGTCTGACAAGACTTTTGGCGGGCGGAACTAGAGCCAGTCGCGGAGCAGGTACGCGGTCCACGAGGCTGCGCGGTTCAGCATCGAGCGGCGACTCCAGCGCTCGGCGTTGATCTCCACGCAGTGAGTGAGGTCCTCCTCGAACATGCGCTCGAGCGCCCCGGCGAGCTCGCGCCCCTTCACGATGGCGTTGACCTCGAGGTTCTGCCGCAGCGACTGGTAGTCGAGGTTCGACGACCCCACCGTCGACCAGTGCCCGTCGATCGTCGCCGTCTTCGCGTGGAGCACGCGACCGCGCCACTCGAACATCCGCACGCCGGCCTCGAGGAGCATCTCGTAGATCGATCGCGAGGCGTAGAGGACCGCGCGCACGTCGGTCGTGCCCGCCACCATGATCCGCACGTCCACGCCGCGCTTCGCCGCTTCGCCGAACTCGTGGAGGATGCGGATCGTGGGCAAAAAATAGGGGTTGGTGATGTAGATGCGCTCGCGCGCGCCGCGGATCGCGCCGAGGTATTCCATGCGGATCGAGTGCCGCCGACGGCGCTCGTCGCTGGTGACGATCTGCACGCTCGGATCAGGCCTCCGCCCATCGCCGCCGTAGCGCGGGCGGTCGATTTCCGCGCCGCCGCCGCGCCGCCAGGTCTGGAGGAAGAAGTACTCGAGCTCGGCCGCTGCAGGGCCCTCGATGCGGACGTGCGTGTCGCGAAAATCGCCGCCGCCGAGCTCCGCGGGCGCGTAGTCGTCGGCGAGGTTGAGGCCGCCGGTGAAGCCGACGACGCTGTCGATCGTCAGCGTCTTCTTGTGATCGCGGCGCGTGAGCCGGGCGATGATCTCGCGCCGTTTGCCCGAGAAACGCAGCGGATGAAACGCGAGCGTCCGCACGCCGGCGCGGTGGAGGCGGTCGAGCATCGAGCTCGCCACGGACGAGCCCCACGCGTCGTACAGCAGGTTGACCTCGACCCCGTCGCGCGCGCGCTCGGCCAGGGCTTCGGCGAAGAGCGTCCCCGTGCGGTCCGAACGCAGGATGTACGTCTCGATGCACACCGTGCGCTTGGCCTTGGCAATGGCCGCGAGCATCGCCGGGAAGGCCTGCCGGCCGTCCTTGAGCAGGGCGAGCTGGTGGGTCCCGACGGTGAGCTCGGCGAACGGAGCGTGGTGGAGGGTGTGATCGAGGGAGGGCAAGGCGGCGACGAAGAAGCGGTCGGCAGCCTGTGTAGCCTGGTCGATCCGCGGCGGCGAGCAGCGAAACGCGCCGCCGCCCGTCGGGCACGTTCTCGCGCGCGTTGGCATGCGGCGTGAAAGCGCCTAGGTTCGCAGTCGTGAAGGGTCGGCGTGGCCAGAGAGGCATGCGCACGATCGGAAAGGCCGTGTTGCCATGGATCGGATTCTCGTCGGATTGGATGCCTCACCCCGGGCTGCCTGGGTTCTGCAGAGGGCTGTCGAGCTTGCCCGCCGCGGGGGCGGCAAGGTGCTTCTTTTCCGCGCGGTCGGCATCCCGGTCGGCATTCCGCACGAGGCTTACTCGATGTCCCCGGCGTCGCTGGCCGATCTGCTCGAGTCGGAGGCCAAGCGGTATCTGGAGCAGGCGGCCACGAAGGTCCCGCCCGAGCTGCTCCTGGGGACGGTGATCGGCGTCGGCACTCCGTGGCAGGCAATCTGCGCCGCGGCTGATCACAACGACGTGGACATGATCGTGATCGGCTCTCACGGCTACAGCGGCATCGATCGGCTGATCGGCACCACGGCGGCGAAGGTGGTCAATCACGCGTCGCAGTCCGTGCTGGTGCTGCGCGAGCGAGCCCCCCACGACGAGAAGCCCGCGACCTGATCCCCGTTACTTCGACTCGATCGTGGCCTGATTGGTGGTCACGTAGCGGGCCTGGGCCTTGGCGCCGGTGAGGTAGGTGTCGTAGCCCAGGTCCCCGCGGAGGTGGCGCTCGTAGAAGGCCACCACGTAGGCCTTGGCGAGCGAATTCACCTGCGCGTTGGGGGCCGTGGCCATCTTGCAAAACGAGCAGGTGAAGCCGCACGAGGCGGTGTCGTCGAGGAAGCTCATGTGGTTGGCCCCCGTGACGGTCACCGCGAGGCTCGGCGTCTTCGCGCCGGCGTAGAACGTGGTGTAGTTGTCGGCGGCGGGCGCGCAGGCCTGCCCGAAGCCGCCGGCCGTGGCGTCGGTCGTCTCGCCGAGGAAGCCAGTCGGGATGGTGAGCATCGGGACGAGGCTGCTGGCGTCAGGGCAGTTCGCCGGGGTGCAGTTCATCGACGAGTCGACCGGATCGAGGGTGATCGAGGCCTTGATCCGCGGGTCCATCGACGCGGCGATGATCGAGACCTTGCCGCCGAGCGAGTGGCCGGTGGCGCCGGCCTTGTTCACGTCGGCCTTGCCCGCGAGCTCGGCCTTCGTCGCCGCCCAGTCGAGGCCGCCGAGCAGGTCTTTGGCGTTCTCGACGTTGTTGACGCTGAAGAGCGAGGCGGGGAAATCCGCGGTGAGCGCGACGTAACCGAAGCTCGCGAGTCGCTTGACGTAGCCATTGTACTGCGCAGGCGGGAGCTGGAACCCGTGCGCCACGAGGATGACGGGATACGGTCCAGCGGTGGGGCCGCCCGTGGGGTACGCGGCGTGAATCGGCACCATGTGACCCGTGGCAGCCACGGTGGTGGTGTCGTCGATCTCCTTGAAGGGATACGGGCCATCGAGGTCGGGATCGGCGACTGCCATCATCCCGCCGCCGGCTCCCGTGCTGCCGGAGGTGCTCGATCCGGTCGCGCCGGTGGTCGCGCCGGTGGTCGTGCCGGTCCCCGTCGTCGCGCCGCCACCGACGCTGCTCGTCTCTCCGCCGACGCCGGTCGTCATCGCGGCTCCACCGCCGCCGCCGGCGTTGCCAGAGCCGGTGGTCGAGGCGCTCCCGCTCGTTCCGTGGCTCGTTGCCGCGGTGTCGCCGCTGCCGCACCCGGCGGCGAGCGAAGCGGAGGAGAAGGCGAGGAGAGCCAGCGCGGGAAGATGTTTCATGTGCGAACTATTAGCCCGCGAAGGATGCGGCTGTCAACGCGTGGAATGATCCGCTGAGACTACGCTCCTTCGCCGGGCATCGCGCTGGGGGCGAGTCACGTTGCCTCGTCGAGAGGCAGAGTCGCACGGCGGGGGATATCTTCGGTGAGCATGTCGATGGGGTCGGCGGTCAGCGTCCCGACGCCGGGATCGTGCTTCGCCACGGCTCGTAGGCGATAGTCTTGCTTGCGAGAATCGGGGGGCGCCGCTAGCCTCGCCACATTCGCCACCCCGTCGCACTCCTCGTCTGCGCGATCGCAATCGCATCGAGCCTCTCCACCCTCGCGAGTGCAGAGCCCGTCCCTGCGAGCGCGCCGGCCGCTGCGCCCGCGGCCGCGAAGGTCGAGACCGCGAAGGCCGCCCTCGCTCCCGAACCGGCTCCGGTGCGCCTCGTCCCCAACGTCGTCACGCCGGATCTGGTGTGGAACCCGCGCTGGCGGCGCTTCAGCACGGCGGAGCTCATCGGCACCGGGATCATCGCGGCAGGGGCGCTGCCCTTCGCCGTCATCCCGTCGGTGGGGAGCGCGTTCAAGACCCCGACCGGGTTCGACGAGTCGGCGCGAAACGTCCTCCGTCTCCCCACGCTGCGGGGGCGCAACACCGCGCGTGACATCAGCGATCTGCTCCTCACGGTGAGCATCACTTACCCGTTCTTCGTCGACGCGCTGGCCGCGGCGTACCTGAAGGACAGGAGCCCGGACGTCGCCGCGCAGATGTTGCAGATGGATCTCGAGGCGCTCGCCGTCAACGCGTTCGCGAGCTCGCTGGTGTCCAACCTGGTGGGCCGCGAGCGCCCGTATGGTCGCCTCTGCCCCGCCGACGTGGCCAACCAGAACTTCGATTGCTCCAGCACCAGCCGCTACCGGAGCTTCTTCAGCGGCCACTCGTCGACGTCGTTCACGTCGGCGGGCCTCGTGTGCTCGCATCACCTGCATTTCAAGCTGTTCGGCGGCGGAGCAGCGGATACGCTCGCCTGCGTCACGGCGCTGCTCGCCGCCGGCACGACGGCGTCGTTACGGGTCCTCGCCGATCAACACTACATCACGGATGTCCTCGTCGGGTCCTCGGTCGGCGCCGCGATGGGGTTCGGGCTCCCGTGGCTACTTCACTATCGCACCGGCGGGTCGATCCTCCCGGGGTCCGGCGCCGCCAGGCCGGGCGCCGTCACCTGGACGCTCGCCCCCGGGCCCCTAGGCGGCACGCTCTTCGGCACATTTTGAAGGCCACCTCGATGCGCGGACGAACCCTTCACGCCTGGAAGCTCGCGGCGATCGCGGCGCTGCTCGCGGCCCCCACCGCCGCGCGCGCGCAGAACGCCAGCGACGGCGGCCAGGCCTCCATCGGGCCTGCCAAGACAGGCGCGGCCACCATCGGTGAGGAGACGTACTGGTCACTCGGGGCGACTCGGCTCTTCGTCTCGTCGACGATCGACGTGGGGTATCTCTACTTTCGCCCCCGGCTCTCGATCGGGTATGGAAGGCCGCACTGGTCGTGGATCGGGGCCGAGATCTCGCCGTCGATCACCAGCTCCAGCGTGCTCGAGTACGCGGGCCTCCGCGCGGCTTCGCGCTACGTCGATATCCGCGCGGGCGGGCGCTACGCCTTCTCGTTCAGCCACAAGCTCCTCGCGCCCCAGCGCTCGTACACCCGTGATGACATCGACACGCGAGCGGGGCAGCCGTCGCGCTATGTCGCGCTCGACGCCGAGGTGACGTTCTCGATCCCGCTCCCGGTGGGCGGCTTGTTCGGCATCGCGGGCGCGTCGGGCATCCTCGGTATCCCGGCGGGCCTCTACGTCTTCGACGAGGCGCTCCACACCGTGGTGAAGCCGGCGCTCCTGGCGCGGCAGCGGCTCGGCTATGCCTTCACCTTTCGCGATCTCACGATCGGCGCCTTCGGCGAGGTCATCGAGAACCCCGGTCGAAACCTGACCACGGTGCGCGTCGGGCCGACCGCGGGACTCCAGATCAGCGATCACCTCGATCTGTTTGCCACCTTCGCCTTCGTGGTGGCGAGCAAGGACACGATCGGCCTCACCGGCGGCGACCTCGGGACGCTGGGCGTGCGCTATCGCTGGGCGAGCGGCGAGGCCGTCCCCGTGTATCTGATACCCTGACCGTGAACGCTCCGAATCGACCTGGATCGGGCGCCGAGCTGCCCTCGTTGCTGAGCCGATTAAACCCGGCCAACCGCGCTGCCGTCGGGGCGTTCCTCACGCTCGCCGCGGTGATGGCGGGACACGCGATCCTCGAGACGGCGCGGGATGCGCTGTTCCTCGCTCGACTGCCCGTATCGCATTTGCCGTGGGTCTATCTCGCGGTGACGCTCGGGGTCGTCGTGGTCGCGCGGATGCAGCACGCGTTCGCCCGATTCCAGAGCCGCCATGTGCTCACGGTGATGCTCGCCGGAGCGGCCGGGGTCACCTTCGCGTTCTGGGGGCTGAGCTGGTGGACGCGCAGCCCATTGGTCCTCTACGGACTCTATGTCTGGGTCGGGCTCTACGCGACGACGATCGTCACCCAGTTCTGGCTCGTCGTGAGCGAGCTTTACACGATCACGCAGGCCAAGAAGGTCTATGCCTTCATCGGCGCAGGCGGCGTCCTCGGCGCGGTGGTGGGCTCGGCGGCGGCGCGCGGCGTCACTGCCGTGGCCGAGTCGCGTCACCTCATCCTCGCGGCGTGCGTGCCGCTGGTCGCGAGCGGCCTGGCGTCGATAGCCGTGCTGGGCGCGAGCGCAGCGGCGCCCGAGGTCGAGGTCGAGGGCGCCCCGGCGGCGCCCCCGCCGACCAGCCGCGATCTGCTCCAGGCCGATCCGTACGTGGCGCGGCTGACGCTGCTCGCGCTGGTCTCGACCATCGTCCTCACCGGGGTCAACTACCTCTTCAACAGCGCGGTCGTGCACCACATCGAGCCCGCGAAGCTCGGGAAATTCTTCGCCACGCTGAACATCGCCGAGAACGGGCTCGGCCTCGTCGCGCAGGTGTTCCTCGTCCCGTGGCTCCTCCGCGTGCTCAGCGTCAGCCGCGCGCTGACGATCCTGCCGGGGCTGTTCATCGTCGGCGCGCTCGGGGTCGCGCTCGGCTTCGGGCTGCTCCCCGCGCTGCTGCTCGTCGCGGCGGATGGATCGCTGCGCTACTCGCTCCACAACACCGGCGTCGAGCTGCTCTACGTGCCGATCGCGCGCGAGGCCCGGGGCACCGCGAAGCGGCTCGCGGACATCTTCGGTCGCCGCGGCGGGCAGGTGATCGCCTCGGTGGCGATCCTCTTCGTGGCCGCGCGCGCCGGCGTCTCCACCTACCTGGCGATCGGGATCGTGGCGCTCGCCGTCGTGTGGATCGCCCTCGCGATCAACGTGAAGCGCCACTACCTCGATCTCTTTCGCGTCAAGCTCCAGCGCGGCGGGATCGAGGCGCACGTCGAGCTCCCGCCCCTCGATCTGGTGTCGCTCGAGATCCTGATCGCTGCGCTGAGCTCGAGCGAGGACACCGAGGTGATCGGCGCGCTCGATCTGCTCGAGGCCGAGGATCGCGCGCGCCTCATCCCCGCGCTGATCCTCTATCACCCGTCGCGCGCGGTCGTGCTGCGGGCGCTCGCGATCCTCGAAAAATCAAGGCGAACGGACTTCGTCGTCATCGCCGATCGCCTGCTCGCGAACGCGGATCCCGAGGTGCGCGCGGCGGCCCTGCGCGCGCGTTCGGTGGTGCGACCCGAGCCCAGCGTCCTGCGCAAGGCGCTCCAGGATCCGAGCGAGGCGGTGCGCGCGACGGCGCTGGTCGGGCTGGCGTCACCGGGTGTCCCCGAGGCCGCGGCCGCGCGACGGGAGCTCGAGAAGCTTGCGCGCGAGAGCGCCGCGCCGGTGCAGCTGGCGATCGCCACCGCTTTGCGCGACCGCCCCGCCGCCGCGTTCGACGAGGTGTTGACGATCCTCGCCGCGTCGGACGACGTCGCGGTGCTGCGCGAGACGGCGGGCGCGATCGAGCGCGTCGGCAGCCCCCGCTTCCTGCCGGTGCTCCTGCCGATGCTGATGAAGCGGCGCGTCCGGGCGGCGGCGCGCGCGGCCTTCGCGACCACGGGCAAGCAGGGCCTCGAGTTCCTCGCGCGGTCGCTCGCCGATCGCTCGCTCGGGCCCGCGATGCGCCGCTACATCCCGCGGACGCTGAGCTACTTCCGCGCGCGCGACGCGGCGCCGATGCTGCTGCGCGGCTTGCTCGAAGAGCCGGACGGCCTCGTGCGCTTCCAGATGCTGCGCGCGCTGGGGCGCATCCGCGCGCAGAGCCCGCGCATCCGCCTCGACGCCGGCATGCTCGCGCGGGCGATCGATCGCACCGTCGCCGGGACCTACCAGCTCATCGGATGGCGGATCGCGCTCACGCTGGGCGTCGCCGACGACGTGACGCGGGCCACCGCCGGCGGCGAGCTGATCGAGGCCATCCTCCGCGATCGCCAGACCAAGGCGATCGAGCGGCTCTTCCGCCTGCTCGGCCTCGCGCACCCGGGCGAAGACTGGAAGCGGATGTACCTCGGCCTCGAGAGCAAGGATCCGGGCGCGCGCGCCAGCAGCCGCGAGCTGCTCGAGCACATCCTCGAAGAGCCCCTGCGCGGCGCCGTCCTCGCGCTCGTCGACGACATCCCCGACGCCGATCGTTTCAGCAGCGCGGAGCCGCTCCGGCGGCTCGAGCCGTACCCGTACGAGGCGCTGCTCGGCGCGCTCCTCGACAGCGGCGGCGAGACGCTGCAATGCCTCGCCGCGTACCACGTCGGCGAGCTCGGCCTGGAGCGGCTCCGCCCGCAGCTCGAGCAGCTGCTCACCGACGGATCCGAGTTCACGGTGAGCGTCGTCAAGCGCGCGATCGAGCTGCTCGACGATCCCGATCGCGAGGTGATCCACAGTGTCCGAGCCTTCTAAACCGCACTTCAGCAGCGCGTTCGATCGGCTGCTCTACCTGCGCACGCTGCCGCTCTTCGGCACGCTCCCGCCCGAGGATCTCGCGCTCGTCGCGACCTACACCACCGAGCGGCAGCTCGCGCCCGGCGCCGTGCTCGCGTCGGGGGGCGGCACCATCGACTCCATTCACCTCATCGTCGACGGCAGCGTCCGCACCAGCCGCGGCGGGGCGCCGATCGGCGTGTTCGGCGCGCGCGACGCGGTCGGCGTGCTCGGGCTCCTCGCCCGCGCCGACGACGGGATCGAGGCCGTCACCGTCACCGAGACGCGGACGCTGGAGATCGGCGCCGACGCGCTGCTCGACCTCTTCGAGGATCACTTCGCCATCCTCGAGCATGTGCTCCGCGGCGTCGCCGTGATGCGCCTCGAAAAAGAGCGGAGCGCCCTGCTCGCAGGGGTCCCCGAGCCGGGCCCCGACAGCGCGATCTCGCCGTCCCGCCCGCTCGATTTCGTCGAGCGGATCTTCTTCCTGCGCCGCGCTCTCCCGCGCGAGTTCTCCAGCGTCGCCGCGCTCGCCGGGATCGCCCGCCGCGCGACGGAGCTCCGCTGCGAGGCGGGCACGCTCCTCTGGAGCCAGGGCGATCCCGCCGACGCGGTCGTCATCCCGGTCAACGGGTCGATCGCCTGCGTCGTTGACGGTGGTAGCCATCGTTTCCGCTTCGGTCCCGGCGCGTTCGTCGCGTCGAGCGAGGCGCTGGCCGGCGCGCCGCACTGGTACGAGGCGCGCGCCGACTCCACGCTGCTCGCGCTCCACGTCCCGATCGAAGGCCTGATCGAGGTCTTCGACGATCACTTCGAGCTCGCGATGGAGATGCTGGCGCTGATGGCGCGCGACCTGCTGGACATCGTCCCCGTCGAGCCGCCGCCCGAGCCGCCGCGCGAGGAGGTCGCCGAGGTGCCCGACACCGCGGCCATCTGATCGATCGCGCACGTATGCGCCGACGTCACGCAAGGGTGGAGTCGAAGCTCCGCGTACGACCTCTATCGACGCACTGACACTGCGGCCATGCCGGCGCCGACCCCGCCCAGGCGCTCGCGGTGTCGTCGGCGGGACGCGCCCCGTCGAGCACGACTCCAGCACGCCTGCGACGCGCAATCCATGCGACGCCGCGAAGTCCTCTGATATGAAGAAGGCTCGACATGGCAAGTAAAAATGTAGGGAACGCTGCATCCGAAGAGGGTGGCATCCTCGTGAAGCTCCTCTCGGTGTTTGCCGTGGTGCGTCCGAGCGAGGTCTTCTCTGTTCTGCTCCTCACGCTCGACGGCGTGCTGCTCCTGGCTTCGTATTACTTCCTGAAGGTCATTCGCGAGCCGCTGATCAAGGCGGCTCCCGGGGGCGCGGAGGTCAAGAGCTATGCGACGGCGTTCCTGGCCATCCTGCTCATTGGCGTCTTCTACGGGTATCGCGCGCTCGCGCAGCGCTTCGCCCGGCTCAAGCTCATCACCTACACCAAGGTATTCTGCGCCGCCTGTCTCGTCGTCTTCTGGGCGCTGGGGCACGCCGGCGTCAAGATCGGTATCCCGTTCTTCCTCTGGGTCGGCTGCTACAGCCTCACGATCCTGGCGCAGTTCTGGGCCTTCGCCAACGACATCTACACGCCCGAGCAAGGCAAGCGCGTGTTCGCCGTCATCGGCGTCGGCTCTTCACTCGGCGCGCTGATCGGATCGTACCTGGCCAAGCTGGCGTTCAAGCCGCTCGGTCCTTTCAACATGATGCTGGTCCCGGCCGGCGTGCTGATGCTGTGCCTCGTCATCGTCCGCGTCGTCGACGCGCGGGAGACGCAGGACGTGGCCCGGAAGAAGGAGGCCGAGACGCCCCCCGGCGGCCAGGGCGGGCTCTCGATGATCTTCAGCCAGCGCTACCTGCTGCTCATCGCCGCGATCATCTTCATGGTCAACCTCATCAACACCAACGGCGAATACATCCTCGATCGCACGCTCAACGAAGAGACGGCCAGGCTCGGGCTCGACGTGGCCGCGGCGAAGATCTTCGTCGGCGAGTTCACGGCCGATTATTACTTCTACGCCAACCTCGTTGGTGTGCTGCTCCAGCTGTTCGTCGCCTCACGCGTCTTCAAGTACCTCGACGTGCGCGGCGCGCTCTACCTCTATCCGCTCCTCGCGCTGGCGAGCTACACCGGGATGACGCTGCTGCCCTTGCTAGCGTTCGTGAGGATCGGGAAGATCGGCGAGAACAGCCTCGATTACTCGATTTACAACCAGGCAAAGCAGGCGCTCTGGCTCCCGACGTCGCGCGAGCAGAAGTACGTCGCCAAGCAGGCCATCGACACCTTCGTGGTTCGCGCCGGCGATTTCGTCGCGGGGATCCTGGTGGCAGCCGGCGCGTTCCTCGTCCCGCGCCTGGCAGGGAGCCACATCGACGATCCCCGCTGGACCAAGATCTACACCATCACCAACGTCGTCCTGGCGGCCATCTTCCTGGGGATCGTCGTCCTCATGGGCCGTGAGCACAAGAAGCGCGCCGCGGAGGCCGAGGCCAAGAAGGGTGCAAAGCCCGAGGTCAAGGAAGCGCGCGACGGCGACGAGAGCGCTTCAGCCGCCTGATCAACCATGTTCAACCCCGCGCCCCGCACCTCGATGATCGATGATCAACGCCAGCCTGTGTACGCGTCCATGCTGAGAGGCAGCCCGCGAGTGAAGATGTCGAATCGTCCCGCGCTCATCATCACAGCGCTGATGACGCTCGGCTCCGGCTCCGCCTTCGCGGCCGCACCCCCGTCTGATGTGGCGCCGGCCGCAGCCGCGAAGCCGCCCCCCGCGCCGCCCGGCCCGCCCTCGCCGCCGCGTGAGCTCCCCGAATACGACGGCAGGCCGCCTCCCGGGACGACCGCGGGTGAAGCGTTCCTGTGGGTCCCGCGGGTGGTGCTCTTCCCGGTGCACGTCGTCACCGAGTACGTGCTCCGTCGCCCGCTCGGCGCGCTCACCGTCGCTGCGGAGCGTGGCAAATGGATCGAGGCGCTCACCGACGTCTTCACGTGGGGACCGAACAACAACATCGGCATCGTGCCCACGGCGCTGCTCGATTTCGGCTTCCGCACCAGCGTCGGCGTCTACGCCTTCTACGACGACTTCCTCGTCAAGGACAACGCGCTCCGCGTCCACGCGGCCTTCGGCGGCACCGACTGGCTCCGCCTCACCGTCGCCGATCGCATCCCCATCGCCAAGAACACGACCCTCAAGATCCGCGGCGAGGCCTCGCGCCGGCCGGACTTCTTCTTCTATGGCATCGGCCCCACGTCCCGCCGCGTCGACCGCGCGCGCTACGGCGCCGACTGGATCGACGGCAGCGTGACGCTGCACTCGGTGGTGCGTCGCGGCGTCACGGTCGACACGTTCATGGGCATCAAGACGGCCCGGTTCTACGACGAGCACTGCTGCAGCGATCTCAGCGTGCGCGAGCGCGCGGCGAGCCCGTCGTACCCGCTCCCCCCCACGTACGACGCCGGCTACACGGGCTTTCGCAGCGGCGGCAAGGTCGCCTTCGACACGCGCCGCCCGCGCCCCGAGCCCGGCGGTGGCGTGCGCGTCGAGGCCAGCGGTTCGTTCGGCGCCGACCTCCGCGATCCGCAGGCGTCGGCCTGGATCAAGTACGGCGGCGCGCTCGGCGGCTTCGTCGATCTCACGGGGCACAACCACGTGCTCAGCCTCCAGCTCACCGCGCTCTTCGTCGATCCCCTGCGCGACGCGCCGGTGCCGTTCGTCGAGCTGGTCTCGCTCGGCGGCAACAACCCGATGGCCGGCTTCCGCGAAGGCCGCCTCCTCGGCCGCAGCGCCGCTGTCGCGACAGTCGAATACCGCTACCCGATCTGGGCCTTCCTCGACGGCGACGCGCAGTTCGCCGTCGGCAACGTGTTCAACGAGCACCTCGACGGCCTCGAGCCGAAGAACCTCCGTCTCTCGTTCGATTTCGGCGTCCGCGCGGTGGGCGATCGCGATCACTCGTTCAGCCTGCTCGTCGGCGCCGGCAGCGAGACGTTCGGGCAGGGCACGCGCCTCAACGAGGTCCGGCTCCTCATCGGCGGGACGAGCGGCTTTTGAACAATCGCAGGACCGAGCTCGAGCAACCCGCAAACACTCCTCCGGCGCACCCCATGACGCACCCTCGACACCTGAGCTCACTCGCCGCTGCACGCCTCCTCGCCGTGGCGGCGATCACCCTCGGCGCCTCTGCTTGCGCCTCGCAACCGAGGCTCTTCCCGCTGCGTGACCCGCTGTGGAAAGATACCGATCTCCGCTCCGTCACGGTGCCTTGCCGCGCAGCCCCGACCCCGAAGGAGCCCGGTCACATCTCCTGCGCTCCGAAGGAGTACGTCTCTTCGTTCGCCTGGGACGCGGCCGATAACACCCTCTTTCGCCCGCTCTCCCGCGTCTTCGCCGTCGATCCGGGCGGCGAGGCCGCCAACGCCAACAGCGTCGACGAGGTGCCCGACTCGGCCTGGTTCACGAGTCGGCTGGGCAAGCACCCGATCACCGAGGAAGAGCTGGCGCGGGGCGCCTGCGCGCCCGACGTCATCCTCGACGCCGAGGGCGCGGCCGAGGGCGCGTGGCTCGTCGATCAGGGCAAGGGCAACGGCGCCTCGCCCGGCTTCCGCATCCGCGTGCCCGGCAAGGGCAAATACCTGATCAAGACCGACTCGAAAGAGCAGCCGGAGCGGCCGAGCGCGGGCAGCATCATCGGCTCGGCCGTCTATCACGTGACGGGGTTCAACACCTCGTGCGAGCAGATCATCTACGTGAAGGCCTCGGTGTTCAAGCTCAAGCCGGGGCTCAAGTTCGCCGACAACTCGGGTATCGAGAAGCCCTTCGACGAGGCGGCGCTGAAGCACGTCCTCGAGCAGACGACGAGGCGCGGCGATCTGATCCGACTCCAGGCCTCGGCGTGGCTGCCGGGGCAGCTCGTCGGGCCGTTCAGCTACGCGGGCACCCGCAAGGACGATCCGAATGACATCATCCCGCACGAGGATCGCCGCGATCTCCGCGGCGGCAGGCTGATCGCCGCGTGGCTCGACCACTTCGACGCTCGCGAGCAGAACAGCATGGATACGTGGATCGCCGACGACAAGGACCATGAAGAGTCCTCGCCCGGCCACGTCCGCCACTACTACCTCGACACCAGCGATACGCTCGGCAGCGAGTGGGACTGGGACGGCATCTCGCGCCGGCTCGGGCACTCGTACCTGCTCGATTTCCAGGACATCGGCGTCGATCTCGTCACGCTCGGCGTGCTCCCGCGGCCCTGGTTCAGGGTCGAGCGCAAGAAGGGCGCTGAGCTCTTTGGCTACTTCGACGTGAAGGAGTTCGAGCCGGCGCTCTGGAAGAACGAGTACCCCAACCCGACGTTCAGCCGCATGAGCGAGCTCGACGGCGCCTGGGCGACCCGCATCCTCGCGCGCTTCACCCCCGGCATGGTGAAGACCCTCGCGACGATGGGGAAATTCGCCGATCCCACCCACACAGAGTATCTCGGCCAGGTGCTCCAGGGCCGCCTCGACAAGATCCTCGCGCGCTATCTCACGCGCCTGTCGCCCATCGCCGACGTGCGCGTCGACGGTGGCAATCGCCTCTGCGGCCTCGATCTCGCGCGGCTGCGCGCGGTGGCGCCGGACGATCGCTTTCAATACCATGCCTCGCTCGCCGTCGAGGGCGCCGCCGAGGGCAAGAGCGTGCCTGTCGAGCCGAGCAAGACGGCCGACGTGTGCGTCGCTCTGCCGCACGTCGCCGCCGACGGCGGGAGCGCCGACGATGCGCGCGGTCGCTACGTGATCGTCCAGCTCACCAACGGTGTCGCCGCAGGCCCGCTCGCGGCGCACCTCTACGATCTCGGGCCCACGCGCGGCTACAAGCTCGCCGGGATCGAGCGACTCTCCCCCTGATCGCGCTCGCCGCGGTCGCGGGCAAGCCCGGCCATCGTCTCGTTTCGAAGCGGCGAAAGAAAACGGGAACCATCACTTGGCGCGACACTCTCAAGTGTACGTGCTGATTGATGATTTCGTCACCGGCACCCTTTTCCACCGACGCGGCAAACGAGGAGGTCGACAATGGCAGGCGTGGACGTAGGACCCCAGGGCGGGCACAAGCGGGCGACGAACAGCGACATCAACATGGTCCCGTTCATCGATCTGCTGTTCGTGACGGTGGCGTTTCTCCTGATCACGGCCGTGTGGGTGACGAGCTCGCGGATCACGGCGGACGCGCAGGTGCCCGGGAAGGATAGCTGTGGAGAGGACTGCTCTCACGCCCCGGAGAAGGTCCTCCACGTCAGCATCGGCGAGAACGATTTCAACCTCGCCTGGAAGCAGGCCGGCACCGTCCTGAGCGAGACCCACGTCGCCAAGGATCATGTTCCGGGCGGGGAAGACAGCGTCGCGACGGTGCGCTATCCCGATCTCGCCAGGGCCATCGAGAAGGAGTGGGGCGCGCACGGCGGCCACGTCGATCCCTCGGATCGCAAGCCGGATCAGGTCATCCTCCACACCGAGAACAAGACTCCTTTCAAGGAGCTCGTCGCGGTGCTCGACGCCGTCAACGGCACCAAGCGGGATCTCCGCCTGTCGGACGGGAAGACGGTGAAGATGCCCGCCTTCAATTCGACGTTCGCGGTTCGCTAGTCGGTCGGATCTCGAGGAGGCGCTCCCATCCGAGGAACCCGGGGCTGGTCGTCACCGTGATATCCATCGCCACGGCGAGGCGGAAGAACACGCTGGAGCTGATGGTGATCTCGATCTCCGCCTCGCCCGGGTGCCACGACGGGACGGTGACGAAATACGAGGTGTGCTTGCCGGAGGTCTGGCGCATGTGCGTGGCGATCGTCGCGTGGGGGACCGGCGCGGAGGTGTCGAGCAGGCCATTCAGCGTCAACATCAGATCCGTGCCGCCGAGCGGCAGCGCGAACGCGAGCGCGAGCGCGCAGAACACCACATCACGCAGCGATTCGGAGCGCCCACGCAGGATGAGGACGAGGATCGGCAGCGAGAAGATCCAGAGCAAGATGCCACCGGCCACGGACGAAGCGTAGATGTCGGACTGGAGCGGCTCCCACAGGCCGTCGCAAACGTAGAAGAGCGGCCAGCTCAGCAATGCTGCGAGGACAACGACGAGGGTGAACACGCCCGCGAACGTGCGGACCTTGGGCGTGGCCACGAGCGGAGGAATGGCCTCTGCGGCGGCGCCGAGCGCGTCGATCAGCGGGACGAGCTGGGCGTGCGCGACGAGCTCGGCGTGCGGGAGCGGGCGCGCGACGTGGAGGTCGCCCTCCCGCTGGAGCGTGATCGCGGTGGCGCCTTGCTCGAGGCACTTCACCGCGTTCGTTCGCAGCGCCGGATCGGCCAGCGCGGCGAGCACGACGGCGTCGGCGGCGCTGGATTCGACGTACACGCGCTCGTCGAACGCCGCGTCGCCGGTCTGCATCTCCCGGTTGATCCGCAGAAATTTTCCCGCGCGGTCGACGCCGGTCTCGAGGCGCAGCTTCAGCGGCGCGGGGCTCGGGATGCGCGGGCTCGGCGCGCTGCGGAACGGGCCCATCTCTTTCGGAGCGGTCGCGGTGGAGCTGGCCTCGAGGCTCTCCTGCGGTTGCGCCAGCGGACCTGCCTTCGTGGTGATCTCGACCGCGGGCGGCGTGTTCTTCTGCGGCGAGGTCCACCGGAGGGAGAAGCGTCGCCCCTCGCGATCGAGGTGCCACCACCCGCCGTCTTCGGTGGCGCCGAGCGCGCGCACCGACGAGAGGAACGCTTCGTTCGAGGGAGGCGAGCTGGTGTACCTGGGCTGCGACGCGGCCATTCGCGCCAGGGTAGAGCAAGCCACGTGAAAACGGGTAGCTCCACGACGGCTCGGCAACCCTGATAGCCTGCCGCGATGACGATCTCTTCACTCGGAGGGGCGCTCTTTTCGCTCGCCCCCAGGCAGGGCGTGGAGGCCCTGGTGGGCTCCGGCGATCCCGCGCTCGACACGGCTGTCCTGGTGCTCGTCGGCGCCGTCGGCGTCGTCGTCGCGTTCGGCGTGACGCTGCTCGTGCTGCGTCGTTTCCTCTTCATTTGCAGGCCAAATGAGATCCTTGTCTTCAGCGGTCGCAGCCATCGTCTGCAGGACGGGACGACCAGCGGCTACAAGGTCCTCCACGGCGGTCGCGCCCTGCGCATGCCGTTTCTCGAGAGCATCAGCCGCATGGATATGCGCCTCTTCCCCGTCGAGGTCTCGGTCCACAACGCCTACTCGCGCGGCGGGATCCCGCTCAGCGTCCACGCCATCGCCAACGTGAAGATCTCCAGCAACGACGTCGGCGTGCGCAACGCGGTCGAGCGCTTCCTCGGCGCGACGCAGGCCTCGATCGCCACCGCGGCGCAGCAGACGCTCGAAGGCGTGCTCCGCGAGGTCGTCTCGCAGCTCACGCCCGAGGAGGTGAACGAGGATCGGCTCAAGTTCGCGCACACGCTCGTGGAGAACGCGCGCGACGATCTCGACAAGCTCGGGCTCGAGCTCGACGTGCTCAAGGTGCAGCACGTGGCCGACGATCAGCAGTACCTCGTCAACCTCGGTCGCGGGCAGATCGCCACCATCCTCCGCGACGCCGCCAACGCTGAAAATCAAGCGAATCAGGCCGTGGCAGAGGCTCACGCGACCCAGCGTCAGCGCGCGGAGACGGCGCAGAAGCGCGCCGAGACGGTGATCGTCCAGGCGAAGAATGGCTATCGCGGCGAGATCGCCAAGCTCGAGGCCGAGGCCAAGCAGGTCGAGAACGAGGCCGCCGTCGCCGCGGAGACCGAGCGCGCGATCGCCGAGCAAGAGCTGCAGTCGCTGCGCTCCGAGATGGAGAAGCTCCGCCTCCACTGCGACGTGATCTTGCCGGCCGAGGCCGCTCGCAAGGCCTCGGAGCTCAAGGCCCGCGGGGTGGCCGCGCCGATGGTGGAGAACGGCAAGGCCGTCGCCGAGGCGCTCCGTCTCGTGGCGCAGGAGTGGACGAACGCCGGCCCGATCGCTCGCGAGGTCTACGCGCTCCAGCAGCTCCGCAACATGGTCGTCGCGGCCGCGGGGCGCGTCGCCCTGGCCGAGGTGAAGCACCTGCAAGTCGTGGCCGGCGATCAGGTCGAGGCCTACGGCGCCGTCATCGCCATGCACCCCGCCGCCGTGTCCCGCGTGCTCGAAGAGACGGGGCGCGCGATCGGCATCGACATCGCCGCGCTGCTCGCGCCGACGGCGCGCGCGGCCATCGTCACCGACAAGGGGGTAACGTCATGAGCGGCATCATCACGGTCCTGTTCTTCACGGCGGTCATCGTCGTCGGCTTCGTTGTTTACACGCTGAAGAACCTGCTCCTCGTCAGCTCGCCCAACGAGGTGCTCATCCTCTCGGGAGGGACGCACAAGGTGGGTGAGAAGGTCGTCGGGTATCGCGCGATCCGCGGCGGCCGCGCCGTGCGGATACCGCTCCTCGAGAGCGTCGACCGCATGGATCTCTCCAACATCCCGATCGAGATCCTGGTCAAAGGGGCCTACTCGAAGGGTGGCATTCCGCTCAACATCCAGGGGATCGCCCACGTGAAGCTCCCGGGCGAAGAGCCGCGCCTCTCCAACGCCGTCGAGCGGTTCCTCGGCCGCAGCCGCGCGGAGATCCTCGCCGTGGCGCGCGAGACGCTCGAGGGCAACGTGCGCGGCGTGCTGGCGCAGCTCACGCCGGAGCAGGTCAATCAAGACAAGGCCGCCTTCGCCGACAAGCTCCTCGACGAGGCCGAGCACGATCTCCACCGGATGGGGCTGGTCCTCGACACGCTGAAGATCCAGAACGTCACCGACGACGCCAACTACCTCAACTCCAGCGGTCGAATGAGCGGCGCCAAGGTGCGGATGCAGGCCAGCATCGTCGAGGCGCGGACGCAGGCCGAGGCGGCCGAGCAGAAAGCCGACAACTGGGCGCAGAGCGAGGTCGCGAAGATCGACGCCGATCTCGCGATCGCGCGGGCCGAGACCGACAAGCGGATCAAGGACGCGCTCTCGAAGCGCGAGGCGATGATCTTCGAGGCGCGCGGGCAGGTGCTCGCGCAGATCGCCCAGGCGCGCGCCGAGATCAGCCGGCAAACGGCGCGCGCGCTCCAGGTGGAGCGCCAGCTCGTCGCCGACGTGATCCAGCCCGCCGACGCCGAGCGGCGCTTCGACGAGGAGCAGGCGCGCGGCGAGGCGGCGACGATCATCGAGACCGGGAGGGCCGAGGCCGAGGCCCTCAAGCTCCTCGTCGCCGAGTTCCGCCGCGCGGGCTCGAACGCGCGCGAGGTGCTCGCGCTGCAGCAGATGATGCCACTGCTCTCCGAGATCTCGGGCGCGCGACGCGCGACGAAGATTGCCACGCTCTCGGTGCTGCCCGACGGCGAAAGCGCTGACGGTGGGCTCGCTCGCAAAGCGATCTCCGCGGTGGCCCAGATCCGCGCGGCCACTGGAGTCGACCTTACACAGCTCGCGTTGCGACTCGGAGCGCAACCCGCCGGTGCAGCGGCGTTGCCAGTGGGCTCCGGCTCACAACCCGCCTTGGACACCAGGCCCCCGCCGCTGCCCGACCGCCCTCGCCGGAGTTGAACGGGGCGACGCAAACGATCTTCTTCGAAAGAGATATGGTGTAGTAGCGTCCGCGAACTCTCGAATCGGAGGAGGAAGATGAGCCCCGGCCAGCCCGCTCAACGCCCGGCGCTCGACGCGACAAAAGCTCGTGTCCAGCGCGCAATCAAAGTCTGCTCGATCTTCGACGGCGCCTCGCGCGCCACCCGCGAGGCGGCCGTGAACGGCGCCGAGCTCGAGACTTTCCTCGGAGGCGCGACGATCGCCGAGCAAGGTACGGCGGCTCTGGCGCTGCTGATCCTCGGTCGCGGCCGTGCGCGGCTCGAGCGCGCGATGCCGGAAGGTCGCAGCGTCTCGCTCGGCTATCGCGGCAGCGGCGAGGTCCTCGGCGAGTCGTGCCTGACGCAGCAGCCGACGCACGCGGCGACGGCGACGGCGATGGAGGAGACGGAGATCATCAGCATCCCCCACAACCTCATCGACGACTTCCTGCGCGAAGATCCGGGGATCGCGCCGGCCGTGTTCACGCTGCTCCTCCAGCGCACGCGCGAGGCCGAGGACCGCATCGAGTCGCTCCTGTTTCGCAACGTCGAGGGCCGCGTGATCGAGTTTCTCCTCAAGGCGGCCGACCGCTGGGGCGTGCCCAGCCCCAAGGGGACGCTGATCTCCGCGCCGATCACCCATCTCGAGATCGCCCACGCCATCGGATCGACGCGCGAAACCGTCACCCTCACCCTCGGCGCCCTGCGCAAAGAGGGCCTCCTCGACGTGGCCGGCCGCCGCCTCATCGTGAAAAACCGAGACCTCCTCCAGCAAAAAACCTGACTCCTTGGCTCGACTGACCCGCCGTCGAGCCGCCAGTGATTTTCGTCGAGCCGGGTGCGCGGCCAGGGCGGAGGAGGAGCCGTCCGACCGGACGGCGACGACGACAACGCCGGCCCCGCGCCCGGATCGACGAAAAGCACCAGGCTCACTGGATTCTTGGGTGGGGGTGGGGTATCCGCGCGCCATGCCGTCATCGGTCGAGACGTACCGCATCCGCCTCGAAGGGATCCGCTTCCGCGCCCGCCACGGGGCGTCGCGCGCGGAGCGCGATCTCCCGCAAGACTTCGTCGTCGATCTCGAGGTCGTCCTCCCCGTCGCCACGCTGCCGCGGTCCGACTCGCGCGCGCGGGTCTTCGACTACGACAAGCTCGCGACCATCGTCGTCGACGAGGGCACGCGCGTCTCGTACAAGCTCCTCGAGACGCTGGCCGAGCGCCTCATCGATCGCGTGCTCTCCGACACGCCGGCCGTCTCGGTCCAGGTGCGCGTGAAGAAGTTCGGCCCGCCGACCTCGGCCTCGGTCGATTCGGTCTCGGTGGAGCTCGTCGGCAAGCGCTGAGGCGCGGCGCCGGCCGCTCGCTGGGTCGTTGAAAGGGGTTTCCCGTGCAGCTCCTCGTCGCTCATCAGGTCCTGATCGGCGCCGCCATCGCGCTCGCGACGATCTTCGGCCTTCGATCGGCAGTGATCTTCAGTCGATCGGGAGGCGGGGCGAACCTGGCGCTGGCCGCCGTGGCCGCCGCGCTCGCGATTGGCCTGGTGCTCTATTTTCGCACGGTGCGCGCAAAGTGGCGGGCGACCAAGCAGCCTTGAGCGCTCGCGATCCGCGCCCGGGATCCTGATCCACGACGCGCCGCCGCCCGCGTCGCCGCGTCCACGCCGCGCCTCAATCGTGCTCTTCTCCGGGCGCGAGCGTCGGTGGGGTCGCCGCGCTCCTTCATGATTTCCATCTCGATGCCTGCGGAGCGAGGTCGCGCGTCGAAGCGGCTGCGCCTTCAATCAGCCCGGCGAAAGGCGGCTCGCCTTCCGATATTCGAGGTAATTTGAATAACGTAACGGAATGCTCAGTTAGCAGGCGCCGAGAGGACATCCCCACGAACGCAGTCAAAGCGTTGACGATCATGGGGTGTTGTGGCCGACGTGCGCCGAGCTGCGATGTTGCCGGACGCCCCGAGCCTCAGCGCAGGAACCGTTGCACGACGGCGCCGACGCCCCTCGACTCAAAGGGCTTGTCGAGCCGCTCGCGGGGGACGCGGGCGAGGCGCCGGCTCGCCCCCGAGAGGCCCACACTCACGGCTTCGGGTGCGCGTAGAGGAAGTCGAGCACGTCGGGGATGAAGGCCGGCGTGAAATTCGGGATGTGGCCCGCGCCCTTGATCGTCCACAGCGACACCGCCGTACCGCTCTTGCAGCCGGTGTAGTTCGTTACGTGGGTCTCGCTGCCGGCCAGCGACGACTCCAGATCGAGATCCGATGAGGTGGTGTCGCCGGTCGGACTGCACTTGTCGAACGTGACCCAGTCCGCCACCGACGTCGGCGCGGAAGGGTAGGTGATCCCGCCGATAGCGGCGCCGTCGTAGCTGATCGTCATGTCGGCCGTGCCGTGGATCTCGAGCAGGCTCACCGGGTTCGCGGCGGCGCACTTCGTCACGTCGGTGTACATCGCCCCGGCGAGGCTGGCGACGCCGGCGATGAGATCGCCGTGCTCGCAGGCCATGCGGTAGGACATGAACGCTCCGTTGGAGTGACCGACGAGGTAGATGCGCTTCGGATCGACCTTGTACGCGGCCTGCACGTCGGTGATGATCTTGGTGATGTAGGCCGAGTCGTCGATCGTCGACGCGTTGAAGTTGCAGCACGCGTCGGTGGCGTTCCAGAACTGGTTGCCCATCGAGTCCTTGGTGCCGTCCGGGTGGGCGTAGAGGAAGCCGCGCTTCTCCGACTCTGCCGTGATTTTGAGGTAGAGCTCTTCCAGGCTGCCACTCGCCGAGTAGCCGTGGAGCATGATCACGAGCGGAGCGCCCTTGTCGCACGAGTAGGCCTTGGGGACGTGGAGCGTGACGGGGCGATCGTCGCCGAACATCGTCGCGGTGCACGCGGCCGCCGTGCCCCCCCCGACGCCGGTCGAGGTGGCCGACGTCGTGGCGCCGGTGGCCGACGTGGTGGCGCCGGTCGAGGTCGCGGTGGTGGCGCTGGAGCCGCCCGCGCCCGTCGTACCGGCCCCGGTCTCCCCGGGATCGGAGGAGCAGGCGGCGAGGCCGGTGGAGGTGAGGGCGAGGACGGCGAAGGAGGTGATAAAGGCGTGCTTCACCCCGCCACGTTACACTACCGCGCTCGCCTGCGCACGTAGGCGAGATAAACACTTTCAAAGATCCCCGCGAGCTCGATCGCATGATCGATGACAGCGGACGTTTCCGCCAGGGACCAGGGCTTTTCGGGGCGCGCCGTCGCGCCGCGGGCGTGGGCGCGGCCCAGGAGATCACCGATGGTGATCGCCACCGCGTCGAGCCTGGGCCCGGCGCGCAGCGCGTCGAGGCGGAGCTTGTCTTCCTGCGGGAAGAGCTTGCGTGAGGCGTACGAGCGACCGTCAGCGGCGACCGCGGTGAGCTGGCGTGGGGGCTCGCCCACCAGGGCCACCGCTCCGCTGACGACGCGGTCCGCCGGCGTGTTCCAGGCGCCCTTCACCGGCGGGATCAAGGCCTCTGTCGACGACTCGCGCGACTCTTTCAGCTCGACGATGCGCTCGACACCGTCCTTGTCGCGCACCAGCACGGCGACGCGAGTGACGCCGAGGCTGCCAGTCCCCGCGATGCGCAGCGCTGCGTCTTCGATGGTCCAGAAGGACGCGTGGGCCGGGGCGCGATCGCCCAGCGCCGCGAGGTAGGCGGCGATGAGCTTCGGTATCTCGGGCGCGAGGTCCTTCGGCAGCTCGAAGTAGCGATCTCCGTGCACGAAGTGGCGTTTGCCATCCTTCCCCTCGGGCGCTCGACCGTCGAGCAAGTCCTTGCGCGTGCGGCGCTGGGCGCGCTCGACCATGGCCGCGATCGGCTCGGGCAGCGGCGGCGGGGGCGCGAGGTTCCAGGCGCCCTTCACGTACGCTTCCATCATCGTCTCGGCGAGGGCGATGGACTCGACCCCGGAGCACTGGAACGTCCGGCCGGCGAGGAGCACGCTGGTCGAGAGCCGCAGCACGTCGAGGAAGAGAGGGCCCCTCGTGGCGTCGTCGAAGTCGTTGAGGTTGAAGACGACGGCGCCCTTCTGGTCGGTCTGGTAAGCGCCGACGTTCTCGAGGTGCATGTCGCCGACTATCCACCCGTGGCCCTCGGGCCCCTCCGCGAGATCCGGCCGTGCGGCGAGGATCTCGTAGAAGAGCGGCGCGCTGCCCCGCAGGAACGAGTGCGGCGAGAGCAGGAGTCGCTGCTGCTTGCGCTCGTGGAGGTGCGGATAACTGGAGGTCGCGGCCGTGTCGAGCTCGTACTGACGCTCGGCGAGGGCGAACGGGCGGAGGTCGGTCATCGGCGTGCAGCTCCGCGGCGGCGGGCCAGGAAGAGCCCGAGCGCGCCCAGACCGAGCAGGCCAGTCCGCGCGTCCACGGGCGATCCCGCGGCGCGGCAGCCACAGCCGCTGTCGTCGGGCTTCTTGACGGGAGGCGTGGGGATGGGCTCGGCCTTCACCGAGAGATGAACCGGGACCACCAGCGGACTGCCACCCTTCGTCGGGGTGACGGTGATGTTGCCATCGTACTCGCCGACCGCCGTATTCGGGATGATCCCCGCCGTCACGGCCGCTCCGTTCGCGCCCGAGACCGTGGTTGCCGCGGCCGTCGCCGTCAGCCACGGAGAGTCGGAGGAGAGGGTGAAATCGGAGATGCTGCCGTAGATCTCCTCGTTCCCGACGGTGATGATCTGGGCCGCCGGCTCGGCCTCGCCGCGCTGGTGAGCGAAGGTGAGCATCGCCGGGGTGGCGGTGAACGCGCCCGCGGTGAACGTCATTCGCCAGGCGCTGCGCCCGAAGGTGCCCGCGAAGAGCGAGGTGGAGCCGCGCTGGAACGCCAGCGAATAGACAGCCACGTTGGGGAGCGAGTCGCCCAGCACGGCGAACGTCTTGCCCCCGTCGGTGCTCACCATCGCTCCGAGATCCGTGCCCGCGTAGAGCAGCCCTTGCGCGACCGGGTGGGCGGCGAGGGCGTCGATCGGCGCGTCGACGCCGGTGTCGAGCTTGGCCCACGTCGCGCCGCGATCGGTGGAGACGAACAGGTGCCCGGGCGTGGCCGGGGTGCTCTTGTCGAAGCCCGAGAAGGCCGCATACACCGTGTCGGCGTTGACGGGATCGACGGCGATCCCCGAGACCCAGCGCTTCGGGAGCGGCGCCCTGGAGATCTTCGTCCAGGTGGCGCCGCCGTCGGCCGTGACCGAGATCACGCCGCCCTGGCTGCCGGTGTAGATCGTCTTGGGCGAGCTGGGAGCGACGGTGATCGTGCTGAGCACGTCGTCGCCCTTACCGCCTTTGCCCGTCACGCAGGAGACGGAGCTCGTCCCGTCGGTGAGGTCGTCGCTGATGGCCTTCCAGCCCTTGGCGGAGCCGCCGTCGGTCGCCTGCCAGATGCGGTAGGTACCCATGTAGAAGGTGCCCTTGGTGCTCGGATCCGCGGCGATCGGGGCGATGAAGCCCGTGCGGTCCTGGCAGCCGGGCTGGACGCCGACCTTGCACGACGGATCGTCGGGCTCGAACACGAACGTCGGAACCTGCTTCTTGAAGCCGTCCTTGGAGCGGATGACGGAGCCGCCCTCACCCGTCATCAAGACGTTGTTGGGATCGCCCGAGTCGACGGCGCAGGGCCCGCCGTCGCCGGTGAGGACGCCCTTCCAGGCGCCGGCCGCCGTGGTGCGAACGAAGGAGCCGTTGTCCTGCGCGCCGCCGTAGACGATGTCCGGGTTCGTCCCGTCCACGCAGAGGCCATAGAGCTGCACGGTGCCGACACCCTCGTTGAGCCGCTCCCACGTGGCGCCGGCGTCCTTGGTCCGCGCGAGCCCGCCGTCGGTAGCCGTGTAGACGACGCCGGGATTCTTGGGATCGAAGCTCATCGCGTGGACGTCGGGGTGGACGTACCCGTTCGACCAGTTCTCGTACGAAGCGCCGCAGTCGTTGCCCGGGAGAGAGACGTTGACCCAGTCGGTCTGCGCCGCGAGCCCCGTCGTCGTCTTGTAAATGGCGCAGAGCCCGCCGCCGAGCCAGACCGTGCTGGCGTCGGTCGGATCGGCGATGACGCTGTTGTCGTAATCGCACTGCGAGTAGCAGTAGTCCGGCGCCCCGTCGATCTCGGTGAACGTCAGTCCGGCGTCCGACGATCGATAGACATGCGCCTTGGTGCCGTCGCCCTGGCCGACGTAAACCACGTTCGGATCGGCGGGCGTGAGCGCGATCTCGGCCCGACCGTAGGGGGCGGCCTTGATCCCCGTCGGATCCGTCCACGTCTTGCCGCCGTCGACCGAGCGATGCACGCCGGTGTCGTAGTCGGAGAGGTAGAGTCGCCGCGGCGTGACGCTGGCGTCGACCTCGAGATCGACCGTCTTCCCCGCGCGGAGCAGGGTGAACGTCTTGCCGCCGTCGGTCGATTTGTAAGCACCTTGCCCGGCCTGGCCGCTGTAAACGCTGGTGCAGGTCTCGCCGCGGCCCGCGTTGCCGAAGGCGGTCGCGAGGTAGATATCGGTCCCGTCGAAGAGGAGCCTCCCGATCGTCAGCCCGTCGAAGCCGTCGCCGCCGATCTTGGTCCAGGTCGCGCCGGCGTCGGTCGATTTGAACAGACCACGTCCGCCGTACCCGGCGCGGTAGGCCGGCTCGCCCGTGCCCACGTAAACGGTGCTGGGCGAGGCCGGATCGATGGCAATCGATCCGATGGCGAGCGAGGGCTGATCGTCCATCAGCGGCTTCCACGTCTTGCCGCCGTCGGTCGTCTTCCAGACGCCGCCCATCGCGGTGCCCACGTAGACGATGCTGCTGTTGGTCGGATCGACGGCGATCGCCGAGGTGCGGCCGCCTGTCGGGCTCATGTTCGGGGTCGAGTAGGCGCCCTTGGTCACGTCGAGCGGCGCGGGCCCGAGGAAATCCCAGGTGGCCTTGGACGGGTCCGGCGGCGGGGCCGGAGGCTGCTTCGCGCCGCGCGGCTTCGTCGGCGCCGCGCCGCGGGGGAAGACGCGCGGGATCGCGCTCCACGCGCTCTCGGCCTGCGCATAGGCGCCCTCGGGGATCTCGCCCGCGGGATAGGCGCGCTGCACGAACCAGTGATCGTCGCGCGCGCGGCGGCGCTCGTCCATCGAGAGCTGCGACGCGTACCGCGGGCGCTCGATCGAGGAGGACTCGCGGCTCACCGGCGCCTCGGGCGTTTCGCCGGGCGAGACCGCGTCGGCGGCGCTGGGCGACTCGGCGGCGCAGGCCGGCGAGAAGGCGAGGAGGAGCGGAAGCAAGAGGGGAGAGCGCGAGGCGCGGCGCTGCATATCGGGTTCCCTTTCGGGGAGGCTGGAGAAGAAGTGACGTCCAGACTACCAGATCGCCGCGGCGTCGATCCTGCGCTAAGACGCGGCAGCTCGATGCTCACTCCTCGTTTCGCCTCCGTGATCGCCGTCGTCGCGTCATTGCTCACGGGCTGCGCCGACGGGACGCTGCCTCCGGCGACTTCGCTCGCCGATCCTTCGAACCCCGCCGCTCGCGAGGCCCCGCTCCCGCCGCCTCCGGCGATGTTCGGCGCGTCGTCGACGTCGACGACGCCGGTCGCCGCGCCGACCCCGCCTCCGGGCGAGGTGGTCTACGTTTGCCCGATGCACTCGCAGATCGTGCGTGACGCGCCCGGGGCGTGCCCGATCTGCGGCATGACGCTGGTGCCGAGGCCGCGCCCAGCGGCCGCGCCGGCGCCGGGCGATCACGATCACCTGCATGGAGACATGAAGTGAGGCGCGCCCTGCTCGTGCTGGCGATGGCGGCGCCGACGGTCGGTTGCGTGCCGAAAGAGGCTGGATTTCCCGACGTGGCGCGCGCGGTCGAGAGCCGCACGGGCTACAAGATCCTCTGGAACCGCGGGGGCGCCGCCGACGGCGAGGTCGCGACCCGCGTGTCCGCGCTGCTGGCGAAGCCGCTCGGCGTCGATGAGGCGGTGCAGATCGCGCTGCTCGGCAACCGCCGCCTCCAGGGCACCTACGAAGATCTGATGATCGCCCAGGCCGACGTGGTGCAAGCCGGCCTGCTCCGCAACCCGGTGCTCTCGGGAAGCCTTCGTTTCCCGCTCGATCAGCGCGGCGCGCCCAACATCGAGGTCGGCGTCGAGCAAGACTTCCTCGACGTGCTGCTGATCCCCGCGCGGAAGCGGCTGGCGTCGTCGGCGTTCGAGGCGGCGAAGCTCCGCGTCGGGAGCGAGGTGCTGCGCCTCGCGGCCGACGTGCGCGTCGCGTACTTCACGCTGCAAGGCGCGCAGCAGGTAGCGTCGATGCGACGGACCATCGCCGAGGCGGGCTCGGCCTCGGTCGAGCTGGCGCAGCGGCAGCACGACGCCGGCAACATCAGTGATCTCGATCTCGCGGGCGAGCAGGCCCTGTACGAGCAGATCCGCCTCGATCTGGCGCGGAGCGAGGGCGAGATCCTCGGCGCGCGCGAGCACCTGATCCGCTTGATGGGGCTCTTCGGCGAGGGCGTGAGCTTCACGCTGCCCGATCGGCTGCCCGATCTCCCCGCGGCCGATCCGTCGCTCGATCACCTGGAGACGCTGGCGATCACCCGCCGCCTCGACGTCGCCGCGGCGCGCGAAGAGGCGCAGACGAGCGCGCACCAGCTCGCGCTCGCGAGCGGCGGTCGCTGGCTCGTGGGCGGCGTCGGCGCGGACGTCGAGCGCGACGTCGACGGCAAGCGCGTCGTGGGCCCGACGGCGCGCCTCGAGCTGCCGATCTTCGATCAGAAGCAAGCGCTGCTGGCGCGGCTCGAGGCCGAGCTCCGGCAGCGTCAGGAGCGCCTCGCCGCGCTGGCGATCGACGCGCGATCCGAGGTGCGCGAGGCCCGCGGCCGGGTGCTCGCGACGCGCGCTGTCGCCGTGCATTACCGGAGCGTCGTCATCCCGCTGCGCGAGCGGATCGTGGCGCTCTCGCAGCAGCACTACGACGCGATGCTCCTCGGCGTGTACCAGCTCCTGATGGCCAAGCAGAGCGAGGTGACCTCGTACCGCGAGTACATCGAGGCCGTGCGCGACTACTGGATCGCGCGCGCCGAGCTCGCCCGCGCGACCGGCGGCAAGCTCGACTGAGATCGGTCGCCGCGACGGTCGAGGTCGCTCGCCGGTCCGTGCCCGGCATCCTCATTGCGATGTCTCCTGACGGTTCGCTCGCGCGGGCACATCGCGCCGCGGCGAGCCCCGGAAAATCAGGAGGCGTCGTCATGAAACGATCGATCATCCCCATCGCCGCGGCCCTCGCCGTCGGGCTCGGCGCCCTCGCGTCGAGCGGCGCTGCTCGCGCCGAGGCCGCCGTCAAGGTCACCGCGGCTCGCGCGATTCTGCCCGGCAGCACGTCCGTGCCTCACGACGTGATCACCTACGAAGAGAGCATGCCCAACGGCGCGCTCATCGGCTCGGGGCTCACGATGCTGGGCGCCAGCTACATCCCGTCGATGATCGTCGCGGCGTCGAGCGATCACCCCGGCGACATGGCGCTCTACGTGCCAGTCGCGGGGCCGTGGATGAACCTCGCCGAGCGCGACAGCGGCTGCCCCGGCGGCCGCTGCGACAACGACGCGGCGAACAAAGTCTTGCTCGTCGCTGACGGGGTATTCCAGGGCCTGGGCACGCTCCAGATCCTGGGTGGGTTCCTGTTCCCGACGACGCGCACCGTGACCCAGGTCGCCGGTGTGCACGTCCTTCCCAGCGTGACCGCGCACGACGTGAGTTTGACGGCGACTGGCCGCTTCTGATCGGGTGTTCTCTCTCAGCCACCGGCCGCGCGGATCCGCGCCAGGACCGCGCGGGCGGTGGTGGAGAGGCCCTGTGGGTCGAGCGCCGCCTCGACCACGCGGAGGCGCTGCGCGGCCTCAAAGGCCTCGATTCGCCCGGCGTCGTCGAGATCGTGAAACGCGGGGTGAGAGGTGATGTTGCCGTGAGGATCCCGGGCGCGGTACGCGCCGGCGAGGGCCTCGATCAGCGCCTCTCGATCGTTGCCCGGATTGCCCATCAGCAGAGCTCCGCTGCGAGGTCGATGCGGTTCTTCTCCAGGCACTCGGCCAGGAGCTTTCGCGCGCGGGTGAAGTTCTGGAGGAAGGTGTTGAGCTGCATCCCGAGGCGCGCGGCGAGGACCTCGTCGGGCTCGCCGCCACCGCTCGTGAGTCGCTGATCGAGCGCAGCCGCCGGCTTGCCCGGCAGCTTGTCATGGCACATGGTGATGACCTGTCGGAGCAGCGGATCGGGCCCGCCGCGGAAGGACGAACCCTCCGCGGCGGCGAGCGCCTTCTCGATCCCGTCGTCATCCATCGGCTCGGATTTCAGGCGGCGGATCTCGTCGACGGCGAGGTTCCGCGCGATGCGGTGAGCGAGGCGAAGCAGGCTGTTGGGGCGGCCATCGGGCACGTGCCGTGGGGCCACCTGCCAGACGCGGAGCAACACCTCCTGGACGAGCGCCTCGGTGTCGAGGCGCGCGGCGTAGCTGCGCAGGCTCCCGCGGAGACGGGGCTCGGCGCCGGCGAGCCAGCGCCCGAAGGCGTCGGCGTCGCCGTCGGCGAGGCGCGCGAGGTGGACGTCGAGATCGAGCATCACAGATCGAGGATGATCGTGGCCCCGTTGCACCGGATCGTGATCTGGATCGGAGCGACGAGCGGCGCTCCGTCGGGCCACACGAGGGCGAGGCGCGCGCTGGCGTCGAAGGCGATCGCGCTCGGGCGCGTGGTCTTCGTGAAGTCGACGTTCACGGTGATCGACGTCCCGTCGGCGAACGCGACGAGCGCCGTCGCCGCCGGAGCCCACCCGAGCGCGTGATCCTTGACGAGGACCTCGACCACCAGCGAGCCGGCGCTGTGGATCACGACGCGCGCGCGCACGGTGCGGCTCACGCGCGGGAGCGACGGCTCCAGATCCAGCTTCTTCTGCTGCTCGTGCGCGCTAGCGGGAGGCGACGGAGGAGCCGTGAGCGCGGGCGGAAGCGGGGCGGCGGCTGCCGGCGGAGGCGGGCCCTGGGGAGGCACGGAGCGCCCTTCCGCCTCGTCCTTGCTGACGCCGAAGCCGAGAGCGCGCTGGACGCCTTCGAGGAAGCCGCTCGACTTTTCGTTCGGTGGTCCGGCCTCGTCGCGCGTCGCAGGCGCGGGGGCGCTGGGAGAGCGCGGAGCGCGGCGCGCCTGGATCGGCGACTCGTAGTCGTCGTCCTCCGGCCACCGGCCGCCCTTCGGAGCCGGCTGCGGGCGGCGCGTGAGCTCGTCGCCTTCACCGCGCGAGGCGACGCCGGCCTTCGGCGCCGCGCGTGAGGCACCGGGCGGCACACCGCCACCGCCGCCGCCATGGCCCCCGCCGCCGGGCCCGTAGCTCACGGCCGCCGATCGTGATCGCATGCTCGGCGCAGCCTGCGGCGCGCGCAACCCGACACCCTCCGCCGACATTCCATGCGCCAGCTCGTGCGGCATGCGCTCGCGGCGCAGCGGATCGCGCGGATCGACGGTGACGTCGCGCGAGACGGCGACCCACGACGTCAGCCGCGTCGCGATCTGGAAGTCGACGCCGATCTGCTCGATCGTCGCGTCGATCGCCCGCTTGTCGCCGCCGCCGGCGAGGTGCGTCTCGAGATCTTCCACCGCCTCGCGACCGAAGAGCGCGACCGCGGCCTGGTTGCCAGTGCCCGCGTCGATGGCCGCGACGTGCAGCCGCTGCTCCCACGATCCCTCGGCTGTCCGGCCGCGCACCACGACGTGACCGCCCTCGGGCCGCATAGCCACGCCGATCAGCGCGGGCGCGCCGGCGAACAGATCCGGCAGCTTCAGCGGCGCGTGATCGATCACCGCCGAGCCGCTCACCTCGAGGTCGACCAGGATCGGAGCGCTGGTGCGCGCCAGCAGCCGCGACACGGCGCGCTCGGGATCTTCGCCGATCCCGATCACCACCTCGATCCCGTGGCCGGCGCGCGCCGCGGGGCCCGTGAGCGAGCGGTTCACCGACGAGCCGACGCCGACGGTGTGGACGCGCGACGCCGCGGGGAGCCGCTCGGCGATCGCGGCGACGACCTGCGATTCGAAGCCGATCATGCCGTCGGTGATCAGCACGATCTGCCGCTGTGATCCCTCGCGCAGCGTGGCCATCGCCTCGAGGATCCCGCTGCGCATCTCGGTGCCGCCCGAGGCGTCGAGCGCTTGCACCCAGGCGCTCGCGTCGCGGCGTGCTTGCTGATCGGCGACGACCGGCCCGCGCTTCCATCGGCGCGCCGAGCTCGAGAACTCGATCAGCTCCAGGCGATCGCCGTCGCGCAGCGTGTCGATCAGCGCGAGCGTGATCCGCTTCGCCTGCTTCAGCGGAGCGCCGCCCATCGATCCGCTGGTGTCGAGCAGGATGATCAGGTCGCGCGCGACGGACCGAAACGAGCTCTCGATCGAGGGCGGCACGACGGTGAGCAGGCCATACGTTGTCGCGGTCCGGGCGTGCTCGATCGGGGCGCGTCCGGTGTCGATGGCGAGGCCGACACGCGGCGCGGCGACGGGCCACTGCACGACGACGTCGCGATCGTGGTGGGCCGCGAGCGGGTCGCGCAGCTCGACCAGCAGAGCGTCGCGGGTCTCGACGGTGGCGATCGCGTGCGACGGCGACTCCGGCCAGCGCCCCTCCGGCGGGGCGTCGCGGACCGCGCACCGGAGCGTGATCCGCGCGCCGATCGGCCCGTCGGCAATGTCCTGGACCACGCGTTGCGCGTCCTGGACACGACCTGCCTCGCCGAGGTAGCGCGGCCCGACGACCGTGGGAAACCGCCACTCCCACGCGCCCTCGTCGAGCCAGCGGAGGCGCTGATCGAGGATCACCTCGGCGATGATCTCCTCGCCCGGGGGTATGTTGCCGATCTCCTGGGTGAACAGGCTCGATCGATCCTGCTCGAGGATCGCCGCGCTCCGACCCTCGACGAGCGCCTGCTCGTAGCGCTCGCGCGCGGCCTTCTTGCGATCGACCTCGCCGACGACGCGGCGCCCGCCGATGCGGAACGCGAACCCGCTGACGGCGGCGTCGGCCGGCAGAGGCAGGCTGTACGTCACGGCGAGCGGCTCGGCGTGGGGATTGCGAAAGCGCTGCTCGACGACGACGCGGGCGATGCCGCCCGAGGCATCGGCGGTGAGCGACGTTCCGAGGAGCGGCAGGGCGCGCCCGGTGGTGCTGACGAGGCGACCTCCCGCGGTGGTGGTGAAGGGAGCAGGCGCGGGGGCGGGAGCGGCGTGGGCGTGCATCATGGCAAGTCTCCGGGGCGGGGTTGAGTCGCGGGTTCGACCGGCCAACGGAGGGCGAGGCGCTCTGGTGACAAGAAATCGTACGGGGGGTTGCGAGCCCGAGGAAGCCCCGTCCTCGTTCGCTCGCGGCCGCTCCGTCTTGGGCTAGGATGCGGATCATGACGCAAGCCGCAGAGCAGGTCCTCGTCACCGAGGATGACTACCTCGCCTACGAGCTGCAGAGCGAAGCCAAGCACGAGCTGCTCCACGGGGTCATCGTCGCGATGGCCGGCGCCTCCCGCGAGCACAACGCCATCGCCGGCAACATCGTGCGCATGCTCGGCGCTCTGCTGAAAGAACGCCGCTGCCTGGTTTTCCCGAGCGATCAGCGCGTTCACGTCGAGGCGACGGGGCTGTTCACCTACCCCGACGTGAGCGTCGCCTGCGATGGCCTCCGCTTCCACCCGAAGAACCGCGACACCCTCCTCAACCCGTGTCTCCTCGTCGAGGTGCTCTCCGAGTCCACCGAGGCCCACGATCGCGGCGCCAAGTTCGCGCACTACCGAACGATCGCGTCGCTGCAGGAGTACGTCCTCGTCTCGCAGTACGAGCGCAAAATCGAGCACTATCGCCGTATCGAGACTGGCCAGTGGGTACTGACGGTCCACGAAGGCGAGGGCGCTGCCGCAGAGCTCCCCGTCGTCGGCTGCGCGCTCTCGCTCGCCGAGGTTTACGACAAGCTCGATCTGCTCACGTCCCCTTCGTGACGGCGACAACGATGCTCCGGGTGTTTCCAGGGGACAGGTTCAGGGGGCCTCGCCGTCGTCTTGGCTGAGGGACCACACCGGCCCGGGGCCCACCTCGAGCGCGGCGCGACGCGGGCCGAAGAGCTCCCAGTAGGCGAGGGCATCTTCCTCGTCGTCGGCGGGCTCCGGTACGAGGCTGAGCGTGCACTGGTTGCTGAACGTCACACCGAGCCAGAGATCCGGGTAGCCGACCTCGACCCTGGCGATCGTGGCGCCCTCGATCAGCCGCAGCAGCTCGGCGATCGTGTACTCGGCAGGATCGCCCGGCGCGGGCTCGATCACCCACGGCGTCGCGCGGGCCCGGAGGACCCATTCGCCCTTTTCGTTCGGCGGTCCGGATCGGGGCGAGCGCGGGACGCGGCCGCCGATGTCGAGCGTCAGCTCATCTCCATAGCCGAGCTTCGCGCGCCAGCAGGCCTTGCCGACGAGCTCGCGCGTCAGGTCGTGAAGCCTGTCCAGGTCGGCCGGCGCCTCTACTCGCTGCGTTGTCTCGATCTTCATGCTCGTCAATTGTCGTCGTCCAGGCCGCCGCCTTGCCCCTTGAATTCCCGTGCTTTCGCGCGGAGCTGGGGAAACGTGAAGTCGCCGCGATCGTTCTTGGTGCCGCCACGGCCCGCCGCCTTCTCGTCCTCGAGGAATCGACCGAAGTCGTCGCGCTGCGATCTGGGAATGCCCTCCATCCTTGCGGCGTCGTCGACTTCTTTGAGGTCACCCTTCTTGCCCTTCGAGCCGCCTCCCCGGGCGCTCTCGCCGCCGCACTTCCACCCTTTGCGCTTGCAGGGCGGGAGGTGCGAGTCGTCGTCATCGTCGTCGCCCGTGGAGAGGCCCAGTGGATCGACGTCGCGCGTCGGGCTCCCGTTGAAGCCAAACAGGTTGTAACCGCCGCGAATGCCGATGGGATCCGGGCTGAGCCACCTCCCCACCTCGGGATCGAAATAGCGGAAGCGCGTGCAGGCGAGCCCGGTCTCCTCGTCGGCGATCTGGCCGAGCAGGCGGAACGGCGACTCCACCGCTCGCCCGCGGCCGAGGAGGCTCACCGGATCGGCGCACGTCTCGACGATCTTTCCCCAGGCCGAGTGCGCCGCCGACCAGGCCACGAGGCCTGCAGGATCGATGAGCTCCTTCGGTGTCCCCAGGTGATCGTTGACGTAGGTGAACACCTCCCCGCGCTCCTCCTGGAGGAGGGGAATCAGCGTGCCGGGCTCGTGAATGAAGCACCGGGCGCCGCGCTCCGAGTCGAGATCGGCCGCCAGAGCGTCGCCGTCCCAGAGAAACTCGACCGTACGCGGCCTGGCCCCCTCGGCGGCGAAGACCTCTTTGCGGACGCGCCGCCCGAAGGCGTCGTAGGCGAAGACCACGCGCGCCCCGCCCGGCAAACGCACCTCACGCAGCTTGTCGCGACAATCCCAGGCGTACTCCACCGCTTCGGGACCGCTGGTGTCGCCCTTGCCGAGCGTGAGCTTGACGGTGCGGCGGCCCCGCTTGTCGTGGGTGAATTTGTGATCGCGGGTCCGCGTCAGCAGGTTCCCCGGCGCCGTCTCCCACGCGGCCGTCGCCTCGGGCTCGAGGCCTTCCAGGGCCTTTTGCAGCGAGCCGGCCGCGTCGTACCCGAACACCTCGCGGTGGTCGCCGCGGCGGCCTGCGAGGAGCCTCCCTGTCCGGTCGTAATCGTACGTCGTCGCGCCCCAGCGACCGTCGTCGACGCGCTTGAGCCGGCCTCCCTTGTCGTACTGCCACTGTCGCTGCACGAGGATCGCCGGGACGCCGCCGCCCACCGTCGGCGCCACGGCGCGCTGCTCGATGATCCGATCGAGGGCATCGTGGACGCTGGCGATTTCAATCCGCCCGTCGGCCGCGCCGCGCTTGATTTCCCGGCCGACGGCGTCGCGTTCGAGGACGAGCCGGTGCCCTCCGTGCTCGACCATCGCGAGCGCGTCCTCTTCGTCGTACGCGTAGCTGGTGGTCGCCCCATCGGGCATGATCCGGCTCACCCGCCGGCCCCGCGCATCGTGGGCATAGCGGATGCGTCGGTGACCCTGGGTCTCGACGACGACGCGGCCGAGGGCGTCGCGTTCGAAGAGCGTGACGACCTTCTCGCCCTGGCGCTCCAGCGACGCTCCGAGGAGGCGGCCTCTCCGGTCGCGTTGATAGCTGATCTCCGCGTCGGGCCACCGCTCGAACACCACCTTGCCGGTGCGATCGTGGGAGATCTCGCGGAAGGTCGCGTCGGGGTAATCGACCCGTTCGAGGCGCCCGCTGCTGGCGTAGGAGTACCCGAGGACGCGGCCGTCGAACGTCTTCTCGCGGCGGACGTGCCCGCTCTCGTCGTAGGCGAACTCGTGGACTTCGCCGCGAGGATTCTTGATCTCCCGGAGCCGCTCGTGACCGGTGTACTTGAAGGCCCAGGCTCGCCCGTCCGGGAGCGTCATCGCGGCGAGCACGCCGCTGCCGGCGTACTCCATGGTGGTGACTTGACCGAGGGCGTCCGTCGAGCGAACCACGTTGCCGAGCGCGTCGTAGGCCCCCTGGATCGTGGTGCCGTCCGGCCGCCGGATCGAGATGGGGCGGCCGAGCCGGTCGTAGGCGACGCGGGTGACGCGCCCGAGCGGATCGGTGCGCACCACGGCGCGACCCATGGCGTCGTGGGCAAACGACCAGCGAGCGCCGCGGGCGTCGATCTCGGCGACGCAGTTGTGCTGAGCGTCGTACTCGTACCCCTGGACGAGGCCGCTCGCGCCGTGAATGGCAGTCAGCCGACCGTGGCTGTCGTACGAGAACGAGTACGCGAGCCCCGAAGGCACGGTGATCGCGGTGAGCGCGCCCTTCGCGTCCCGGGTATACGTGGTGATCAGGCCGTCGGCCGTGGTCTGCTTCGAGGGGAGATCGTCGACGTACTCCCACGCTGTCACGCCGCCCGCGGCGTCGACCGTGCGGATCCGGTTGCCGCGCTCGTCGTACCAGTGCTGGGTGCCTTCGCCGGCGCCGTTGGTCTCGGCGACGAGGAGCCCGTCGTCGTCGTAGGCCTTCTCTTCGAGGAGCACGCCGTCCGGCGTCGTCACGCGCACCACGAGCCCTTGCTCGTTCGAGGTGTAGATCTTCGGCTCTTCGCTCTCGATCTGCGTCGTGCGCGTGGCCCGGTCGAAGGCGAGCTCGATCGCGTGGAGGCCGTTCGGCCCCCAGGTCTTCGCGCAGCGCCCGGTGTCGGCCTCGTACTCGTACTGGAAGCGGGTCCCGTTCTTCAGGGTCGCGGCGATCATCCGGTGGTGGCGGTCGTACTCGAACTCGTCGGTGTGCCCGAGCGTGTCAGTCGCGGACAGCAGCGTTCCCGACGTGGAGTAGGCATAATCGACCCACTGCTCGAGCCGCCCCTCCGCGCGCACCTCGAGCCGCGCGATCCGGCTCTTCACCCAGGTGACCAGCACCTCGCGAGAGGCCGTATCGACGAGCCGCTGGAGGCGCTCGCCCTCGTAGTCGAGGGTAATCGCGTCGCCGTACGCGTCGTGGATCGATCGGAGCAGCGCGGCCCCCTCGGGGCGCGCGGCCACGAAGGTGCGGACGAGGCCGGTGCGCGGGTGCTCCACGCGGAAGCTCCCGTCGAGCTCGCGGCGAAGGAACAGGCGCTCTGCCCGGTGATACGTGCGCTCGCCCGGGCCCACCACCTCGAAATAGATCGAGCGGCCCTCGCCGTCGCGCAGGGTGATCATCCGCGCGTCCTCTGTTATCCGCTGCTCGAAGCCATGAGCCCACCCGGGGCCGAGCGCGGCGTCGTGCGAGGCGCGGCGCGACGAGGAATACCGCCTCTCCCAGAGCAGCGGTATCGCGCCCGGGAAATCGAGGTCGACGGCGCTGTCGATGACATGCCCTGTCGCGACGTCGACCGGGTGGCCTTCCTTGGTGCACTTCTCCTCGGGGGCGGCCGAGGTCTTTCCCGGCCCGGCCGCGCCGCTGTTGCTCCCGCCGCCGCCCGCGCCGCCGCCGCCCGCAGGCCCGCCGGGGCCGTGTCCGTCGCCGCCGCCGCCGCCGCCGGCTTCACCCCCGCCGCCGCCCGCGCCGCCGGTGCCGCTCGCGTCGCTGGCGCTGCCGCCGGCGCCGGGCGTCGGAGCCTTGTTGGAGATGCACATCGAGCCCGTGATCCCCATCATTCCGAGCTCGCAGAGCACGACGGGGGCGCCGATGATGATGAATACCGGTCCAGCGGTGTTGAGGCTGACGACCTCTTTGAGGGTGCCAGGCTCGTTGCCATGGCACGTCTTCAGCACCGATCCCACCGTGCCGATGAGCGCCCCGTTGACCTTGGTGCGCATCGGAGCGTCGCCGATGCCTTCGATCGAGCTGGCGACGACGGGATAGGGGATGGGCAGCGGCGCGGGCGCGGCGGGCGTGAGGCAGACGCTCACGGCCATCGGCGTCACCGAGTGCCCCGACTTCTCGGTGATGACATCCATCATCACGGCGGTCACGTCGCCCATCGCGTCACCTCGGAAAAGAGTACGTGGCCGCCCGCGGGGGCCGCCTCCTCGATCAGATCTATCCGCGCCGCGGCGCCGCGCACAGGCAAATCGTGCCGCTCGGCCGGCGCCTCCACGCGAGCCTCGGGCCGACGAGTCGCCCTGCTCCGGGGCGCTCTCGTCGGCGGGGCTCAGCGGTGACGGATCAGCGTGCCGCGGCGAGGCTCTTGGCGTGCGCGTCGAGCGCCTTCAGCACCTGATCGTAATCGGCGGCCAGATCCAGAGGCGGGTTGGCGTGGGTGGACGCGATCCCCGGCAGGGTCTTGTCGTGATACCGCACCTTGAACTCGGTGAACTTGAGGCCGCTCGCGGTGGAGACGACGACGACGCGATCGCGCTTCTGCACGAGCCCCTTCTTCGCCAGCTTCTCCAGCGCGACCAGGGCGACGGCGGTGTGCGGGCAGGTGTACATCCCCGTCTTGTCGGCCCGCGCCGCGGCGTCGCACAGCTCTTCTTCCGTGGCCTGCTCGACGACTCCATCCATCGCTTCGAGGGCCTTGAACGCGCGCGGCGCGCTCACGGGATTGCCAATCTGGATGGCGCTCGCCAGCGTCTCGCGCGCCTTCTGCGGGGTGACCTCGCGGTGGCCCCCGCTCCAGGCCTGGTACATGGGGTTGGCGTGCGCGGCCTGGGCCACGCAGAGGCGCGGATAGCGGCTGATCAGGCCGAGATTCTTCATCATTTTGAAGCCCGCGTAGAGGGCGTACGCGTTGCCGAGGTTGCCGCTCGGCAGGATGATCCACTCGGGCACGGTCCAGTCGAACTGCTGGACGATCTCGATCGCCACCGTCTTTTGCCCCTCGATCCGCAGCGAGTTCATCGAGTTGGCGAGGTACACCGTCCCGCTCGCGGCGAGCTTCTGGACGATGGACATGCAGCCGTCGAAGTCGGTGTCGAGCGAGAGCACGAGCGCGCCCGAGGCGATGGGCTGGACGAGCTGCGCCGTCGAGACCTTGCCCTTCGGCAAGAGCACGACGACGGGGAGCCCCGCGGCGGCGCCGTAGGCCGCGAGCGAAGCCGACGTGTCGCCGGTCGAGGCGCAGGCGATGGCGCGCACCTCCAGGCCCTTTTGAATCGCGTGGCGGACCACGGAGACGAGCACCGTCATCCCGAGATCCTTGAACGAGCCGGTGTGGCTGTTACCACAGAGCTTGACCCACACGTCGTCGAGGCCGAGAGTCTTCCCGTAGCGCTCGGCCCAGAACAGGTTGGTCCCGCCCTCGTCCATGGAGACGATGGCGTCGTCGGGGACCTCGGGGGCGATCCACTCGCGCTTGCCCCAGACGCCCGATCCATAGGGCCAGAGCGTGCGCTTGTAGCGGTCGTCGAAGAGCTTCATCCACGCGGCGGCGCTGCGCGAGGAGAGCGCCTCCGTGTCGTGCTCGACGTCGAGCAGCCCCTCGCACTTCGGGCAACGATAGATGGCCTGGGTGAGCGGATAGGAGCCTTCACACCCGGAGAGGCAACGAAACGAGGCGGAGTGAGTCACGTTGGGGCCTTCGATCAGATCACGGTGGGGTTCAAGCCGAGCTTCTTGTAAAGGAACTTGGCGGCGGTGATGGCGAACGGTGTCACCGGCGAATAGGCGTCGGGCGCGTTGGGCGGCTGGAGCGCGATCCGCGGCGGGTGGCCGGCGGCGACGCGATCGAGATCGTCGACGAGGGTCTCCATCGAGGGATAGCGGTTGTCCGGCCGCTTGCGCAGGGCGCGGAGGAGGATCGCCTCGAGGCCCGGGGCCAGCCCCGCAGAGCCGAGCGCGGGTGACGGCGCGGGCGTGATCAGGTGGTGTGCGAGCGTCTCGGGCTCGGTGCGGCCCTGGAACGGGAGGCGCCCCGAGAGCAGGCGAAACATCAGCACGCCGAGCGCGTAGACGTCAGTGCGCGCGTCGGGCGCGTCGCTCACGGCCTGCTCCGGCGCCATGTACTCGATGGTGCCGACGGCGACGCCCGCCTGCGTCATCCCCTTCTCGCCGACGAGGCGCGCGAAGCCGAAATCGACGAGCTTCACGTCATGAAAGGCGTTGCGTTCGCCGAGCAGGAGCACGTTGTCGGGCTTCACGTCGCGGTGAATGACGCCCGCCCGGTGCGCCGCGCCGAGCGCCAGCGCGATGGGGCGGAGCACGGCGATCGCGGTGGGCGGCGCCATCACGCGCTCGCGTCGCAGCCACTCGCCCAGCGACTCGCCGAAGAGGAACTCGGTCGCCAGCCACGGCGTGCCGTCGTCGCGCAGACCGACGTCGAGGATCCGCACGATGGCAGGGTGGGTGATCTGCGCGGCGGCCTTCGCTTCGAGGAGAAATCGCGCGCGCAGCTCGGGCTGCTTCACCGATCCGGCGTCGAGCAGCTTGAGGGCCACCGGCTCGCCCGTTTGCTTGTCGAGGGCGAGGAAGACCTGGGCCATGCCGCCTTTGCCGAGCAGCCCGCGCACCTGATAGCGCCCGGCTATCACCTCGCCGGCGCGCTCGGTGGGCTTGCTGCGGATCCGCTTGATATCGAGGCCCGCAGCGAGCTTCTCCCCGTCGTGTGGGCAGAACTGGTGCTCCTCGCTGAACCTCCGGTGGCACTTCGTGCAGATCATCGCCTACCCCGGAAATAGCCGGTTACGGGCGCGCCGCGCAAGGGCCGGGATCGCGCGGAGGCGCAGGCCGCTCGGTCGTTCTGGTAGTGTCGGCGCTCCATCGGGGCAGGCTGCGCGTGATGGACGCCGCGGGTGTACCCGTTCGAGGTTTCATGTTGTCTGTCTACCGGCGGCTCGCGCGCGCCGTTGCCCTCGTCGCGCCCCTCGTCCTGGTCCCTCACCGCGCGTCGGCCGAGCCTGCGACGCCGGTGAGCGTCGGCACGCACCGCGACACCTACGCCTTGCCGAACGGGCTCCAGGTCGTCCTCGACGAGGATCACCGCGCGCCGCTCGTCGCGATCACCGTGCTCTACCGCGCGGGGCGCGCCGATGATCCGCAGGGGCGCCGCGGCCTCGCCGACGTGATCGGGTGGGTCCTCGAGACGGCCGCGACTCGCCACCTCCCTCGCGGCGACGCGCGCCCTTCGCTGTTCCAGGCGTTGACGATCCACCCGTTCCAGATCCGCGCCGAGACCTTCACCGAGCACGCGGTGCTCACCGTGGCCGTCCCTTCGCACGCGCTGCCGCTGGCGCTCTGGATCGAGGGTGACCGCATGGGGTTCGCCACCGACGGCCTCTCGGACGATCAGATCGATCGCGGACGCCGCGCCGCCATCGACGCGCAGCGGCGGCGCGACGCGGTCCCGTTCGCCGCCGAGCTCGCCGCCGCCGAGTCGACGATCTTCGGCCCGCTGCACGCCTATCCGCGCACGTTCGCGGCGGGCAAGCCCGAGCTCGACGGGCTCACCGTGGCCGACACGCGGGCGCAGATGCATCGCCTCTATCAGGCTGGAAACGCGACGATATCGCTCGCGGGCGACTTCGCTCCGGCGACGGTGAAGCCGCTGATCGCGGAGTACTTCGGCGCGCTCCCGGCGGCGGCTCCGGCGGCAGCGACCGATCCGCCGCGAGCCGATCTCACCGCCGAGCGCCGCTCGGTCGTGACCATCGACGGCGCGCGTTCGACGGTGCTGCTCGCGTGGCCGACGCCCGCGCTCTACGACGACGACGATCTCCGGCTCGACGTGCTCGCGTGGATCCTCGAGGAGCGCCTCGGGCACGTCCTCGTGGGCGGACAGCACGCCGCGGCCGACGTGGGCGCGCACGAGCGCTCGCTCCACCGCGCCAGCGTGTTCACGGTGACGGTCAAGGTCGCCGCGACGAGCACGCCCGCCGAGGTGATCAAGCTCGTCGACGTCGAGCTCGCGCGCCTGCGTGACGGCGCGCCTTCGGACGCGGAGATCGCCAGCGCGCGTGATTCAATCCTGTTGCGTCTGGCGAGCCAGCACGACGCGATCGCCGATCGCTCGCGGGCGCTCGCGGTGCTCGCGGTCGGCGGCTCCGGCGGTCTCGCTCGCCTGATCTCGGCCTACGCCCACGTCGACGGCGCGGCGCTGCAGCGGACCACGCGCGCGTTCCTCCCGGCCGATCGTCGCGTCGTGATCACCGGAAATCCTCGCGACGCTGCGGCTTCTTCGCGTCCGCTGTCGGCAGGTCGTTGAGCCATGCGACGACCCTGCTCGCTCCTCTTCGTCACGCTCGCGCTGCTCGGTTGCTCGCCGGTCGTCGCGCCGGTCGCGCCCGAATCGACGCTGCCCGCGCTCGTCGCGCCCGCGCCCGCGCCCACCGCGGCGCCGCTGCTCCTCGGCGCCGCGGCGACCGACGCGGATTTTCGCACGCGCCCGCCCGCGCTCGAGCCCTTTGGCCCGGGCGCGCCGACCACGTTCACGTTCCCCGCCGTGACGGCGATGGCCCTCGCCAACGGCGCGCGCGCGCAGGTCGTCGAGCGACACGACCTGCCGCTCGTGCACCTCGCGGTGCTCCTCGCTTCGCCGCGATCGCCCGCGTCCGATCTGCTCTGCGCGTCGCTGCTGCAGGTGTCCGGCGGAGGCGATCGTCCCCTCGCCGACGAGCTCACGGCGCTGGAGGTCCACATCAAAGGCATGTGGTGTGACGTCTTCGGCGTGAACCTCGTCGCCGACCTCGTCCCGACGCGCCTCGAGCCGGTGCTCGTCACGCTGATGAGCGCGCTCCGCGACGGCGCGCCCACGGCCGCGCGCCTCGCCGACGTGCGGAAGCGACGCGTCGACGGCATCGCGAACGAGACTCTCCGCGACCGCATGAAGCGCGTCGTCGACGGGCTGCTCTACCCCGCGAGCGATCCGGCGCACGACGGGCCCACCACGCCCGCCGCGGCGCTCGCCAAGGTCACGCTGGCCGATCTCGCGCGAGCCCGCGCCGCGCGCCGCCCCGAAGCGCTGACGTTCACGATCGTCGGCGATATCGCGCTGCCCGAGCTTCGCGCCACGCTCGATCGCGTCGCCGCGCGCTGGCCAGCGACGACCGAGAAAGCCCCTCCTCCCGCCGCGCCCGCGAAGCCGTCGTCGCAGCCTCACGGCGTCGTGCTGATCGACGATCCCACGCGGACCGAGGTCGAGATCGGGATCGCCTACCCGGTCCCGCCGATCGCCTCGCCCGACACGTCGACGCTCTACGCGATCGACTACGAGCTCGGCGGGCGCTGGAGCGAGCGCTCGAACGGCGGTGAGCCGTCGCCCCTCCAGCAAGCCGCGATGCGCATCGACCTCGACGCGCATCACGGCACATTTCAGCTCGCCACGATCGCTCCGGTCGGCGGAGCCGCGCCGGCGCTGAAGCTCCTGCTCGCCGATGTCGCGGCCCTCGGCGCCGCGCCGCTCAGCGCCGCCGACGCGCAGACGCTGCGATCCTGGGTCAGCGGCGATCTCGCGCGCTCCTTCGACGGCGGCGCGGCCCTGGCCGACAAGCTTCATTACCTCGGGCCTCGCGCCACGATCGTCGACGACGAGCGGTTCTTTCGCGGGCTCGCGAACCTCGAGCCGCGCGCCGTCGTGGCGTTCGCGCAGCAGTGGCTCGCGCCCGAGCGCGCGCTCCTCGTCGCCGTCGGACCGGTGGCCGTCGAGAAGGCCGCGATCGAGGCGCTCGGCCTCGGCAAAGCGAAGATCATTCACGCCCCTCCGCCCGCCAAAGGAGCCTCGAAGTGAGCCGGCTCGTCCACCTCGCGTCCGCGCTCGCCGCGGCGCTCTCGCTCGCCGCGTGCGCCGCCGGACCGCCGCCGGCCTCGCCCTCGGCGCCGGTCCTCGCGCCCCCGGCGCCGCCCGTCGATCTCCGCTGGCGCGCCGTGCGCTTGCCTCAGCTCGGAGCCACTCTGGAGCTCCCCGGCGTACCGGTGGAACAGTCGATGTACCTCGCCAAGCCCCGCTCCGACTGGCTCCTTCGTACGGCCATGATCGCCGCGGACGAGGCGAACCACCACGTTCAGTTCACGTTCTCGCGGCTCGACACGGTGACGCCCGATCGCAACGACGACGAGACGGCGCTCAACAACATGCCGTCGACGCTGAAGAGCGTCGACTCGCGCGATCCGCTGCGCGTGGGCGGGTTCCGGGGCATCGCGTTCAAAGGCATCTCGAAGGAGGGCCACGCGGTCTCGGAGCGCGTCGTGATCGCCGGAAAATCCCTGTTCATCCTGCACGTCGACGCCCCGGCGGGCGAGCTGCCCGTCGCCGACGCCACCCGGTTTTTCGATTCGTTCCGGCTCGATCTGCCGTTTCAGCTCGTGTCCGTCCCCGACCTCAACTGCACCGTTGCCCTCCCGGACGCCGTCCTTCCCATCACCATACCGACGCTGCCGGGGCAGGGGGAGACGCGGATGCACGGCTATTATCTCGGCGGGGTCGGCGAGGTCGTCTATTACGTCGCGATGACCCCGATCGCCGCGTCGGTGCGCGCGGCCAAGACACCGGATCAGCTGCTCGACGACGCGGCCCAGGCGCTCGGCCACACCGAGGGCAACGTCATCCACGCGATAACGCCGATCACGCTCGACGACACCCGCGGGCGCGACGTGCTTTGCGCGACGAGCGCCCCCGTCAAGGAGATGCATTTTCGCGTCTTCGTCGCCGGCGATCGCCTCTACCAGGTGGCCATAGGCGCGAAGACCACCGAGATCGCCAGCGACGAGAGCGCCCTCAGATTCCTGAGCTCGCTGCGCTTCAATCAGGGGTTGTGACGCGCGCGGCGCGGGCGAACGCCGGTTGACAGGGCGACGGCATTCCCGCTACCCCTCGGGGATGCGTAGCTTTACCAGACCTTCATTTGTAGTCGCCTTCAGTGTCGCAGTCGCGGGAGCCCTCGGGTGCGGGGGGGGCGGCACGACGACCACCTCGGGCGCCGGCGGCGGCTCCGCCAGCTCGAGCAGCGCCGGTGGATCTTCTCCCGGCACGGGCGGCGTCGCCGCCTCGACGGGCGCCACGACGGGATCGGGATCGATGACGACGAGCTCGACGGGAACCGGGGCCGGCGGCAGCGTCGATCCCGGCGGCGCCATCGGCGAGTGGACCGACGCCCCGGGCGCCTGCCCCGCAGGGATCCCGAAGGTGGATATCGACACCGCGGCCAAGCTCGCCTCTGCCTCGCGCGGCGAGGATGCCTATGTCGGCGACGCGCCGAGCACGTGTTACTTCATCCACGACGGCGTCTACGCCCAGAGTGGCACGCTGATGTTCATGACCAAGGGCGGCGTCCCCGGCGGGGCGCGCCGGTATTTCATCGGGCAGAGCCGCAAGGGCGTCGTCATCCACGGGCGCGCCGCGGTCGACGACGGCATCGGCGACCTCGTGATCGAGAACCTCACCTTCGATCTCACCGGGTACTCGGAGAGCAAGTCCTTCAACACCCTGACCCTGGGCACCGGGAAGAACATCGCTGTCGATCACGTGACGTTCACCGGCGACTGCGCCACGGGCCTCAAGGGCGGACACATCGAGACCAACGGCACCGACAACCTCGTCGTCGAGGAGTGCTTGATCGAGAAATTCGGCCACTGCGGCGGGGGCGGCCACCTCGATCACGGCGTCTACCTCGCCGGCGGGAAGAACCTTACCTTCCGCAACAACGTCATCCGACAGAACTCCTCGCGCGGGATCCAGATGTACACGCAAGGTGGTCAGTACGGGACGCTCGACAAGATCCTGATCGAGCGCAATCGCATCACCGAGAACGGCCACGCCGACTACGAGGATGGAATCGTCATCAACGGCTCGGGCACCGGGCCGATCTCGAACGTCACGATCCAGCACAACATCGTCGATCATAACTTCTATTCGGGGATCCGCTTCGCCGGCGGCTCCGAGAGCAACATCGTGATCACGAAGAACACGTTCGTCGCCAACGGCGCAGGCTCGACGGCAGCGGGGCGATCCGAGATCAACATCGACGACGTGGGCGGCGCCGCCGGGACCGCGATCACCGCCAACCTGTTCGATGTCGGCAACGCGCTGATCAACGACTGTTACGACGGTAAATCGCTCGGCTTCGGCTTCGGCGACAACTTCGTCCACGGTGTGGCACCGAGCGGGACGAAGGGCAACTGCGTGGCGACCGAGACCCTCGGTGATCCGCAGCTCGTGAATCCGATGACGGATTTCCACCCGGGTAACCCCGCGGCCGCGGCGTACGGCGCTTACTCGCCCTGAACCCGTAGATCCGTCAGCGACGCCGCGCGGCTGGCGCGGCGTCGAGCCCATCACCGTTCCGTCGCGAGCTGCGCGCTTCGAGGGATCCAGGGATCCCCGGATTGCCGATTCCGCGCGTGCCGCCTGTTCTTTCGCCCGACGACTGGCAGAGTCTTGCCCTCTTCGTCGACTGTTGTGAAGGAGGCGGGCCGATCATGTCCAGCTCACACGTCACGGCCTCGTTGGCCCAAGGCACGCTGGTGGCGGGGAAATATCGCCTTCAGAGGCTCCTTGGCGAAGGAGCGATGGGCGTCGTGTGGTCCGCTCGAAACGAGCTCACGTCCGGGCAGGTCGCGCTCAAGCTGATCCTGGGACCGGGGCCCGAGCTCCGGCTCCGGCTCCTCCGCGAGGCCCAGGCCTGCTGCTCCATCCAGCACAAGAACGTGATCCAGATCCACGACGTCGGTCAGACCGACAGCGGCGATCCGTTCCTCGTCATGGAGCTCCTGTCGGGCGAGACCCTCGCCGATCTGCTCGCCCGCAAGCGCCGGTTGAACCAGCGCGAGGCCGCGGTGATCGGTCGGGACGTCGCCCGCGCCCTCAGCGCGGCGCACGACAAGGGCATCGTCCATCGCGACCTCAAGCCCGCCAACATCTTCCTCCACAACCAGCCTGGTGAAGAGGCCCGCGTCGTCAAGGTGCTCGACTTCGGCGTCAGCAAGAACCTGCTCGCCGCGGACGGACTCCAGACGATGATGGGCGGCGCCATCGGCTCTCCCTCGTACATGAGCCCCGAACAGGCCAGCGGCGCGCGGGACATCGACGCTCGGGCCGACATCTGGTCGCTGGGCGTGCTGCTCTTCGAGATGCTCACCGGCGAGAGGCCTTTTCTGGGCGAGGCGAGGGAGGTGGTGAGCAGCATCCTCGACGGCGAGATCCCCCTGGTTTCGCGGCGAGTGCGGGGCATCGACCCGGGGCTCGAGCGCCTCATCGCCGGCTGCCTCACCCGGGATCGCGAGCAGCGGACCTGGCCAATCGCCGACGTGGCGTCGGGCCTCGAAGCGTTCGCGGAGGGCGGCGCCCGATCCGCGACACCCACCCTGACGGCCCTCTGGGGAGTGTCCCCCACGATCACCGCCCCGCCGTCCTCGCGCCCTCGCTCGGGGGCGCCGCCCTCGTCCTCGCCTTCGATGCAAGAGTCGGAGTCGGACGCCGAGACCCAGAAGCTGGAGGTCGAGTCTCTGGCCATGTTCGCCTCGCCGCGTCCGGTCCTGGTCGCGGAGATGCCCGCGTCGTTACCGTACGATCCCACCGTGAGGATGTTCTCCTCCCTACCCGCTGCCGCCGGACCGGCCGAGGCCAGAGGTGGAGTCGGCCGCGCCGCGCCGACGCTGCCGCTCCCGGCGGCCATCGCCGCGGCCGTGCCGCCGCCGCTCCCCGCGCTGCCACCGCCGCTCCCGCTGCCATCCCCTCTGCCGCTGGAGCCGCGGGAGGCGCCGGTGACTCCACCTCTCGCGGATACTCCACCCTCGAAGTGGGGCGATATCATGGTCGCGAGAGCCGTCGTCGGCTTCGCGGTCGCGGCGGTGGTCGCGTTCCTGGCCTTGAGCCACCGTCCCCCCACGCGGGCGGTGGTCGCGCCCGACGCCGTCGTCCAGGCGGCACCCGAAAGTGAGCACGTCATCGCGCCGGCCGCGGAGGTCGAGGAGGTGATGATGGCTCCTCTGGCGATGACGCCGGACGCCGGCTCGCTCCCGGCTTCCCCTTCGACGGTGGCCAACGTGGAGAGCGCCCCGCGCCCGCGCCCCCGCGCGGCCGCGCCGAGGCTGCTGCCGAAGTGCGGTCGATTCGTCAAGGCCGGGTGCGACTCCTCGGCTCCCTCGAAACCGTGAGCTCGATCGGGAGGCGCAATGCGGCCCCTGATTGCCTCTCTCTGACCCGGACATCGCCCGTCCATCGCGGGCGATCACCGCCGCCGGCAATCGTAGAATCGAACCAGAAGAACCCTGCGTCGCGCTTGACGAACCTGGAAATCATGCGATTAGCCCGCTCCCGACGCGCCGTCGCGAAGGTCAATGTCCGGGGGGATCAATGAGATCGTGGAGTCCTGTCGTGATCAGCGTCGGAATCGGTCTGGGCGGTATCACCGCGTCGGGGCGCGTCGCGGCGCAGCCACCCGCGGCGCCGAGCCCCGCTCCCACGGTCGCCGACGGCGGTGACGACGCCCGCAGCGCGGCCGAGGCGCGACGACGCTATCAGGAGGGCAACGCGGCGATGAAGTCCCACCAGTGGCAACGGGCCTACGAGGCCTATCTCGCCGCGTGGCGGCAAAGGCCGCACTGGCAGGTGGCCGGGAGCCTCGGTGAGGTCGAGCTCGAGCTGGGCAAGAACCGCGAAGCCGCGTCGCACCTCGCCCTCTTCCTGCGCGACGCGAAGGACGTCCCGCCCGAGGAGATGAAGCGGGTGCATGCATGGCTGGAGCAAGCGCGCGCCCGGGTGGCGACGTTGACGATCTCGACGGCGCCGCAGGGGGCCAATCTCCTCCTCGACGGGGCCGCGATCGGGCCCGCCCCTGTCCGCGAAGAGCTGTATGTCGATCCGGGCAAGCACGTGATCGAGGGCCGCGTCGGATCGTGCTCCGCGGTGGAGCAGGTCGACGTCGCCGCCGGGCAATCGAAGGAGATCCTGCTCCGCTGCGAGCTCACAGCGCCGGTCCAGAAGGTCGCTGTCGCGCCGCCGACAGGGCCTCTCCGGCCGGTGGCCGCGACCGCGCCGGAGAAGCCTCTTCGCGCGCGCCAGGCCATCCTGATCGCCGGCGGCGGCGTCACTGTCGCTTCGCTGGGCCTCGGGGTGACGTCTCTCGCGCTGTTCACCGCCCGAGGACATGCTGCGCGGGTGAGCCACGAGCCGGCGACCGGGCCCGACGCCAGGGCCGAGGCGAGGTTCAAGAGCGTCGCGCTCTGGAGCTTCGTCGCTGCCGGCGTCGTGGGCGGCGGCACCCTCGTTTACGCGCTCCAGACCCGACACGCCAGTCCACCTCGCGTGAAGGGCGGCCTCGTCGTGGGCCCGACGGGCGCCGCGGCGATGCTCCAGGGCGACTTCTAGCAACAGAGCTTTTCAGGGGGTCTCATGGTCATGATTGGAGCTCGCAGGATCGTCGCCGCCTTCGTCGTCGTGGTCGTCGGCGCCGTCCCCGCAGCGTGTGTGTTCGCGCCGATCGACTACTCCGGCGTATTCGACGATCCGGCGGGCAACTGCGCCTCCGCTCTCGGCTGCGTCGTCGAGACGGAGTGTCGCACGGTGACCTGCCCCGGGGCGACGTGCGAGACGATCAACGCCCCTCCTGGCAAGCGCCTCGCCCAGATCGCCCACGACTGCTCGCGCCGGCAGTGCGACGGCTCGGGCAACGTCATCCTGGTGGCCGAGCCCGGTGACGCGCCCGAGGACGACGGCAATCCATGCACGATAGAGGACTGCGACGACTCCACCCCTCCGAACGCGCCGGCCGGCACCGGGTGCATCAACGGTGTCTGCGATGGACTCGGCCACTGCGCGACCTGCGACGACGGCGTCAGGAACGGCAACGAGACCGACATCGACTGCGGCGGCCCGGAGTGCCCGCACTGCGATGGTGAAGCGTGCAGCGGTGATCCCTCGGGCTGCCAGAGCGGCCACTGCGTCGACGGGGTGTGCTGCACCACGGCGTGTGACAAGAAATGTGACGCCTGCGCCGTGGGCTTCACCGGCGTCCCCAGCGGGATGTGCGCGCCGGTGATCCTCGGCAAGCAGCACGGCGACTCGTGCATGCAGCTCGGCGGCTGCGGCGTGGCCAACCTCTGCGCCTGCGAGGACAGCGTCAAGAACCAGGACGAGGCTGGCGTCGACTGCGGCGGGATCTGCGCGGCCGGGTGCAACGCCGGGGTGCCGTGCAAGGAGAACCTCGACTGCAAATCGGGCACCTGCAAGAACGACGTTTGCCTGTGAGATGGTAGGTAACGGAGCGTGGCTCGCGTCCTCGGCGCGGGCCCGTCAGGCCGAGGCGCCCTCGTTGGCCAGCGCCGCGGTGAGCTCGCGCTTGCAGTCGGCCACGCTGGCGAAGCGCGCGTCAGGCTTCTTGCCGAGCATCCGCGCGACCACCCGATCGACCGAGATCAGGCGGCGACCGCCGAGCTCGGGGATCTGGAGAGGCCTTATGCCGCTCCGCTGGTGGCCGCGCCGGTAACCGCCGCTGAAGTCGAGCGGGAGGCTCCCCCGACTGAGGATTTCGTACAGCGTCACGCCGGCGGCGTACTGGTCGCTCGGGCGCCAATCGGCGTCCTCGTCCTCGCTCCATCGCTCCGGCGCGAGGTAGGGTGGGCTCCCGCTGAGGTGGCCAAAGGCGGCGTTCGGCGCCAGCCGGGCGACGGTGGCAATCCCGAAGTCGCCAATCTTGATCCGGGGCCCCTGCCGGGTGGTCACGAGGAACAGGTTGTCGGGCTTGATGTCGCGGTGGGCGATCATCTTCGCGTGGAGCAAGGCGAGGCCGTCGAGGAGCTGGAGGACGACAGCGAGCCTCCCGGCCAGCGTCATGGGCTGGAACGAGGTCCGCAGGCTCGAGTCGCAGCGCTCCATCGTGTACCAGAAATGGCGGGTGGGGCCGGACTCGCCAAGGACGATGATCTGCCCGTGATCGTGCACGGCGACGAGGTGATCGTCGCGCGTGGCCGCGAGGATCTGGTACTCCCGCTCGAAGCGCTCGGGCAGCCCGGCCTCACCGAGATCGCGCATGACCTTCAGGGCGATATCGGCCTTGCGCACGCGGTCCCACGCCGCGAAGACGGCGCCGTCGCCGCCCTTCCCGAGGAGCTTGAAGCAGGCGAATCGCTCGCCGAGGGCCGCGTCGAGATCGGTGGGTGCGCAGTTCATCGGCGTTCCAGTCCAGGGTCAGAACCGGGGTTTGCCGCCGATGGCGGCGGGGGCGTCGTCGGAGGTGGTGGAGTGCGGAGCCGCGGTCGGCGGTGGCGGGGGAGCTGGCCTGTCGAGCGACCTCCGGTTCACGCGCGGAGGCTTCTCCGGCGGCGTCGCGGTGATATCGAGTCTTCCCGCGGCCACCCGGGCGCCGGCGTCGCCGGACGGCGGCGCGGGCGTGGCTTTCGGCGCGGGCGAGGACGGCCCGGGCTCACCGCTGCTCGCGACCGTCGCCGGCGGCACGGGGGTCGTGGCCACGATCGCCGCGATCGCGCAGAGCCCCGCGCCCGCGGCGACGAGCCCGACCCGGAGCCGCGCTCGCGTCGAGGGATCGCGCGGCGCTCGACTCCGGGTCGCGCTCTCGGCGAGCATCGCTGGATCGAACGGGACGGTCGCGCAGATCTGCCGCGCGCGCGGCCCCGGTCGCTTCTCCTCCGTCGCGCCGGCGGCCTTCTCGGCGGCATCGCGCTCGCGCCAGCCCACGCGCGCCGGCACCGCGACTGGCACCTTCGGCACCGCGCCGAACAGCGCTTGCGCCATCGTCGCTTCGTCCTCCGGGATCTCGTCGATAGACACCACCAGGCCTCCGGGATCCGGGACAGCCTCGCTCTCGGGGACGAGGCGCACCGAGACTCCGCCGGGGATGTCGAACTCGCGACCGCTGGAGATCGTCGTCCACTTGATGTTCGATCGATAGAGCATCGCCCCGAGCCGGGCTATCGTGTGGGCCAGCCGCTCGAAGGGCTCGTCGTCGGGGTGGGTTATCGTGATGCGGCGCGACAGCGCGGGCTCCTCGGCGAAGAAGCTCCACCCGAGGCGGCTCGGCAGGGGCCGCGGGAGCTCGGCGAAGCCCTCGACATGCCGCCGCAACAGCCTCTCCACCGTCCCGGGGTGATGACGGACAGCCCGCGCGTAGCGGCGATAGAGCCGATCGCTGGTGTCGTCGTGCGACTCGCGCCCTCCCGGCGACAGCCGCCGATGGAGCGCCACGGCCGCGTCGCGGAGCGCTGAGTGGTCGAGGGCCCGATCGACGGCGAGGATCGCGTGGGCGTAGGGCGGCATCGATCGCCCGGCGTGATCGAGCACGCCGTGCACGCGCAGACCGAAGATGAGCGCGATGCCGCCGTGGCCGGGCTCGTGCTGCACGTCGTCGCGCGAGAGGTTGCCCAGGGCGAAGGCGTACGCCGCGCCCTCGCGAGGCTCGATGTACTTCATCAGCCGCGCGAGGTGGCCGAAGTGATTCTGCGTGAAGGCCCCGTGCGGCACCTCGGGGCAGTACATGAAATCGATCTGGTAGCCCGGCACATTACCGTGAAGGACATGATACCAGACGGCGTCGCCCGCGGCGCGGTAGCGCGGGACGACGTAGCTCGGGCGCAGCTCGCGAGACGACGACATCGGCGCTCACCTCGGCCCGGCGGCGGAGTCGGCGCGCATGCGCTGGAGGAGCTGCGCGTCGTACGCGGTGCTCGGGAGGATCCGCTCGACGAAGTGAGAGAACAGATGATGTATCGAGTGCCCCGACGTCGCCGATCCGACGAGGACATGAACGTTGAGCTGCGCGTCGTGCTTCTCCAGATCGTCGATGAGCTGCTTGTAAAGGCTCCTCGCCTCGCGCTCGACCTCTGCCGGCGTCCCCGACAGGACATCTGACTTGTTGATGAACAGGACGACCGTCTTGCACGACGCCACCGTGCGTGGCCCGAAGAAGAACTTGAGCACTTCTGCCTGGAAATCGCGGAGCTGCTGCTGGATCCGCTCCGGCTCGACCCTGGTGGCGTCGCGGCCCGCGAGATCGACCACGAGGAGCAGGCCATGTACCTCGTCCATCACCAGCTCCTGGTGCGCGTCCACGATGTACTCGCCTCCCCAGTCCCCGATCTCGAACACGTGCTCGGTCATCGCCTCTTTGCCGGTGACGAGGCTCACCGTGCGTTGATAGCGATCGATCTTGGTGCCCGCGAGCGCGCCGAGATCGGTGAGCGGATTGGCCCACTTGAGGGTGAGCGCCGTCTTGCCCGTGCCGCTGATGCCGAGCGTGAGGATCTTGTAGGTGCGGCGCGTCACCCGCGGGCGCTTCTCGAGCTCCTGGCGAAACCACTCGTTCTCCTTCTCGAGGTTGTCGAGCCACTCGGCCTTGCGGAGGTTGTCGCCTTGCACCTCTTCGAACCGCGTCGTGAGCGCCGCGTGCCGGCCGCTCAGCAGCTCCACCTGCGATCGGGTGTCACGGAGCGAGGCGTACGCGCTTTGCACATCCCGGAGCTGCGCCTCTCGCCGTGATCGCTGCTTGACCAGGATCACGGCCAAGCCGGCGGCGCCCAGGGCGATGAGGCTCGTGACGAGCAGCGTTATCCATTCCATGCGGACCCCCCGGGCGTCTCCCGAGCAAGAAGTCAGCCGGCGCGCGGTGAGATTTTTGGGAGCGCGCGCGAGGTCGGGTATCGTGGCGCCCCATGAAGTCCGCTGTCCTCGAGGGTCTCCTCCGCGCGTCTCGTTTCTCCGGGCGCGCGGCGCTGGTCGCTGCCGCGATATCTCCAGTGTTCCTCGCTGGTTGCGGCAAGAAGGAGACCGCGGGCACGGCCTCGCCCGCGGCCTCCGGCTCGGCGGCAGCGGCGGCGCCCTCGGGCGCGGCGGCGGCGGCGCCCGCGCCCACCGGAGAAGCGGCGGCGTCGCTGCCGAAGAAGATCCAGGCGTCGCTCAAGGACGTTCAGCTCTTCAGCCCGTACTCGTCCAACCGCACCATGCCCTCGGCCTCGGAGGATGGCTCGCTCGACACCGGGCACGCTCAGCTCCGGCACGGCCTCGGGATCGTGATCGAGGCGACCAACGAGACCGGGGAGATCCTGCGCTACGCGACGTTCGACGGTGAGCTCGAGTTCACCGGCGCCAGCGGCGTGCAGTCGTGTCACTTCGGATCGGACGCCATCGGCAGCGAGTACGGCACTCGCTTCCTCTCGTTCTCGCTCAAGGCGCCGCCCGATCTCTCGGGGTTCGGGCGCGACGCGGCCTCCAAGACCACCTGGTTCGACGAGAGCGGCTCGGTGGTCGAGTCGCCGTGGCGCCCCTCGGAGCGGATCCGCATGGTGAGCCGGAGAGGCGATTGCCGCTCTCCCGTCCTCGCGGACATGGGCGTGACGGCGATTCACGGCCACGTCGTCGTCAAGGCCTGGAAAGAGTTCCAGGACACCGCCGGCGTGAGCGAGCTCGACGACAAGGCCTTCGATCTCTCGCTCGACGGGGATTTCGTGCGGATCCGCGACAAGAAGTCCTCCAAGCTCACCCTCGTCGCGCTCAAGGACGTGACCGAGATGGTGGCCATCACCGACGCTCCCCGCGACGGTCGCGTGGTGCCTTTGACGAAGCTCCGCCTCTCGCGCCTGGTGCACCCGTCGGAGTCGGACGCGGTGCAGAGCGAACCGATCGAGTTCGACCTCAACCCCGCTGCTCTCTCGGTGCAGCTCGTGAAGCTGCCCTCGGGGGACTTCGCGAACGCGTCGGGCAACGTGGTGGTCTATCTGAAGGACGGCAAGGTGGCCTATGACGACATGGCCAAGCTGCACCTGAGCTTGCACGACGTGGAGCGCAAGGACGTCCCGGCCGAGCCGCAAGAGGTGAGCTTCGAGGCCGCCGAGCTCTCCGGCAAGGTGACTGACCTCAAGATGGTGCATTTCGTCGACGATCCGGCGCTCAACAAGGGCCAGCGCAGGCTCTCGGCCACCTGGCACATTGCCCTCAAGGGCGACGACATCGAGGGTCGCCTCAAGGCCGCTGTCGACGCCGCGACGACGGCCCTCGACGCCGCAGAGCGGGTGGAGCTCCAGGCCGACATCGGCAGTGACGCGCCCGCCAAGGCCAAGGCCAAGGCTGATCTGGCCAAGGCGAAGTCCGACAAGACGGTCGCCGAGACCCGGTTCAAGACCAGCCTCTCGGGCGAGCGCGGCAAGCTCACCAAGCTGCTGAGCTGCGGCGACATTCGCCTCGTCACGAGCCGCGGTGTCCGCAGCGCGACCAACAGCAAGGCCGCGGGCGACATCTGCAAAGCGCTCGAGAAGGCCAACGAGGTCGACGTGACGCTGTCCTACGCGATTGACCGCTACGAGCTCCCGATCGCCCTCGCGTACTCGCTCGGCAAGGCGCAGAGCTTCGCCCCGATCGCCAGCGCGCGGCTGCTCAAGCTCGATCCTCGCTGATATCGTGTCGAACGATCCGCTCTCGGACATCCTGAGGCTCGTGGAGCCGAGATCCTTCATCTCGGGGGGCTTTGCCGCGGGGGGCACCTGGGCGCTACGCGTTCCGCCGCTGCGGCAAGTCGTCTTCGCCGCCGTCGCCAGAGGGGCTTGCTGGTTCCGCGTGGACGGCCAGCGTGAGGCCGTGTGGGTGGAAGAGGGGGACGTCGGCCTGCTCCCCGGACGAAAAGGCTATATCCTGGCCAGCAGCTTGACGGCGACTCCGATTGACGTCGTCCCGGCCACACAGAGCCAGGAGATGGCCACGATCGGCGATGGCTCCGGATGCGTCGTCCTCGCCGGGCGGGTCTCGCTCAACCCGTCGAGCGCGGCTCTGCTGACTGACGTCCTCCCCGAGGTCATCCACGTGCGCGCCTCCTCTCCTCGGGCCGCGTCGCTGCGATGGATCCTCCAGGAACTGCTCGCCGAGCGGACCTCGACGGTGCCGGGCAGCGACATCGCGTCGGCGCAGCTCGCGCAGCTGCTGTTCACCCAGATCTTGCGAACCCACCTCGCGGATTCGGGGACTTTGCCATCAGGATGGCTCCGCGCGATCGGTGATGAGCGGATCCTCCGTGCTCTGCGGCTCATGCACGATGATCCGGGGCGCGCCTGGCGACTCCAGGAGCTCGCCAAGGCGGCCGGGATGTCGCGCACGCGCTTCGCGGTGCACTTCAGCGGTGTGGCCGGCGTGGCTCCCCTCGCGTACCTCGCCGAGTGGCGGATGCGGCTCGCGCAGAGGAGGCTTCGCGAGGACGACACGTCCATCGCTGTCCTCTCGGCGTCACTCGGCTACGCGTCGGAGAGCGCGTTCAGCAACGCGTTCAAGCGGATCACCGGCGTGGCGCCGCGCAACTACCGCAACGCGGCGCGAGGCGCGGCGCGGGAGCCGGAGTAGTCGGCGCGAGATCGCTATCCTCTCTGGACGAGCGATCGACGACAGCGGACGCCTTCGATCACCGGTCCTCGGTGGGCTTCATCGCCAGGACGGCCGCAACCGCCGCGGGAACCGCGGGCTTCGCGCTCGCCGCAGCCGCCGCCACGGTGTCGACGAGCGCGCGACACTCGTTCACGCCGGTCGCCAGCAGCTCGCGAAAAGAGGTGATGCGGGAGAGGGACCACAGCATGCCGGCGACCAGGAAGGTGGGACAGGCGCAAAGCCACGACTTCGCGGACGGGTACAGGTGATACCCGAGGTGCTTGAGGATCTCGAAGCCTCCGTGCACCCCGCGGGCGACGACCATCGACTCGCCCCACGAGGCCCCGCCGCCGCGCCGCATCCCCGCGACCGAGATGCTCTCAAAGGCGATGCACATGGGTACATGGCAGCGCAGCCACAGCACCATGTCCCCTTCGAGCGCCGAAGGGATGCCCGCTCCGACGAACAGATCCACCCAGCGCTGGTCGCTGTGCAGGGTCTTCTGCCCGGGGTTGACCTTCCAGGCGAGCTTGCCCTCGCCGTCCACGTGGCCCATCACGAACGGCATTCCAAAGGTGCATCGGTCAGCCCCCATGGCGTCCCTCAGCCGCTCGGGATCGAAGCAGTTGAACATGAACTGAACACACCTGGCCTTGCTCCGTCCGAGAGCGGGGAGCACCGCGTCGACCTGATGAGCGAGGGTGGTCACCAGGACGAGATCGTACTCGGTCTGCTCGTCCAGCGCGCCTTCGACACGCACTTCCGCGCGCTCACCCGTCGTGCTGACGATGCCTTTGTCTCGCTGCAGCTCCTGGAGGCGCGCGGACCCGGGGCGCGCAATGACGGTCACATCATGGCCGGCGCGCGCGAGCTGGTACGCAAAGCTGCTGCCGATGCCACCGACGCCGATGACGGCAATTGAGAGAGAGGCCATGTGTCTCGTTCCTTTTCCGCGCGCGGCGCCCATCGGCGTCGTCCCGCCGGGAAGAGATATAGTCCGGACCGCGCCCAGCTGAATACGCAGGAGGCGCGGAAACATGCGCGATCGTTCCACGCGGGGCCCCCGCGTACAAGCGGATCGCCGGCATCCACCCGCAGATCGGCGCCAAGCTCCGGGGATAGGCTCAGCGACGGCACGTTGCCCGACGTCTCACTTTGGGTGGACGAGCACGGCGGTTGGCGTCATCCGGTAGATGCTGCGCGCGTCGACGGCGATCCGAAAGTCCGTTCCGCCTCCCCCCTCTGCGAGCATGACCGCTTCGCCCCCCGCCTTTGGCATCTTCATGACATTGCTGACTGCGGTATCAGGTGTGACCCACAGCGTGGTCCAGTAAATTGTGGTTGCGTCGATGGCGAGGTCCACAGCGCCGATGGGACCACTACAGAGCTTCTCGGCGACGCCACCGCCCTTGTTCATCCGGAATACTGCTCCGGAGTCATCCGCCCAGTAGATGTGCGTTTGGTCGACGGCCATGGCCGAGCTACCTCCGAACCCAAGCCGTGAAAACTTGGACGTGCGAGGATCGAGGCGAAAGATTCGCCAAGGCTGTCCTTCCGGCTGCCCCCAGAAGTTGGTCGCCACGAACAGCGTGGTGCCGTCCGTGACCATGCCGTTGGCGCCGTGCTCAGGCAGCGAGAAATCTCGCTCCGCGCCACCGGACTTCGGCACCTTCCGGACGTGCAGCGTAGGCGTGGGAGCGGAGTAGTCGGCGGGATCGAGGTAGTAGACTTCGGCTGGACCGAGCACCGCCGCGACCGCTGTCCCAAGCGCGTCCCCGATGCGTTCGACAGCGCCCCCGGTCTTGGCGACACGCTTGACGATGCCGTGACAATCGTCCCCGCCGAAATTGCGTTCGAGCCAGTACACGTGCGTCGCATCCACCTTCAGATCCGTGGTCGAGACCCCCTCACGGATACCTCCTGTCACGAGCGAAACAGGCGCGCCGCCATCCTTCGGGATCCTGACGATAGCGCCGTTCGCCTCACCGACGAACACGCTCTCGTCATCGACCGCCATCAGGTGCAGAAACAACTCCCCCCAACGATCCGAAGTGCCTGCGCTCCGCGGTGGGATTTTCATGAGGGGGCGCCACGCTTTGATGGCCGAAGTGTCGGGTGCGGCGACTGTTGCCGTAGGGATTGCCAGAGCGGCCGTGTTCACCGACGACGGCGAGATCGGCTCAATTGGAAGCTTGGTTGTGCTGTGACAAGCTTGAGCTAGCAGTGCAAGGAAGGCTCCGGCCCACAGTGTCCTTGAATTTCGAAGCGGTCTTTTCTTGCACATGCTTCACCTTCGTACGTATCGACAGCCCCGTATCATCGAATGAGACCCTGATGTGAATGAACGTGTAGTAGTCAACAGCAAATATGGGCCAAGCGGCGATCCTGCACTGGGTATGGCACGCGAAAATCGGCTTCCCTAGAAATTCACCGGCCTGCGCAATCCCAAGATAAGATAGAGAGTGCTGAGGGGTCAGGGCTTTCGTGTCTGTGTCTTCCGTATACTTGACGATCACGTCCCCAGCTTCAATCCCCGCGGGAATGCCTTCGCTTCCACGCGTGTAGGGAGCGCCTTTTCTGAATGGCACCACCTCCCCGAGTCCGCTAGGCCCGAGGAGATGCGCCATCAGTTGCGGGACGCCGATGAGGCCGTACATCCGAGAATTCCCGATCCTCACATCAGGGGGAATGTAGAGGCCGCCCGCTTTCGCTCGCGGCATGGCCCCCGAATTCAAACCAGGCTTGGAAGCCGTGATGGCGATCTGCGACACATCGTAAGGGGATCCGATGCAACTGGAGACGAAATGCGTGCAGTCATCCATCCGAAGCCCCTCGCCGAGTACTTCAAGCTCCTTGTCAAGATCACTTCGGCTGAGTTCAAGGTAGCCAGGTTGCACTGCCAAAGCGACGAATCCGTCGGTGCATGGCGTCAAGGCGTGCGTCTTGGCATACTCGATAGCTGAACAACGATCGTACCGACCGGGTTTGGACACATGCGTCGTGCCTTTGCAATTGGCGACGATCTGCTGCACGGAGGGGACTTCTGGAATGGACGGGGCAGGGGCCGGCGGGGGCACGCTGGCGGGCGCGGGAGCAGGCACTGAAAGCGGCCCGAGCACAAATGTCACATTCAGATCATCCGCGTGTGCATCGTCGTAGGACACCGGCGCCGTCGCCCGGTCTCCATTCGGCGTCCTGATCTGCGAAAAACTGTTGGCGCCCACGTACGGATTGTCCCACCGCACCTCGAACACCGACTCGTCCCGCAGGCTGTACTGAGCTACCCCCTCCACACCGGTGAAGAGCCCCGCCGTCTGCGAGGTCCAGCTTCCCGACGAGCCTGGCTTGATGTAGTCCGGCGGAAAGCCGCCCAGCCACTCCCCATGCGACAGATGGCCTTGTTTCCGGGTGAGCAGCTGGTCCGAATTGTTCTTGATCGTGCACACCGCGGTTCGCGTCAGAAACGACATGGTCGAGCTCTCCCTTCCGCTTCTTTCGCCTCAGTGCCCTTGAACTTCGACCAGTTTGCCCTGCGTTGGTCCATCGAGCTCGCCCGTGCCGTCGAGCCCATGGTCCTCCTGGACGGCTCGAAGCGCGTCCTTCGTCAACGCGTCGAGCTCTCCCGAAGGGGGCACCCAGAGATAGCCCAGGTTGACGAGCCGCTTCTGCGCGCCGAGGGGGCTCGTCACGTCAGGCAAGTCTTCGAGCTGGATCTGGAACCGTAACGTCTTCCCGGTGGGGCGCTCGCCGACCCAGAGCATCAGCGTCGCTACCTGGGTGTCCTTCGGCACATCGTGCTTGACGATCCCATCCGCGCCCGTCGTCCCCTCGAACCGTACGCCGCTCACCATCAAGATGTACTCCTTGGACGCGTAAGGTTAAAACTGATCATCGGTCAGCTTCAAGGACAAGGGCTTCGTCTCGACCTTCGCGTCCCTGGCCGTGGATTCACTCGGATCGAGCCCGCTGCAGTTGAGCAACACCTTCTTGCCGTTCAGGTGCGCGTCGCGCTCCTCGAGAAGGAGATTCGAGCTCTTCGCGAACAGGCGAATCGTGTTCGCAAGGATCTCCGCGTTATCACCGAGCTTGATCGCCGGGCCGTTGCCCTGAAGCTGGAGCGACTTGGATGCGACGAGCGCGATCGTCGGCGAATGCATCCGGATCGCGTCCTTCGTCAGGACCAGAGTGCTGTCACCGCAGGTGAGCACGATGGACTCCTCGGCAGTCAGGCGAATGCTCTGCCCGCTGCCGGCGACGTGATCACCGCCTGCGTAGGCGTCATACGATCTCGGTTCGTCGCCGGACCCGACGACGATCGTGTGATTGCCACTGACGTTCAATGTCTCATTGCCCTCGATTGCCGTCGAGCGACCGGCCTTGACGGTGTGCGACTCGGCCCCGTGGATAACCACCGTCTTCGAGCTGCCGACCACTTCGGAAGAGCTTTCACCGATCAGCTCGTACCGCGTACCATCCGTGCGCTCGCGAAGGTTTCCGAGCACGTCGACACCTCGGTTCTGGCCTACCGTGATGCTCTCGTCGGCCGCTACATGTACCGTGTGGTTGTTGCGAATCAGCTCGTCGAGATCGCGCTCGGCGCGCAGTGAGACCTGCTCTGCGCCCTTCTGATCCTCGAAGCGAAGCTCGTTGTGCCCGAGCCCGCCGGGCGTGCTGTTCGTCCGGATCCCGCTCTGGCTCTTGCTCTTCGGTAGCGGAAAAGGGGGTTGGTTGATCGCGTTCGGCACGCACCCGGTGATCAGGGGCCGATCCACGTCGCCTCCCAGGAACGTCACGACGACTTCCATACCGATGGAGGGTACGGACCGAACATTTCGATAAATGTTCGATCTTCCTCGTGAATCATCGATTGACACCGGCAGCTTACCACAACCCCGGCCTTGGGGGGGACGCGCCGTGAGAACCATGCCGCGTGCTCTCGCTCGGGGAAGCTTCAGGCCACCTCGTTCCGCCTGGCGCGTACGGGCACTCTCTCTCGTGCTCGCGCACGTCGGCAGTCTGCCCTATTCGTTCGTGGGAATGCCGGGCACCGACGGCACGGTGGTGTTCTCGCGTTGAGCCTCGGAGCTCGACACGTACGAGAGCTCCCGTCGGATCGCGCGCACCAGGGCAGCCTCGTCGGGCAACCCGATCGAGCGCGCGTAAATTGCGAGATCGGTCGGGACTGGCCGGCGCACCCGCTCCTCGAAGTACCAGCGATAGAGCTCCGCCGCTGGCATCTCGCGCTTTTCAGCGCTCTCCGGAGCGCGCGCCGCGAGGGCGCTCTCCTTGGCTCGGGCCCTCGCCAGCAGCGGGCCGTACTCGCCTGTCGAGCGCAGGTGATCACCGAGGCTCCGCGACGCGTGCGAGGTGAACAGAGCATCCGCCCAGCGCACCTGGGCTTCGCCCTTGATGAAGTGCTCGAGGTCGCCAATCTCTTGCTCTTCGATCCAGCGCTGGAGATCGCCAGGCCCGAGCAGCCCCCGATCCAGGCGGAAGCCGTCCAGCGCGTCCTGCAACACCACGCCGCGCGCCGTCCGACTCTGCCTCTGCGCGGCATCGATGGCCAGCGCCCGGGCCATCGCCCCTCGCTGCGCCGCCGGCAGAGCCCCCGAGATCTGGAGCTCCTCCAGCAGCGCTGCTGGCAGGGTCGTAGTGACGCTATCTGTCCGCCGCTCCGCGTTGGCGCGGATGAACTCCCATGCATCGGTGCGCATGAAGGAATAGCTCACCTTCTTGGGCGCGATCCCCGCTGCGACGCGCTCGCGCATCACTCGCAGCATGGCGCGGGCGTCCTCGCGCTTCCGGTTGACTTGGCCACCCCGCAGGAAGGCGCGGAGCGCCTCGATCGCCGCCGGATCGAGCCCGGCCTCGATCGCCCGCGCCAGGACGATTGAATAGCAGCGGTCGGGATAGAATAGTTGCTTGGCGATCGCCGTGATTGCCTCCCCGAAGGCCGCATCGATCTCACCGCTGGACATGGCTGCTGCGAGGGTCGCGCGGATGTTGACCATCGCCTCCGAGGCCGGGCGATAGCCGTCCTCCGCCGTCGCGTGCGCCACCGCGACCTCGTCGTCGTCCTCGAGATCGCCGCGCGCAAACGCGTCGAAGACGCTGCCGATGCCCTCCATCCCGAAGGGGGCGAGCTCGGCCGCGCGCAGGGCGCCGAGGCTGGCGCTGCCGAAGACGTGGACGCCCTCGGACATCGCCCAGAGGATCTCCTTGTGCGATACCGACGGGACGTGCTCGAAATACCCGTCGATGATGCCAATCGCCGCCGGCCGTTCGAGCGCGGCCCGGTAAACGTCGCCCTGCGCTGCGGGTGGGTGAACGACGGCGTCGATCTCTGCGCGAGCCTCGTCCGCGGAGAGCGTCGGGCCGGTGAAGATATGAATGGTCACGGGTCACGCTCCACGGCGCGGCGCTTCGCGCGGAGGCCCGGCGTGTAGCCCGGGACGTCGTCGAGCGGCTCGAGGCCGGGGATCACCACCCGCACCACCGGTATCCCAATCTCGCGTTTGGTCAGATCGACCGCCACGACCTGCGAGAGCCCCGAGGCGTGGAGTCGACCGAGCAGCCACCCGAGGTCGTCTTCAAACGTGTCCCCGGCATGGTCGGGCGCGTCGAGGAAGCTCCGCGAAGGCGGCGCGCTGCGCATCCTCGCCTGGAAGCGGCGCGCCGCCTCGAGATCACCGGCGGTCCCGGTGGGGCCATGGCTCACGTCGTCGCGGGAGCCGGTGATGATGGTGAGCCGGCTCTGGGCCGCTTCGGTGAGGGCGCGCAGGAGCGCTATCCCGCGCGATGGATGACAGCCCATCCCGCCCATCGGGCTGATGGGGCGCTCGGGGTTGGGATCGTGATCGACGATGGTGGCCGAGAACGTGGGGACGCCGAGGTCCGTGCTCGTCTCCCAAACGAACGCATCGACGCTGGCCCGATCGAAGCGTTCGAGCACCTCGCGGCAACCGGGATCGTCGATGGTGGCGAGATCGATCTGCGTGCGCCGCCGGTGCTCCTCGCTCGACGCGCGCCACAGGGTGGTCGCGTCGCGCTCGATCAGCTCGCAGATACCGTGGCTGATCGCCTCGAGCACATGATTGCCGGACGCGAGGCCGCTCGAGCTCATGAAGAACGCGCCGCTGCCGGTGGGGAGTGGGAGCGTATAGTCGGTGTGCACCATCTCGTAGGGCACCCAGGTGGGCGCGCGCGACAGGAGATCGATCCCTTCGATCCACAGGAGCCGTAGATCGTCGTGGAACGCGCTGAAGGAGAATCGCGGCAGGGCGGTCACGTCGGCGACGCGGCGCTCCCGGCGCAGCTCGTTCCAGGTGCCGAGCAGCAGGGGCAAGCGGATGTGCTCGGCGTGAAAGTGCTCCACCGACTCCATCAGCCCGGAGGCCTTTGCGGCGTCGAGATCGAGCCCCTTGCCCTGGGACACGGAGAGCGATCGCGCCCCCGGGCGACAGACCATCACCACCGGGATACCGATCGTATCGAGCCCGGTGACGTTGGCAATTCGCGTGATCCCCATCGCCGGCATGAGCGGGCGCACCCGCGCCACCGTCTCGCCGGGCGCGACGATCCGGTGGGTGCCTTCGCGGAAGCGCTTCTGTGTGAACGGAGGGCGGTTTTGCGCGCCCGCGCCCGGGGCATTCGTGGTGGGCAACTGCTCCTCTAACCGCTCCGGTTCAACGAGGCGGCGGGGGATCGGTGAAGCTCGCGAGGTTGAGCAGGTAACAGTTGATCGGGGCGACGGGTTCCGCGACCAAGACCGGGTCCACCAGGACGGCGAGAGTGGTGTTCGTAATCAGTCCGTCGAGGGTGTTCGGGATCATTCCTGTCCAGTGGCTGGGGGCAAATGGGGTCGAGCTCCAGTCCTTCTGGGTGATCTGACCGTAGATTTCCGCGCCGCTGTTGTCGAAGCCGCGGACCAGGATGGTCTGATCGGTGAGGTTGGCCCTGAAGCCCTGGATCGGGGCTCCTTGCCCACCGGCCGCAGGGAAGATCTTCTTCAGGACCGGAATGTTGAGCAGATAGAGGAGGATCGATTCGCCGTTCATGTCGTTCCCGGTCGCGACTGCACCGACCGCGTCATCGACCTTCAGAGTGGTGAACCCGCTCCGGATCTCCAGCGGGAAGCTCTGCGGATCGATGGGATTGGCCATCCAGTTCTCGACAAAATACCAGTTGTCGCCATCGCCGCTCTTTTCTCGGTTCACGCTGATCAAGAGGGCGTTCGGGTCTTCTGGCGGCGTCGTGGGAACACTCATTTCTTATCCTCGTCGAAACGTGAAGGCGATCATCGCTACAGATATCCGAACCGTCGGCTCAATGCCAGCGCTCGCTCTAGATCGCCTTTGACGCCCTCGTGATCGCTTCGCACCAACCCCATGCTGACGTCTTCGAGCGCCCGACTGAGCGCTGCAGGGAGGCGCTGCTGCCCGGGGGCGAGCGTGGCGCGGACGTGCCCCGCCGCTTCAGCGAGATCCCTGCGCGCGAACGCTGCCGCGGCCGACGGCAAGAGCGCCAGCCACTGGAACGGATAGACCAGCGCGAGCGGACGCCATAGCGCCAGTGCCTCTCGGCCGCCTCGCTCCGCGCCGATGTGGTCCCGGTCTTCGAGGGCGACCCACGCGAGGTTGGCGCGAGCGGCGCCGATGTACTCGGTGATCCCCGCCGCCGTCGCCACCTCGAGCGCTCGCTCACCCGAGCGGCGCGTGTCGTCCACGCGACGGCGGCGCCGGTGGGCCATCGTCAAGAACGTCAGGCAACGCGCCTGGAGCGCCACGTCCCCGCGACGCTCCGCGGGCAAGAGCGCGCGCGCGAGCCGATCGGCCGCCTCGTCGAGCAAGCCTGGATCGCCGTGCTCGTCGCGCAAGAGCAGCACCGCAGCGAGCGAGAAGGTGTGCTCGGCGATCTCGCCCGCGTCGCCCGCCTCCTCGGCCGCCGCCAGGCACGCGCGGGCGTAACCCACTGTCTCGCTCGACGTCGCGGAGCGCTCGCGCTTCACGTTCATCTGGGTGAGCACGTGAAAGAAGCGCGCGCGCTGGAGCGCCGTCGCCTGCCGCTCCACCACGGGACGGACCTTCTCCACGAGCGGCGTCATGAGATCGACGCGGGCCGCCCAGTAGTGGACCGAGATGCGCTCGATCTGGATCTGCACCCACGCGTTCCACCATGCCGGGGCGGATCCGGTCGGCGCCGTGCCGAGCGCCTCCTCCGCGGCCGTGTAGGCGCGGAGGGCGTCCTCGTGCTGGTGGCGCGCCTCCCAGGTCTTGCCGATGCCGCGATGGAGCATCGCGCGCGCGATCGGATCGCCCGCGGGCGCGAGCGCGAGCGCGTCATCAAGGGCGCTTCGCGCCTCTTCGGGACGCCCGACGAGCGCCAGCACTTCGCCGAGTCGTCCATGGATCTGCGCGATCGGCTCGCGCCACACGATCCGCACTTCCGCGCGGAGGCGCGCGGATTCGCCGACGGCGGCGCGGTAGAACGTGATCGCGTCCCCGTTGGCGTGGGCCGCCTGCGCGCGATCCCCGGCGCGCGTGAAATAAAGGCCCGCCTTGTCGGGTAGATCGGCCCGCGCGAAGTGATGACCGAGCGACGGGAAGGCGTCGGGCGCGTCGGCCGAGAGCACCTCGATCGCCTCGGCCGCGCGGTGGTGGAGCCCGCGGCGCTCGCCGTCGGGGATCTGCGCGTAGGCGAGCTCGCGGATCTTGTCGTGAACGAAGCGGAGCTGCCCGGGCGCGGGCTCCTCGAGGATCTGCCGCACGCGCAGCAGCTCGATCGCCTCCATCATGGCCGCGTCGTCGAGCCCCGCGGTGCGTGTGAGCAGCTCACCGTCGACCTCGCGCCCGAGGACCGATGCCCACTGCACCAGCGCGTGACCTCGATCGCCGAGATCGCGCAGCCGCCGCTCGATCAGGCCCGAGAGCGCGCAGGGGAGCGAGAGCGAGGCGTCGAGCGATCCCTCCGCATGCCCGCGCTCGTGCAGCCGCCACGCGCCCTCCCGGCTGCGCGTCAGCATGCCATCGAGGATCGCCGCTCGGAGGTACTCGGCGACGAAGAAGGGATTCCCGTCGGATCGCTGATCGAGAAAATCGATCAGGATCGGCGGAGGCTCGCGCAGAGCGAGCATGCCGGAGACCATCGCCCCCACGCTCCGCGCGTCGAGGCGGCTCAGCTCGAGGCCGAGCACGGCCGGCGCGCGCACGATCGCGGCGAGCTCGTCGCTCCGCTCTTCCATGCGGTAGGTGCCGACGACGATCGCGCGATGTCCGGCGAAATCTGCGAGCGAAAGCCGTCGCAGAAAGGCGAGCGAGAGATCGTCGGCCCACTGGAGATCGTCGAGCACGAGGAGCAGCGGGCGGGCCTCGGCGAAGGCGAAGAGCGTGGCCGCGAGCGCATCGAGGACCTGGGCGCGAGCGGCCTCGGGCGACCCTGGCGGCGTGGCTATTGCGGTGGCCAGCTCTGCGAGAGAACGCTCGTACGCCGAGAGCACTGCGCCTCGCGATCCGAGCAGCCGCTCCGCCTCTGCGGCGCCGAGCGCGCGGCACCGATCGGCTACCGCGAGGAGCAGCGGCCGGAGCGGGTGAAGCGGCGCGGCGGCGATCCCGCGGTCGCCGTCGCCGAGCGCGGCGCACCTGCCGACGATCACGCTGAGCCCTTGCTGCGCGGCGATCCTGGCGGCCTCCATCGCGAGGCGCGTCTTGCCGACGCCGCTCTCGCCGCCGACGAAGACGCACCCGCCCCGCTGCTCGTCGCGGGCGCGATCGAGCGCGCGCTCGATCGTCGCGAGGGCGTCCTCGCGGCCCGCGAGATCGGGGCGATAGAGGTAGGGCTCGGCCTCGGGGAGTCCTCGCGGATCGTCGTCCGCCGCGCCGAGCGCGTGGAGCGCCTGGGCGACGTCGTCGGCGTACCCGATCCGATCGCGTGGGCGCTTCGCCAGCATCCCGAGGATGAGAGCCTCGAGCGCGGCCGGGATCGTGGGGACGTGACGTGACGGTGGGACCGGCGCCACGTTGCGGTGCTGGTACAGCAGCGACTCCGCCGAGGCGCCCACGAAGGGCGGACGCCCGGTCACGCACTCGTAAAGGATGCACCCGAGCGCATAGAGATCGGCGCGCGCGTCCACGAGCTCGGCGCGGATCTGCTCGGGCGCCATGTACGCGAGGCTGCCCATCAGTTTGCCCTCGGCGGCGAGCTCTTCGCGCCCGAGCGCGCCGCTGAAGCCGCCCGCGATCCCGAGATCGACGAGCACCGGCGAGCCGTCGGCGCGAATGAAGATGTTCTCGGGCTTGAGATCGCGGTGAACGATGCCGCGGCCGTGGAGGAAGCCGAGCGGCGCGCAGATGCGCCGGATCATCGAGAGCAGCGCGAGGAGCGCGGACTGGATCGCGCGCGGCGCCGTCGCGAGGCTGGTGACCATCGAGGGCGCCGTCGCGCTGTCGTCGCTCGAGGACCACGTGCGCGTCGCGGTGAAGGGGCGCGCTGCGTCCGCGCCATCGTGCGTCCACGCCTCCTGAAGATGAGATCGGAGCGTGCGCCCCTGGAGTAGCTCCATCGCGTACCAGGGCAGCCCCGCGGAGACGCCCTGATCGACGATCCGCACCACGCCAGGGTGCAGAATGCGACCGAGCGCGTGGATCTCGCGGCGGATGCCAGCGACCATGATCTCCGCTCCCGAACGCACCGTCTTCAGGGCCACGAGGCGACCTGTGACGAGGTGCTCGCCGCGATAAACGACGCCCATGCCTCCCTGGCCGAGGACGTCGAGGATCCGATAGGGGCCCAGCGTGGTTTCTGCCGTGCGGGCGAGACTTCCCATGATGGACCGGAGCTTACCCTGTGCGGGGGTGTACCGGCGCGGGCGATGGGCTCGTGCTGCCGTGACTCCGCTGCCCCGTGGCGCCGCTACCCCGCGCCGGCCCTTGGCCTGCCCCCAGCGGCGGCGACGTACCCTCGGGCGGGCGCCGGCTAGCTCCGCGCAGCGGTGCCGCCGCATCGGTCGCCAGGATCCGCAATGCGCTGCGGCGAAGACGCGGTATCCACGCCGCGCTGGAACCAGGCTGGAAACGTGGTGGAGGAGCGCGAAAAAAGGAACATGGCAGCGGAGAAAGCCGGCATCGCCACGAGAGCGCCAGTCGACGTCCCACGAACGGCAAGTCCGCGCCGAGCAGGGCAAGGGCTTGCCGGCGGCGCGGCAAACTCTTGCCTCTCAACGACGGCGGCATGGTCCAAGCTCTGAATAGCCGCAGATCTACGGGTGAATCCATCGTGGCACGAGCCTTGATTAGCGCTCTGAGCACGCCAAGACAATGATGTCGCGGCATCCCAACCCTCATCGACAACCGGAGAACGTCATGCCCAGCTACAGCCTCAATATCGATATCGACCCCAAGGACCTCCCCGACATCCTGAAAGCCTATCAGATGGTGACGATCGTCAAGCAGACGAACAGCTCCTCGAATCCCATGGTCGCCTGGGTGGCCTTCAGTCCCCTGGCGAAGAACACCATGGCCTGGACGGAGAACTACGCCCTCTACGCGTCGGAGAGCCAGATTCAAGCCGGCGCGACGATCCAGGAGATGACCGACACCATCGCAACCCCGGGGCTGCAGTACGCCTTCTCCGAAGGGGTGTTCGGCACGCCCACCCCGGTCGACCTGCCCCCCAACACCTATGAGGTGTCGAACCAGTTCGGCACCACCCCCGAGTCGCTGCTCTTCGGTCTGGCGCAGAGCGTTCAGGTCAACGGTTCCGCGTCCGTCAACAACCCGATCGGGGCCATGGAGATCTTGAACGGGGAGGTCGGGCAGTTCACGCCACTGGAGACGATCCAGGTCTTCCTCCAGGCGAACGTGAGCACGAGCATGTTCGTCGGCAGCGTTACGAGCACCCCGCTCTCGCTGAAGTACGGGGGGTCGGCCATCAGCTACACGATCCTCTGGGAACCCTCCGTCGGCCAGTTCGTCGTCCAGTCGAGCTCGAGCAGAACGGCGGCCGCCAAGCTCCCGCGCGGCGCGCAGCCGCAGCGCGTGGCTCGCTGAAGTCCGTGCATCGGGGACGGCGCTGGCGACGTCAGCCTGTCCCCGATGCATCTGGTTTGGCCCCGAACCCCGCTTCGGGGCGAGCCTCTCTCCCTCTTCATCGCCATCTCCATGAACACACCAGGCTGCGTTGCGCACGGACAAACGTGGACGTGAAATCATGAGCATGACCAGAACAGTAGTGCTGAGCCTGCTAACGATCGGGGGCGCGGCTTGCACGAGCCTGCCTCTTCAAAATCGAGCTTCAGAACTCTCCACAAAAGCGACCGTCTCGGCCCCCAGGCTTGGCGTCTTCAGGAGCGATGCGGCGCCGACGTTCAAATTGAACGTCAACTTCAATCCCCAGGATCTCTCCCTCATCAACTCGGCGGTAGAGCTGGTGACGATTGTGAAGCAGACCGACGGGCCCTCAGTGGTGTGGATCGCGTTCAGTCCCTTCGAGAACAACTCGGTCGTCTGGACCGAAGCATATTCATGGTACGCCGCGACCGCCAAGCCCAGCGTCGGCGCAGTCATCACACCGAACAGCAAGACCCAGGCGTCGCCGCAGATGAGCTACACGTTCGCCGGAGGGGTCTTCGACGCCGGCACGCCTGACCCGATCCTGCCCAAAGGCACGTACAAGGTCACCAACAACGAGAGCACAACCCCCTCGATGACCTTCGGCCTCGCTCAGGCGGCCACGGTCAACGGTGGCGCCTCGGTGACCAACCCGGTTAACACCGAGCTCGTCCCCGCCCAACAGGCCGAGACGGCCGTGCCTCAAGAGACCATTCTGGTGTTCTTGCGGTCTGGCGCGACGCCCGGACTGGTCCTGAGCGCCTCGAGCGCCTCGAGCGCCTCGGGCGCCTCGAAGCTCGTCGTCGAGAGTGCCCCGATCTATCTGACGTTCACCAGCAGTATAACCGAGCTCACCATCCAGTACGACGCGGCGTCGGCGCAGTTCAATCAATAACGGCACAAAGGACGTAGAGATTTATCTAGCCCCGGACCTCGCTTCGGGGGGAGCCTCTCTCCCTCTTCATCTCCATTTCCATGAACACACCCAGGGTTGCGTTGCGCACAGACAAACGCGGACGTGAAATCATGAGCATGACCAGAACAGTCTTGCTGAGCCTACTGAACGACCGGTAACGACTCTCGAACAACAGAAATCACGCCGGGGATCGCCACAGGACCGCAGTCGTCTTGCCGGCACGGCGATCGTGTGTCGTGGGCGAGCGCGGCCGATCCTTCCTGTTATTCGAGATCGCTCTCGCTGATTTCAGACACACTTCTTCTTGATTCCCAGCACCTTGATCTTGTGCCGCAGCGTACGGAGCGGCATCCCCAGCCTCTCCGCCGCTGCCTGCCGGCTCCATCCCGCCGCCTCTAGCGCCGCGCTGATCATCTGCGCTTCATACTGCTGCACCCGCGTTCGCAGCTTGTCGGCGCTATCCTCCTCTTCGAAGGTCGGCGCCGGCTTCTCCATTACCACCACGGGCAAAGCGCGCACGGCCGCCGGGCCAGCGACGAGCAGCCGTGCGGGCAGATCCTCCATGCTCATCATCGCACCGCGCGCCACCACCACCGCGCGCTCGATGGCATTCTTGAGCTCACGTATGTTGCCCGGCCACGCATAGGCCTGGAGCCGCGCCAGCGCCTCGGGGGCGATCCCCTGCACCTCGCGCCCGTTCGCCTCGTTGGCCTGGCGGAGGAAGCGCCGCGCCAGAGGCTCGATCTCATCCCTCCGAGCGCGCAGCGGCGGTATGGTGATCGTCATGGTGTTGAGTCGGTAATACAGGTCCTCCCGGAAGGACTTCTCCGCGACCATCGCCTCGAGATCACGGTGCGTCGCCGCGATGATCCGCACGTCGACCGCCATCTCGCGCGTCGAGCCCACCCGCGCGAACGAGCCAGTCTCCAGCACCCGGAGGAGCGCGGCCTGCGCGGAGAGCGGGAGCTCGCCGATCTCGTCGAGGAACACGGTGCCTCCGTCGGCCTCCTCGAAGACGCCCTTCTGCTGCTGCATCGCGCCGGTGAAGGCGCCGCGCTCGTGGCCGAAGAGCGTGCTCTCCACGAGCTGCTCGGGGATCGCCCCGCAGTTGACGCGCACCATTCGCTTCGTCCCGCGCGGGCCGCCGTGGTGGATCCGGTGCGCCAGCACCTCTTTGCCGGTGCCGGTCTCGCCGTGGAGGATCACCGGGATGCGCGACGCGGCCACGCGCGCCACCGTCTCGAGGACCCCGCGCATCGCCGCGCCGGCCAGGATCGCGTCGCCTGGCGCCGCGTCGCTATCGGCCCACGTGGCCCTCGGGACGATCGCGACCGGGCTCGCGGTGGAGGCTGCGGTCGCCATCGCCCGCGAAAGCCCGATCAGCCCCTCGACGGTAGCCGCGCTCTCGGGGTAGACGGCGACGCCCACGAGGAGGCGACGCGCGGCGCCGGCACTCGCGGCGAGGACCCGCGCCATCGCGGCCGCGGCGTCGGCGCCCGTCTCCGGCAACAAGATCTGGAACGCATCCGGACCGTAGAGCGCCATTCGGTCGACCGGCCGAAGCTGTGATCGCACCCAGCCGCAGATGTCGACGGCGCCATGCGTGACGTCTGCTCGTTCCTCCGCGCTCCCGCCGCCAGCGGCCATCCGCGCGGTCAGCAGCGCGAACGGCCGCCGGAACTGCTGCGCGCGCGCGGCCTCTTGATTGAGGCTGCGTCGAAAGCGCTCTTCGCCCTCGATCCCGAGCTCTTCTCCCGAGGCTCCGAGCACGTGGAGAGAGGCGCGTACGCCGCCCAGCATCACCTCGTCACCGGCCTCGAGGCGCGCCTCCCGGACGCGCTCGCCGGCGACGCGGATGCCGTTCGTTGAGCCGAGATCTTCCACGAGAACATGGCTACCCGCGGCCGTGAATCGCGCATGCTCGCGCGAGAGGGTCGCGTCCGGAATGCGCAGCGTCGACGGGGAGCCGCGCCCGACCACGATGGGCGCGCCGGGGAGCAGACGGGCCAGCTCGGCGCCATCAAGGTAGTGCACCACGAGCGTCAGCCGGTAGTCGAGCGCGCGCTCGACCCGCTGCTCGCGGCTGTTCGTGAGAGGTTCGGTCGGCGCCACCTCGCCATCTCTTTTCGTTGTTTCCAGGTCCACACGGCATCCTACCCGGGATCGCGTGCGCGGCGCCTCGACCGCGATCAGTCCTTCTGCGACGCCCGGCGCCCGCGTCGACGCGCTGCGCGAGGGAATAGAGTTGCGCCGCCCCATTCCAGCTCTCGCGGCTCGTCTCTACGAGCCGCCTCCGCCGAGGGACGTATCGCAGAGCGAAGCGCGGACGCGTCGGCAGCGAGGGACGTGCTCCTGCTCTCGCGGAAATGTTCGCGCGACGCCCGTGGCGGGACGCGCGAGAAATGCCACTGCGCGCGGGAGCACGCGAGGTGTTCGTCTTGGCTCCGCGTCTGGGGAAATAGCCGTGCCTCGGCGGCAGCTTGAGGTGCGCGAAGAGGTCAATAACGAGCGCGCGCTCGGAGCGGTCTGTGAAGGACGCCTTGCCAGCAAGCGCGACGACGCGATCCATGGCGAGCTGATCGTGACTCAAACTGAGGCGTGGACCTCACCCGCGCGCATGCGCCCCAGTTGGCGGTCGCATCCCGATGGAGGTGACAGACCGAACATTTGCTCATGTGTTCGACCTTGTTCGTGAATCATCGATTGGCGCTGCCAGCTTACCACAACCCCGACCCTTGGGGGCAGGGCGCGGAGCCCCCGGCGCGGCGGCGGCGACAGCGAGAGCGCCGTGCGTATCCATCCGCGGACGAGCCTCCGGGACGGCGTCGTGAAGCCGGGTGGCTCGCGGATCGGTAGGGTCGGGAGCTGGCGCGGTGGATGCTCAGGTCTTGCGAGCCCTGGCTGTTTCTCCCCTTTCGGGTGAGTGTCCCGCTCGATCCGTCCGTCATCTCCGTCTCCAGCCCCCGCCCGTTCGCACGTAGCGTGCGGATTTCCCGCACTACGCGCTCCTGTTCACTTCTTGCCAAGGGTTATGAGACCTATCGTGCTGAGAGCGTTTTCGCCCGCGGCGCGTAGTAGACCACTCGGTAGTCATTGAAGAGACCGAGTGTCGTGTACAGCCACTTGCTACTCCACCTCTTCCAGCCGAAACCCGTGCGCCCCTTACTGCGCATCAGGTGCCGGTGCACCTTCTGCTAGACCCATTGGCGAACGAAGCCGAAGCATCGTGTCGAGTTGCCCACACGGAAGTACGTTACCCATCCCCGCAGCATCGGGTTGATGATGGCCACCACCCGAGCCACAGGTTGGGAAACATGGCGCCGGAACACTTCTCGGAGCTTTTGCAGCAGAGCCGTCCGCTTCTTCAGCTTGGGCACGTACCGCGGTCGCCACTTGCCCGAATGCGCCCGAATGCGGCGGAATTCGAACCCGAGAAAGCCGAAGCTCTCCTCCCTCGTGAGGTCGACGATCCGACTCTTCTCTTCATTCACCTCCACGTCGAGCTTGCCAAACTCCTCTCCGAGCCGCTTGGTGATCGCACCGCACAGCCACGAGAACCCCCGAGTAGGGTCCACGAGGACGACGAGATCGTCGGCGTAGCGCGCGTACTGGACGTGCGTTCGCACCTTCTCTTTCGTCGCCTCGCGCGCCCGCTCCAGCATCCGGTCCACCTCGTCGAGGTAAAGGTTGCTGAGCACGGGCGACAACACCCCACCCTGAGGCACGCCGCGGTCCCCGTTCGCCTTGAGGATCTGCTTGAGCAAGCGCATCACGTCGTCATCGTTGACCCGACGAGCCACCTTCGCGAGCAGCAGATGATGCCGCACGTTGTCGAAGTAGGCCCGCAAATCAAGGTCGATGACGAGCGTCTTGCCCATCACGATCCCTTCGGAGACGCGTTGGATCGCGTCGTGCGCGCTGCGCCGAGGGCGATAGCCGTACGACCCAGGTTGGAAGTCCGCTTCGAAGATGGGCTCCAGGATGAGCTTGAGCGCACCCTGGACCACCCGGTCCCGGACGGTCGGTATCCCGAGGACGCGGACCTTGCCGCCCTCCTTGGGGATCTCCTTGCGCCGGTTCCGCATCGGCATGTACTGGCGGGAGACCAGCTCGTCCCGCAACTGCGCGAGGAAGACGTCCGCACCCGCGGCTTCGATGTCTTCGAAGGTAACCCCGTCGATACCCGGGGCCCCATCGTTCGACTTCGCCATCGCGTACGCGGCTTGAAGCGTCTCCATCTTGCAGACGTGGACGAACAGCCCCCAGAATCGCCAGGACGGTTCAGCCTTCGCCTTGACGTATATCCTTCTCCTCAGGTCTTGCAGACTGCTCGGCGCCTTTATCATCTCACCGCTGCCTTCCCTCGTTGAAGGAACCATGAACAGCAGGGCCCCTTTGCTCCACGGGCGTTACCCCGCTTCGTCGCTACTACGGACCCGGCCGACTCCCTCTCGCCTCCACCCCACTTCCCGGGTTCACCGGTTATAGGAGCGGGCTGCTCCACCGATTTCTCGATGGGGCGAGGAGGGTCTCTCCAGTTGCTCGACTCGTCCTTGTCGCCGTGCTGCCCCTGCGTCCCCGCCGAAGTGTGTCCAATGTGTCAACCAGATTCGTCGGACACATGCTGCCTTCGCCCGCACACTAAGGGCTCGGCCTTCGGGGCTACTTTTCGGGGTTACATGTGGGTTCACTTTCGTTGCGGCCCGGCGACTCGCTCACCGTCCCCTGGACGGCTTTGTCGATAGGCTTCAGGTCATCGATTTCTCTCCTCCCTGCTATCCAAGCTACGGGGCTACTGATTTTTGCCCCGGCGGGGTTTGCTCCCGCTGAACGCGTCAGCCTTCGCTGGACGCACAGTGGGCCCAGCTTCTACGGCGAATTTATCTGGTGGACGTTCTGGCGTGCCCTTGCGGTGGCAGGCGGGCGATCGTGGCCGACATCTCGGACCGCGAGGTGGTCGTGGCCATCCTGGCGCACCTCGGGCTGGAGGCGGCGGCGCCGCCGATCGCGCGGGCGCGAAGTCCCCGCTTCGATTTTACGTGAGCGGCAGCGGCTCGAGCAGGGGCCGAAGGCGCGGGCGACGTCGCGAGGGCGAAGGTGTGCCGCGAGGACGACGCGCGCGAGATTCGAGGGCCTGTCGGGGTGATTTTTCCGTCGCCAGCGCGAGCGGAGGAGGGCGCGGGAGGGTTCATCCTTGCGGGATCGGCCTTGCTTGGCCTAGCCTCTTCGTGGTTGCGGGATCGGCCTAACCTGGCCTAGCGACCCTCTTGTGGGGCGGGAACGCCGCCCCGCAAGAGGGTCGCTCACTGGCAACCTTCGACGCTGCCTTCCCAGGTCCCGCCGGGGCTGTTGCCGATCTCGTACGTGCCCACCACGCCGGTCCCGGAGATCGTGCCCGCCGCGGTGCCTGCCGCGTGCTGAAGTGAAACCTCGTCGCCGGTGCGAACTCCGGTGACGATGCCGCTAGCGTCGCCGGCGTGGCTCCCCGTCACGGTCCCGTCGTCCGCGACCACGATGTTCCAGGTCCCTTTGAACGGCCCGTCGTAGGTGCCGCAGTACACGACGGGATCGGCCTCGTCGGCGCGAAGCACCGAGAAGACACCGGTGCTCTTTCCCTGATTGAACGAGCCGGTGATCACGTTCTCCTCGAGCTTTCCGTTGAGCGAGTAACTTCCTGCTTCGAGCGTGAGCGTGCCGCTGGCCACCTCGAGAGATCCCGAAAGCGAGGCCTCGCTACCCCCAACGAACCGGATGTGACCCTTCGCGTCCGCCTTTGCGTTCCCAGCCGTCGACGTGAGCGCGATGTTCACGACGCCGCTCTCCCCCGTCGCGCCGGCCAATGTCCCTCGCCAGCTCGTCGTCTCCGCTGGCACGTTGTGCGAAGGCGATGCGCCGCCCTCCACCTCAGGTGCACATCCAGATCCGACGAGGGCCACGATACTCATCGCCAAGGACAAGAAGAGACGATTCATGGAAACTCCTGTTGTTGAGAAGAAGGGAATCACGCGGGCTCGGGAACGCCTGAGCGATGGGCCTCTCAGCAAGACGTGCACCAGCCCCGAATTGGCCCAGAAAATACCCGATTGTACCGGTGCGCGCCGGGTATCCAGTGGCAACTCTTGGCAACTAGGGCGCGGGTTACCAGCCGGTGTATATCCGCCGCTGGCACCAGCCCTTTCAAGGTCACCAAGGCTCGCCTCTGCTCTGCCCGTTCCCGTTCCCGCTTCGCCCTCTGGTTCCCCTTTCCCCGGCCTTTCAGCCCGATCGGCGTGGCGACCGGCTTTCCAGCAACGTGCATCTCTCTGCCGTTGCCTGCTGGAAGAAGGCATCGGAACGGGAACGGGAACGGGAACGGGTCGGAAGGAGACGACCGGCGAAGCGATGCGCAAAACAAGGCTTTCGCGCGATCTTCGATGACCTTGAAAGGGCTGGTGCCGCGCGGGCCGGTGAGAGCCGGGGCGACGCCGACGTTGCCGCGCGCGAGGAAGAAGAAGCGGACGATGAAGAAGCCGACGACGCGTCGGCGTTCGTGGCGAGCGGCGAGGCGACGTCGCCCGAGCGCGGCGGCGGCGACAGCGAGAACGCCGCGCGGAGCCACCCGCGGACGAGCTTCGGGGACGGCGTCGTGAAGCCGGGTGGCCGGAGGATCGAGTGGGCCCAGCTTCTACGCCGCGTCGATTGGGTGGCCGCCAGCGTGACGATGCTCACTATCCCGATGGAGGTTGCAGACCGAACATTTGCTCATCTGCTCGATCTCGTTGGTGAATCATCGATTGGCGCGGCGAGCTTGCCACGATCCCGCGTTCGGGGGCAGGGCGCGCTCGCCCTCGTCGCGGCGATAGCGAGAGCGCCGTGCGGAGTCGCCCGCGTACGAGCCTCGGGGACGGCGTCGTGAAGCTGGTCGGCTCGCGGATCGAGTGGGCGGAGCTTCTTCGCCGCATTTATCTGGTGGATGTTTTGGCCTGCCCATGCGGTGGTAGGCGGGTGATTGTGACCGACATTTCGGAGCGCGAGGTGGTCGTGGCCATCCTGGCGCACCTCGGGCTGCCTCCGTTTGCGCCGCCGATCGCGCGGGCGCGGAGTCCCGGCTTCGATTTTACGTGAACAGCAACAGCTCGAGCAGGCCGAAGGCGCGAGGACGTCGCGAGGGCGAAGGTGTGCCGCGAGAACGATGCACGCGAGGTTCGGGGGCTCGGCGGCGTGGTTTTTCCGTCGTAGCGCGACGCGGAGGAGGGCGCGGGAGGGGTCGTGGTTGCGGGATTGGCCTAGCTTGGCCTAAATGACCGGTCACGATTCTCGAACAACAGCAACCCATGCCGGGGATCGCCGCAGGACCGCTGGCCCGTTGCCGGCGCGGCGATCGGGCGACATCGTCGAGCGCGACCGACCCTTTCTGTTGTTCGAGGATCCCGCTCGCTGATTTAGCCTCCGCAGGTGCTGGCTGGCAACACGCTGGCCGATGGCAGCGTGCCGTACGCGGCTTGTTACGGCGGCCACCAGCTCGGCACGTGGGCCGGCCAGCTCGGCGACGGCCGCGCGATCACGCTGGGCGAGGTCACACACGAGGGCCTGACCTGGGAGCTCCAGCTCAAGGGGGCCGGGCCCACGCCGTACTCCCGCCGCGCGGATGGCCGCGCCGTCCTGCGCTCCTCCCTGCGCGAGCTGGTCTGCAGCGAGGCGATGTTTCACTTGGGCGTCCCGACCACCCGCGCCCTCTCACTCGTGCTCACCGGCGAGCACGTGATCCGAGATCTGCTGTACGATGGCAACGCACGCCCCGAGCCGGGCGCGGTGGTCTGCCGGGTCGCCCCGACGTTCCTGCGCTTCGGCAGCTACGAGATCCACGCCGCGCGCGGCGAGCTCGGCCTCTTGCGCCAGCTCGTCGACTACACGCGCGAGCGCTTCTTCGCCGGCCGCAGCACCGCCGAGATGTTCGCCGAGATCGCCCACACGACCGCGTTCATGGTCACCGAGTGGCTCCGCGTGGGCTTTGTCCACGGCGTGATGAACACCGACAACATGTCGATCCTCGGGCTCACGATCGACTACGGCCCGTACGGCTGGCTCGAGTCCTTCGATCTCGACTGGACCCCGAACACCACCGACGCCTCGAATCGCCGCTATCGCTTCGGCAACCAGGCCGCGATCGCGCACTGGAACCTCGCCCAGCTCGCCCGCGCGCTCGCGAAGGTCGTCGACGACGTGGCGCCACTCCAGCGCGTCGTCGACCGGTTTCCCCACGAGGTTGCCTCGCTCTATCGCCACACGATGCTCCGCAAGCTCGGCCTGTCCGGCCACGGCGATACCGCCGCCCAGGACGATGCGCTCCTGCAGCAACTCTCCGAGCTCCTCCAGGAGGTCGAGACCGACATGCCGCTGTGGTTCCGCGGCCTCGCCGACGGCAACCTCGAGCCCGCGTACTACACGTCCCCGACGCCGATGCAGCGCACGCTCGTCGACAACTGACTCGCGAAGTACCGTGCCCGCGCGCGCCTCGAAGCTGGCGACGTCGCCGCCCGCATGAACGCGATCAACCCGCTCTACGTCCCGCGCAACTACCTCGTGCGCAGGTCATCGAGGCGACCGAGCGCGGAGATCGCGACGCTCTGCCCGAGCTGATCGACGTCCTCCGCCACCCGTACACCGTCCAGCCGGGCCGCGGGCGCTTCACCGAGAAGCGCCCCGAGTGGGCGCGCCACAAGGCCGGCTGCTCGATGCTCAGCTGCTCGAGCTAGGCGCTCACTCTCTCCGAGCCTTGCCGTCGGTCGCCTGATCGTCCGCCGCCGTGCCGGCCGCCACGAGCAACATCAGCGCGACGGTCTTCGTGCAGGCACGCTACGCCAGCTCGCTCAACGAGAGCGAGCCGGCGGCACGACCCTCCCGCGCGAACCTCGCCGCCAGGCGCTGTAGCCGATCGTTCGCGGGCGTCGGGACGCCGTGCAACCGACCGAGCAGCGCGATCTCGCCGTTGAGGTAGTCGCACTCGATCTCGCGCGATCCGCGCGCGACCGATTGCCAGGTCGAGCCGCCCGCGCGCATCGCGCCCTTGATCTCGCCGCTCTTCATGAACGCACGCCGCGGATCCTCCTCGATGTCCCGCGTCGTCGACAGCCCGGCTGCCGCGTACACCGCGAACGCCTCGCGCCGCGCGTCCGCCTCGATCGGATGCGAGCGCGCGCCGATCATCGCGTCCACCGCATTCGACAGGTTGCCCACGAGCTTGGTCCGCTTGACCGCCATGATGTCGTCGCTCACCTCCGACGCGTAGCCCGCCGCGGTGAACGCAGCCGCGATCTCGACATCGACGTCATCGTGCCCGCCCGGATAGCGCCCGACATCCAGGATCCCGCGCGATGGCGATGACCACTGCTGCACGATGCCGGGCTCGAGATGCGTCGCCGCGGTGTACACGCAGACACCGTGCACGTCGCCGAACCACCGCAGCGCGAGGCGCTCCGCTTCGAGGCCATTGGTCAGACACGCGATCGGCGCCGACGTCACCGTGCTGAGCTCGTCGAGCGCGGCCGCCGCCTGCTGCGTCTTCACGCACAGCAGCACGAGCTCGATCCCGCGCAGCTCGCCGATCGAGCATACCGGCGCGCGCACGGTGACCTCGCCGTCGGGCGATTGCAGCCGCAGCCCGTGCGCCTTGATCGCTGCCGCATGCTCCCCGCGCGCGACGAACGTGACCTCCCTGCCTACCTCGCTCAGCCGCGCACCGATCGTGCCGCCGACCGCTCCGGTTCCGACGATGGCGATTCGCATAACCGCAGTGTAGTCGGGCGCTTGCGAAATTTTTCACTCCCGGTGTCGATCCTCGTGCACCCCGTTCGACCTGGGGGCAAAGGAGAGTGATGACATGACTGCTTCCCGCTTCTGCTGGTTCGATTACACGGGTGACTCCGCGAAGGCCCAGGGCTTCTTCGGCGAGGTCTTCAACTGGTCCACCAAGGCCGTGCCGATGGGCAACGGCCATACCTACACGATGATCGCGCTCGGCGACGAGACGATCGGTGGTTACCAGCCGGGCAAGGCTCCCGGCTGGCTCTCGCACCTGCTCGTCGACGACGCGAAGGCCATCGCGGCGAAGGTGAAGTCGCTCGGCTGTGCCGTGCACCACGATCCCTCGCCGATGGGTCCCGGCACGTTCGCCGTCGTCGCCGATCCGCTCGGCACGGCGTTCGCGCTGTGGCAGCCGGGCAAGCCCGAGGAGGGCGAGTTCAGCAAGCAGGTCGGCGCGTTCTGCTGGAACGAGCTGATGACGACCGATGCGACCAAGTCGCTCGCGTTCTGGTCCGCGCTCGGCTTCGACGACAAGCCGATGGACATGGGGCCGATGGGCACCTATCACGTGCTCGCGTCTGCCGGCAAAGAGCGCGCGTGCATGATGCAGACGCCGGGCGCGCCCGCGCTGTGGGTGCCATACGTCCACGTCGCCGACGCCGACGCCACGGCGGCCAAGGCGAAGAAGCTCGGCGCCCAGATCAAGATGGGCCCGGACAACGTGCCGAACGTCGGCCGCATCGCGGTGATGGCGGATCCGCAGGGCGCGACGATCGGCCTGCTGCAGCCCACGGCGTAGCGACCATGAATCACGTAGCTGGGGTGAGCGCGCATCGTCGCCCGATAGGGAGATTGCGCGGTTACAACGAACCCCGGAGGGTGGAGCTCGTGTTCCCGGATCTGGGCGCTCGCCCAGATATCGAGCAGTTAGAACGAACCCCGGAGGGGTGAGCGCGCGCAGCCGCCCGACGGGAAATCGCGTGGTTACAACGAACCCCGGAGGGGTGCCGGGTCGCCGATAGCCGTGATCTCGCGCACTTGCAACGAACCCCGGAGGGGTTACTGGCAACCGGCGACGACGTGGCTCGTGGTGCACTGCGCGATCGCGGGGCCCGCGGCCGTGAGGGCAACCGAGGCATGCCATCCGGGCGCCCGAGGTCGGCGGCACCCTGGCCGAGTTGCTCGGCCAGTCATCGGCCACGTGGCAGAGGTGCGGGCAGGTGAACTGCGGGCCAGCGGGGCCGGCGTCGCCCTTGGACGCCGCCGTCGAGCACGGCGACCTGCCGGGGCAACCCCTGCGGCCCTGCCGGCCCCTGCCGGCCCCTCACATCATGCGCGGGACGTATCACTTCATCGCGGCGGCGATCGAGCGCGGCGTGATCTTCTGCCAGGTCGCGAGCAGCCTGAACGTACCGACCAGCGCTTTTGGCCTGCCCAATGCGGTGGCAGGCGGGCGATTGTGGCCGACATTTCGGAGCGCGAGGTGGTCGTGGCCATCCTGGCGCACCTCGGGCTGCCTCCGTTTGCGCCGCCAATCGCGCGGCCGCGGAGTCCCGGCTTCGATTTTACGTGAACAGCAACAGCTTGAGCAGGCCGAAGGCGCGAGGACGTCGCGAGGGCGAAGGTGTGCCGCGAGGACGAGGCACGCGAGATTCGAGGGCCTGCCGGGGTGATTTTCCCATCGCCAGCGCGACGGCGAGAAGGGCTAGCCTTGCAGGATCGGGCTTCCTTGTCTTAGCCTCCCAGCGCGGGGTGGATCGCTGAATGACCGGTCACGATTCTCGAACAACAGCAACCCATGCCGGGGATCGCCGCAGGACCGCTGGCCCGTTGCCGGCGCGGCGATCGGGCGCCATCGTCGAGCGCGACCGATCCTTCCTGTTGTTCGAGGATCCCGCTCGCTGATTTAGCGGGCGAGGCTACTCATGCGAGACCAACCCGTCGCTGCGCGACTCTTCTCGGACCTGCTCGACGACCTCGCGCGCTGGCGCGCGGGCGAGGACATCGACTTCCAGACGCGGTACGAGGCTTCCGTGCGTACCCTCGGCCCGGTTCGCATGGTGGTCGAGCTGTTCCGCCGTCTCGAGGATTCGGTGCTGTTGGACGCCTTGTACGCCACAGGCTTCGTGTGGAAAGACTTCGACTTCTGGACGTGGCGCGACGTGCTGCGGTCGATCGCCGACAGCCGCCAGGCCGTCTACCAGTTCGTCTGGTTCGCCGCGCCGTTTCTCGGCCTCGATGTGCTGGCCATGGTCGCCGACGACCCGGCGGTGGACGACACGGCGAAGGACTTCGTCCGGTACGAGTTCCCGAGCGGGGCGCCTCGCGCGGGCGGCGTCTGGGAACGCAACGCGATGGACGCCGTCGGCATCGATGCCGTGGCGATGTGGCGGCGGCTGGCAGCGGAGGGCGCGCCGATGAAGGTCGATTTCTCGCGCCTGGAAGCGTAGGTTCCCCGCGCCAGCTCGCAGCTCGCCGGTGCCCTGACTCGCCCGGATTCACCACCTTCCAAGAACCCCCATGGCCGGGATAGACCACATCGAGAAGGACTGGCGCGAGGAAGAGGATCCGCGGAGAAAGACGCTGGAAGAGCGGCGGACCATTGGCTTCGACGCCGTGAAGGATCGGTGGAAGACGGCCGAGGCCTCGTTCGACGACAGCACGCCCACCATCCTCGGGCACCCGGTGATGGAGCGGTGGGAAGACGACTACATGCGAGAGCTGGCGAGGATCGCCGCCCGCGAGGGTGGCCGGATCCTCGAGGTGGGCTTCGGCATGGGCATCTCGGCGCGCCACATCCAGAGCCAAACGATCGATGAGCACTGGATCGTCGAGGCGAACTCGGACGTGCTCGCGGCCGCCGCGACCTTCGCCACGTGGGCGCGGTCGCGCGTCCGGCTGATGCACGGATTCTGGGAGTAAGTTGTCGCCGAGCTCCAGGCCAGCCACTTCGATGGCATCCTGTTCGACACCTGTCCACTCGACGTCGACGAGGTCCACCGAAACCATTTCCCCTTCTTTGGTCCGGCACTTCGCCTGCTGAAGCCCGGCGGAGTGCTCACTCATCTACTTCTCGGACGAGATCGCAGGCTCCATATCTCCACATACGCCAGGTAGCTGTTTGCTGGAGCTGTCGTGAGAGGCCCCGAACACCGGATCCCATTCCATGCGCGGAGTAGTGGGAAGGTCGAGGTGCGTGAGAAGGGCGACGACGTTGCGCTCGGAAAGGTCAGCTGTTCTGACCGCGCCTTCCGATCCGACTCGCGGGATGAACTGATGTCCCCATGCCGCCCCTGCCCAGGGCTGCATCGTCCGGATCCAGCACGAGCTCTTCTCGTCGTAGGTGCCCAGGCGATCCCAGTGAAATTGGACCTTGATCGGCCCTCGCTCGTCGACGTGGATCTCCTGGCCCGCGGGTCCCACGACCGTCGCAGTGAGCGAGACTTGCACGCTGGTGCGCTTAGGCCGCGGCGGCACGTACGTCATCTCCGCTGGCGCACACTCGAAGGTATTCGCGTAGA
>JANYGI010000218.1 GCA_025362495.1 Byssovorax sp. | reverse complement strand
TGCTGTTCTCGTTCTCGCGCGGCTACCTCGCGCACCCCGAGGCCGTGAGGCAGCTGGATCGCGAGGAAGCCCGCGTGTACATTTGGCTCTTCCAGCAGGTCGAGCAGTTCAAGCGAGCGCGAGGCATCATGGCGACCAAGGACAACGAGGAGTTCCAGAAGGCCCAGCACGAGGCGCTGAAAGCTCTGCTGGGCATGCTCTCGTCGGAGGAGCGGCTCGCGGGTCTCCCCGCAGAGCAGCTGCTCGCGGCCCGTCCAGTGCAGCAGCTGATAGCGGGCTTGACCCCGGCACAGCGCATCGCAGGGCTCACGCCGGAGCAGCTCGAGGAGCTGAAGCGTCTGCTCCACTGAGGGCAGCCCGGAGCGCCTCGTCATCGTGTGACGCCGCTCCGGTCGCGTCTCTCAGCGCCCGCGCCGGGGCTTCGCCTTGGCCTTCTTCGCCGCTGCCGGAGCCATCGCCCCGCCCTCCGGCGCTGCAACCACCTTGGCGGTCGCCTTCCGTGCCTTCGGCCGCGTGTGCGTCAGCACGGCGTCCGGCTGTGCGAACAGCGCCTCGAAGCGGCCCGCCTCGTCGCGATAAGCCACCTTGGAAGCGTCCTTGAGGCGGCGATAGTGCTTCTCCCAGTCGGGGATTGAAGCGTCGCGCTTCGAGCGAGCTTCGTTGAGGGTGGCGAGCGGGGAAGACAGGCCGGCCAGCGCGGACTCGACAGCATCGTTCTGCTTGGCGCCTTCGGCGCAGAGCGCGGCGATGTCTTTCGGCAGACTCTCGCCCTGGAGGCCAGAGAGGAGCGATCGGATCTCCGCGGTCTCCGCCACGTAGGGCAGGGTCACGAGCTTCGTGGGCGCATACTTCGAGAAGCGCGCAAAGGGGTTGGTGCGCGCGCCGAGGCCCGCGGCAGGGAGCTTGTCGGCGAGCGTGAGGATCGTCTTGTCGCGGCCGGCGTCGAGCTTCGCGACCTTCGTGGCGACAGCGTCGTAGGCGAGCTCCGCTTTGTTGACGAGACCGCCATGCTTCAGGAACGCGCCGTGCTGCGCCTTGAACGCCGCGAAGTCTGGTTTCAGCTCCTTCGGGAGGGCGAGGTCGGTGAAGCGGGCGACGATGGCGTCTCCGTACGTGGTGCGATTGATGAGGGGCCGATCCATGACGTGCTCCCGAGCTGGGTGTGGAGAAGCGAGCGGGACGTAGCGTCCGTCACGATGCCAGTCGCGCGCAACAGGAATGCGGGTGGAGCGCTGGAGTCGCGATCTTTTGTGTAAATTGTAACACTGGAGGGCTCCAGCGACGGATCCCAGTTGCCCAGCGCGGCGCTGGAGGCCTCCAGAGCCAGAAGCGCCTTGCGCGGTCCGGGACTGGAGGGCTCCAGCGCCGCGCGCGGGCGCCGCGCGGCCGACTCCGCCGCGTTGACCGCGGAGTGGCCTCGCCCGCGCGCGACGCTTGACGCGCGAGCGCGCGCCGAACAAATCTCCCGATCGTGAACGCTCCCCTCCTGCGCTCCGCGCTCGCCTTCGCCCTCCCGGCGGCCCTGATCCTCGCGGCCTGCACCAGCGGCCAGCCGGTGCCCTCGCCCATCGATCACGAGACGGTCTGCAACGACTACGAGATCGTCGCGACGCACGCGAAGATGCACGGCGGGATGCGCAGGCCGGTGGTGCTCACGGTGCTCGCGGACAGGAAGGTCGTCGCGCAGAAGATCCTCACCGGCCTCGCGAGCCCGAAGGCGCCGAGCACGATGATCCCGCTGCCCGACGCCGACGCCGAGTACCAGATCGACTGGGCGCAGTGCGCGGGCCGCCTCGGGCCGTATCCGATCGAGCACGGCGTGCCGACCATCGAGTGCGAGGCGCCCGTCTACAAGACCGAGAAGCTGATCACGAAGAAGGGCGACGCGGCCTCGCGCACGATCAAGTTCGTGCTGCCCCCCGAGGCCGGCTGCTGGCTCGACGAGAACGCCCCGCCGCCCACGCCGCCGACGATCAACTAGCCGCGTCGCTTCAGCGCGCGGCGGCTTCCAGGGCAGGAGAGGCGCCGCGCAAGGCGCTGTCGATCGCCGCGCCCACGGCGTCGATCTGGAGCTGCGCGAGCTCGGTCTGGCCGCGGATTTCCCTGGTGTCGGCCTGGGCCTGCGCGTTGCCGCTCATGGTGCCCTTGAGCGACTGCTCGGGCATCTTGCGGATCAAATACTCGACGCGGGCCGAGTAGCTCACCCCGCCGGCGCTCTGCTTCTTCGCGAGCTCGGTGAGCGAGCCGTCGACGGTGAACGCCGGCAGGTTGCGGGTCTTGCTCGCGGCGGCGATGTCGGTCCCGTCGGTGAGGATCTCGATCCCGGGGACGGCCGCCATCTTCGCGCGCGTCGCGGCCTTGAGCGCCGTCACGACCTCGGGCGAGGTGATGCTCGATCGGTTCTCGAGGTGGCCGAGCGCGATCAGGAAGCGTGGCTTGCTGAGGTTGGCCTTGCTGCTCTTGGTCGCGCCGAGGCGCTTGATCGTGGTCTCGAACTGGGCCTGGACGTTGGGCGTCGACTCGCGCGCGAGGGCCTGCTTGAGCGCGACGAGCGCGCCCGCATCGCCGATGGCGCCGAGCCCCGCGGCCGCGGCGGCGCGCACCGCCGGGTTGGGATCGCCGAGGGCCTTCTCGAGCGCGGGCCGCGCGCCGGGGCTCGTCGATTTCCCGAGGGCGAGCGCCGCGGCGACCCGGAGCCGGAAATCCGTGCCGATCGCGAGATCGCGGAAGGCGCTGCTGTCGTCCTGCGCGACGGACGCCGAGACGTTGCCGAAGACGAGCGCCGCGACGATTCCAAGGCGGACGAGCGTCCGTTGAGTGAGACGAGCCACCATACGGCCTACCCTCCAGCCCGACGCGCCCCCGTGATGAGCGGCCGGGATAATCGGTGGGTGGGGCCCCGGGATCAAGCCAGCTAAGTCGCTTTTGCGTAAATCGTACGCACCAAGCCCTACACGAGCCCCACGTAGGCGGGTTCGATGGTCGGGCTCGAGCGGAGGTGGCGGGGGAGCGGGAGAGGCCGCGATAGGCAGCCTCACCCAGGTGAGCGAGCGAGCAGCCTAGAACAGGATGCCGAGGTACCAGCGCAGCGTCTGGGCGGTGGCGGTGCTGAGCGCGTCGGCTTTGACGCCGTTCGTCGCCGCGCGGGCGAGCTCGCCCGGCAGGTAGTTGAAGCCCGCGAGCGGGAACATCACGCCGTACTCGAGCGAGGTGAAGAAGCCGCCCATGCGATCGGGATCGTCGTTGAGGGCGCCGTCTTTCGACTGGTAATAGAGCTTGAAATCGAGCTCGACGCCGAGGTCGCGCGCGTGGCCCGGGGTCTGGACGAACTCGCTCGCTCGGCTCCAGATGAGGGCGCCGCCGCCGCCGAGGCGCTGCCCGTTGCGGTCGCGCGTGAAGTCGTACTCGACCGAAGGACGGAAGTAGTACGCGCCCTCGACCCGCGTGAGGATGTTGCGGAAGAGGATCAAGTCGACGCGGTAATCCGGGTGGAAGCGGAACTCGGAGAACGTGCGGTCCTGCGTCTTCTGGGGCTGGAGGCCGTTCTCGGTCGCCGCGAGGGAGTCGAGATCCGAGTCGCCCGTGGCGTAGCCGAAGCCGAACTGGATGCGGAGCTTGTCCTCCATCGCGCGGAACTCGCTCTGCGCCGCGAGGCCGAACTGCCGGATCTTGTAGTTGCCGAGCTTGGCGTTGTAGCCGCCGCCCACGGGCTCGAGGCTATCCATCGAGCCGATGATCGCCGCGGCCTCGGCCTCGAAGCGGAACTTCCGGTAGAGGAACTGGAGCCAGAGATCGGGGATGTAGGCGCGGGCGTTGCGGCGGGTGAGGCCGAGGCGGACCGCGTCGGAGGCGGACTGCGTCGTCGTCTGGCCGGTGATCGTCGGCGATTTCGACTCGTTGCCGCCGCTCTGATCGTTCGCGAGGACCTGGTTGCGGAAGACGAAGTACACGCCGCCGTTGATGACGGCCTGCCCCTTGGCGAGCTCGAGCCGCTGCAGCTCGGGGTTGCGTCGGCGCACGGCGACGAGGACGAACTGGTTCACGTCGTCGAGCTGGTTGAGATCGTACGGCTGGCCTTGCTGCTGCCCGAGGCGCGCGCTGGTGGCGCCCTCGTTGGCGAAGTCCCACGCGCCGGCGAAGTAGAGATCCCACTTCTTGATGCCGGTCACGAGCATGATCCGGTCGGACGTGGACTGCCAATCGGAGTCGTGCCCGTCGCCGCCGTTGGCGAGGATCCCGAGGCCCCAGTGGCTGGGCATGCGGCCGAAGCGGAGGAGACCGACCGGGGTGACGTACTCGCCCCAGGCGCGCTTGACGGTGATCGAGTTCTGGGTGCTGTTGACGCCCGCGACCGGGGCCCACTGCGTGCTCGCGAACGCGCCCGTCGGCGTGTAGCCGCCGCGCGCGCCGACGGCGTAGCCGCCCGACGACGAGGGCACGTTGTAGTAGCCCTCGGGCGTCGACCCGAGCACCACGTTGTCGAGCATGTCGATCTGCGCCATCACCCGCAGGTTGTCGCTGATGTGCAGCTCGGGGTTGATGCGGAAGCGCATGTTCGCGCCCGCCTGGGTGTTGTCGGCGCAGGGGGTGCCCTGGCCGGTGATCGGGTTGTCGCCGCAGAGGCCCTTGTTGACGCCCTGCGGGCCACCCGCGCTGTGCGTGGTGTTGGTGGGATCGGTGTAGTCGTTGTCGGCGGGCTGCGGCCAGAGCGCGTTGTTCTGGTCCTTGCGGCCGAGCGCGAAGTTGTGAAAGAGCTCGGCGCGGACGCGGTAGTAGCCGTGGATCTCGAAGACGGGGCGCGCCTGCGTCCACCAGTCCTCGGCGTAGACGTCGCTCGGGCGGGCGCCGACATCGCCGATGCCCTGGGGGCGATCGCCGCCGATCTTCACGAGCGGTTTGTCGTCTTTCGCGGGCTCGTCGCCGGCCGCGGGCGGAGCCGCCATGGGCGTGGGCGCGGGCTGCGCGGGGGTGATCGGCGCGGTGGGCGCGGGCGACGGCGCGACGGTGACGACGCCGGTCTCGGGCGGCAGCAGCGGCTCGTCGGGCTTCGGCGCAGGCGCGGGAGCGGGAGCCGCGCCGGCAGGCGGAGGCGCCGCGGCAGGAGCAGCGCCGGTCTGCGCGCCGGCGGCCGCAGCGCCGGTTTGACCGGTCGCGGGCGCGGCGTCGGCGGGCGGCGGCGCGGCCTTCGCGCCTTCGGGCTTCACCGTCGGCCTGGCCGGCGTCGTCGGCTTCGCGGGGGCAGTCGGCTTGGCCGGCGCCGTCGGTTTGGTCGGCGTGGGCTGGGCCGCAGCGACCGAGGATGCGAGCAGGATGCTCGCCGCGAGGCCCCCGCGCAGGGCCCCGGATCGCACCTCGTTCGATCGACTGAGCTTGGCCAAGAACCGCGACAGGATCCGCATCGGCGTCGTTTCTTCCCGCGCGTAAAGCGCGCGTCGGCAGGGGTATTTCGCGGTCGGCCTCCGGAAAGCGGACCCGCGAGCACGGGCGATGTCTCATGCCCGGCCGGTGTGGTCAAGCAGCGCCATGGGGCGACGGTGCGCGGTCACGCCGCCGCAGCGCGAAGAGGGCGCGCCTACCGTTGGCGACGATCCGCGGCGGGAACGCGCCAGACCCTTGTGAAAGGAACGCGACCGGGCGACCATCAGCGATCGCGGGCCACGAGAAGCTCTGGACGTTACCCGCACAGCGTTCAATTGCAGCGATCGTCGGAACCAGGACTGCCCGAAAGAGGATTGATGAGAACGATACGCGCGCTGTACCTCCCCCTGCTGAGCGCAGCGGGCCTGTCGCTGATGTCGGCGACGGCCCTGGCTCAAGCGACCACGTCGAAGGCCCAGGAGGGCTCGTTCTCGACGCAGCGGTTCGAACCGGCCCCCGGTACCAAGAATTTTCTCAGCGTCGAGGGCCTCCGCATGGACGGCCACTGGGGCTGGTCCGTCGGCCTCGCGTTCGACTACGCGAAGAACCCCTTCGTCGTCGTCAGCTGCGCGACCAAGACGAACTGCAAGGATCCGAACGCCACCCAGCAGACGAACACCACCGTCATCGGCGACATGTTCACCTGGAACCTGCTCGCGGCGGTCTCGCCGATCCCGCGGCTGCAGATCGGCCTCCGCGTACCGCTCGCGTACATCAACGGGGAGGGCATCGACGCCTCGACCGGCCGCGGCGCGAAGGACGGCCTGAAGAAGTTCGGCCTCGGCGACACGATGCTCGAAGCCAAGTTCCGGCTCTTCGGCGGCGCGCAGGATCCCTACGTGATCGGCGTCGGCGCCGACGTGAGCTTTCCGACGGCCTCGGCCACGGCGGGCGAGGGCTCGTACCTCGGCAACTCGTCGCCCGTCACCGGCGGCCTCCGCGCGCTGTTCGACGGCGAGTCGGGCCGCTGGGCCTTCGGCGCCAACCTCCGCGGCGTGTTCCGCGAGTCGGCGACGCTCGGCACCACCACGGTCGGCCCGGTCGACTTCCGCTACGGCGCGGGCCTCGGCTTCCGCATCAGCCCTATCTTCCGCATCCTCGGCGAGGGCTACGGCAGCACGCAGTTCCAGTCCAAGAACGGCACCAACACCCTCGAGGTCGACGGCGCGTTCGAGATCAAACCCCTGGAAACGCCGCTGATCTTCCGCGTCGGCGGCGGCGCGGGCGTGCTCCAGGGCGTCGGCGTCCCCGACGCGCGCGCGATCGCCTCGATCACCTTCGCGCACGAGGTCGGCGATCAGGACGGCGACGGCATCCCCGACAACGTCGACAAGTGCCCGACGATCCCCGAAGACAAGGACGGCTTCGAGGACGACGACGGCTGCCCCGATCCCGACAACGATCAGGACGGCATCCCCGACCTCACCGACAAGTGCCCGAACCAGCCCGAGACCGTCAACGGCTTCCAGGACGAGGACGGCTGCCCGGACGAGATCGCCGATCGCGACAAGGACGGCATCCCTGACAAGGACGACAAGTGCCCCGACGAGGGCGGCAAGGGCGTGATCAACCGCCCCGGCCCGTACTACGGCTGCCTCGACACCGACAAGGACGGCATCCCCGACTTCCTCGACAAGTGCCCGACGCAGGCCGAGGACACCGACGGCTTCGAGGACACCGACGGCTGCCCCGATCCCGACAACGACAAGGACGGGATCCCCGACGATCAGGACGAGTGCATCGATCAGCCGGAGACCTTCAACGGGTACAAGGACGAGGACGGCTGCCCGGACGAGGCGCCCGATCGCGATCACGACGGCATCCCCGACAACAAGGACAAGTGCCCCGACAAGCCGGAGAACTACAACGGCTTCGAGGACGAGGACGGCTGCCCCGACAAGGGCCCGAGCCTCGTGCAGGTCGGTGAGGGGACGATCAAGATCCTGGAGCGCGTCGAGTTCGCGACGGGCAAGGACAAGATCGAGGGCCCGAAGAGCTTCGCGGTCCTCGACGCCGTCGCCGGCGCGATGAAGGGCCACGTCGACATCTTCGTCGTCGAGGTCGGAGGCCACACCGACAGCGCGGGCGTCGCCGCCGACAACCGCGTGCTCTCGCAGAAGCGCGCCGACGCCGTCGTCGCCTACCTCGTGGGCAAGGGGATCGAGTCCAAGCGCCTGCGGGCCAAGGGCTACGGCCCCGACAAGCCGATCGCCGACAACAAGTCGACGGCCGGCAAGCAGAAGAACCGCCGCGTCGAGTTCAACATCGTGAGCTCGTCGAAGAACCCCGGCGTGCTCATGCAGTCGACGCCGGCCGCGGCTCCCACGGACGCGCCCGCGCCGGTGGCTCCCGCCGCCACGCCGGTCGCTCCTGCTCCGGGCCCGAAGCCCGTCGCTCCCGCTCCGGCTCCGAAGCCGGTCGCTCCCGCCCCCAAGAAGTAACGTCATCGTCGCGGCGCGCGCGCCCGGCCAGCGGTCCTCCGCTGCGCCGGGCGCGTTGCCGTGGAACCCCCCGGCCTCGCGGCTGTCCTGGTAGAGTGCTCGCGCCGGGGGGCCAGATCGATCCCCCGCCTCTTGCGTCTCCTCCGCGGAGGTTTCCCCGACCATGCCTTCGTCCAGCGCCCGCGCGCAGGCGGCGTTCGCCGTGCTCGCGCTCTCGTCCGTCATCGCTCCTTCGCTCTCGTGCACCGGCGCCGCCGAGCGGCCGGTGCTCCCCCGGTCGCAGACCTGGGCCGAGCTCCGCACCGTACGCCGCGGCGTGATGGTCGCGCCGCCCGGCGAGGCGGAGCGCGCTCCGTACCCGCGCGAGCGCCTCGTCGACGGCGAGGCGGTAACCGTCGCCCCCGAGGGCCTGGCGTGGCTGCGGCGCGATGGCGGCGCGACGCTGCTCGTGCACGGGCCCGCGCAGATCACCCTTCGATCCGACGGGATCGACGTCGCCGAGGGGCGCCTCTTCGTCGACACGCCCGCGGGCCTCACCGCCGAGCTGACGACGCCGAACGGCCCGCTCCACCTGGCTCACGTGCGCGCGAGCCTCGACGTCAGCGCCGCGAAGGGGACGACGGAAGCCTATGTTTTGGCCGGTGAAGTGCGCACCGACGGCACCGCGCGCGCCGCCGCGGGCGAGCGCCTCGTAGTGTCGGGCAAGGGGGCCGACGCCCGGGGAACGGCCGCGCCCGCGCTGACCTGGGACGACTGGACGGGCGGCCTCGCGACCACCGATCGCGCCGCCGAGCCCTCGCCGTACGGCGTCGGTACCGTCGGCGCGCGCGGCGCGGGCGAGCAGGGCGCGCCGCGCTTTCCGCTGGCGATTCAGAGGCTGGATGTGAAGGTCTCGGTCGAGCAAGACTTCGCGATCACCGAGGTCGACGAGCTCTTCTTCAACCCGAGCAGCGAGGTCGTCGAGGGCGTGTACCGCTTCCGCACCCCCGACGGGGCGAGCCTCCATCGCTTCGGGGTCGATCGCGACGGCGTCGTCGTCTGGGGTCGCGTGAAGGAGAAGGCCGCCGCCGCCGCGCAGTACCAGTCGAACGTTTACGCTGGATCCACCGAGGATCCCGCGCTGCTCGAGTGGGACGCGCCCGGCGTGTACCGCGCGCGCCTCTACCCGATCGGGCCCGGCGAGACGCGCCGCGTGGTGGTGCGCTACGCCGAGTGGCTCGGCCGCAGCGGCGCGAAATCGGAGCGTAGGCTCTACGTGTACCCGATGGCCGCCGAGGGGGCCGAGGCCTCGCTGCCGCACATCGAGGAGCTCTCGGCGACGATCGATCTCTCGCGCGCCGGGGCGAAGGACGTGCGCTGCGGGATGGCCGGCACGCGCGAGGGCGACTCGCTGATCGTCCGCGAGCACGACCTCGTGCCCCGCGCCGATCTCGCGGTCGAGCTCTTCGACGACGGGCCGAAAGAGCTCCGCGCGTACACCGCGCCGCACTCGGTCGACGTCGAGACGCTGTTCCCCGCCGAGCGCCCCGAGGCGCTGAAGCGCGCCCGCGACGAGGCGGCGTATCTGCTGGTGCCGGTGCGCGGCGCGGCGATCCCCGCGCAGCCCGGCGGCCTCGATCTCGCGATCATCGTCGACACGTCGGCGGCCACCGATCGCGCCTCGCTGGCGATCGCCCGGGCCGCGACGACGGCGCTGCTCGCGCACGTCGGCGAAGGCGATCGCGTCGTCGTGTGGGCCGGCGACGCCGGTCTCCGGCCGATCCTCCCGGGCGTGGCGAAGCCCGCAGCGCTCACCGAGGCGGCTCGACGCGACGTGCTCACGCGGCTCGCGGCGGTGGAGCGCGGGGGCGCGACCGATCTCGGCGCGATGCTCGCGGACGCGGCCGCGGCGCTGGATCCGGCGCGGCGCAGCGCGATCGTCTACATCGGCGACGCGTCGCCCACGGTCGGCGAGCTCGCCCTCGTCGACGTGAAGGCGCGCCTCGCCAAGCTGCCGCACCCGGTGCGGATCTTCGGGCTCGGCGTCGGCGACGACGCCGACATGGCGATGCTCAAGGGCCTCGCCCGCGGCGCGTTCGCCGAGCGGATCGGCGACGCCAACGCCGCGGCGCGCGCCGCGCTGCGCCTGCTCGAGTCGGCGGATCGGCCCGCGCTCCTCGGCGCCACGATCGATCTCGGGCCGTCGGTGGAGCGGGTGTTTCCCCGAGATCTCGGGGCGATCGTCGAGGGCGAGAGCTTCCTCGTGATCGGTCGTCTCACCGGGCAGGGGCGCCCGACGACGCTGACGATCGACGGCGCGGGCGGCACGTCGAAGCTGCCGCTGACGATCCTCGGCGTCGACGATCGCGGCGATCTGCGGCGCCGCTGGGCCGAGGGGCGCCTCGCGCAGATGATGGACGAAGGCACCGGACGCGCGGCGATGGTCGACCTCGGATCGCGGCACGGGATCATCACACCGTTCACGTCGCTCTACGTGCCGACGCGCCGCGAGATGAGCCCCGAAGAGCTGAGCGAGCTGGCCCAGGCGCGCGCTGCGCAGCGCGAGCACTGGACGCGCCAGCCCTCGAAGTACCGCGCGCCCACGGCCGCGGACCGCGAGCGCGAGGAAGACGAAAAGCCGGTCGAGCAGGCCCCCGACAACTCGGCGGACAACAAAGAGGGCGGGACGGGGACGCGCGCCAAGGGCGAAGAGGGCTCGATGGGCAACCCCAACACCCGCGCGACCGGCAACCGCTACGGCGTCCAGGGGCCGCGCGACAACGCGGAGTCGCCGCCGTTCTTCGGCGCGTTGAGATCGGCTGTTGCTGCCGCTCCGATCGCCGTCGCTGCGTCGGCGCCGCCGCCTCCTCCGGTGCAGGCCATCGCCGCGCCCTCCGTCGCGCTGATCGCGCCGGGCGCGCCGCCCGCGGCGACGGCGACCGCGGGTCTCGCCCTGCGCAGCGCGCTCGAAGGCGCGAAGGAAAGGGCGCCGATGCGGATCTCCGATGGCCCGGCGAAGAAGCCCGAGCCGACGGGGCGACCGCAGACGCTGGACACCGAGGGCCGCTTCGACGGCAAGGATCGCGACGGCTGGATCGCGGGCGACGTCGGCGGCAAGAACGATCTCCCCGGCGTCGACGGCGCGCTCGACTGGAACGCGGATCCCGCGCCGGGCTTCGGCTCCGGCGCGGTGGGTCGCCTCGGCGGCAGCCACCGCGCGAAGGTCGACGCCCAGGAAGTCGACAAGTCGGGCGCGGCGGTCGGCCCCACGACGGCCTTCCGGCAGCGGGTGATCGTCGACGTGAGCGAGGTCCCGCACTTCGCGATCCGCTGTGGCGCGGCCGCGTTCGTGCCCTTCGAAGAGAAGGTGCAGCTCTGGCAAGAGCGGCTCGGGCGCGTCGTCGGCAATGCGCCCGGCGTGGCCGCGGTGTACCGCCGAGCGCTCGGCGCGTGCGAGGCGCCGACGTGGCGCGAGCGCAGCAAGCTGCTGGCGCTGCTGCTCGACTCGATGCCCGGCATCCCTGGCAAGGTCGCGCTCTGGCGGACGATGTTCGCCGACTTCGGCGCGGCCGATCCGCTCTACCGCAGCATCGTCGCCCGCGTGAAGACGCCCGCCGAGGCCCGCGCGCTCCACGACGCGCTCGGGCTCAAGGTCATCGATCCGGGCATCCTCGCCAAGCTCCTGAAAGACGCGAAATCGCCTGCCGATCGCGCGGCCAAGCTCCGCGCCCTCGCGCTCGAGTGGCCCGACGATTTCACCCTCGCGCTCCGGCTCCTCGACGCGCTCGAGGACGCCGCCGACGACGACGGCGCGCGCGGCCTGGCGAAGACGCTCCGCGCGCGACCCGACGCCGACGCGCGCGTCCGCACCGCGGTGGGCGAGCTCTACCTGCGGCTCGGCGCGCGCGCGGCGACGCCGGATCTGAAGGCCGAAGGCGAGCTCGAGGCGCGGCGGGCCTTCGGCGAGATCGTCGAGTTCGCGCCCGACGATCCCATCGCGCGGCGCCGCCTCGGCGATCTCCTCCGCGCCCACGGGCTCTACGCCGACGCGGCCCGCCAGTACGAGACGCTCGCGCGCCTCGCGCCCGACGACGCCGGCGTGCCGCTCCTGCTGGCGGCCGCGGCGGAGGGCCTCGGCAAGCTCGAGGAGGCCGTGAAGTGGACCGAGAAGGGCGGCGCGGTCGGCGCCCCCGACACCGAGCAGAGCCCTGCTCGCACGGCGCGGGCCTTCGCGGCGACGTACCTCGCGTGGGGCCGCCTCGCCGCGATCGAGGCCGGCCACAAGGACGAGGCCGCGGCGCTCGGGGCGCGCCTCGCCCGCGTATTGGCGTCGGAGCACAGCAGCAACGCCGCGCTGCGCGGCACGCGCGTCGCGCTCACATGGGCGCACCCGGAGCTCCACCCGACGCTGTGGAGCAACGCGCTCGGCTCGCCGATGCCGGCGCCCGAGGGCGACGTCACGCTCGGCGTCGCCGAGGTCCTGGTCCCGAAGCGCGAGGGCGCGTTCGTCGAGGTCCGCCTCGAGCCGGACGATGTCGAGCACGCGGCGCGCCTCGGCGCGACCGCGACGCTCACGGTGGTGTTCGACGAAGGCGGCGAAGGAGAGAAGATCGTGAAGGTCCCGGTGAGGTTCTCGCGCGACGGGGCGCCCACGCTCCGGTTCTCTCTGGCGGGCGGCGAGGTGCGGGAGGTGAAGCCGTGAGCGGACAGCAGATGAAGGTGATCGTGATCCGCGGCGACCGCCTCGACGTCGCCGAGTGGGGCCCGGGCGAGCCCACGTACTTCGGCGGCGGCGGATCGCCCCCCGCCGGCTCGCCGCGGTCCCCCGTGGTCTTCGCGGTGGTGGCGTCGCTCCTGGTCGTCATTGCAACTGTGTTGCTTCTACGGCACGAGCGGCCGGCGGCCCTCGGGCGCCCGCTCGTGCCCACCGTCGCCGATCTCCAGGCCGTGCACGCCGGCGTCTCGGCCTCGGGCGTCGACGTCCGCAAGATCCGCCGCCTCGCCGTGGGCGACGTCGTCGAGACCGACGCCGACGGCCGCGGGCGCCTCCGCCTCGACGACGGCACCGCCTTCGTGATCGATCGCAGCACCCGCCTCACGCTCGGGCCGAAGGGCCTCTCGGTCGAGAAGGGGCGCGTCTTCATCCAGGGCGCCGCCTCCGCCCGCACCGAGATCGAGCTCGGGGCGGCCACGGCGATCATCAGCGACGCCAACGCGGGCGTCGAGCGCCTCGAGGGCAAGCCCGCCAAGGTCTACGCCGCGACGGCCGAGCTCACCATGCGCGCCGCCGGCGCCGAGCAGACGGTGCGCGCCGGCGAGACGGCCTCGATCACGGGCGACAAGGTCACCATCGCTCCGGAGCGTGGCTACGACGACTGGACGTTCGGGATGGCCACGCCGTGGGCCGCGCGCGGAGCGCCTCGTCGCGCCGTGGGCGAGCTCTGGGGCCGCCCCGTGAGCGGGAGCCCCGCGGCCACCGCGGGCGCCGACGCCGCCGGATCGCCGCTGACGATCCGCTCGCACGACGTCCGCGCCAAGATCACCCGCGAGGTGGCCGAGACCGAGACCCGCACCACATTCTTCAACGCCGGCAGCGACACCGTCGTCGGCGACTACCGCATGGCGATCCCGCCCGGCGCGATCATCTCGCGCTTCGCGACGGTGCGCGGCGAGTCGACGAACGAAGGCCGGATCTCGCTCGCCGCGCGCAAGCAGGTGGCCGCGTTCGGCACGTCCGAGGTGCTCGAGTGGGCCGGTGAAGGCTGGGTCCGCGCCACGGTCCCGTCCATCGCCGCGGGCGCCACGGTCACGCTCGTCGTCGACTACGTCGAATGGCTCTCGCCGCGCCTCAAGGGCCAGGGGCCGAACCTGATCGTGCAGTACCGCTACCCGATGGTCTCCGACGCGACGCCGCCCCTCGTCGGCGAGTTCTCCGCGCGCGTCGACGCCGCGCCGTCGAGCCCGATCTCCATGGCCTCGGGCCTCGGCGCCACCGTCACGGGGCAAGCGATCGAGGTCCGTCGCCCCGACTTTCGCCCCTCGGCCGACCTCGTCGTCGACGTCGAGATCGAGCCCTGGAAATCGCCCGCGCGCATTTACTCCGCGCCCCCGACCGGCGAGGACGACGCCGGCGGCTCGGTCATCGTACGCACCGAGTCGCCGCCCGAAGCCCGCGGTGAGGGCGTCACGCTGGCGCTCGTCGTCGACGTCTCCGCCAGCATCGAGCCCGCGCTGCTCGAGGCCGAGCGCGCCCTCGTCGAGGCCGTGATGCAGGGCCTCGGCGCGAAGGATCACGCCATCGTGCTCGCGGCCGATCAGACGGTCCACGCCGTCGGCCCCGCCGCGATGGGCCCGGTCGACGCCGCCCGCCGCAAGGCCGTCTCCGCGGGCCTCGACACGCTCTCTCCGGGCGGCGCCAGCGACCTCGGCCGCGCCCTCGAAGCCGGCGCCGACGCGCTCCCGAAGGACGCCCCCGCGGCGATGGTGATCTACATCGGCGACGGCTGGCCCACGATGGGCGACGCCACGATCGACCTCATCCAGGCGCGCCTCGCGCGTCGCCCCGGCGGAGCGCCTCGCCTCGGCGCCGTCGCCGTCGGGCCGCTCGTCAACCGCTTCGCCCTCGCGGGCCTCGTGCGCGGCTCGGGCCCGCTCCTCGAGATCGCCGACGAAAGCGACGCCGCGCGCACCGCCATCGCGCTCATCGCCGACGCGCTCCAGCCCACCGTCGCCGGGGTCGAGATCGACTTCGGGCCCGAGGTCGAGCGCATCTACCCGCGCGGCCCGCGCGCCATCGTCGCCGGCGACACGGTCACCGCCGTCGGCCGCGTCCGCGGCGCCCTGCCGAAGGAGATCACGCTCCGCTGGCGCGACGACAAGGGCGCCCACGAAGAGAAGCGCTCGCTCATCGCCGAGGCCTCCGTCAACCCGGCCGACGTGCAGCGACGCTGGGCCTCCGCCCGCGTCGAGGAGATCGCCCTCCGTGGACGAGGTCGCGAGGCGGCTACCGATGTTGCCCTTCGTACCGGGGTGTTGACACCGTGGACGGGGTGGCTCGTCGGCTCCTCTGACGGCTACGTCCCCACCTCGCTCGACACCCGCATCCTCGATCTCGCGGCCTTCGGCGAGGCCAGCTTCTCGGCCGCGTTCGCCACGCCGAAGGGCACGTTCGGCGCCCTCGCCAACGTCGTCCACGAGACCGAGATCGACGACAGCGACGACAAGGAAGACACCTTCAAGGCCGCCGTCGCCGCGGCCGCGCGCCGCGTGGTCGACGACGCCGGCTCCGCGGTGCGCGCCTGCCGCGACTCGCGCGCGGCGCTCCGCCCCGAGCTCGGCGGCAACCTCGACGTCGCGCTCACGCTCGACGGTGACGGCCACGCGGCCGGCGTCAAGGTCCGCGGCGGCGCGGGCGCCGACGACGACGCTCTCGATCGCTGCGTCGAGGTCGTCGTCGAAGGCCTCGTGTTCCCCGCCAGCGGCCTCAAAGTCAAGGTCGAGGTCCACCAGCAGATGACGCTGCCGCCGCCGCGCTCGACGCTGCGCGGCCGCAAGTGCTCGCCCACCTCGACCCTGCCGCTCCCGCTCCGCCGCGGCGTCTGGCGCGAGCGCCTCGACCGCGGCCAGCCCGCGAACGTGTACCTCGACGCCAAGCAGAGCTGCGAGCTGCCGACGTGGACCGATCGCCGCGCCCTGCTCGAGCTGGTGCTGCTCTTCAACGACGACGGCATGTGGCGCATCGGCGTCGCCCGCGCCCTCGAGCTCGCGGGCGACGCCGACGCCGCGGCGCTGCTCCGCCGCGAGGCCGTCCGCCGCGCCAGGAGCCCCGACGAGCTCCACCGCATCCAGCTCGCGCTGATCGGTGACGAGCGCTACCCCGCGGGCACATTCAAGAAGCAGTACAACGCCGCCGACGGCGACAAGGGTCGCCTCGCGGTCGTCCGCCGCTTCCTCTCGATCGCGCCGCACGACGCGCGCCTGCGCCGCCGCCTCGTCGCGGTGCTCGAGTCGCTCGGCATGAAGCAAGAGCTCGCCGAAGAGGTCCGCCGCTTCCGCCGCGATCCCTTCGCGGACGCGAGCCTGCTCGCCGACGGCGCGTCCGCGCTCCGTCGCATCGGCGACGAGGACGAGTCGCGCCGCGCCTTCGGCGAGCTGGCCGAGCGCGCCCCGGAGGACCCGTGGGCCCGCGCGTTCCTCGGCGATCGCCTGCGCAACGAGGGCTGGTTCGACGACGCCACGCGCGCGTACACCGTGCTCGAAGAGCTGGTCCCCGACGATCCCTCGGCCATCCTCCGCCTCGCGCTCGCGCACGCCGGCGCGGGCCGCCTCGACATCGCGCAGCGCATGCTCGCCCGCGTCGCGCAGACCGGGGGGCGCGCGGGCGACGGCCGCCTCGGCGAGCTCGCCGGTCGCCTGGCGATCGATCTCCTCGCCGAGGCCCGCGCCCGCCCCGGCGTCGCGCCCGCCGACGCCGATCGCCTCCTCCGCGCCGCGCTCGAGCTGCCCTATCCCGCGGGCGCCATCGTGGTGCTCGTCCGCGCCCCCGCCGGCGCCTCGCCTCTCACCACGACGCTCTTCCGCGGCCCGCGCGAGGCCCGCGAAGAGCGCGGCCCCGAGGTCGCCGCCGAGGGCGTGGGCCTCTACGCGCTCCGCTTCGATCGCGGCGGCGTCAACGATGGTGACGCTGTGCTACGGCTGCGCCGCCCCGCCGATCTCCTGCCCGCGCGCGGCACAAAGGTCCGCGTCGACGTGCTCCTCCCCGGCGCCGCCGGCCAGCCGCCCGGCCTGGTCACGACCGAGATCGAGCTCCCGATCTCTGGCAAGCCCGTCGAGCTGAAGTGGACGGGCAGCGCCTTCGTGCCTGCCTGATCCCCGCCCGCGCTTCGTCGATCGACGAAGCCGTCTTCCCCCTCGCACTCTCACCCTCGCTCGAGGCGGCGACCCTCGCGTCGCCGCCTCGACGCCGGCCCACGCGCCGTGATCGCGCGAGCGCCGCTCCGCGCCCCGATCGCCGGTTGCCGCGAAGAAATCCGCGCCCGCGCCACCCCGCAATTCACGCCACCACGGCGCGTGCGAAATTCATGCGCTTGACCCGTCTGCCTACCTCTCGGCGCGATCGACGCGTATGCGCGCCCACCCATTCTGGCAAAAGACAGGATTGAATGGTCACGTGGAAGCGAGCTCTCCTGACGGTGCTGATGGCCTTCGGGATCATCACCTGTTTCCCGGCGATGGCGCGCGCCAGCACCCTCGTGGGTGGCAACATCACGGGTAACACCACCTGGACGGCGGCCGGCAGCCCTTACGAGGTCACCTCGCAGGTCGTCGTCTACAACAACGCCAGGCTGACCATCCAGCCGGGCGTGACTGTCCTGTTCCACACCGGCACCTCGCTGGTCATTGGCTATTACGGCTATGACTACAGCCAGGCCGGGACCAACCAAGAGCGCGGCCAGCTCGCCGTCAACGGCACCTCGGCGTCACCGGTGCTCTTCACCGCGGCCTCGGGCGTGCCCGGCTCGTGGAAGGGCCTCGCGTTCGGTGCGGCCACCGACTACGGCGGCCTGCTCTCGACGGTCAATTACCTGATCCTCGAGAAGGGCGGCCAGCCGCAGACGCTCGGCGGCACCATCGCCTCGACGTCGGCCAGCCTGATGATGTTCGGCACGACGATTGCGCTCAACAACGCCAGCATCGTCCAGGGCTCGAACACCGGTATCTACAGCAACAACTCCTCGCCGGTCGTGCGCAACACCATCGTCGCCTACAACGCGGGCGCGGGCCTCAGCTCCGCCGCCGGCGCGCCCTGGTTCACCTACGGTGACGTCTACGGCAACGGCGCCGCCAACAACGTCTGGGTCGCCGGCGCCAACAGCAAGACCGTCGATCCCCAGTTCACCAATTACATTGGCGGCGACTACCGGTTGAACCCGAGCTTGCCCTGCATCGACGCCGGCACCTCGGCGACGGGGCTCACCTTCCTCGGCCTCGCCCCCGACATGGGCGCGGTCGAGTACGGCGCGGCGATCAACTGCGCCAACCCCTCGGTCCCCAACGGCTCTCCGTGCAACGATGGCAACGCCTGTACCCAGAGCGACGTTTGCCAGAACCAGCAGTGCGTCGGGTCGAACCCCATCGTCTGCGTCGGCTCGGACCAGTGCCACGCGGCCGGCATCTGTAACCCCACCAGCGGCGCTTGCTCCAACCCGGCCAGGGCCGACGGCGCCGCCTGAAGCGACGGCAACGCCTGCACCCAGACGGATACGTGCCAGTCGGGCACCTGCAGCGGCGCGGCCCCGGTGGCCTGCACGGCGCTCGATCAGTGCCACTCGCCCGGCACCTGCGCGACGGCGACGGGCGTCTGCTCCAACCCGGTGATCGGCACCGGCGTCTACACGACGTACTACCGCGACTTCGACGCTGACGGGCACGGTAACCCGGCCGTCGCGACCCAGGCCTGCTCGCAGCCCACGGGCTACGTGACGAATGCCAGCGACTGCGACGACAACGCCGCCAGCGTCCACCCGGGCGCGACCGAGATCTGCGACGGCCTCGACAACAACTGCAGTGGTCAGGTCGACGAGAACCTTTGCGCCACGTACTACCTCGACGCCGACGGCGACGGGTACGGGTCCAGCACCGTGTCGGTCTCGGCCTGCGCCAAGCCGAACGGCTACGTCGCCAGCAACACCGACTGCAACGATGCACTGGCGACAACGCACCCCGGCGCGGCGGAGCTCTGCAACAGCGTCGATGACAACTGCAACGGCGTCGCCGACGAGGGCAACCCCGGCGGCGCGGTCGCGTGCAGCACCGGCCAGAAGGGCGCGTGCAGCGCCGGCACCACGTCGTGCTTCGGCGGCGCGATCGTCTGCGCGCGGACCCACGCGGCCACCACCGAAATCTGCGACGGCGTCGACAACGACTGCGATGGTCAGGTCGACGAGGGCGTGAAGACGGCCTTCTACGAGGACCTCGACGGCGACGGCTTCGGCAACGCGGCCATCACCACGACGGCGTGCTCGGCGCCGGGCGGCTACGTGACCGACAGCAGCGATTGCAACGACGCCAACGCCGCCGACAACTGCGACGGGCAGATCGACGAGGGCTCGCTCACCAGCCTCTACTACGCGGATCTCGACGGCGACGGCTTCGGCGATCCGGGCACCGGCGTCACCGCGTGCTCGGCGCCGCCGGGCTACATCGCCACGAGCGGTGACTGCGACGACACCCGCGCCGCGGTTCACCCCGGCGCGGCCGAGGCCTGCGACGGCCTCGACAACAACTGTAACGGCACCATCGACGAGACCCTGGCGCAGAAGACGTTCCACGAGGACGCCGACGGCGACGGCTACGGTGCTCCCGCGGTGATGCTCTCCGCCTGCGCGGCGCCTCCCGGCTACGTGGCGAACGGGACCGACTGCAACGACGCCTCGGCCGCGGTCCACCCGGGCGCGAACGAGATCTGCGACGGCCTCGACAACGACTGCAACGGCGGCGTCGACGAGGGCAACCCCGGCGGCGGATCGACCTGCGCGACGGGCCTCCTCGGCGCGTGCGGTAGCGGCTCCACGATCTGCTCGAACGGTGCCATCACCTGCGCGCAGACGGTGCAGCCGAGCAGCGAGACCTGCGGCGGCGTCGACAACGATTGCAACGGGCAGACCGACGAGCGCGTGCTCGTCACGTTCTACAAGGACGCCGAGGGCGGCGGCCTCAAGGTCACCGACTGCGACAAGAACGGGATCGCCGACGCTTGCCAGCCGGACAACGACGGCGATCACATCCCGATCGCCTGCGACAACTGCCCGACGACGTTCAACCCGAGCCAGGCCGACACCGACGGCGACGGCATGGGCGACGCTTGCGATCGGGTCTGCGTCAGCATCTCGCGCGGCCTCCTCGGCAGCATCGAGGACACCCAGATCGCCGACGACCACACCAACCCCACCACCGCGACGAAGAACTTCGGCACCAGCAACGCCATGAACACCGGGCTCGTCGCCAGCGGCCCTCGCATGTCGCTCCTGCGCTTCGATCTGACGCCGGTCCCCTCGACCGCGATCGTCTACGCGGCGTCGCTGAAGCTCTTCCAGGGCGTCCTCTGGAACACCGGCCTCGCGACGGTCAACGTCCACCGCGTGACCGCCCCGTGGGGGGAGCTCACCGCGACCTGGAACAACTTCAACGCGGCGTTCGACCCCTCGGTCATCGCCTCGTTCACCAATGGCGGCGTCAGCTACAAGGGCGCCGTGTCGGTCGACCTGACCGGGATCACCCAGCTGTGGCTCAACGGGACCATGATCAACAACGGCATCCTGATGGAGCAGTCCGGCACCTACAGCACGCAGTACTGGACCAGCGAGTACCTGCAGAGCCTCCGCCCCGTGCTCACGGTCTGCTACGTGATCCCGGGCTGAAATGCCGAGCGGGGATCAGGAGCCCTCCTGATCCCCGCCGCCCATCGCCTCACGGTTCGACTCGCCTCGAACCTGCGCGCCGTCGCGATCCCCCGCACTCGCGTCGATTCAGGCCTGCTCGGTGAAGCGGCCGTTCTTCCACGTGGCGAGCCCGCCGCGGAGGCGCTTCGACGCCTCGCTCTTCAGCCAGATCACCGGGCGCGCGTCGTGGAGCGGCTGCGTGCACTCCAGGTCCTTGAAGGCCGCCGACCACGAGCCGGTGTTGCCGAGGAACATGTCTGTCTCCCACACGCCCTCGGGCTGGTGCGTGTGGCCGAAGACCACCGCCGACGCCTGGTGGATCGCCGCGACCTTGCGCGCCGCGCGCTGCACCGCGCGCCACGTAGCGTCGAGCGGCGTCTTCGGGACGAAGCGCTCGTAGACGAAGAACAGGATCGGCGCGAGCAGCATCCCCGCGAGCAGCGGCCCGCTCGCGACGAGGAACCACACGAGGCCGAGCACCAGCACCGCGCTCAGCAGCGCCACGCGATCGACCCACAGCTCGCGGATCACGAGGCCGAGGCGATCTTCCGCGGGGCCCTTGGCGAGGCGAGCGTGGCGCGCCACGCGGCGCAGCGTCGCGCCCGTCTCCTTGGCGGCGGTGGCGAGGTTCCAGCGTCGGCGCGTCTTCGTACCGGGATCGCGCACGCTCACCAGCGTCCGCAGCGTGCGCATCGCCCCGTGGGCCCACGCGAGCGCCAGCGACCGCCGCGAGAACAGGTAGTAACGCGCCCAGTGCAGAAGGTAGCCGCTCGTCGAGAGCATGAACGAGCTGTCGACGTGCGGGTTGAAGTAGCCCATCCGCGAGATCAAATTCCGGGTCGCGAGCGAGCCCATCGTCGGCTGGATCTCCTTCGCGTCGCGGCCGAACGGCGCCATCGGGTAGCGGTAGCTGCAGAACGCGTCGTACTGGTTTCCGTGCTCGATCACGATCCCGTCGGCCGTCTTCAGGAACCAGGCGCGGTACTCGACGCGCGCGGCCAGCGCCTCGCGGCCCGCGTCCGAGCCCTGAACCGCGGCGTCGAGGAGGCGCGTCGTCAGCAGCTCGCGCACGGCCGGCAGCGTCAGCTGCACGTCGTGGTTGCCCGAGATGAACACCACCGTGTGGCCCTCGGCGATCAGCTGCCCCAGGGCCTCGACCACGATCGGGTGATCGTCGAGGATCGCGCCCATCGTCGTGACGGCGTTCTCCGCGGTGCGCGGCAGATCGTGGAACACGCTCTCCTCGCCGATCACCCGGGGCGCGTCGAAGTCGAACACGTCACCGTTGAGCACGAAGGTCAGCGTCTCGCCCCGCACCTGGCGCCGCAGCTCGGCGATCATGTCGGCCAGCTCCCGGTCGGGCGAGAAGGCCGCCTGGCGATACCGCATCCAGAGCCCGCTGGTGCGCTCGACCTCGCAGAGATGGATGTCCGAGATGACTACCGTGTGCCGCATGCTCGAGTGTCGCACGCGCTTCACGACACCGGCATGGCCGAACGGTCAGATGTCTGTCACGCCGGCCGCAGAAAATCCGTATTCAAGGTCCGGTGCTGCCCGACGATGACGCGCTGGTCGTGGCTCCGCCCGATCCCCCGGTCCCGCTCGATCCGCTCGACCCGGAGCCGCCCGCGCACGCCGGCGTCGACGCGCAATCGCTGCAAATGCAGCCCTCATCGAGGATGTCGCAGATCCCGTCGTCGACGCAGCCCGCGGGATCGCTGCACACGGCGGTGACGTCGCAGCCCGCGCACGAGCAGGGATCGCCGGGCATGCAGGCGCCGGGGCTCTGACAGGGAACGCACTGCGCCAGACCGAAGCAGTCGGGGCACGAGCACGGTTCCGTCACGTCGCAGGCCCCGTCGAGGTGCCCGCCCGTGCACGTCGCGAGGAGCGCGGCGCAGTGGGGCTTCGTCGTGCAGTCGGCGCAGCCGCAGCCCTCGTAGAACGAGTCGCACACGCCGTCGTTGATGCAGTTCTTCTTCGCGGGATCGCCGCAGTAGTGCGTGTTGTCGCAGTCCGGGCAGGTGCACGAGTCTTCGAGCGGATCGCACACGCCGTCGTTCACGCACTGATCGGGGTTGCAGAACGCGGTGTGCGCGCAGTCGACGCAGGCGCAGTCCTCGCCCGCCATCGAGTTGCACACGCCGTCGACGATGTCGCAGCTGCTCACGCCGCCGCCGGCGCCCGTCGCCGCCGCGAAGCCGGTGCCCGACGCCACCGTCGTCAGCGCCGCGACGCCGCCCGAGCCGCCGACGCCGCCGCTGCTCACAGGGAAGTTGAACGAGCACGCGCCGAGGGCCCACGCCATCGCCACGCCGAGCAGGCCGAGCGACGCCGCGCCCGCCGCGTGGAGGAGGCTGTTCGTGGGGGTCGAGCTGGTGACCGAGGCCGGCAGTCGTGGCATCCGCGCGCCCCGCCGGGGCAGATCGAAAAGTCGAGCCCGGCAGAACGCTGGATCTTGATCCGCGTTACCCGGGGCCGTCAACACCCGCTGTCTCCCTCCGGCCCGGCCATCGTGCTAGAGCCACCCGCCCATGACTACGCTCGTCGCGAAAGCCTCCGAGAACCCGCAAAGCGCCCTCGTCCGCCGCACCTTCCTCGACTTCTTCGCGGCCCGCGGCCACGAGGTCGTCCCGAGCGCACCGCTCGTCCCGCAGAACGATCCGACGTTGATGTTCGTCAACGCCGGCATGGTGCAGTTCAAGGACGTCTTCACCGGCAAGGATCCGCGCCCGTACAAGCGCGCGACGTCGAGCCAGAAGTGCATCCGCATCAGCGGCAAGCACAACGATCTCGAGAACGTCGGGGTCACCGCGCGACACCACACCTTCTTCGAGATGCTCGGCAACTTCTCCTTCGGCGACTACTTCAAAGAGGACGCGATAGCGCACGCGTGGGAGCTCCTCACGAAGGTCTACGAGGTCCCGCAAGAGCGCCTGTGCATCACCGTCTACAACGGCGAAGGCGGCTTCCAGGCCGACGACGAGGCCGCGGCGATCTGGAAGAAGGTCACCGGCTTCGGCGACGATCGCATCCTCCGCCTCGGCTTCGCCGACAACTTCTGGACGATGGGCGACACGGGCCCGTGCGGCCCCTGCACCGAGATCCATTTCTTCCACGGGAGCGAGCCGGATCTCGCGCGCTTCGGCGAGGAGCCGCGCATCGACGGCTCGGGCTGGACCGAGATCTGGAACCTGGTCTTCATGCAGTACGACCGCGCCACGAAGGACGCGCCGGCCATCGCCCTGCCCGCGCCCAGCATCGATACCGGCATGGGCCTCGAGCGGATCACGGCCGTGCTCCAGGGCGTGACCTCGAACTACGACACCGATCTCCTGCGCGTCCTCGTCGATCGCGCGGCGCAGATCTCGGGCAAGGTCTACACGGGCGGGCCCGGCCGCGACGATGTCTCGATGCGGGTCATCGCCGATCACGCGCGCACCACGGCGTTCCTGATGGCGGAGGGCGTGCTGCCGGACAACGGCAAGCGCGAGTACGTGCTCCGCCGCGTCATGCGCCGGGCGATCCACCACGGCCAGCGCCTGGGGATCGAGCGCCCCTTCCTGCACGAGGTCGCGCGTGAGGTCGTCGACGCGATGGGCTCCGTCTACCCCGAGCTCCGCGATCGCAGCGCCCTCATCGCCCGCGTGACCGAGGACGAAGAGGTCCGCTTCCGCCAGACGCTCAAGCGCGGGATGAAGATCCTCGAAGAGCGCATGGAGACGCTGCGCACGTCGAACGAGACGACGCTGCCGCCGGCGCAGGCCGCGGATCTCTACAGCACCTATGGCTTCCCGCTCGATCTCACGGCGGTGATCAGCCGCGAGCACGGGGTCGAGGTCGACGTCGAAGCGGCCGACAAGATCGTCAAGAGCGCCGGCGCGGCCGACGGCCCGATCGACGCGGCGTCGAAGGTCGACAGCGCCTACCACGAGGCGCGCGCCAAGCTCGCGGCGCCCGTCGGCTTCACCGGCTACGACCGCGAAGAGGGCGAGTCGAAGGTGGTGGCGATCCTCAAGATCACGGCGGGCGAAGGCGACAAGAAGCACCGGGCCCTCGTCGATCGCGCGCAGGCCGGCGACCGGGTCGAGGTCGTCGTCGCGTCGACGCCGTTCTACGGCGAGTCCGGCGGCCAGGTCGGCGACAGCGGCCTGATCCTCAACGACGGGCTCCGCCTCGAAGTCAGCGACACGCAGAAGCCGTACCCGGGCCTCGTCACGCATGAGGGCGTGATCAAGGAGGGCTCGATCAACGTCGGCGAGACGGTGAAGCTCGCCGTCGATCACGCGGCGCGCACGGCGACGCGACGCAACCACTCGGCCACGCACGTCCTCCACTGGGCGCTGCGATCGGTGCTCGGCGAGCACGCGCAGCAGAAGGGCTCGCGCGTCGGGCCCGACGTGCTCCGCTTCGACTTCACGCACAACAAGGCCCTCACGCGCGAAGAGATCGCCAAGATCGAGGACCTCGCCAACGCCAAGATCCTCACCAACGCGCCGATCGTGACCGAGGTCTTGCCGATGGACGAGGCCAAGAAGCGCGGCGCGATGGCCATCTTCGAGGAGAAGTACGGCGACACCGTCCGCATGCTCACGATGACGGGCGAGGTGGTCGAGCTCTGCGGCGGCACCCACGCCCGCGCGCTCGGCGACATCGGCCTGTTCAAGATCGTGAGCGAGGGCGGCGTGGCCGCGGGCGTGCGGCGCATCCTCGCGACGACGGGGCTCAACGCGCTCGACCACGTGCGCGAGGCCGACGCCGAGCTCCACCGCGCGCGTCAGGCGGCGAAGGCCCAGGGCGGCGATCTCGTCGAGAAGATCAACAAGATGACGGCCCACGAGCGCGAGCTCGAGAAAGAGGTCGCCGACCTCAAGCGCCAGCTCCTCGAAGGCGGCGGCGGGAGCGGCGGCGGGGCCGGCGGCGGCGTCGACGCCATGCTCGCGGGCGCGCGCGACATCGGCGGCGTGAAGGTCCTCGCGCACCGCATCGCCGACGGCACCGACGCCGGCGCGATGCGCGAGCTCGCCGACAAGCTCCGCGACAAGCTCGGCGCGAGTTCGGCCGTGCTCCTGGCCTCGGTGGCCGACGGCAAGGCGCAGCTGACGGTGATGATCTCCAAGGCTGCGACCGAGAAGATCAAGGCCGGTGATCTGATCAAGGTCATCGCCGGCGTGGTCGGCGGGCGCGGCGGCGGAAGGCCCGATATGGCGCAGGCCGGCGGGCCCGATGTCGCGAAGATCGATGAGGCCGTGGCGGCGACGTACGTCGAGGCGGCGCGCATCCTCGGGGTCTGAGCTGCTCTGTCGGGCCGGAGGGCCCTCGTCCGTCGGGTCCCCGGAGAGTCCTCACCCCCTCGGGTGCCCCGGAGGGCCCTCACCCCCTCGGTCCCCCTCTCCCGCCGAGCGGGCGAGGGGGAAGCTCCTCGCAACAGCTCCGAGCCCCTCTCGCGCTCCGCGGGAGAGGGGTTGGGGAGAGGGCTCAGGGATCGTTGCAGGTGCTATCGGGATGCGCTCCGAAGCAGTCGCAGCCAGGCGCGTTCGGGGTGAGCCCACATTGCGTGCCTGACGCCGGCCTCACGCGCCCGGACTGGCGCTTTGCCGGGCCTGCATCGGCGGAGAGAGCCGGCGGCGGCGTCGACGCGGCCGGGCGCTGCGCTGGCTCGTTTCCCGCGTCGGGCGTCATGGGGGCTGCGCTCGAGGTCACCGCGGCAGGCGTCGCCGCTGGAGCTGTCGTCGTGGCGGCTTCGACCGTGGATCCGCGGGGCGATTCGCACCCAGCGAGCGCCGCCGAGGCAATCGAGATCGAGGCCGCGAGCACGGAGCACGCGTGGAGCGGAGATCGCATCGAGGTTGAACGCGCCCGCTCACGAACGATTGGATCGCGGCGGTGCGAAATGCGGAATCGCAGCCCGGTCACATCGACCCGACGAGCCCGATCCCCGCCGCCCCGTACCCGAACATCATCGGCGTCACGCGGACGGTCGCGAGCTCGTCGCGCACCAGCAACGTCTTCTTGTGGGCGAGCCCGGTGATCAACATCGCGGCTCCGGCGGCCTGTCCGAGTCCATCGATGACGAGGAACGCCGAGGCCAAGCTCGCCCACCCGCCGCGGTTCGAAACCGCGCGACTCGCTCGCCGGAGCCCCTCGGCACGGTTCCAAACCGCGTCGCGCCAGCTCCCGAGCGGCGTCCGCGCGGTTCGAAACCGCGCGGGACGCCCGCCCGAGGGCCATCGGCGCGGTTTCGCCTTACTTTTTCGGAACCGCGTCGCCCGCGTCGCCCGGAGCGGTGACCTCCGGGGTGGTCGGATCCGCTCCGGCGGCGCTGGCATTCTTCTTCGCAGAGGCATTCCCGGTCCGCCGCTCGGCGGCCTTCTCGGCGGCGCGCAGCGGCCCGAAGACGAGCTGGTCCGTCTCCGGATCGAGCCCCGCGAGCTCGCCATTGGCAACCAGGGAGTTGGCGACGCGCACCCACTGATTGCGGGCCGCGAGCAGCGCCGCGCCGAGCCCGCTGCCCGCTTGCTCGGCGGCCCCTGCCTGCAAACGACCTTTCTCGTCCTCGAGGACGCCGAGGCGGGCGCCCAGCGTGAGCAGCTCGTCGATGCAGTGTTCGAGCGTCGTCTTCACGCTCTTCGGGCCGACGGCGATTGACGCGAGCCGGGCCCGGAGAGCAGGCGTCAGCCGCGCGGCGAGCTGCGCGGCCTGCCCCGCCTCGGCGCGATAGGACTTCTGCGCGCTCGACAGGCCATCTGGGAACAGGGTGTCACGGAGCGCCAGCAGCGGGGCGCCGTCCTCGCCGAGGAGGAACGCCGCGCCGGTGAGCAGCCCATGAGCGCCGCGGATGAGGTCGTCGTGGCGCGGATCGATCACCGCCTCTTCCGCGATGATCGCGGCGAGCCGCGGATCGGCAGAGGCGGGCTGCGTGAGCTTCGCGAGCACCTCGTGCGCCGCGGTGAGGCGCGGCATGGCCGGCGCGAGATCCGCCGAGGCCAGGATGGCCTTGTGCGCCTTCGACTTCGTATCGGTCAACGTGCCGGAGAGCTGCAACATCTCTTCGGAGAACAAACGCTTCAACGCCATGAGCTTCCTTTCGGGAGCGGGAGGCCCCTGTCCTCGCCGGTGGCAGCAGCGATATCAGGGTCGACGTAGCCTGCGCTACGTAAATCTCGGGGTAGCTCGGGCGCCCGGGGGCCCCGGCTTGCCGGGACGTCGTCCCGATTGTTTCGACCGGGAGCCGGGCGATCGAGCAGGAGGGCGACCAACGCGCTAGCAAGCCTCGGGCGGTTCGCGGTAGACTCCAGCAGGACGAAGAAATGTCGTGACGGCAATCTCCGGGTTGGTGATGCTCGATACCAACGTTGTCTTGTTTCTGGTTCGAGGCAACGACTTCGATCAGCAAATCGACGCCGCGTACAACCTGCTCCGGCGCCCCGAACGGCCGCTGATCTCGGTCGTCAACGTCGGCGATCTCCTGGGCTTCGCGAGGTACAGAAACTGGGGAGAAGGCCTCGTTGATAAGCTTCGGGCGTTCCTCGACGAGCTCGTGATCGTCGACATCAATGAAGCCGTCGTCGAACACTATGCCTTCTTCCACGACTTCTTGCTGAAGAACGGAAAGCACGCCGGCCAGAACGACATCTGGATCGCAGCCACCGCCGCCGTCGCATCGGCGACACTGATCACGACCGACGGCGACTTCGATCCGCTCGCAGGCGAGCACCTCAAGCTCTCACGCTTCCTCCTCGATCGCGGTCCAACGCAATCTCGACCATGGCGCGCTCCTCCGCTCAGATTGTCCAGAAGCCGTGGTCGTACTGCAACGTCTTGCGCGATGACGGCCTCTCGCACGGGGAGTACTTCGAGCAGCGCACTCGACTCTGGCTCCTGCTCCCCTTGCTCCTGGCGGCCTGCGCGCCTCCCGCGCCGCCGCCGACATTGCCAGCTCAGCTCCCGCCGACACCGCCCCCGATCGCCTCGACGGCGCCCGCTCTGCCAGCGATCGATCCCGCGATCGTCAGCGTCGCCGCGGTGAGCGTCCCTGCGGGCTTCAAGCTCGACGGCGATCTCGCGGAGTGGGGCTCACTCCTGCCGCCGGCGCCGGCTCCGCCTCGGCCCAGGGCTCCTCCGGCGCCGCCACCGCCGGACATCAACCCGCGTGACGCCGCGTCGCACGTGGCTATCGCCGTGAACGGCGAAGGCGTGGTGATCGCCGCCCAGCTCACCTCGGCGGCGCGCAATGGCATCTGGCTCGGTATCGGCACCGAGGCTCCCCCGGTGCCGGACATTGGCCTCTACCAGCGTGGCGGCGGCGTCATCGCCTTCAACTGCGACACCGACCTCGGCACCGGCGCGCCGAACCCGCCCGAGGCCATCGCCGCGTGTCGGGCGCTGATCAGCGCGCACGCGGACTTCACGGTGGCCCACGAGGCGCGCTTTCACCGGCTCTTCAAGATCGACAGCACGGGAGTCCACGCGGCCGCGAAGGACGGCGCCCTCACGCCCATCGAGGGCGCCGGAGCCGTCTTCAAGGCTGGACCGGCCGGCGCGAGCGTGGAGGTTTCGCTGCCGGTGAGCGCGCTGCCCCGGCTCACGTCGGCGCCGCTTCGATCCCTACGATTCGTGGCGCGGGCGGCGACGCTGCCCACGCCGCCGGCCTTCGATCTCGCCACCTGGGTGGACCTCGAACTCGCCGCGCCGGTAGCGTTCGAGCCCCTGGCCGAGATCCGCGCGAAGGCCTGGGAGATGCGGTATGATCGCTCTTCGATCGAGCCTCCGACGATGTCGTATCACCCGGCCGATCCGCTCCACACCGAATCCGTGTACTACAGCGACAGGGAAGGCAAGAATACCTCCCAGGTCGTCACCACGGAAGATGTGCTCTACACGAAGCAAGCGACCCTCGGTGACATCGAGGTAGGCTATGCCGTCGCCGACGGCCGCTCTGTGGCAATTCTTCAGAAGGGCAAAGTCATTGATTTGGTGAGCCTGCAGGGGACGCCGTTCGGCGTCGTGGAGCGCGATGGCGGGATTCACGTCCTCTCGTACCAGACCGTCACGTGGAGCGACAACTGGGTCACCACGGCGGCGTGGTATGGCATCGTCGTCGCGGCCGACGGCGCCCATCGTGAAGACGTCGTCACCCAGGAGAGCGGCAATTTCTCCTGGGACGACGTCGCCGAATTCCACAACAAAAGCCTCGATGCCTTCGGTCTCCGCGGTACTCGCACGCTGCTCGACACGCAGAAGAAGGAGGGCGTCGAGCGGACCTGGCGCTGGGACCGCGCCGCGAAGATGTACCGGAGCACGCGGCGCACCATCCCGATCGCCAGGAAGCCCTGAGCCGCTTGCTCGCGACAGCTCGGGTCACCCGCGATTGCGCTTGCGCCACTCCGCGGGGGCGAGGCCGGTCTTGGCCTGGAACAGCAGGCCCAAGGCCCGCTCCGAGATGCCGAGCCGCGCGCCGATCTCGCCGAGCTTGAGGTCCCCGGATCGCAAGAGGGCCTGGGCGCGCGCGAGGCGCTGGGCGACGACCTCGTTGTGGAACGAGGTGCCTTGGCGCGCGAGCGCCCGCTGGAGGGAGCGTGGTGACATACCGAGCCTCCGGCTCACCTCTTCGAACGGGGTATCGAAGCGCTCCGCGAGGATCTCGCGCGTCAAGCGGACCTCGCGCGGGACGTCGCGCACTCGCAGCGTGATAGCCTCGATCTCCGCGCAGAGCGCGGTGCCTGCGTCGCCGACGACAGCCGTGAAGGCCTCCGGGGCGTCCGTGAAGATGCGGTAAGGCTGCACCTGTCTGGTCACCGGCATCAGGCCCGTCAAGAGAAAGCCAATCGGCCCTTCGCGGATGATGCAGGCCTGGAGGCGAACGCGCTGCGCGAGATCGCCCAGGTGCGCGACCATCCACGAGAACAGGATCTGGAGAGGCTCCGGATCGACGAGGTCGACCCCGCGCGTGTCGAGGATCACGGCGAACGAGGGATCCATCGAGCGCAAGCAGCTCTCCAAGAGCGCGAGGATGGCGCGCGTCTCGGCCTCGGACTGCCGCGCCCAGAGCACCATGCCTCCGAGCGACGGTGACGCGCACCAGGCCACCGCCGTGCCCAGCACGCAGTAGCGGCCGGCGGGAGCGGCCAGGAAGGTTTCGTGGGGCGTCTGGATCATCGGCGCGCGCGGGAGCGAGACTACTCGATCCGCCGGCCCGAGGATCGCCGTCCGCGCGCGCCCGGCCCCCGCGGTGGCGCTGAATTTCCGGTGAGTGGCGCACAGCTACGGTCGAATGCATGTACCCTGGGCTCGGCCGTGCACCTCGCATGGCGAGAGGGCGATCCCGATGCGACTCATTTTGCCGTCGATCGCTGCGATCAAAGCCGTCGCGCCCGAGGCGCGGCGCGCGATCTCGCTGGCCGGCCTCCTGGGCGCCGCGAGCCTCGTGGCCGCCTGCCCCGTGGGCGCGCCGGCGATCGACGAGCCCGTCGACGAGCTCGCAGCGGCGCCGATAGGGGCGGGCGCGAGGCTCCAGACGAAGGCGGGGGAGTACCGATTCCACTCGGCGGTGGGGGCGAGGCTGCGTTTCCCCGTGCCCCGGGCGGGGGTGCTCATCGAAGAGCGGCACTACGATCCTGGCCTGCCCGCCAGCAAGTTCCGGCACTCGATCAGCCTCTCCACCGAGGCCGGGCCCGCGGTCATCGTCGAGGTGTGGGACAATCCGCGCGGGCTCGACCTTCACGCGTGGTTCAACGCCCACCTGGCCTTCCTCATCAATCCAGACTCCCCGGGTGACGAGGGCAAGCCCCGCGTGAGCGAGCGATCGATGACGCGAGCGCGCGTCGCCGGGATCCTGATCGAACAGCCGTCGTCGGCCCAGGCACCGTCCCAATCGATCGCGGTGTTCGCGCTGGGCGATCGGATGATCCGCGTCAGCGGGATCAACCCCGAGGGCAACGCGACGGCGCGCGCGATGTTCGATCGGGTCGTCGAGCAGCTCGACACCGAGGTGGCGCGATGAGCACATCTCGTGCGCTCCGGGCCGCGCTCGCCGCCGCCGCGCTCGCCGTCGTCGGGCTGTCCGGCGCTCCAGCCCACGCCGTCCCCTCGTGCGGTGGGCAAACCCACCAGAACGCCTGCGGCGGGGGCAACATCTATCCTTGCTGCTATCCCTCCAACGGCAACTGCACCTGGTGGGCGTGGGAGGCCGCGTGCCGCAGCTGGGGTGTCGCCTTCCCCAACTGGGGTAACGCCAACACCTGGGGCAGCAACGCCGCGCTCAACCCGCTCGTCGACGTCATTGGCTCTCCGCTGCCCGGCAGCATCGCCACCAGCACGGTGGGCGGCTTCGGGCACGTCGCCTGGGTCGAGGGCGTGAACGCCGGCTCGGTCACCGTGAGCCAGGAGGCCTGTCACCAGAACGGCAAGCCCGGCGGCTACAACGTGGGGAACATCTCGACGGGCTACTTCAACAGCGGCTTCATCGTGCTGCACGGGGCGGCCTGCGGCTGCAAGGACGGGGACACGCAGACCGAGGCCTGCAGCTGCGGCAGCCACGTCCGCACGTGCAACGCGTGCGCCTGGGGCGAGTGGGGAGCCTGCAAGGGCCCTCCCGAGGTCTGCGACGGCGTCGACAACGATTGCAATGGTCAGGTCGACGAGGGGAACCCCCAGGGCTTCGGGCCGGACCTGCCCGACTACGCGGCGACGCTCGTCGACGTCTCCTATCCGCAAACGCTGCAGGTCGGCGCGCGCGGCGAGATCTGGGCCGAGTTCCGCAACGTCGGCGCGAAGGCGTGGCCCAACCACGGTATCTGGCTCGGCGCCCGCGGTGACGCGAGCGGAGGCGCGAGCGCGATGTTCACGGCCGGCGCGTGGCCCGCGTGGAACGTGGCCAGTCAGCTCGATGGGCCCGTTCTTCCCGGCGAGGTCGCGCGATTCTCCTTCGACGTGACCGTGCCTGACCAGCCGGGAGCCGACATCACCGAGAAATTCCAGCTGGAGGTGCCCGGCGGCGAGTTCATCGTCTGCCCGACAGCGGAGATCACCCCGACGATCCGCGTGCTTTCCCGGGCGATTGGGGGCGCGGGCGGAGGCGGAGGCGCAGACCCGGCCGGGACGAGCCCACACGCGCTGGCGGGCGGCTGTTCCCACGCGCCCTCGAGCGACGGCTCCGCGGCCGGCGCCGGGCTGGCTCTGGCGCTCGGGCTGCTCGCGCGATCCCGACGAGCCCGCCGGCAAGGGCGGCAATCGAGCGGTGGATAGACGATGATGGCCCGCGCTTGTTTGATCTCCAGGAGGTGCCGTGCAGCGGGCTGGGCGAGCGTGATCACGCTCGCCGCCGGAGCATGGCTATCGTGCACGAGCGGCGCGGGCGCCGGCTCCGCCATCGAGGTGACGAGCACGTCGCCGGCCCGGATCTCGGCGCGAGGGGGCGACACCGTCACCGTGCGCGGCTCGGGCTTCACGGCGGCGATCTCGGTCCGCCTCGGCGGTGAGCCCGTCGAAGCGCTGGAGATCGTATCGCCGACCGAGGTGCGCTTCAAGGCCCCTCCGCTCTTCGCTGGCCCGGCGCCGGTCGCCGTCGAGACGGCGGGCGTCGTCGCCGGCGAGCAGCCCACGGTCGAGGTGTTGCCGCTCGACTTGCGCTTCGTCGAGGCCCCGGCGGAAGCGCTGCCCTCGAGTCCGGACGCCACCGTCGTGGGGGCCGCGGCGGGCGATTTCGACGGCGATGGATCGATGGATCTCATCACGTGCGCGCCGGGTACGTCGTGTCGTTTCCTGGCGAACGATGGGCGTGGCAACTTCACCGACACTGCTCCTGTGCTCGACCCCGACGCGGGAGCGCCGGAGGACGGTGGCCTCGGGAGCGGCGGAGGCGACGCGGGCGACGCAGGAAAAATGGGCGTCGATCCGCGTTTCCCGGCGGAGATCCTCGCCGTCAGCGCGCTCGTCGCGGCCGATCTCGACGGCGACGGCGATCTCGATCTCTTCGTGGGCGTGAGCGACAACGGCCCTTCCGCGATCTATCAAAACGACGGGAAAGCCACCTTCGCCAGCGCGGGGTTCGGGGCTGTCCCGGTGGACGGGGACGCCGTCACCGCGGTCGCCGTCGCCGATCTCGACGGCGACGGCCGGCCCGACCTCGTGGTCGCCAACTCCACGCCTGACAGCGTGCCATTCCGGGTCTACCGGAACGCCAGCGCGCCCGGCTCCATCCACTTCGAACGCGCGCTGGACGGCGCCGTCCCCGAGCGAGACTGGATCGTCGCCGCGATCGCGCTGGCCGACTTCGACGGCGATGGATCCATCGATGTTCTCCTCGCCACGCCGGGCGCCGCCGACGGGGTCCAGCTGCGCTTGCTCCTCAACGACGGTAAAGGCACGTTCGCGCCGGCTCCGGGCGGGCTGCCGGGCGACCCCTCGGGGGCGATCACAGCGCTGGTGGCCGGCGACGTGGACGACGACGGCGACGTCGACCTCGTGGCCGTGGGCGCCGGCCAGGACCGCTTGCTCCTCAACGACGGGATGGGCCACTTCTTCGACGCCACCGAGACCGCGATGCCGCTCGACGCCTCCAAAGGCAGCTCCGCGGCGCTGGTCGACCTCGATCGCGATCGCTACCCGGACCTCGTGATTGGCAATTCCGGGGCCGAGACCCGGCTCTACCTCAACGATGGTACGGGCCGGTTCATCGATCACACTCCGCTCCTGCCGATCCGGCCCGACGCCACGGTGTGGGTGGCCGCCACGAACGTGGACGCCGACGCCGATCAAGATCTCGTGATCTTGAACGCGGCCGCGGCCCCCGCCCGACTGTACCTCTCCGTGGAGCCTCCCGATGCGGCGCACTGATCGAACTCCGCTCGTCACGCTCGTCGCGTCAGTCGCGTTGGCGCCGCTTTTCGCCTCGTGCGGCGGCTCGGGCGCCGCGGCCGTCAGCCTGACCTCGGCCTCCCCGGATCACGCGTCGGCGCGCGGCGGCGAGACGATCACGCTCGAGGGACTGGGCTTCGGATCGAGCCCCAAGGTGCGCTTCGGCGGCGTCGAGGGCACCGTCCACTCGGCGACCGACACCCGGATCGAGGTCGTCGCGCCGCAGTCGGTCGCTGGCAAGGTGACCGTCGAGGTCGAGGTGCAGGCCATCCCCACCCGGGCTCGGCTCGACGACGCGTTCACCTTCGAGGCGCTGCCTCTCACGTTCGTCGACGTCGCCTGGCAACGAATGACGCCGCTCCCCGTCGACGGGGGATCGGCCGCGATCGCCGGCAGCAAGGTCTTCCAGGCCGCTCACCGCGAGGGGGTGTGGGTCCACGAGGCCGCCGGCAATGGCATGCTCGGCACTCCCACGCTCCTGGAAGCAGACGCGGATCCCTTCGACGTGTACTCCGTCGTTGCCCGGGATCTCGACGGTGACGGCAACGTTGATCTCTTCCTCGGCGCGACCAGCCAGACGCCGAGTCGGATCCGCTTCGGCGACGGCGCGCTCGGGTTCACGTCATCGGCGACGGCGCTCCCGGTGCTCTTCGGCACCGCCCAGACCGCGATCGCCGCGGACCTCGACGACGACGGCGATCTCGACCTGGTCACCGTGGGCGCGGCGACGAAGATCGATGGCGCGCCGGGCGTCGTGCTCCTGCTGAACGACGGGCTGGGGCGCTTCACCGACGTCACCGACCGGCTCCCGGGCGGCCCCTTCAACGCTGCAGGCGTGGCCGCGGGCGACGTCGATGGCGACGGCGACGTCGACCTGTTCTTCGCCGGCGACGCCGCGGCGAGCCGCCTCTACCTCAACGATGGTCACGGGGTGTTCGGGCGCGCGGCCCCCGACGCGCTCCCCGGTAACTCTGCTCCTGGCGCCGGCGTCCCCGCGCTCGGTGACTTCGATGGGAATGGCACCCTCGATATCTACCTGCCCACGGCAGGACAGGATCGGGTCCTCTCCAACGATGGCAGCGGGCGCTTCACCGATGTCACCGATCTCCGCCTCGGGCCCGACGCCACCGCCGGACGCAGCGCGGTCGTCGCCGATCTCGATCTCGACGGCCACCTCGACGTCATCGTCACCACCCAGGCGGGCCGCGTGCGCCTGCTGCGCAACGACGGTACCGGCCGGTTCTTCGACTACTCCGGCCAGATCGCGGGCAACGGATCGACGCTCGTCGACGCCGACGTCGCGGTCGGCGATCTGGATGGAGACGGCGACCTCGATCTCTTCGTGAGCCGCCAGGGCTTTGCGCGCGCGGCGATGTTCGTCAACTGGTCCCCTCTGGGCTTTCACGACGGCGACGGCGACGGCTTCCCCGATGAGGTCGACAGCTGTCCTGCGGCGTACAGCCCCGATCAGGCCAACGTCGACAGCCTGTCTTTCCGCTGCGACTCGAAGGCGACCTGCCAGGCCGAAACCAAGTGCGATCTCGTCGCTCACGGCACCTCGGCCTACCTGGTCTGCGCGGCCGTGAAGGCCACGTGGGCCGACGCGTCGCAGGCCTGCACCGATCGAGGTGGAGCACTGGTGACCGTCTCCAGCGCCGAGGAGAATGCCTTTCTGCTGAGCCTCGGCGTGGCAGACGCCTGGATCGGCTTCACCGACGCGGCGGCTGAAGGCACGTTCGTGTGGGCCTCGGGCCAGAGCACCTACGTCAACTGGGGAGCGATGCAGCCGGACAACGCCGGAGGCAGCGAGAACTGCGCCGCGTTCCTCGCGGATGGCACGTGGAACGATGCGCCTTGTGGTGAGGCGCGCGGCTACGTATGCGAAGACGTCCGCGCGCGCGTCCCCGATCCGGGCGACGCCTGCGACGTGTGCTCGATGTCGTACGAGCCTGGCAGTTCCCCCGTGGTGCTCGGCGACGCGGGCACGTGCGCCCCGATGGACCCGGACGCGGGCGCCCCGTAGAGGCATTCACCGGCGCGCGCGTCGCCCTCGCGTGCGCCGGAGCGTGAAGACGATCGCGCCGCCGCGATCATGACAGCCGGCGGTGACGGCAAAAGGGCTCACTTGATCTCGGCGTCCGTGCCCAGGCACACCTGAGAAGAGCCCGCGTGATCGAAGCTACCTTCGCGCAGGATCGAGGCTCGAATCTGACCCGTGTGTGGTCGTCAACGCGATGGCGATCTCGTTTGCGCATGGAAGGTGGAGGCGTGAGGCTTCCTCGCGCTCACGCGATCTGCCCCAGCCACGTGGTTCGAGCGGGTCTGTCGCGCGCGAACTCCGTGCGTCCCGGAGAAGAAGGCCAGTCGTGGCATGAATGATTTGCCAGCCAACGGCCGCGCGCCATCCTCCGGGAGTTCACCGCAAGGCGGAAGACCGGTGAGAGCTCGGCTCTGCTGGTCCCGCTGAAGAATCGGGTACGGGCTTCCGTGACCGACGGGGGCAGCGGAGGCCCACCCACCCACCGCGGCGCGCCGAGGCGCCGTCGAGGCCATCATGCTATCGAATTTTCAGAGGGGGAGTCGCGCGATGCGTCCCCGGGGACAATCCTTGTTCGCAGCGGGGCTGATGCTGGCCTTGCTGCTCCTGGCCGGCGGCGCAGGCGCCCAGGCGGTCGTGGCGCCGGTGAGCCGGTTCGACCTGACGGGCTTCCTCCAGGAGGCCACCGTGGACACCGCCACCGACGTCCTGTCGGGAGGCACGTTGAAGCTCAACGGTCACGTGATCACCGTGCCTCGCAACACGGTGGTGATCCTCCCGGCGGCCGCGCTCACCTGGCAACAGCTCTTTGAGCTGGCGCCGGCGCCGTACGCCCCGACCCAGACGGGAATGGCGCTCGCGGATCTCCCGGCGCCGCTGTCCACGTACGAGGTGCGCGTCATCGGCAATCGCGTGGTGAGCGGCGCGGCCGACAGCTACATCGCCGGGCTCGTCAGCATCTCGCAAGAGACGCTGAGCGCCGGCCAGGGCTACATCAACTTCATCGACTACGCGAACGGCGAGATGCGGGTCGGCGGCGCCGTCGGCAGCTCGACCACCGGCGCGCGCGTGCGGATCAACGATCCGGTGCTGCCGTCGCTCGGCACCGGGCGCTCCAGCAAGGGGCTCTCGCCCGACGTGCGGTTCACCTCGGACCAGGACAACCCCACGATCCGCACCGAGACGGGCTTCCCGATGTGCCTGCCGCGCGTCGCGCCGACCCCCGCGCAGGCCGATCTCCGCTGCCCGGAGCGCAATCGCCCGAAGGACGCACTCGGGATCTTCCAGACGATCTTCACCTTTCCTGCGCCCGCCGCCGTCGTGCCCGGGGGCGCGGATCCCCGGCTCCAGATGCCGTTCGAGGTCGGCGATTGCATCTCGTTCGCGGGGACACTATTCCGCCGTCGAAGGTGCTCACCATCAACCCCAATGGCTTCCTCCCGCCGACGCGCGAGGTGCGGGCCGCGATCTCCGCCGGTGAGACCGCTGGCAACTTCGCCGCTCCCTTCACGCTCGCGACGCAACCCACCTTCGACACGAGCAACCCGGGCGCCCTCGCGCTCACCTACCACTGGAGTCAGACGTCGGGGCCGCTCGTCGTGCTCTCCACCAACAACTCGACCACGGCGTCTCAGCCGACGTTCTCGGCACCGATCCTCGCCGTGGGCGCGGCGCCCGCCGTCCTGAGCTTCACGCTGGTGATCACCAACTCTGCGAACGTGAGCTCGGCGCCGAGCTTCACCACCGTCACGCTGCTGCCGCCGGCGGACGTCGTCACCATCACCGGCGTCGAGTACCGGATTGGCAAGCAGCGGTTGACGATCACCGCGACCTCGTCGGTCGTGAGCCCCACCATCGGTCTGATCCTCCAGACGTTCAACGTGCCAGGGGGGACGCGCCCCGGAGGCACGCTGACGAACCTCGGCGGCGGCGCTCATTCGATCGCGCTGGTGGGCGTCCCGCAGCCGTCCGGCACCGTGACCGTCACCTCGACGGCCGGCGGCTCGGCGTCATCGCCCGTCACCCGCCTGCGTCCATGAGCCTTTTCTCACGATGATCCCACCCCCACCCCCGGGGCGCTGCGGGGCCGGGCGGAAATTCCGCTCGGTCCCGTAGGCGCAGGAGGCAAAGAGGGATAGGCTCCCGCTCCTGTGAAGCCCCTCTTTTCACTGCGATTCGCGCCCCTCCTCGCCCTCGGCCTCGCGGCCTGCGGGAGCACCGACACCTCGCCTCCGGGCGAGCAAATCCCCGACAGGAAGGCCGGCGATCGATCGCCCCTCACCGCCGCGTGCGACGCGATGGATCCGCTCCGCTGCATGCTGCCATGGCCGTCGAGCACCTTCCTCGCGAAGGACGCGGCGACGACGACCGGCGTGCGCGTCGCGCTCGACGTGGCGAGCTTCGCGGGCCGCGACGATCCGCGCTCGGTCAACCGCGCCGACGGCTTCTCCCGCGTCACGCCGCTGGTCACGGCCTATCCGGGCAAGCTCGCCGCGCCCGCGTCGCTCACCGGGCCCGCCACGCCGGTGCGGCTCATCGTCGCTCAGGCGGACAGCCCTCATTACGGCGAAGAGGTCCCGCTGCGGATCCGCATCGAAGAGAACGACGACGAAGACGGAGGGCCGCAGTCGTTCCTGTTCGGCTATCCGCTCCACGCGCTCGACGCCGCCGCCGACTACGTCGCGGTGGTGCTCGACGATCTCAAGGCCGACGGCGGCGCCGCGCTCCCGCCCACGCCGCTCGCGAAGGTGGCCCTCGGCCTGGTGGCGCCCGCCACGCACGAAGAGCGCTTGCTCGCGGCCTACCATGCTCCCACGCGCGCCGCGCTGAAGAAGGCGGGTATCGATCCCACGCACGTGCTCCGCGTCTGGGACTTCACCACCCGCTCGGCCGAGGACGCGACTCGCCGCCTCACGGCGATGCGCGCCGGCGCGGTCGCCTCGGTGACCGCGAAGGAAGCCACCGTGGTGATCGACAGCCTGGTCGTCCCCCCGCCGGGCCCCATCGCCGCCATCGTCGAAGGGCGCCTGTCGGGGCTGCCCATGTACGCCGACAAAGCCGGACTCACCCTCGACGACAAGGGCCTTCCCAAGGTGATCGGCAAGCGCGACGCGCCCTTTCGCGTCGTCGTCCCGGTGGGCAAGGGCGATTACCGCTTCGTGATGTACGGCCACGGCACCGGCGGCAACTTCCACGACGCCACGTTCGACACCGAGATTGCCACCTTCGGCGTCGGCAAGGTGGGTATCCAGTTCGACGGGTGGACCGACAAGGAGACCCTCGATACCCTCGTCGCCCTCGAGCACATGTTCCAGGGGACGGAGCACTCCACCTCGATGCTGATGCAGGCCATCGCCGACGGCGCCGGGATCGAGGCCGCCACCACCGGCGCGCTCGGCGATCTGCTCTCCGCGCCGATGCTCGGCGGCCAGGTCAACCCCGCGGCCGGCCGGCGCCTCGACGACTCGATCCCGATCTGGGCCGGAGGCTCGCTCGGAGGCACGCTCGGCCTGGTCTACGCCAGCTCCAGCCCGACCATGAAGTATGGAGTCCTCAACGTGCCCGGCGCCGGCTGGACGCACTTCATCCCGGGCTCGGTCATCCTCGGGATGCTCGGCCCCTTGCTGCAGGGCTCCTTCGGCGGCCCACTCGACCTCTCCCAGGCCCTGGCCATGGGTCAAGGCAACTGGGACGACATCGACGGCGCGGTCTGGGCGGCCGATCTCGCCCCCAAGAAGCAGGTGTTTCTCATCCAGGAGAGCATCGGTGATCCGGTCCTGACGAACCCCGGCGGGGAGCTCGCGGCGGTGACGACCGGCGCCGCGCAGGTCGGCAAGGTCCTCGTGCCCATCCTCGGCGTGTCGCCGGTGGCCGAGGCCGTCAATCAGACCGGGATCACGCAATACCACGTCGCCGACACCGCTCCTTTCGACATCCACGGCTTCGCGGCGCGCGACACGCCGGCCGGGATCGCGGCGCGCGACCAGATCACGAGCTTCGTCCAGTCGGTCTGGGCCGGCGCGCCCGTGGTCAAGGTGCCTGTCGGCTGCGCCTCCGGCAGCTGCGATTTTACCGGAAAGTGAGCTTGAATTGAAGGTCTTTGCCCTCTCGGTCGCGCTGCTCGCGGGCCTCGCCGCCGCCGTCCCCGCCTGCTCGAGCGGGGGTGACACCACCTCTTCCGCCGCTTCCACCACCAGCGGCGGAGGCGGAGCGTCGTCGAGCAGCTCGGCGTCGTCCTCGCAGGGCGGCGGCGGAATGGCGAGCGCCGCCAGCAGCGGAGTCACCAGCACGAGCGGCACAGGCGGAGGCCCGAGCGCCGCGTCGGGGACGATCGTCCCGCTCTATTCGTATCCCACCGATCCCTCCTGGGCGGCGATCGTCGCGGCCAAGCAAGCCCACCCGAGCGTCACGGTGCAGGCGATCATCAACCCCGACAGCGGCCCCGGCGCCGCCATGGATCCCGCCTTCGTGACCGGGATTGCCACCCTCGACGCCGCGGGGATCATCGTCCTCGGCTACGTGGCAACGACGTACGCCCAGAAGGCGCCCGTCGACGCGCTCGCCGAGATGGATACGTATCACCTCTGGTATCCTGCCCTCAAAGGCATCTTCTTCGACGAGATGAGCAGCACCGCCGGGGACGAGATGTATTATCACGCGCTCGATGCCTTCGCGAAGACGAGGTCGCTCTCCGTCACCGTCGGCAACCCCGGCTCCCCGACGCTGGCGAGCTTCGTCGGCACCGTCGGCACCATTCTGATCTACGAGAGCGAGGGCCTCCCGGCGGTGGGATCACTCGATGCCTTCGCGGGCAAATACGACAGAGGCAATTTCGGGGTGATCCCTTATGGCGTACCGGCGCTCGACGCCGCGTTCGTCACCGGCGCGCGCGCGAAGGTGGGGTTCATCTACCTGACGGACGACAACCTGCCGAACCCGTGGGACTCGCTGCCCCCGTACTTCTCGGAGCTGCTCGGCGCGCTCGAATAGGCGCTCAATCGCGCTTCTTGGCGCGCACCGGCGGCCTCGGCAGCTCGGGGGGCCGGCCGCCGTCGTTCGCCGCGGTCCGCGGGAGCAGCCAGCTCTCCTCGGTCGTCGCGCCGCTCGTGGCTCGGTACGCGCCGATCGTCGCGCGCACGATCGGCGGCAAGAACAGGTGATCCAGATCCACGCTGGCCAGCGCGCCGGCCACGGTCGCGATGCGCTCGGGCAGCGGGAGCTTGGCGTCGACGAGGATCAGCCGCGCGCCGCGCAGCGTGCAGAGGCCGCCGCGGGGCCGCTTCACGTCGGAGAGGTTCGGATCGAAGACCTCGGAGCGGACGGCGATCCCGGCCCGCTCGGCTGCGCGAACGAGCTCTTCGAGCAACCGCCCGAGCTCCATGATCGCGGAGCGTAGCCCGCCTCGCGGGGACAGGGGCGATTTTCCTGATAGGCTGCCGCACGCGTCCCGGCCCATCTCGGCGGGCCGCCTTTGCTTCGACGGAGGATCTGGTGCGCTTGTACGGTCGGCTTCGCTGGGGGTTCGTGCTCGTCGCCATGGTCGCGCCGGCCGTGTGCATGGCGCCGGGCTGCGGGGCGCGCTCCGACGTCGGCGACATCGGCGGCGCAGGCGGCAGCGGCGGCGCGGGCGGGAGCGGAGGCATCGAGGCGGACGCGCACCCCGACGTGCAGCCGGATGCGCAGCCCGACGTACAGATCGACGTCGCGGTGGATGTCCCGATCGACGTCCCCGGTGACGTGCCGATCGACGTGCCGGTCGACGTCCCGATCGACGTGCCGATTGACGTCCCGATCGATGTGCCGGTTGACGTCCCGATCGATGTGCCGATTGACGTCCCGATCGATGTGCCGGTTGACGTCCCGATCGATGTGCCGATTGACGTCCCGATCGATGTGCCGATTGACGTCCCGATCGATGTGCCGATTGACGTCCCGATCGATGTGCCGGTCGACGTGTCCTTCGACGGGCCGTGTCAGGACGCGGACGGCGACGGCTACACCACCTGCGAAAACGACTGCGACGACGCGAACCCGCTGGTGAACCCGGGCGCCTTCGATTTTCCCAACGGGATCGATGACGACTGCGACGGCGCGGTGGACAACCCGATCCTCAACTGCGGCGCGGGGCTCCAGTACACCTCGCAGGATCCCTTCGATTACGTGAAGGCGATCGACATCTGCCAGACCACCACGGCCGGCGCGACGGGCGCCGCGAAGAAGTGGGGCGTGATCGGCGCCGAGCTCCGGCTCGCCGACGGGACGGGCTCGCCGGGGCCGCAATCGCACTCGATCGTCACCTCGTTCGGCACCGTCCTCGGGCCGCGCAAGAACGCCAATTTCGCCTTCTTCTCGACCGGCCTCGCGGGCACCAATGTCCCCGGGCAAACGTACTTCCAGGCCGGCGGCGCCACGCCCGAGCCGGGGACCGATCTCGGCGTGCCGGCGGTGCCCGTGCCGCCCGGGTTCCCGACCAACAAGCAAGGCTGCCCGCAGCCCATGAACTCCGACGCGCACGACTCGACCAACCTCAAGCTCACGATTCGCGTGCCCACCAACGCGCACAGCTTCGGGTTCGATCACTCGTTCTTCTCGGCCGAATACCCCGAGTGGGCCTGCTCGCAGTACAACGATCTCTGGGTCGTGCTCCTGCAGACGGGCGCGCCCGGGATCGCCAACAACAAGGACATCGTCTTCGACTCGCAGGGCACGCCGGGCTCGGTGAACCTCAACTTCTTCGATCGCTGCGTGGCCGGTCAAACGGGCTGCGCCGGCGGGACGTTCGGCTTCAACTTCTGCGGCGGCGGGAAGACGGAGCTCACCAACACCGGCTACGACGTCCCGGCCATGCCCTGCGGCGCTCAGAACGTGCTCGGCGGCGGCACCGGGTGGATCACCACCGAGTCGCCCGTCCTCCCCGGCGAGACGATCACCGTGCAGTTCATGACCTGGGACTCGTCGGACGGCGTCTACGACTCGTCGGCGATCTTCGACAATTTCCGCTGGCTTCAGGGCAGCTTGCCCAACCCGAAGACCTACCGCGGGCCGTGAGATCGTGAGTGGTCGCGGGGGGCGTTGCGCCGACTATTCGGTGCCACGCGTCCCCTTGGCTATACTCCGCGCCGCATGAAACCCGGCGACGTCATCGCCGATCGATTCACGATCGAGCGGCTCGCCGGATCCGGCGGGATGGGGGCGGTCTACCTCGCCGTCGATCGCGTCACGGGCGGGCCCGCGGCCGTGAAGGTGCTGTGGGGCCACGTGCTCGATCAGCCCGAGCAAGCCGAGCGCTTCGGGCGCGAGGCCGAGGTGCTCCAGGAGCTGCGCCACCCGGGCGTCGTCGGCTACATCGCGCACGGCGCGTCTCCCGGCGGCGAGCCGTGGCTGGCGATCGAGTGGATCGAAGGCGAGAGCCTCGCCGCGCGGCTGCGACGCCGGGGGCTCACCGTCGGCGAGAGCGTCGCGCTCGCGCGCCAGGTGGCCGAGGCGCTCTCCGCGGCGCACCGACGCGGCATCGTCCACCGCGATCTCAAGCCCTCGAATCTGTACCTCGACGGCGCGGCGCTCGACCGCGTCAAGGTGCTCGACTTCGGCATCGCCAAGGTCGCCGGCGGCACCCCGCTGACGATGACCGGCGTCGTCGTCGGCACGCCGTTCTACATGTCGCCCGAGCAGGCCCGCGGAGAGCGCGACATCGACGCGCGCGCCGACGTGTTCGCCCTTGGCTGCGTGCTCTTTCACTGCCTCACGGGCAAGGCGCCGTTCGCGAGCGACGACGTCCACGCCGCGCTGCTCAAGGTCGTGCTCGACGACGCGCCACGGCTGTCCGAGATCTGCGAGGGGATCCCCGACGCCATCGACGATCTCGTGGCGCGGATGCTCGCGAAATCGCCGCGCGATCGGCCGAGCGACGCGGCGGCGCTGGCGGGCGAGCTCGCGGCGATCGAGGCCAGCGGCGTGATCGGCGCGGGCAACGAAGCGCCGCTCAGCGTGCGCCGCGCGTCGCTCACGGGCCGCGAGCTGCGCGTCGTCTGCGCGGTGATGGTGCGCGTCGACACCGCGGCGATCGACACCGGTGACTACGACGCGGGCCTCGTCGCGCCCACGCAGCCGATGACGCTCCCGTCGACGCTGCCGATGGCGGACCGCCGCGCGCTGCTCGATCGTGATCGCGAGCGCGACCTCGACCGCGATCCCGAGGCGCCCGAGACGCCGCCCTCGTCGTCGCGCCCGGCCGATCTGCGCGGCGCGCTGCGCGAGGCCGCGCTGCGCTTTCAAGGTCGCGTCGAAGCGCTGCCGGACGGGACGCTGCTCGCGGTGATCGGCGGCTCGACCGCGGCGACCGATCAGGCGTCACGCGCCGCGCGCTGCGCGCTCTGCTTTCGCGAGATGCTGCCCGACGCGCCGATGGCGCTCATCGCCGGCCGCGGCATGCCCTCGGCGCGGCTGCCGCCCGCGGAGCTGATCGAGCACGGCCGCGAGCTCCTCGACGTCGCCGCGGCCTCGCCGCCGCCGCGCGCGATCCGCCTCGCCGACATCGCCGCGGGCCTGCTCGCCAACCGCTTCGACGTCGGCGGCGATCCCTCGGGCCTCGTCCTGCGCGGCGAGCGCGACGCGCGCGAGGCGGCGCGCACGCTGCTCGGAAAGCCCACGCCGTTCGTCGGGCGCGATCACGAGCTCGGCATCCTCGAGGCGGTGCTGGACGAGGCGTTGACCGAGCCGTCGGCGCGCGCGGTGCTGGTGACGGCCGCCGCCGGCGTCGGCAAGAGCCGCCTCTATCACGAGCTGTTCCGTCGGCTGGAAGAGCGACGCGGCCGGGGGACGGCGCCGCTCCAGGTGTGGTCGGCGCAGGGCGATCCAATGAGCGCGGGCTCGTCGTTCGGGATGATCGCCCAGATGCTCCGCCGCGAGGCCGGGCTGCGTCAGGGCGAGCTTCGCGAGATCCGCCGCCAGAAGCTCCGTGCCCGCGTCGCGCGCTCGGTGCCGCAGAACGACGTCGTCCGCGTCGCGCAGTTCCTCGGCGAGCTCATCGGCGCGCCGTTCTCCGACAAGGACAGCGTCGAGCTCCGCGCCGCCCGCGCCGATCCGATGCTCATGGGCGATCAGATGCGCCGCGCCTGGGAAGATCTCCTCGTCGCCGAGTGCGCCGCGCACCCGCTGGTGATCGTCCTCGAAGACCTGCACTGGGGCGATCTCCCCTCGGTGAAGCTGCTCGACGCCGCGCTGCGCACGCTCGAAGGGCGGCCGCTCGTGGTGCTCGCGTTCGCGCGCCCCGAGGTCCACGATCTCTTCCCGCGCATGTGGGCCGAGCGCGGCGTGCAGGAGATCCACCTGCGCGAGCTCAACAAACGCGCGAGCGAAAAGCTGGTCCGCGACGTGCTCGGCGCCCGCGTCAGCGATCAGAGCGTGGCGCGGATCATCGAGCGCGCGGCGGGCAACGCGTTCTACCTCGAAGAGCTGATCCGCGCGGCAGAAGGCGGCGAATCCGAGAACCTCCCCGAGACGGTGCTGGCCATGGTGCAGGCCCGGCTCGAGGCGCTCCACCCCGATCATCGCCGCGTGCTCCGCGCCGCGAGCGTCTTCGGCCAGGTCTTCTGGCGCGACGCGCTCCTGCCGCTCCTCGGCGACGATGAGGCCCGCGGCCTCGGCGAGCGGCTCCGCGATCTCGTCGATCGCGAGCTCCTGATCCGGCGCGGCGACGGCCGGTTTCCCGGCCAGGAAGAGTACGTGTTCCGCCACTCGCTGGTGCGCGACACGGCCTACGCCATGCTCACCGAGGGCGATCGCAGGCTCGGCCATCGCCTCGGCGCCGAGTGGCTCGAGCGCGCCGGCGAGCGCGACGCCACGGTCCTCGCCGAGCACTTCGAGCGCGCGGGCGAGCCGGAGCGCGCCGTCGATCGCTACCGTCGCGCCGCCGAGCAAGCGCTGGAAGGCAACGATTTCGTGGCAGCCATCGCTCGCGCGGAACGGGGAGCTGCGTACGCCAGCGGCGAGGTCCTCGGCGCGCTGCGGTTGCTCCAGGCCGAGGCGCACAAGTGGCGTGGATCCGCGGCAGAAGCCGAGCAAGCCGCCGTCGAGGCCATGAGCCGCTTCGCGCTCGGGAGCCCGCTCTGGTACGTCGCGGCGGCCGAGACCGGCTCGATGCGCCTCCGCCTCGGCCGCCACGCCGAGCTCGCCGAGCTCGCGCGCGAGGTGCAGTCGTACGGCCTGCTCGGGCCCTCCTCCGCCGCCGCTCCGGTCTCGTCGTCGCCGCGATCGTCGCAGGGAAACCTCTCGTCGCTCCCGCCCGGGCCGACGATGGGCGCGGCCGTGAGCGCCGTCGCGCGCCTCGCCGGATCGCTCCTCCACGACGGCCAGCACGCCCTCGCCGAAGCGCTCATCGACGAGATCAACCGCGTGGCCGGCCCGCTCGCCGAGCGCGACTACGGCGTCGCGGCGCGCCTCTACGCGCTGCACGCGTCGCGCGCGCTCTGCTACGGCGATCCGGCCGCGGCGCTCCAGTTCACCGAGCTGAGCATCCCGAGCTTTGCCTTCACCGGCGATCGTCGCAACGCCTGCCTCGGCCGCGTCAACGCCGCGCACGCCATGCTCCAGCTCGGCGATCCCCGCCAGGCCGAGGTCGCGCTCCGCTCCGCGCTCGCCGACGCCGAGCGCATGGGCCTCCACAACGTCAGCGCGCTCGCGCGGCAGAACCTCGGCCCCGCGCTCGTTCGGCAGGGGAAAATCGCCGCCGCGCTCGCGATCGAGCAGGAGGCCGTCGAGACCTTCGCGGCGCAGGAGAACCGCCGGCAAGAGGGCCGCGCTCGCGCCTACCTCGCCGAGATCCTCGCCCGGAGCGGCGACCTCGCGTCGGCCGAGCGCGAGGCCCGCGCGGCCGCGCAGCGCGTCGCCACCATCCCGCCGCTGCGAGCCTTCGCCCTCGCCGTCCTCGGCCAGATCCTCCTCGCGCGCGGCAGCGCCCGAGAGGCCCTCGACGCCGCGCGCGAAGGCCTCGATCTGCTGCTCGCGACGGGCGGAATGGAAGAGGGCGAGTCGCTCCTTCGCCTGGTGTACGCCGAGTCGCTCGCGGCCGTGGGGCACGAGGCCGCCGCCGTCGACGCCATCGACGTCGCCCACCAGCGCCTGATCGCCCGCGCCGCGCGCATCGCCGATCCCGGCTGGCGCGCGAGCTTCTGCGAGCGCGTGCCCTCGAACGCGCGCACGCTCGGGCTGATGAAGTCGAAGACGCACCCTCCCGGTGAATCGGGCGAAGAGTGACGCCCGCAAACAGACCTGATATCGCTGGTTCGGTCGGCCTCCACCACGATCGTTCGCCGAGGACCTTCTGAGATGCGCGTCGCCGGGCTGAGCGAGGACGAAGAAGACGAGGGCATGGTCGGCCCCGGCGACGTGATCGCGGGCAAGTACCGGATCGAGCGCGTCCTCGGCCGTGGAGGCATGGGCGTCGTCGTCGCCGCCACCCACCTCCGCCTCGACGAGAAGGTGGCGATCAAGTTCCTCCTCCCCGGCGCGCTCGGCAACGCCGACGCCCTCGGCCGCTTCGATCGCGAGGCCCGCGCCGCGGTGAAGATCCGCAGCGAGCACGTGGCCAAGGTGCTCGACGTCAGCACCCTCGACAACGGCGCTCCCTTCATGGTCATGGAGCACCTCGACGGGAACGATCTCGCGCAGGTCGTCCGCAAGAAGGGCCCGCTCCCTATCGCCTCGGCCGTGACCTTCATGCTCCAGGTCTGCGAGGTCCTCGCCGAGGCCCACGCGCTCGGCATCGTTCACCGCGATTTGAAGCCCGGGAACCTCTTCGTGACCACGCGCGCCGACGGCACCGCGGCGATCAAGGTCCTCGATTTCGGCATCTCGAAGATGATGGAAGGCGGCGCCACCTCGGAGCCGCAGGCCGCGCTCACGGCGACGGACACCGTGCTCGGCTCGCCGATCTACATGTCGCCCGAGCAGATGACGGCGCCGAAATCCGTCGAGTCGCGCGCCGACATCTGGTCGTTCGGGGCCACGCTCTACATGCTCCTCACCGGCAAGCCGCCCTTCGACGGCGACTCGATCGCTCAGGTTTGCGGGATGATCCTCATGGCCAAGCCGCCGAGCCTGGTCGAGCTGCGGCCTGACGCGCCGCCGGAGCTCGCGGCGATCGTCACCCGCTGCCTCCAGCGCGACGTCAACGATCGCTGGCCCAACGTCGCGGATCTCGCGCTGGCCCTGGCGCCCTTCGCGGGCGAGAGCGGGCGCCGCTCGGCCGAGCGAGCGCAGCGCGTCCTGGAGACGACAGGCTCGCTCGGCAAGCACCTCCCGGCGTCGGCGATCGCCGCGGCGGCGGCGACGGTCGAGCCGGCGATCTCGATCACGGGCAACCCCGCGTCGACTGACAAGGCGCTGCCGAAGACGATGGTCGGCTGGGCCAACACCGGTACGGACGCGATCGACATCCCCCGCGCGCGGTCGAAATGGCCCTTGATCGTCGGGGGAATCATCGCGGTGCTCGCGGTCGGCGTGGGCATCGGGCAGCTCACGGAGCGCTCCGGTGCGACCGGCGTCGCCGCTGCGCCTTCGGCGTCGGTGGCCGTCGCGCCGGAGCCGACGGCGTCCGCCGCCACGCTCCCGGTCGTCGTTCCCGCGACGCCCACCGCTGCCGCCGTTGCGAGCGCGCTGGCCTCGGCGTCGGCCGCGCCCGCCGCGAAGGGGCGCCCGGGCAAGCCTCCGCCGCCTCCGCCACCCGCTCCCTCCGCGAAGAAGAAGCCCGCGGGCGATCTCTTCGACGACCGACTGTGAACGAGAAAAACCAGATGATGCGCGGCTGGGCTCCCGGGTTGGCATTGGCGCTTTCGCTCGTCGGCGCGACAGGGACGAGCCCGGCCCGCGCCGCCGACTCGGCCGAGGCGCGAGCCGCCGCGCAGGTCCTCTTCGATCAGGGAAAAGACCTGGCAAAAGCGGGTAAATTCGCCGAAGCGTGCCCCAAGTTCGAGGAGAGCCAGCGCCTCGATCCGCGCATCGGCACCCAGTTCAACCTCGCCGATTGCTTCGAGCACATCGGCCGTACGGCCAGCGCCTGGACCAACTTCGTCGACGTGGCCTCGTCGACCAAGGCCGCGGGGCAGCCCGATCGCGAGCAGGTCGCGCGGGCGCGCATCGGCGTGCTCGAGCGCAAGCTCTCGAGAGTGACAGTCCGCGTCGACGGCGCGACGACCGCCGGCCTCCACGTCACCCGCGACGGCACCGACATCGGACAGGCACTCTGGGGCACGCCGGTGCCGATCGATCCCGGCGAGCACCGCATCGAGGCCGTGGCGCCCGGCAAGGTCGCCTGGAAATCCACGTTCACCGTCGGCGCCACGGCCTCGACCTCCACCGTCAGCGTCCCGGCCCTCGCCGACGATCCGGCGGCCTTCAAGACCCCTGAAGGCGAGCACACCGCGCCTCTCCTCGGGCCGACAGCGCCGGTGACGGGGCCAGTCCCCGATCAGGTCCAGGGCTCCTCCGGCACCGGCCAGCGCGTCGCGGGCGGCGTCCTCGGCGGCGTCGGCGTGGTGGGGATCGTCGTGGGATCGATCTTCGGATCCACCGCAAAATCGCGCCTCGACGCGTCCAAGGGCCAATGTCGCACCGCCGCGCTCTGCACCGCCGACGGCCTCGATCTCGTGAGCCAGGCCAGGAGCGCCGCCACGGTCTCCACGATTGGCTTCGTCGCCGGGGGCGCGCTCCTCGTGGGGGGGCTCGTCGTCTTCCTCGCTGCGCCCTCCAGTGCTCCGCGCCCCGCCTCGGCGCACCTCGTCCCGCTGCTCGGCCCGGGGATCGCCGGCGGCTCCGTCGTGGGGTCCTTCTGATGCGAGCCTCTCCTTCGTTCCGCGCCCTCGCGGTGATTGGCACTCTCGGCGGCGCGGCCTCGTGCTCGCTCGTCCTCGGGATCGGCGATCCCACGCTCGATCCCGCGGGCGGGACGGGCGGCAAAGGCGGCTCCGGGGCCACGGCGACGGCCAGCGCCTCGCAGAGCAGCGGCGCCGCCAGCACGGCCGCGGGGACCGGCGGCCAGGGCCCGGTGACGTACCCGTGCACGCCCACCGATCCAACGTGCAACGTCGTCAAGTCCGACTGCCTCGCCGTGTACGACAACACCGGTAAATCGAGCTTCGCGATCCGCGTCGGCCAGCTCGATTTCTACCAGCCGGTCGCGTTCACCGGCTCGCTCGAGCAGGCGGCGTTCCTGGCCTCGATCTCGATGAACCTGCCCAAGTGCAACCTCAAAGGGTCGGGCACGTTCTCGTGGATCGTCAACGTCGACAAGACCGCAGGCACGTTCCAGGTCGGCGCCGCCAAGCCCCCTGCGGATCCGCACAACGGCTACAGCTACGTCAACGAGACCATCACGCTCAGCGGCAAATCGTTCCCGATCGCGCCGTCGAGCGGGCCGATGACGCTCGACGCCGATGGGTCGATTCACCCCGCCACCATCGAGAACATCCTGCTCCCGGCCTACCTCGACGCCCAGGCCACCAACCTCATCCTGGTGCCGCTCCACAAGGTCCGCGTCCTCGAGACCAAGATCTCGGCCGACCAGAACTGCGTCGGGAGCTACAACGCCTCTGGCCTGAAGAAGAGCAACGGGTGCTTGCCCGACGTCAATCAAGGCATCGAGTCCTTCGACATCGGCGGGAAGATCGACGGGTACATCGATCTCGAAGAGGCCGACAGCATCATCATCACCTCGTTCGGCCTCAACCGCAGCCTCTGCGTGCTCCTGTCCAACTCGGCAGGTACGTATGGCGACGGGGGCAACCCCGCCAAGTGCAAGCGCGACGGCATGGGGAAGATCAAGTTCAACGGCGACTGGTGCTCTGCCACCAACCTCCCCGCCGACGCCACGTGTTACACCGCCGTCGCCTTCTTCGCTGGGTTCGCTGGCAGCGGCGTCGAGCTCAAGTAGCCACCTCGGACTGACACTCACCATGAACACCAAGACGGTCTGGATCGCAGGCGGCAGCGGCCTCGTCGGCGGCGAGCTCCTGAAGCAGCTCCTCGCGGACGACGCCTTCGGGCGGGTCATCTCGGTCGGCCGGCGGGAGGTCTCGCAAAGGCACCTCAAGCTCACCCAGGCCATCGTCGACTTCGCCGATCCATCCACGTTTTCCAGCCTCCCGGCGCCCGACGCGGCGTTCTCGTGCCTGGGCACCACCATCAAGAAGGCCGGCTCGAAGGAGGCCTTTCGCGCCGTCGACTTCGATGCCGTGCTCACCTTCGCGAAGGTCGCCAAGAGCCGGGGCGCGCGGGCCTTTCTCCACGTCAGCTCGGCCGGGGCCGACTCCCGATCCCGGATGTTCTATTCGGCCGTCAAGGGTGAGATCGAAGAGGCCTTGATCGATGTCCGCTTCGACAGCCTCGTCGGGTTCCGCCCCTCGATCCTCGACGGCGACAGGGGCGACGATCGTCCCCTCGAAAAGCTCGGCCTCTCGGTCGGTCGAGCCCTGGGGCCGTTGCTCGGGAAGTATCGCCCCACGCCGGCGACGGCGGTGGCCGCGGCGATGGTGGCCGCCTGGAAGAGCGGCAAGCGCGGCGTCGACAACATCGAAGCGGGCGAGATCTACCGCCGCTTCGCGAAGTAACGCCGCGCTCGGCGCCCTCGGATCAGAGGAAGCCCACGCAGAGCGACGCGGTGGCGCTGCACGCATCACACTTCTTCTGGAAGCAGGGATCGTACGAGTACGCCTGGCAGGCCTGCGACGGCCCGCAGGTTCCCGGCCCGCAGTCGGTGGCGGTGAAGCACCCCGGCGCCCAGATCGGGTTATCGCCGCAGCCGGGCGTCAGCCAGCGACAGCTCGGATCGGTCGCGCAGGTGTCCGGCGTCGTGTTGCTGGTGCAGAAGTCGGGCGGAGGGGGAGGTGGGCAGTCGTTGACGAGGACGTGCCATACCGCGTCCATGCCGCCGCAGGTCGCCGTCGTCGTCCCGCCGCAGGCGTTGTCGTAGTGGCATGACGGCGGTCCGAAGCAGGCATCGCACGGCGCTCCCTCGCTCGGCGGCGATCCGGGGCAAGCGCCGTTGAGAGGACAGCAATCGTCGCCGCCGGTCCCGGATGAAGTGTGCCAGTGGTGATCGTCTCCGCAGGTGTTGAAGAAGCCACCGAGGCACGGCCCGGGGCTCTCGCCGCAGCTCTCGCCGATCACGGCGCAGACGTCGCCGTCCTGGCCCGCCGAGCACTCCTTGGCGGTGGGGGAGCAGCTCTTGGTCTGCGATTGCCACGCGCCGTCCTTGGCCTCGCAGCTCAGCTCCACGGTGCACGGGCCCTCGGCGTAGGTGCATCCGGAGACGGCGGCGCTGCACGTTGTGCCGGCCTTCGGCGCCGCCTTGGGGCATCCGGGCGGCTGGGCGCCGATCTCGACCACCGATCCCGAGCACCCGAGCGGGAGCATCCCCGCCGCTGCCATCATTGCGAATGCCCAGGTCTTCCAGGTAGCCTTCATCGGTGCGTGCTTTCCTTGGCGCGGCCGCGAGCCGGCTCGTCGCGGTCTTCGCGCCGACGATTGGCAAGAACAAGGCCGCGACATTCAATCGAGAAACCAGGCGCGAACGCGCTCGACTGGCCTGCTCCCGGCGCCGCGGTCGGCGCAGAGTGGCGCACGCGTCCGCCGCGTCGTCGGCCGTCGATCGTCGGTCCCGCGCGATCCGCTGCCGCGCGGCGCCGTGGGCTGGTACGCTGCGCGGCCATGTCGGATCTCGTACCCCTCGCCGCGGCCCCGGCCCGGCCCCTGGAGCCTGGCTCGTGATCCAGATCTTCGGCACCAACAAGTGCAAGAACACCCGCGCAGCGCAGCGTTTCTTCGCCGATCGCAGCGTCAAGGTGCAGAGCGTCGAGCTGCGCGAGAAGGGCCTCTCGAAGGGCGAGCTCGCCAGCGTGGCGCGCGCCGTGGGCGGCTACCGCGCGCTCTACGACAGCGAGAGCCCGCGCGTGAAGGAGCGCGGCCTCCAGCACTCCGCGCCCACCGACGAGCGCCTCGCGGTGCTCCTGCTCGAAGATCCCTCGCTCTTGCGAACGCCGATCGTGCGCGATGGAACGCGCGCGGCCGTCGGCGCTGCCGAGACCACCTGGAAAGCCTTCGCCGACGCGGCGAAGAAATAGGACCGTAGCCATGCGCATGCTCGATATGCCTGCCCTCTCGGGCGCGACGCGGACTGGCCACCTCAACGAGATCCGCGACGATCGCTTCGGCCTGTTTCGCCGCCTGAACCGCGAGTGCGGCGACATCGGCCTCGCGAAGGTGCTCGGCATCCCGCTGGTCTTCGCCAACGGGCCCGAGGTGCTCCACGAGATGCTGGTCGAGAAGGCCCGCTCGTTCATCAAGTCTCCTGGCCTGCGCGGCCCGCTCAAGCCCTTTGCGGGACAGGGCCTCTTCACGAGCGAGGGCGAGTTCTGGCGGCAGCAGCGCAAGCTGATGGCGCCGCTCTTCACCCACGCGCGGATCGAGCGCTACGCCGCGGACATGGCCGAGTGCGCGAGCCACGCGATCGCGAGCCTGCGCCCGGGCGACGAGATCGACGCCGCGCGGATCACCACCCACATCGCCATGCGGATCGCCGGCAAGACCCTCTTCGACATCGACACGCTCGACGAGGCCGACGAGCTCGGCGCCGCCCTCACCGTCGCGCTCCACTGGGCCAGCGAGACGTCGCTCTCGCCGGTGTACGCCGTGCAGCTCCGCGCGCTCGGCGCGCTCAGCTCGGTGGCCGAGCGGCTGCCCGAGCCCTACCGCGCGCGGAGCGAGGCCCGGCTCGAGGCCATGGTCGAGCCGATCCGCTGGCCCGGCGAGCAGACGAAGCAGTTCGAGGCCGCGCTCGCGGTGATCCATAACCGCGTCGACCGGATGATCGCCGATCGCCGCGCCTCGGGCACCTCGCGCCCCGATCTCCTGAGCATGCTCCTCGACGCCCGCGACGAGAGCGGCAATCGCATGAGTGATCAACAGGTGAGGGACGAGGTGGTCACTCTCTTCATCGCCGGTCATGAGACGACGGCGACGGCGCTGGCGTGGTCGCTCTACCTGCTCGCCCGGCACCCCGAGGCCCTCGCCCGCGCCCGCGCCGAGGCCCGCGCCATCCCGGGTCCAGCCGTGGAGAGCCGCGATTTGCCGGCCCTCGGCTACTGTCTCCGTGTCTTCAAGGAGTCGATGCGGCTCTACCCGCCCATCTACTTCTTCGGCCGCCAGGCCATCGCCGACGTGACCCTCGGCGGCTACGATCTCCCCCGCGGACAGGTGGTGTTGATCAGCTCCTATGCGCTGCACCACCGCGCCGAGATCTGGCCGGATCCCGAGCGCTTCGATCCTTCCCGGTTCGAGCCCGCGGTCGAGGAGAAGCGGCACAAGCAAGCGTATCTGCCCTTCAGCGCCGGCCCGCGCACCTGCATTGGCAACCTCTTCGCGCTGATGGAAGGCCCGATCGTGCTCGCGACCATCCTGCGACGGGTCGACCTCGAGCTGCGGAGCCAGGCGGTGATCGAGCCCGAGGCGTCGGCGACGCTGCGGCCGAAGGGCGGTATGCCGATGCGGGTGACCGCGGTGGAGACGGGCGCCGCGTAGTCGCGTCAGCCGGGAGTGACGCCGAACAGCGCGGGGAAGATCGCTCCCGAGGCGCCCAGCAGCACGTTCTGGAAATACCCCACGTTCTCCGGCGGCTCCAGGTTGACGAGCCACGTCGCGGCTGCGAGCCGCTTCGCGTCCTCCACGAAGGCCGAGGCGGGCGTCACGACTCCCGACGTCCCGGCGGCCAGGAACACCAGGTGTCCGCGCGGGGCGCTCTCCATGAACTTCTCCACGCGGGCCATGTCGGCGCCCTGGATCGCCTCGCCGAACCACACGACGGCCGGGCGGATCATCCCCGGAGCTGCCCTGTCGGTGCAGACCTCGCAGAGCGGTAAAGGCAGCTCCTGATAGAGCCGATCGTCGGCAAACGGCGGGCGATCGCACACCGTGCAGCGCGAGTGGAGCAGGTTCCCGTGCAGCTCGATCACGCGGCGGCTCCCGGCGCGCTGGTGGAGACCGTCGATGTTCTGGGTGACGAGGAGGAAACGATCGCCGAGGCGCTCCTCGATGTCCGCGAGCGCGACGTGCCCGGCGTTGGGGCTCGCCGCGAGCGCATCGACGCGGCGCTCGCTGTAGAAGCGCCAGCCGAGCGCGGGATCATTGAGGAAGCCATACGCCGTCGCGACCTCCTGGATGGAGTGGGTGCGCCAGAGGCCGTTCATGGCCCGGTAGGTGGGTATCCCGCTCTCCGCCGAGGTGCCGGCGCCGGTCAGGACGATCAAGCGCGTTTGCGGATCCGAGAGATCGAGTGTTTGCATCGAAATCGCCTTTCCGAGCGAATCAGGGCAGCTCAGCGAGGGCGGCGAGCACGCGCACCACCGTCGCCATGTCCATCGTCAGCCGATCACCGGCGATTCGCACGGCGCCGTTCGCCTCCATCTCGAGCAACGCTTTGCCGACCTGGATTCGCACGCCGTCCTCCGCCACGAGATCGATCCTCGGCGCGGTGATCCGGGCTCGACCCGCGGCGTCGTGCTCGATCGCGCGCGCAGTCTGGAGCGCGCCAAGGATCACGATCGTACCGTTCTGTTCGCTCACCAGAATCGTGCGGCGGTCGCGCGTACACTCCTCCACGAAGGTTCGCTCGACGTTCTCGCCGGGAACGGCGCTCGCGAGCTCCCCCGATGCCAGGCGCACGGTGATGCCTCCTTCCGCCGCCCCCTCGATTCGCGCGACGTGGAGGCCGGGTCCGAGCTTCGGCGTCGTCCTTCGAACCTTCGCGCCGCCTGGATCAAGCGCTCTCACCTTCGCTGTCGTCATGATTTCCTCCGCTGCGCTGACGTCACTCGCTCACATCCATGCCGCTCACGACCAGATCCTCGGCGCTGTCAACCACGGCCGAGATCTCGATGGATCCCGGGGTGATTATCACGCTGACGCCCGCGGCGTCGATGGATATCTTCTCCATCGCGACGAACGATACGATGCTCCCCGTGAGGCTGAGCCCGCCACCCACCGAGAGCGAGGCCGCACCGGCAAAGGCGTCCTCGATTGCGCCGCCGGCGCTGATGGTCATGGACGCATAGTCTTCCTTCAGCGCGCCCGCGCTGAGGGAGTACTTCGCCGAAGCGATGGTGTACGCCCCGGCGACGCTCAGGTTCGACGCTCCGAGCACGCCCACGCCCACGGCGACCTCCGCCGACTCGAGGCGGGTGCCCCCGATCGAGACCCGCGATCCGCCGGTCACGTGGACGTTGTGGCTGAGCGTGGCTATCTCCGCCTTTGCGCCGAGCACCGTCCGCGTCAACGCGCCACCGACGGTCGTCTTGAAGTCTCCACCCACGGTGAACGAGCGGAGCCCGCCCACGCCGATCGCCTCGGATGCGGCCTCGATCACCAGGTTTCCTCCCACCGAGAGATCGCGATCGGCGCCGATCGAGTACGACTGCGCGCCGTCGATCTTCACCTCTTGCACGACGCCGACGAGATCTTTGTGGTCCGAGCCGATGGTGTGAGCGTCATTCGCGGCGACGGTCGTCTTCTTGTCGTTCTCGGTGCGCTCGTTGTAATCGTGCGATGCGTTGACCAGCATCCCCTCGGCGCCCGCCGCGTCGTCGAGTCGAAACACGTTCGCACTGCCGCGGCCCGGCGTCGTCTGCGAGCCGAACGCGCCGCGCACCTTCTGGCCAGGCAGGCCCTCGGGCGGCGTCGCTTGCCCGTTGTACAGGCGGCCGAGCTCGTAGGGAACGTCGGCCGAGGCGCCCGAGAAGCCGAGGAGCGTCTCCCATCCCACGCGCGGCAAGTACACGCCTCCCGAGGTCGCCGGCTGGACCGGGCGGAGCCAGTGAGAACTGGTGTCATCCTTCGGCCGCCGACGGTCCCACCGAAGCAGGGCGGTCACGCGACCGCCGGCTTCGGTGTGGATCTCGGAACCTGAAGGTCCAGTGATCGTCGCTGATTGCACCCCTCCCATCGCCGGCGGAGGCAAGCGCGCGGGCCGATGCGGGCGATCCGCGCGCACCGCCACGAACGACGCTTGGTACCGGTTCAATGTGGCCTGACCGGGCGAGGTGCCATGATCGCGACCCTCGTGCGCGACCTCCAGCACGAGCCATCGACCATTCATGTCGTCGCGCGGAGCGCCCGAGAGACGGAAGGTCGCGCCCGGTGCGAGCCTTCGTGAGGTGCTGCGCCCGCTGAGCACCCGCTGGTCGCGCTGGGCCTCTTCGCGTCGAATGGTGACGAGCGCATTGCCCGTTGCGGGATCGCGATAGCCGCCGGGGTATTCGTAGCGTTCCAGCGACCCGTCGCCCGCTGCGACGCGCTGGTCGACGAGCGGGCGCTCGTGGTCATAGTCCGAGAGTGTCACCCTCTCGGTGACCATGGCTGCGCTCAACCTGACCTCGAACACGCTCTCGCCCTGGCGGAGCCCCGCTGCCTCGCCCGAGCCAAAGGGGAGATCTTCTCCTCCCAGGAGCGCAGCATAGGCTCCGGGATTGTCGCCCAACACCACCACATCGCCCGCGTCGCCATGCTCGAGATGATAGGCGATCCCTTCCTCCGCAAGGAGCCTGGTCACGAAGTCGAGATCACTCTCGAAGGCTTGCACGCACTGCGGTCGGGCAACGAGCTTGCGGGCGATGCGGCTCTCGAGTGGCACCCGGTGCCCGCCCAGCACTTTGCGCGTTATCGCCAGCGTGTCCTCGTGGCGAAAGAGCTGGTGGTCGACCGTCCGGCCCAGCTTCGCCAGACGCGGTACGAGGTGGAGTCGGTGCCCGCTCGCGAACGAGTCGATCCCATCGATGACTCCGGCGATCGTGCGCCCCCCGTGCTCGCCCCGGAGGGTGAGTCGAGCAGTGCTCCCCAGCAGGGCTTCGACGTTCACCTCGGCGCGCGTGCCCGCCCCAGCTTCGAACCAGCCGGTCAGCGTCAGACGGAAGGGCGCATGAACGCGCTCGCTTCCTTGCAGGCCAGAAACCAGGAATCGTCCCGCCGGCAGCTCCAGCTCGAAGAGGCTATCGAGGGTCATTTACGAGCTCGCCTTGGTGCCCGCGACCTTCTCGAACGTGGCAGCCTGGATCTTCGTCTTCCCGCCCGATATCCCGAGCTTGCCCTTCATCGTCAGTGTCGATCCTCCACTGGCTGTGATGCCCGCGACGGCGGTGATGGTGATCGATCTCGCGTCAAACACCAGCGCTCCGCCGGCGGTGATCGTCGCGCTCCCGCCCACCGAGATCGCGGCGCTCGCGGCGTGCGTGAAGACGCCGCCTGCACCGCCCAGCGTCACGGCTCCCGAGCTCATCTTCTTCAGACCTTTGGTGCTCTCCGCAAACTGCGATGACGCCACGATCGATTTCGAGCCGCCGACGGCCTCCGAGCGCCCGCCGGCAGCTGATTGGTGCACCCCGAGGCCGGAAATGTAGGCCGCCGAGCCGCCCACAATCTGCAAATAAGCACCTTGCACCGCGGTGCTGGCGGTGTTGCACTGGAGGGCGTACAGGCCACCGACGAGCTCATGATAGCTCCCCTTGCAATCGACGATCCGCGTGGCGATCACCGAGGTGCGATCCATCGCGGCGACCGTCTCGGTGCGACCCCCCTTTACCTTTACCCCCGCGTCAGCCCCCACCACGATAGTCTGCTTGCCGGCGACGGTGATCGTCTGCGTGGCTGCGTGCAGCTCGGAGCTCTTCTTGACGTCGTGAGTCTCGGTCACTCCGACGGTCGTCGTCGCGCTGCCGCCGACGGTGACGGTCTGATTCAACGTTGCGTGAACGTAGGTCTCCATGCTCCCCGCATCGTCGGCGAAGCGGATCTCGTTGGTCGAGCCGTCCGACGGCGACGTCGCGGACTGGAGCGTTGATGTTGCCTTCTTTGCGGGCAACGTATAAGGCATGGGTGAAGCTCCGTTGTAGAGCCTGCCGAGAACGAAGGGCCGATCGGGATTGCCGTCGACATAGACCAGCGGCACCTCCCACCCCACGCGCGGCAACAGCATCGAGCCGTGCATGGGCATCTGCAGACAGCGCATCCATCGTGACGATCGATCGTCCCCGATTCCAGAGCGATCCCAGGGGAACCGGACCTTGATGCAGCCGAGATCGTCGACGTGAATTTCCTCGCCGGGCGGACCGGTAACGATCGCCGTCTCCAGCCCGGATACTCTCGGCGCGGTGCGCGGTATGGCGGGTCGATAGGCACGAGCCGTGTGTGGGACGAGCTCGAATTCGTTGACGTAGGGGCGTCCTTCTGCGTCGTTCTTGCTCGCTTGCGCGATGCTGTGGCGCACGGCCGTGATGAGGTAGTCACCGTCGATCCCGTCGTCTTGGGCACCCTCGATCTTCACCACGCGTCCCGGCGAAAGCCTCGCGCAGGCGCTTCGCCCGCGCGCCCGAACCGAGCCGCGGTGCAGCTGATCCAGGCGCACCTCGGCGAGCGCGGTGGCCGCCTCCGCGTGCGGTACGGCGGCGGGGTACTCGAAGTGTTCGAGCGCGCCTTCGCCGGCGGCGCCCTCGATCAGATGATCCGGGCGACGCATGTCGTATTCGCGGAGGTGAACGCGTGTCGGCGTGAGCTCGATGGTCTTCTCGAGCTCGAACAGGGATGCTTGAGTCCTCGACATCCCGCCGGGATCTTCGAATCGTACGGTCTTGTCACCGTCGATGGCAGCGTGAGCGCTGGGCCCGTCGCCGAAGACGAGAGTCGGCGCTCCGTCGCTCGACTCGTGCCAGTAGCTGATCCCGTCGTCGGCGAGCAGGCGCTCGACGAACGACCAGTCGACCTCGCCGTACTGCACGCAATATGTCCGCTTCCGGTAGCGCCCCCCCAGGCGGAACAAGACCGTCTTTCCTGATATCCGCGCGTCGGCGAGGACCTCGGTAACGATCTCTTCCGTCGTCTTGTCCTGGAAAATACGATAGTTCGAGCGCAACGTCAGCAAGTGGGCTGGCGTCGACAGCAACAGACGATATCGGTGCCCGTCGCGATGAGCGCCGTCGTAGGCAATCTCCGTGACGAGGAGCGGCACGTCGCGCGCGCCCCCGTCATCGTCGCCGAAGAGCAGGCTCGCGGGGGCTCGCGTCACGGCGTCGAAGTCGACGTTGGCGTCGGGATGGAGCACCTCCACCGTGAAGCGAGGTAGCGCGTTGATGGCCTCCTCGCCCAGCGCGCGCACGACCTGGCAGGGCCCGAGCGCGTCACAGGAGAGGATCATTTGCTCGATCATGGCCCCTTGCCCCTCTGTCCGACGATCCACGCGTGATACGTCTTGTATGCGCGGTCCCAGGCTTGCCAGGAGGTCGCGTCACGAGCGAAGCGCGCCTGCCACTCGGCGTCGATCGCCTGCTTCTGCTCCGGCGTGAGGTGATAGCGCCGCAACGTCTCCGCAGCGCGCCCTGGATCCACGGCGAGATCGACGCACAGCGAAGCATATTGCTCCACGGTCAGCGTCGAGGTGTCGGCGCGGGGCGGGGCCGGCGCCGTCGTGGAGAACGGCATTGCCTGGCTCCGAGGCGCAAAGAACACCGCCGACGTCTCTCGCAGATCGGAGTGCGCCCTGGGGCGAGGTGGCTCGGCGGGCGGGGCCGGCGCGTCGCCCGCGGAGCGGAGCGTGGAGCTCCCCTGCGCGAACGGGAGCGCCGCGCGGGCGGGGACGTCGACAGCCATGCTCGTTCCCCGCAAATCGCGCACCGGCCCTTGAGGTGCGATGTAGGCCGGCGGCGTGACGGGGAGAACCGAAGGCGCGACCGCGGCGACGACCGGCTGGACCACCGCGGGAGCGATGACGGCGGCCGCCTCCACCGGGGTTGCAATGGGCTCTCGAGTCGGTGGCGCCGCAGACGGCTGCGGCGCCACCGAGCGCGCGAACGGCAACGAGGCGAGGATCGAGCGGAGGTCGCCGATATCGCGCGTCCCGTCGAGCCCGGTCTTCTTCCGTGCCGGCAGCGGTGTCGACAGCGGAGGTGGCGCGAGGTTCGCCTCACCGTCGATAAACGGCAACGGGAGCTTCGCTTGCTCGGTCGCATCCCTGGACAGGCGTGCTGCTCTCGCCTGAACGAGGCGCGGGGGCTCGGGCTGCACGTCAGGGCAGGGGCCCGGCTCCTCGGCCATCCGCGTGAGCGCCTGCTCGCGCAGCGCTGAATCGGCCGCGAAACGTTCGTTCCAGAGGCGCTCCAGGCGGTTGAGATCCGACGGCCGCATTCTCCTCTCTCGCAGGAACGCGAGCCCATCCACGCTCGCCGCGTAGTGGCGCTCGAAATCGAAGAACGCGGCCAGCTCCTGATCCAGCGGCGGGAGCTTCCTTTCCCACGCCGAGCGCGCCACGTCGGAGAGCGCGTCGACGCGCAGCGCGAAATCGTTTCCCTCGCGCGCTCGCCGCGCGAAGAGCCGCGCAAACGACGCCTGGGCACGGCCCCACGTCGCAGCGTCGACATCGAGGTGATCGAGAAGCTCGTTCAGCGACAGACCGTCCGCGAGCCCTGCATGAATAAATGCCACGCGAGCGAGAGGCACCGCGTCGCAGCGTATGTCGTCAGTCATCGCGGTCCACCTGGATTTCGCGCAAAAGCTTCCTCCCTCGGCCCATCGGGAAAGCATGGCGCAGCGTCAACCGGACGACGCCTGGGCCCGGCTCGACGACCATCGTATCGATTGCCGGCCGCGCCGAGTCGCGATGTCCGTCCTGATAACGGGCGTGAAGCACGACCGGCATCGCAGGCAGATCGATCTGGAACAGCTCCTCTTCGCTCATGCCGAGGACCGCGAGACGATCCCCTTCACGCAGGCGCTCCGCGAGCTGCAGCGACGGGGCGGCGACGTTGTTGAAGCGTAGATCGAAGTCGACCGGCAAGATGGGCATTCGCGTTGCCTTCCACACCTCGTCGAACGTGCCCGCGAAGTCCGAGCGAGGCTGCCAGTGCGGCGCGATCGCGCCGAAGCCCACGGGCTCGTGGGATTCCCCTCCTCGGGTGATCGGATGCGCCGGGTGCTCGATCTGCGGGGCCGGGGTGTCCACGAGCGAGGCCGCGTCCCTCGATATCCCTCTTCCTACGGGGTTACGCCGCTCGATCCGGCTCGAATCGGGTGTGGTGCCGCCGTAGGCCCGCTCGTACACGATCGGTTTGCGCTCGAAGCTCTGGGCCGGGCCGATGACCACGCCGCCGAGACCGCGGTAATAGACCCGCTCGCCGTGCACGCGCAGCGTCGCGGTGAGATCCCGGACCTTCACCGCGACGTCGAGGCTCTTCACCGGCTTGCGCGACACGGCGTCTCCAATCACCACCACGTCGGCGCCGCGCTTGTCGGTGCATACGTCGGAGGGGTAGCGGATGCTGCTGTCGACGGCGTCGGGGTCGTACACCGTACCGCCGAGCTCGACCGGGGTCTGCAGGTCGGCGAGGCGTGGGCGGCCGTCTTTCCCACGCACGAAGGTGGCCTTCACTATCGCCACGACCACGTCGCGGCCGTCGGGTGCGATCGTCGGGACGGGCGTCGCCGCGTAAGGTGTGTTGTTGGCGAAGCTCATGTGGTCCCAGCGTACGCGCGTGCCAGATCACCGAGGCGCGGCGCGAGGTCCGGCCAGAACGCGCCGGTGTCGAGTCCGTGAAACCGCGAGGTGCGGGCGCGCAGCTCATCTATGCGGCGATCAACCTCGGCGCGCGGGAGCATGCCGGCCTGGCACTCGGCAGCTACCGTCGCCGACGACCAGGGGAGTCCGCGGCGATACCGCATGGCAGGATCCAGGTCCCGTTGCGCGATGGCTTCACGCCAGGCGGCGGGGACGCGGCCCTCTTTGCCACCGGGCACGAGATCGCCAAACACTGTCTCCAGCGCCTCGTGGGCGGTCCGCGCGAGATCGGCGTCGGCGAGGTAGTGAACGAGAAATGACCACGTTCCGGCGCTCCCGAGCCGCCCGATGGCGCGGAGGATCGCCGACGAGACGCGTGCCCGTCCCAGCAATGATTGCACGAGCGGCACGTCGTCGAGCGAGCCGGCGAGGGCGATGATCTCGATCTGGGCGAGAGGCGTGAGCACACGGCTCAGCGGGGCGCCGGCGCGAAGAGCGTGATACGGCTCGCGTGAGCCCCAGAGCGTGAGCGCGCGCGCCGCCTCGGTGGCGATCGTCGGAATAGCGCTGTCGAGGAACGTGAGGACCCGTGCAGAAGGGAGCCTGGCGTCAGGGTGGCGAGCCAGCGCGCGGATCGCCGCCGCCGTCACGTGCGGTGAAGGATCCTGCAGGTGCTCGTCGGCTTGCTCCAGCGAGAATGCCTGTCGGCGAGAGAGCACCTCGATGCCCGCCACGCGAGCGAGCGGATGCGGTGATGCGAGCAGATCGAGTGCGAGCGGCATCCAGTGCGGGTGAGGCGAGACCACGATGCAATCCGCAGCGCAGAGGGCCCGTTCCAAGGCGTCGGGCGGCAAGCTCTCGATGATGCGCTCGATCGCGAGGAGCGGCTTCGACCCGTCGAGGGCGGCGAGCGTTGAGACGATGGGCCAGATGCGATACGGCTCCTCGTCGTCGCGTCGAGCATGCCAGTAGACCTCGAGATCGCGGATCGCGCCGGGGCCGCACGCCAGGATGGCGTCGATTTGCGCCAAGAGGCGCTCCTCGGCGCGGGGGCGAACCTGAAGCGGACGGTCGTCTCGGTGGCGGGCGAGCATAGCAATCCGATCCGAGCAGGCGGAGACGATGGATATGTAGAAATCCGCAATTGAAGCTGGCGCCGCGCGCACGAGGTCGATTGATACCACTCCTGGCACATTAGAGATCTCGACGCTCCCTTGCTTTGTGAGGGTTCGCGACGACGGCGTCGCCTCGTTGAGCTCCCGCACGGCACCGAGATCTCCGCCCGGCAAAGGCATCAGCGCAGGGCGCCCCCGCTGCGCCGTGGCTATGCCAGGAGGTGTCTTGGGCTCCGGCAGAAAGGTGATCTGACGGAGGCGATCGGGTGACGTCATCGCGCTGCCACGGCCGGCTTTCCAGCGTCGTCGACGATCGCGAGACCGCGGAGACCATCGGTGGAGATCGCCCATGCGGCGAAGCATCCATCTCCGGCGCTCGTCCGCTCCCAGGTGCGGTGCTTGCGCGACGCGACGCCCCAGGCGAGGTTCATGGCGCCCGCGGCGGCACCGAGGCGACCAATCCAGGTCTCGATTGATTCGAACAGGGCTTCGCCACGAAAGCGGCTCACGTTCCGGGCCGTGGCGACGTGCCACTCGCGGGAGCGCAGCGGATCGACGCCTTGCTGGCCGTAGGCGGCGGCGATGGGGCCAACGCTCGAAGGGACGCCGCGCACCAGGGCGGTCAACGCCGCGCCGTCGACCATCTCGTCGTTGTCGTCGTTCGCTTTGCCCTGCCGCGCGGCAGCGTGCGCGATCCTGGCGAGGGGCGAGAGCGCGTACCTGCGAGCGGTGTCGTCGGTGCCGAGGACGATCGCGACAGCGCCCTCGGACGCGCGAGGAGGGGAGCTGGCCCAGGGATGATGGGCTTCCTCGGCGAGTACGGCGAGCGCTGGTGCGGAGATCATCGTGTCGGCTGCGATGATGACGGCGGCGTGGTGATCACCTCTGGCGAGGAGCGCTTCGGCCTCGACGAGCGCGTGAAAGAAGCCTGCAGCCCCAGTGCAGCGCGTAGCGGCCCGGGTGGAAAGCTCGGCGGCGAGGTGAGCTTCGAGGGCAGTGCGATCGGCGTCGCCGAGGCCCTCCCAGGGGGCGGCCGTACACACGAAGAGTGCCAGTTTTTGCGCGGCGAAGGCCGGCGTTTCGTGAGAACGTGCGAGGAGCGGGGCAAGGGCTTCGCGGAGCGCTGAGGACGCGAGAGCGATGAGGCGGCCGTCGGGAGGGAGCGAAGCGCCCAGCCACGGGCAGTAAGCAGCGTGGATCGTGTTGCCTTCGCCGTCGCGGAAGGCACCCGGAGTGCATGGGAGGACGCCTGCGCGGAGGAAGAAGGCGTGCTCCGGCGCGGTGCGCGCAAGGGGGGAGATCATGCCGAGCGTGAGGAGCGGAGTGGGCACCGGGAAGCCAAGATAGCGGGGAAAACATGTCTTGTCATCTGCAAATGTCCAATCCGTTCGTGGGCTCAGCGGAGTCCACTCAGCTCAGATCCAGCGTTCATCGACGTGGAGTCGCCCCGGGGTAGGTGGCCAAGCCATAGACGAGTGCGTAGTAGCAGGTCAGAAGGACATCCCCTTCGCGCAGCTCATAGGGCGCATCGCCTTCCTGGAGTCTTTGGAGAAACTTCCAGGTATTGCCAAAGGCGACGGCTCTCTCGTCGTAACGCGGGTCGGGAACTCCAGTGAAGCGCGGATGCTCGACGGGAACGATGACGCTCCCATACTCCGACCCATCCTCGCGCACAAGCGCTGTCTGCCCACCTTGACTGATCACCCACTCGCGCTCCTCGATGGCCCAAGGCAACGCACCGCAGTCGTAATCACCATATCTGGGAGTGGTTCCGACATGATTCAATCCGACGCGCAAAAGAAAGATGGAGTCGCTGTGTGCGCACGGAGTTCTGTCCCATCCTCCGACCCTTTCGCGCCGCAGGAACGGGCTGCCGCTCATCTGGTTGATCGAAGCGAGGAACGCCACCGTCCCGACGGGTGGGTTTTCAAGTCTTGGGTTGATGCCGAGGGGGGTTTCGTCTGCAAAGGGAGGCGCGTTGAAGTCTCCGGTCATCAGGCCACATTTTACGCGGTAGACTTGCGCCATGTGGTGCGTGCCGGCGCGCTTCGCGTCTTCGTAGAGGGACATCAGCTCGTCTAGGGTCGACATCTGTTCTGCCTCTCTTGCTCGAGCCTGTCGGCGGTGGCCTTGTCCGTGTAGACGGCGGTCCCGCGATCTTTCAGTGTCAAAGTCTTTGCCTGAACGTCAAACTCGGGGGGGAAGCGGTCCCGATTTGTCGTTCCCTGGTCATTTTTTACTGTATCATTGTCGTAGTCCAAATAGCCAGGCGCGCTTGGAACCCCACCGTTGGACGGGTCGATCGTGTCCCCGTAGGCTGCTACTGCGATGGTGCGGTGACGGCCGATCTCCACGAACGGAAGTCCGTCTTCTCGTTCAGATACGCCAGTGTCCGTGGAGGTGCCGACCGGGGTCTTCACTTCGCCGCACATTATTGCGTCCTCGGCGCGGAAACGCATTTTTACTGTCCCCTCTGGCGTTTCATAGAGCACGGTGCTGGGGGGACGCCCTCCGATGACCTTCGATCCCGGCGGAAACCTGCCAGTCTGGGCGCATAGCCCCAGTGGATCCACGTGAGTCGCCGGACTGCCATTGAACCCGAGTAGGTTTGCTCCCCCGCGAATTCCTAGTGGATCCGGACTACACCACCTCCCGACCTCGGTGTCGAAGTACCGGAACCGCGTGTAGTAAAGCCCCGTCTCTTTGTCCTCGTATTGCCCCAGTAATCGAAACGGGCTCTCCACGCCGCTCACGCTTGACGCGCCGGGCTCGCGAAAGGTCCCGACGACACGACCCCACGCGGAGTGCGCTGCGGTCCAGGCTACCTGCCCGCTCCCGCTCAAGAGCGCCTTCGGCATCCCGAGATGGTCATTCACGACGGTGAACACCTCACCTCCCTCCGCCTGGAGCATGGGCGCGAGCGTCCCCGGCTCGTGCACGAACACGCACTCTCGCCCGTCTTCCACGGCGGCGGCGAGCGCGTTGCCATCCCAGACGAACTCCACCACGCGCCGCGAAGGCAATGCGGCCTCCGTGGCAGTATCGGCCGTGCTGGTCGCCACGGCGACCAGCCGTGCGGGCTCCAGCCGAGCTGCGGGGATGACCTCTTTGCGCACGCGTCGCGAGAACGCGTCGTAGGTGAACAGGAGCCGACCGCCGCCGGGCAGGCGCACCTCTCGCAGCCGATCACGGCAGTCCCACAGATAGCGTGTCTCCTCCGCGTCCCCGCCTTGCCCGCGCGCGATCTTCTTCACCCGTCGGCCGCGCTTGTCGTTCTCATAGCGTGTCCCGTTGGCCTCCTGAAGAAGATTGCCAGTCCCGATCCTCCACGGCTCGACGTGACCGATCTCATCATGGCTCGCGAGCACATTTTGAAGGGATCCGGTAAGGTCGTACTCGAACGCTTCGCGCAGGTTGCCCCTTCGTGCCTCGACGAGCTGGCCTATCCGGTCGTACTCGTACACGGTGGCGCCCCAGTGCCCGTCGTCGACTTGCTGCACGCGACCGAGCGCATCGTACGCGTACAGCCGCTCCATGAGTGTGGCGCGCAGTCCATCACTCGCGGTGCCTGGCATGCTCACCCGCTGCTCCGTCAATCGATCCATCGCGTCGTAGCTGGACGAGCTCTCCACTCCGGCCCTGCCGGCGTGGCGCTTCGTCTCTCGCCCGAGCTGGTCGCGTGAGAGTGTGATGCGGTGTCCCTCGTGCTCCACGTGGCTCGCAGCGCCGAATACATCGTAGGCGTAGCGTGTCGTCGCCCCCTCGTGCAGCGTGCGCGCGCTCCGCCTCCCGCGCGCATCGAGCTCATGGCGAACGGTCCTCTCGCCCTGGTGCTCGGCGATCACTCGCCCGAGCGCGTCGCGCTCAAAGCGATTGACTACCTTGCCATGAAACTCGTCGAGAATCGCTTCGAGCAGCCAGCCGCGCTCGTTGCGCTTGTAGGTGATGCCACCGTGCGGCGACTGCTCCGCAATTACGTCGCCTATCGGATTGTACTGAAACACCCGGTACGTGTCATCTGGATAGTCGATGCGGCATAGTCTTTCTGCTTTGTCGTAACGATACCTTAGCTCTCGCCCGTCAAAGGTCTTTTCCCGGACGACGCGGCCCGCGCGATCGTATCCGAGCTCGTACTCTTCGAAGCGGGGGTTGATGATCTTGCGCAGCCGCTCGCTGGTGTCGTGCTCGAAGCGAAACGCGTGTCCGTCGCTCCGCACCAGGCGTTTCAATACGCCGGTGCCGCCGTACTCCAGGATCGTTTCTCGGCCGAAAGCGTCGATGACTCGCGAGACCGCGCCCATTGCGTCGTACTCCGCGTGAACGCGCGTTCCATCGGGGCGAGTAATGGTGGTAGGCTGACCCAGATGGTCGTGCTCGATCCGCGTCACGCGACCGATGGCGTCCGTTTGGACCATCGGGCGGCCAAGCAAGTCATAGGAAAAAGTCGTGCACGCGCCGAGCGCATTGGTCTCGAGGACGAGGTTATGCTGTTCATCATGAGCATAGCCGACAATCTGCCCGTCAGGCCCGTACAGGCCACGGAGACGTCCCCGCCCATCATAAGACAACGAATAGCTTTGCCCGGAAGGATACGTGACGCCCGTGAGCTCGCCGCGCGCGCCGTGCGTGTAGGTCGTGACGAGCCCGCCGGGGGCGATTCGCTGCACGGGGCGATCGTCGACGTACTCCCACAATGTCTCGTTCGCCGCCGCGTCGATCGCCCTGACCTTGTTTCCTCGAGCGTCGTACTCGAGGCGCGTCGTCTCGCCGGCCGCGTTGGTCTCGGCGATCAGGTTGAGATCGTCGTCGAAGGTCTTCTCGCGGACGAAGGCGCCGTCGTGCGTCGCCTGCCGGACAACGACGCCTTGGTCGTTCCAGGTGTAGATCTTGGGCTCTTCTGTCCCGCTGATCAGCGTGGTTCGTTTGCGAAAGTCAGGATGCAACTCGACGTTGTGGAGGCCATTTTCGCCCCACGTCTTCACGCACCATCCGCTGTCGGGATCGTAACGGTGCCAGAAACGAGAGCCATTCTTGAACGTGGTTTCGAGCAGTCGGTGGTAACCGTCGTAGGTGTAAGCTTGGGCGAAGCCCAGCGCGTCGGTCACCCGTGCGAGCTCGCCTTCGGGGTGATAGGCGAGATCGACCCATTGCCGAAGATGTCCCGCGGCGCAGATCTCGACCCGCTCCACCCAGCCGTGCTTTCCCCAGCGAAGGATCACCTCGCGTCCTGCTGTGTCGAGTAGCCGCGCGAGCCGGTTGCCCTCGTATTCCAGCTGGATCGCGTTGCCCCAAGCATCCTCGATTCGCCGCAGCACCGCGTGGCCGTCCGACGCGAGCGTCGAGAACCGCCGCCTGAGCCGCGTCGCTGTGCTGTAGACTTGATAGCCTCCTTGTTTGTCGACGGTCAGCTCGAGCCGCTCGCGACGGTGAAACGTGATCGCTCCGGGAGCGGGTATGGTAAACCAGACGTCGCGCCCGTCCTCCTCCCGGAGCGACAGGCATTTTTCTTCCCGGCTCACCCATTGTTCGAACGCGTGAACCCAGCCGCCTTTGCCGAGCGCGCCCGAGAGCTGGTTGCGCAGGGAGGAGTACTGCCGACTCCAGACGAGTGGAATCAGGCCGGGAAGCGCGAAGTCGACCGCGCTGTCGACGACGGCGCCGGTCGCGACATCGACAGGCTCGCCCTCCGTGCTTGCGGCAGGGGCGGGCGGAGCCGACGCGCCGCCGGGCTCGTTGGCCTGAGCGGGCGGAACGGCGGTGTTTTGCTGTTTCCCGCCCGCTGCGCCGCCGGCGCCTGCATTGTAGGCCGTGACGAAGTCAGCGCCACCCAGGAGAGGGGTGTTGACCTGAGAGACAGCCCCCTCCTTCGTCATCTGGTTCATGGTGAGAAGGTTGGTGGTGACGCAGATTGGTTTGCCTCCCGCGGTGGTGCCACCAGTACCCTCCTGCATCACCGAGACGCCGCAAACTGTGCTCGTCACGATATCGCCGACGGTGATCTTCGCGGGCTGATTGCCAGGATCGACCATCGTCATCGTGCTGCCTTTGACGAGCACGGGACTGGCGGCGACCTCGACGTCGCCGACGGTGAATTTCGCAGAGGACGATTGCGAGGCGTACAGGTACGGCACCGGCGCGGGGCCTGCCGGCGGCGTAGGGGGATTGTTATTCACCGCGGGTGTTCCGAGCGCCCCGTGGTTGCTCTTCGTGGTCGCTATTTCTTTGCCACCGCTACTCGACATTGGATTCAGCTCACCGCCAGCTTGCCGGACGTCTTCACGATCTTCGTCACGGTCACCGACGCAGATTTGATCAGCACCCCGCCCGGCGAAGCTACGAGCTCCGACCCACCGCACAGGAACGTCACCGTTCCACCGGTCACCGACAGGGCCCCTCCGATCTTCAGCGCCAGCAAGCCCGCCTTGAGCTCGTAGGCTGCTCCGGCCGTGATCCCCAGCGCCCCGCCAATTTCGGTCGTCATCGCCCCCGTCACGTTGCGCCCGATGATCCCCGCTTCGACCGCGATAGATGCTGCGCTCTCGCTGGCCACGCCCATGTAAAGATGACTGACCTTGGTCGCACGCGTGATGTTGCTCCCGCCGACGATGAGCACCGCGCCGCCCGCCGTCGTGCTCTTCACGCCAATCGCTGCCGCCACGGAGAGCACGCCGTCGATTGTCTCCATCATCGCGCCGTGCACCACGGTCTCCCGATTTCCGGCGCCACCGCCGCTCCCCGCGCCCTGCGCCGCCGCGCCGCTGGCGCCTGCGCCAGCAGCAGCTGCCTCGCGGGCCTTCTGCACGTCGTCATCGTCCCACGGCGCCTTCTTCGACGCGCCGGCGGCGGCGATGCCGGCGTCGAGGCCAGGAACGTGCGATTCGGCGAGCGAGAGCAGGTGCTGGAGCGCCGCCTTCCCGGCCGTGGCCTTGTTGCCGCCGGAGTGCGTATAGACGTCGTGCACGTCCTCGGCGGCCTTGTAAATGTTGTAGAGCAGCGGCACCTTGTCCCCGAGCAGCTCGCCAGCGACGAACAGGGCACCTTCTTTCTCGAGCGCGCCGGTGACCTGGCCCGGCGAGCCGACCACTTCGATCAACGCCCCACCGATCGCCACCTTCTCCGAGCCGACCTTGACATAGCTGTTGCCCTTGACGCCAATGTCCTGCGTGCCGCCGACGTGCGCGCTCTGGGACCCGAGATCGTGAATCGAAGCGTTGGTTACCGAGATGCTCTCATCGCCGCCGATTTTCCAGATCTGGGCGCCCCCGACCTTGGTCTGCTCGAACCCGACGGTCTGCGTGAGCATGTTGTTAGCGACTGTGGTCGTCTTGCCGAACCCTGCCGCCCAGGCGAGATGCTGTCGGCCCTTGGCGTCGTCGAAGTGAACCGAGTTAGACCGCGCGCCGCCCGGCGAGCTGATCGTCGCCAGGCTGGTGATCGTCTTGTTGGCAGGCAGCGAGTAAGGCGGAGGCTCCTTGGCGTTGTAGGTTCGTCCTAGCACGTAAGGCCGATCGGGGTCGCCGTCTTCGAAGGCCACGACGACCTCCCAGCCGACGCGGGGAATGAGCATCGATCCTGGTAGGTTGTTCTGGAGGACCCGCACCGGGAGGCTGCTTTTATCGTCGCCCGGACCTTCGCGATCCCAGAAGAAGCGGACCCTGACGTGTGCGGCGTCGTCCGTGTGAATCTCCTCGCCCGTCGCTCCGGTCACGACGGCGGGATGCACCCCGTGTATCCGCGGGCGGGGCGTGCGCCGCTCCAGGCGATAGGGCACCTCTGCGGCGATGGCGGTGATCCGTGGCGCGCGAGGCTCCTCGCTCCGCCACGCGTGCTCGACGGCGACAATGAGATGAGTACCTTCCGGCCGCGCGGTCCCGGCGACGTCGGCGGTGGGCTCGAGCGTGACTGACAGTCCGGGCGCCAGCGCCACTCCGGTCGTAGAGAAGCGCACCAAGTTCGCCTCGGCCCGGAGGCTCTCCAGGTGCACTCGGGCGCGCGCTTCGCCCTCTCGCGGCGTCTTGAAGCGCCCCGGCGCCGCGTAGACTTCCATCGCGGACTCCGCGTCGCCGCCGCCGGCGGCCACGTTCTCGAGCACGAGAGCGGGATTCTGAGGATCGTAGTCGCGCAGCGTCGCCTTGCCTGGTCGACGCTCGCGCGTGATTTCGCACGCGAACGCCGTCGGCCGTGGGGCGGTCAGGTGCGCGGCGTCCGCCAAGGGTAACCCGCTCTCGAGTGCCGCAGGAGGGGATGATTCGGCGTCCTCGAGAATGAACGTGTCGGCGTCTCCGTCAGCCTGGAACCGATAGAAGAGCCCGTCTTCCTCGCAGAGACGCCTCACGAAGTCGAGGTCCGTCTCGTCGTATTGCACGACGTAGGCGCGCTCGGGATGATCGCCCGCCGCGCGGATGGCGATGCGATCCGCGGGATAGCCCCCGTCTTCGACGACGCGCTTGACGATCGCCGCCACCGTCAGGTGCTGGAAGACGCGCGAGCGACGACGCAGCGACAGCAGGTGAACGGCGGACTTCAATGTGATCCGATAGATTCGCCCCGGCCCTCGGCGTGCCGTGGCGACCTGTGTGACCTGCGTGACGAGTCCGTGAGCCCGCCGCTCGCCATGCGCATTGACGAAGTGAACCGCGCCCGCCGAACCAAGGAGCGCGGCGGGATCGATCTGATCCGTGATGACGATCTCGACATCGAAGCTGGAGGGCTCGCCGAGCTTTTCTGTGCCGGATAGCGTGCGACACGCGCGCTGCCCCGTTGTCTCGGACTCGAAATCGACCTGCATCATGTGAGTGCCAATCCTCCGAACGCCCCGTCGCTCACCGCCGCCAGCCGTCCACCGCCATCGCCCTTCCGAGCGCCACCACCCGCAGCGCCTGCGGGTGGCTCTCGTACTGATCCTGGCTCGAGCTCGCCTCGGCGATGAGCCGCACCTTCATCTGCACCACGAGAGGCAGCTTGTCGGCCACCGACTCGGGCAGGTACGCCGGCAGCGCCGCGCTCGATCCCGCCGGCGTGAACAGCCCGCGCAGCATCGGGGCGCCGAACACCGTCCGCTTCTGATAGCGCCTCTGCTCCAGCAGCACGCGCTCGAGGTGGGCGTCGAGGAACTTCACCGGCAGAGGCCTCTTGCTCTGCGACACCGCGCTCGACAGATCCTTGAGCAGGCTGTCAATCGCGCCGGGGGAGCCCTGGAGCAGCGGGGTTCCGGCGAGCTCGTTCACCGTCTCGATCAGATCGCTCAGCCGCTTGTCATCCTTCGCCAGGGGTTTTGCGGCAGCCGCGGCTGCCTTCAAATGCTCGACCTCGTCGAAGGGGAACCGCAGCTCGCCGCTCAGCACCACGACCGGGGGCGTGAAGCGGCCCTTGTCGCTGATGGCGTCGAGCATCGCCCGCGAAATGCCGGCGGCGTCGGTCATCGGCGCCTGGGTCATCACGCCGAAGGCATGATGACGATCGCGCGAGGCCTTGGGATCGTCGACGGGTAGATCGTGGCGCGGATCGAGGGCCTCGAACTCCAGCTCGTCGATCAGGGCGCTGAAGCGGGCGCGGATCCGCGGCAGCGCGTCGGGATCGAACCACAGCAGATCGAGCACGTCGGCGGGCGGCTTCGAGGTGCCCGTGAGCGTGGCAGTCCGCGACGGTGCCTTGCTCGGCGCGACAGGCTTGCTCGGCGGCGACGCCGGCGCCGGGGCGAGCGGTGCTGTCGGTCGCGGCGTGGCGCCGGCGGCGGCCCACGGGCTCCGCGCGTCGCCGGTGAGCGTGGCGACCGCGGAGGGTACCGTCGCCGCGAGAGGCGCCATCTGCGGCGGCGGGGCCACGATGATCGGCGGCGCCGCGACGACGGGCGGCGCGCTCGGCGTCGGCGTCGGCGCGGGGACGATCGCCGTCGGCGTGACGCTGGGCACCGCGGGCGTCGGCACGCTGTGGAGCGCGAGCCACGCGGGCGACGCGTCGAGGATCGGCGTGTGCTCGCCGACGGTGTAGAAGTCGGTGCTGGTGGGCTCGGCGAGATCGTACCCGGGGGCGAGCTCGCGAGACGCGAGCAGCGTGCGCAGGCGCTCGGGCGAGAGGGGAGGCGGCAGCGGCGGCGGCGCGGCGGGCGGGCTCGTGGGCATCGCCGGAGGCGGCGTCGTCGGCGGCAGCGCGGCGGCGATCGGCGCGGGCGGCGGCGGCGTCCCGACCAGCGTCGGCTTCGGCGCGGGCACCCGCCGCGGCGGCAGCGCCGGCATCGGCAGCTTGCGCGCGATCGTCATCGTGTCGTCGCCGTCGTCGTCGTCGGGATCGAAGGCCTCGAGGTTCGGGATCTTGCGCGGCGCGGGCGGGGTTTGATCCGCGCCGATCGCGCGCTCGAGGCCCTTGATGTCGTCCCACGTGAGCTGCTGGCGCGCGCCGGTCATCGCCACGAAAACGCGGCCCGGCTCGTCGCGCTGCGCGAGCGGAAAATGCCCTCGCCACGTCACCGTGCAGCGCCCGCGATCGGTGTCGATCCACAGCGCGTCGGCGCGCATCTCGAGCTCGTGCGGCGCGGCGTGCGGGCGTTCGACGAAGGCCTGAGGCCGCAGGCCCGGGAGACGCGTCGAGAGGCGCGCGTGATCGGGGTGGAGGTTCTCGAGCAAGAGCGGCTGATCGTCGCGGAGCGCCGCGAGCTGCTGATCCGCTGGAGCGGCGTTGAAGAACAGAGGATCGCTGTCGTCGAGCGGATCGTTCGGCGTCCACGTCGACGCGCCGCCCTGGAGGCGACCGCGTCGTTGCGGCCAGTCGGGCGCGATCGGCCCGAAGCCCGCGATCGGCGCGCCCTCGTCGGCCTGACGCGCGCTGTCGCGGCCGGCGCGGATCGCCGGCTCGAGGTTGGGTAAACGCGTCTCGCTCGCGGCGATCCCCGAGGGGTTGTGTTGCCCGAGCCCACCCGCGGCGCGCTCGTAGCGCAGGGCCATGATCGTGAACGGCGCGGGCTCGCGGCCCTGTGCGGCGCGATCGCCGAGCACCGCGATCGATTTGTCGACGCCGCCGACGACGAGGCGCGCGAGGAGCGAGCGCACCGATTTCCCGTTCGGCGCATACGCGTGGCCCACGAGCATCACGTCGGCGCGCGCCTTGAACGGCACGAGATCCGACGGTGAATGAAGGCTGCGCCCCGGCTCTTCTTCCCAGCGACGATCCTGATCGAGCAGCGGATCCTGCGTCTGCGAGAGACGCATCTCGGCGGGCGTGAGGTCGAACGTCGCCTTGACGACGACCGTCAGCGCCCAGGTCTTGGCGTCGCGTCGCCAGGTGAGCGTGGTGGCATGCACGGGGGAGAGAGCGACGATCTCCATGAACGCGCGACGCTAGCACACGGCGCGTGGTCTCCGCTTCTGTGCTGGTCAGCGCCGAGCACGTCCCGTAAAGTTCGCGATCGTGGCCCAGAACCTAGAGCTCTCCTTCGCCTCGAAAGAAACCTCCCTCTCGGTCCGCAGCTTCTCGGTGGAGCACCCCGTCTCGGGCCTCTTCGAGATCGGCGTCATCGCCGCTTCCCCGGACGACGATCTCGACCTCGACGCCTTCGTCGGTCTGGGCGCGTCGTTCCGGCTAGGCGCGTCGCTCGAGGGCGCCGCGCGCGCCTGGACGGGCGTGATCGCGCACATGGAGCAAGTCGAGGCCGAGACCGCCGGGCTGTCCACGTACTACCTGCGGATCGTGCCCGCCCTCTGGCGCGCGACGCGGCGCAAGAACAACCGCGTCTTCCAGCACCTCACGCTCCCGGAGATCGCCGGTGTCGTGCTGGCCGAGTGGAACATCACGCCGGTGCTCGAGCTCGACGCGTCGTCGTTCCCGCGCTTCGAGTACCGCGTGCAGTACGCCGAGACCGACTTTGCGTTCCTGAGCCGCATCCTCGAAGAGGCCGGCGTCACCTACGTGTTCCGCGATCCCGATCTCTCGCAGACCAGCAAGGAAGAGCCGGAAACCAGGCTCGTTTTTAGCACCGATCTCGATCGGCACGACGCGCGCGCAGGCGGTCCAATCCTGTTCTTCAACGGCAACAACCCACCTCCTGGCAAAGAGATCATCTCGCAGGTCAAGCTCGCGCAGGAGGTCCGCGCCGGGAGGCTCACGCTCCGCGACTACGACTTTCGATCGCGCCCCGATCTCGAGCTGATCGCCGAGGCGCGCACGCTCTCCGCGCTCGAGGACAAACTCGAGGTCTACGACTACGTGCCCGGCGCCTTCCTCGTCGAGGCCGAGATCGCCTCGGCGCGCATCGACGAGAAAGAGAGCAAGGCCCTCGCGGCGCGCAAGCTGGCGTCGATCCGGCGCGCTCGCCGCGCGGTCTCGTACAAGGCCACCGTGCTCGATCTCGCGCCCGGCATCGTGTTCGCGATCACCGGCCATCCGCGCATGGATCTCGACAAGCGCCGCTTGCTCACGGTGCGCCAGTCGATCGAGGGCACACGCGATGGCGAGTGGACGATCACCGGTCAGGCCGTCTTCGCCGACGAGCCGTACCGACCGGCCCTGAAGACGCCGAAGCCCTCGATTCCCGGCCTGCAGAGCGCCCTCGTCGTCGGCCCGGCCGGCAGCGAGATCCACACCGACGAGCACGGCCGCGTGCGGGTGCAGTTCCACTGGGACCGCGAGGGCAAGCGCGACGAGCAGAGCTCGTGCTTCCTCCGCGTCAGCCAGGCGTGGGCCGGCCGCGGCTTCGGCGTGCAGGCCCTCCCGCGCGTCGGCGACGAGGTCCTCGTCGGCTTTTTTGAGGGCGATCCCGATCAGCCCGTCGTCGTGGGCCGCGTCCACAACAGCGCCTCGCGCACGCCGACCTCGCTGCCGGAGCAGAAGGCGCAGAGCACCTGGAAGAGCGCGAGCACCCCCGGCGGCGGCGGCTGGAACGAGATCACCTTCGACGACGACAAGGGCAAGGAGCGCGTCTACATGCGCGCCGAGCGCGACCACGAGCGCCTGGTGCGCAACGACGAGTCGGTGACGATCGGCGGCTCGATCGAGACGGCGATAGGCGCCTCGGAGTCGCGCACCATCACCCGGGATCAGACGCTCTCGATCGGCGGCAATCGCAGCTCCACCGTCGCCGCGAGCGAGACGGTCTCGGTCGGCGAGGCGTACCACCTCGAGATCGGCACGAGCGGCACCGGCGTGGCGATCACCAGCGACAAGCGCATCGTGCTCACCACGGGCGAGGCCTCGATCGTGCTCGACGGGCCGAACATTTATTTCGATGGAAAGGCTTCAGTTCGCCTCTCGGCCGGCGAGCTGATGAGCCTCTCGGGCAACGAGGTCCACGTCGACGGCATGCCCAACGTCTACCTGAACTCGACCTCGGCCTCGCCGCCCGGCGTGCTCGATCTCGCGCAGGCCAAGACCGGGATCACCTCGTTCAGCCTGCCTTTCACGCCCGAAGAAGAGAAGCTAACGCAGCTCCTGTCGACGCCGGTCGAGCTCCCGGGCGAGGCGCCCGACGCCATCGTCCTGCCCGCGTACATCGAGGAGCAGCTCAAGACCGCGCGCGAGAAGATCGAGCAGGGCGTCGAGCAGATCGAGGGCGCGGTCAAGGACCGCATCGCGATGGTGGAAGACGCCGTGAAGGGCAAGCTCGAGGCGCTGAAAGAGAACCTCGTCCCCCGCGTCGAGGCCGCCCGCGCCGAGGCCTACGCGCTCATCAACTCTCTTCGCTCCAAGCTCGAGGCCGTGAAGGCCGAGGCCGCCGCGCGCATCGCCGAGCTCAAGGCCAAAGTCGAGCAGATCCGCGCCGCCGTCGAGGCCAAGATCCAGGCGGTCAAGGACAAGGTCGAGGAGATCAAGGCCCAGGCCCGCGCCGTCGTCGACAAGATCAAGGCGCGGATCGAGGAGATCCGGGCCCAGGCGCGCGCCGTGATTGACGGCATCAAGCAGCGCATCGCCGATGCGAAGGCCCAGGCCAAGGCCATCTTCGACGATCTCCGCAAGATGGCCATCGCCGTGCGCGACAAGGTCCAGTCGGAGATCGACGCCGTCAAGGCCACGATCCAGAGCGTCAAGGACCAGGTCAAGCAGACCGTCGGCCAGATCAAGGACGCGATCGAGCAGACCAAACAGCAGATCAAGGACACCGTCGCTGCCGTCAAGAACGAGATCGAGACCGTCAAGGCCGATACCCGGAAGCTCCTCGGCGAGATCAAGAACTTCCCGAAGGAGGTCAAGGCCGAGATCAAGGGCGCGGTGCAGGACGTGAAGACGGCCTTCAACGAGACCAAGCAAGAGGTCAAAGACGCCTACAAGTCCGCCAAGACCGAGGTCAAGGAGGCCGTGAAGGAGGTCAAGCAGGACGTCAAGGACACCGTGAAGGAGGCCAAGGACGCCTGGAGCTCCACCAAGAGCGAATTCAAGTCCGAGGCCAAGGAGATCAAGCAGGAGGCCAAGGACGCGCTGAAGGAGGCCAAGGACGCCGGCAAGAGCCTGCAGGCCGAGGCCAAGGACGCCGTTCAGCAGACCAAGGACGCCGTGAAGGAGCTCTCCTCGCCCAAGATGATCCCGCCCCCCGGCGATCCCGCGCCGCAGGCCCTGAAGACGGGCAATCCGCTCGACAAGATCGTCAATGCGGGCAACACCGCAAAGGGGCAGGGGAACGCGCTCCCGGGCTTCAAATCGCCGGTGCACTCGCTCGCGGACACCGCCGGTCGACAGGCACGCTCCACGGCGCTTTCGGGCGCGTTCGGCGGCGGAGCGCCCACGCCTCCTGCGCTACCTTCGCCGCAGAGCGCGATCGTCACCCGGGCCGGCGGCTTCGGGGGCGAGGGGATCGCCAACGCCGTCAACGGCAACACCGGCGCGACGTTCCTCCAGAGCCCCAGCGAAGGGCAGCTGATGGTGATGCGCACCCAGGCGTCGACGCCGCTCTCGCCGGCGGACATCTCGGCCAGGGTGGTCGACCACCAGATGAACGGCCTCTCGTCGGGAGATGCCTTTGCGGGCGCGCTCCGCGACCACGGATACGTGCTCTACGAGCGGCCCTGGGACAGCGAAGCCGGCGGTGAGTTTCTCAAGAAGGCGGTGCTCTGAGCCATGGCCCGTCACGAGCAGAACGACGTGAGCTTCGATGTCCCCCGTCACTGGGAGGACAAGACCCTGGTGGCCTATGCCTCGCCGCCGAAGGACGGACAGGCCACCTCCGCCAACCTGGTGATGACGCGCGACGTCCTCGGCGAGCGGGAGACGCTGGGCGACTACGCCGATCGGCAGCTCGCCGAGCTGGCGAAGCGACTCGACGGCTTCGAGCTGGTGCGGCGCGAAGACACGACGCTTGGCGGCCTGCCGGCCATCGTGCTGCGCTTCGGATCGAAGGCCGCGGCGGGCCCGCTGCTGCAGCGCCTCGCGGTCGCCGAGGGGCGAAGGCGCTCGGTCTACTGCTTCACCGCGACGACGCCGAAGGCCGACGCGGCGCAGACCGATCCGCTCTTCGACCGCATCCTCGGCACGGTGCGGTTTCCTTTCGCGTCAGCGGGTGATGACGCGGAAGAGGTCGCACGGTGAGCGGCTCGCTCGCTCTCGCCGCGGCGCGCGTCGGCGATCGCATCTCGCACGCGGCGCAGGTGGCCGAGAAGGAAAGCGAGGCGCTGCTCGGCGTGGCCCTCGGGGCCCTCGCGGCCGTGGCGAACACGGCCGGCGCCCTCGCGGCGACGATCGGCGCCGGCGTGTCCACGGCGCGAGAGACAGGCCACGTGACGATCGCCACGAGCGCTGTCTTTCCGCTCGTGGTCAATGGGGCCATCGGTCAGGGCTCGCCCGATACGTTCCTCGGCGGGCCCTCGTTCCCGGCTGCGTTGACGAGCGTGCACAGCGTGGACTGCGCGAACCACCACGACAACCCCATCCGCAAGGGCAGCGCGTCGGTGTTCGCCAACGGCATGCGCCTCGCGCGTCAGACTGACGCGACGATCTGCGGCGCGATCATCGCCGATGGCCTCGCGACAGTGCTCGTCGGCGGCGCGACGGTGGATATCGCGCCGCCCGATCCCCTGGCCCCCTTGGCCAGGCTGGAGACGAGCGCGGCGGCGGCCTCGGTGGCGGTCGGCGCGGCGCTCCGGGCCGGCGCCGACGCGGTGGAGACCGGCATTCGCTGGGGTGAGGGCCTGGCGATGCACGCGCTCGACGAGGCCAGCTCGGTGGTGACGAAGGTCGAGTCGACGGTGAAGGTCGTGGAAGGCGAGATCGCCGCAAAGGCCGCAGCCCTCGTGGGCGATCTCCGCGGCGGAGCCCTGGGCGCGCTTTTCGGCGCGCTGATTGGCGATAAGTCGAAGCCCTGAGTCAGCCCGGCGGCCCGCGGCTCACGGCATGTCGGCGGGGCGCGCGCAGCGAAATCCGATCGCCTTCGATACCGGATCTCCGGTGGCGTCGACCCGGGCGCGCAGCGCCGCCCGCAGCGACGAGGCGCCTTGTAGCCAGCTCGATCCCCGCACCGTGTAGGCCTTGGGCGGCGTCACCGGCGGGCAGAATGGATTGACCAGGATGGGCGCGTTCCAGCAGGGATCGGTCTGTTCGGCCCAGTCGTCGCCGACCCATTCGGTGAGGTTTCCGGCGAGATCGTCGAGGGTGCCGCCGCTCAACACCAGGTGATCGAGCGCGCCGCTCCCCACGGGCGCGTCGCCGGCGCCGAGCGCGGCGCACTCCAGCGACGCCGCTCCCGCCGCGGGATCGTCGGAGCGGGCGTACACCGCGTCTTCGCAGCGCGGCGGATCATCGCCCCAGACCGTGTGCGCGCTCCGCCGGGCGCTCGCCGCGAACTCCCACTCTGCCTCGGTCGGCAGCCGCGCGCCCCGGGTCGCGCAGTACTTCAGCGCGCCGTGACGCGTGACGCAGCTGACGGCGTGGTCCTCCAGATCGCCTGGTTTCGTGCTGTAGGTGCAATGAGGGTCGGCCGCCGAGTGGGGGATGAGAGCGCCGGTCGTCTTGATACCCGAGGCGCGCAGCTCGGCCACGGTGACCTCGGTCGCGTCGAGATAATAGGGCGCGACGGCCACCAGCCGCTCGGACGAGACGTTGCCATACGTGCTCCCGAGCGCGACGTCGCCCATCCAGTACGCGCCGCCGTGAACGCAGACCTCGCCCGCCAGCGGAGCGCCGACGCACCCTCGATCGTAGGGGGCTGCCCACGTGCCGGCGAGGCCCCCTTCGGCCGGGCCGGCCAGGGCTGCAACAGGCGTATCGAGCGTGCCGCGGGGCGTGCCGAGATCGGCAGTCGCCAGCACCACGTGGGCGTCGATGATGCCTTCTTCCTGGACGACGGGCAAGAGCACCACGGCCTCGAGCGTCGAGGTGGCGCGGGGCTCGACGGTGTCGCGGCCGGCGCTCCGGTAGAGGCGCACCCGCGCGCGATACCCTGCCTTCCCGGGCCGCGACGGGATACCGATGCTCGCGCGTCCCTCGAAGACCGTGGCGTGGTCGAGGCCGAGCTCGCGCGTGCACTCCGCGCAAGGCGCGCTCGCGCCCGGCTCGAAGATCTCGATTCGCAGGCGATCGAACAGCGCCGGTTGCTCGCCCGGCAATGCGCCGGGCGCGGGCGGCAACGTCGCGTCGGTGTCGATGAAGAAGCGCACTTGCCCGAGCGGCGGCAACGGCTCCACGCTGCAGCCGGCGGCCGCCGTGATCATGGCCAGTGCGATGAACCGCATCGCCTTCACGGGCCGACCTCCGGGTAGGCGCAGCGGAAGCCCGTCGGGGCGAAGACCCCTGTGTCTTTATCGAGGAAGCGAATCGTGCTGTGCACCATCTCGGGGAGGATGTAATTGCCGCCGCGGATCGCTCGCTGCGGCGCGGGCAGGTCCGGATCGCCGCAGCGCGGATCGACGAGCGCCGCGTCGAGCCAGCAAGCGTCGGTGTAGGGAGCAGGCGTGTCGAGGACCCACTCGGAGAGGCCGCCGCCGAGGGCCCGGATCCCCAGCGGCGAGAGATCGTTGGCGCTGTCGGCGGCCGGCGGCGGGAGAGGGCCCTTGTCGAGACACTTGCCCTTCGAGCCGCCGACGACGACCCGGCCAAAGGCGGCTCGGTCGCAGTCCGGCTCGTCGTCGCCCCAGGGATAATCGACCTTGGTGCGGTGACCGGCGACCGTGGCCGCGTGCTCCCACTGCGCCTCCGTCGGGAGATCGCCGCCGCCGAACCGGCAGAGCTCGCGCGCCGTCGCGAAGGAGACGCAGTTGAGCGGATAGGCCTCGCGATCGAGGGGAATCGTCGACCAGGTGCAGGTGGCAGGCGCCTTGGTGCCGAGCGCGCCCGGGTTGGCGAGCGGCATCTTGGTGGGCTGGAAGCCGGCGGAGAGGGCCTGACGGAGCCGGGCGACGGTCACTTCGTCTCGATCGAGAAAGTAACGCCGTAGCCCGAAGACCCGGACCGGTGATGACGGGATCTCCACGCTGGAGAGCAGATCCGTCGTGCCAAGCACGGTCGCGCCTCCGGGGACGCACACCCGCTCTCCGGCGTCGTCGCGCCGCGGACAGGCCGGCTCCGCGAGCCAGGTGCCTTGCAGCGACGGCGCCGCGAGGGTGCCTTCGAGGTCCGGCGCGAGCAGCGTCACCGGCGCGAGCGTCTTGTCGGCGTCGACGCAGCTCTGCGCCTCGCCGAGCACGAGCCTTTGCGGATCGGCGCCGAACACGGCCGACGTGCCCTCGCACGCGCCGCGCAGGACGAGAGAGACCCGCTGTTTCTCGCCGGGAACCAGCTCGATCAGCGCCAGGCGATCGACCGTGATTAGGGGCTCTGGCTCGCTCGTCGGCGTCACGTCGTGCCCATCGACGACGAGACGCAGGCCCGTGGCCGTGGGATCTGGACCGGGATCGGGACCGGGACCGTCGCTCGCCGTCCCCCAGCGATGCGGGTTCTCCCCGTGATACGTGCGAGTCTTCCCGTCGAGGTACGCGCGGAGGCGCACCCACGTTCGCCGCGAGCGCGTCGGATCCTCGGAGTAGACACCGAAGCTCACCGGCCAGTCCCGCGGATCCGGCCGCGAAATATCGCTCGATTCGAACCAGATGCCCTGCTCGGTGTAGAGATCGACGCGGAGCTGCGACGCCGCGAGCGCGACGGGCAGATCGGTGTCGACGACGACGACTATCTCGGGGAGGGGCGGCAACGCGGCGTCGCACCCGCTCACCGTCGCGGCGAGCGCGCCCGCGATCACCAGCGCTCCGGCGCGGCGACGCGACGCCCCCTCGAAGGCAGGGCAATTCGCGTGGATCGAAGACGAGGCAGCCATGGTTTCCTGGATACGGCCGGAGCCGGTACCGTGGCCCGCCGCGCGGCGCGAAGAGTACCCTCGGCCGCGCGCGGTCGGGCGGAGATCAGTTCTGGATGCAGTACTTGCCGGTGGCGTTCCCGACCTGGTCACAGCTCCAGAAGTTGGGGCACTCGGTGAAGTCCATGCAGGTGCTCGTGCAGTAGCCGAAGTCGGCGCCGGTGGCGACGAGGCAGGAGTTGTGCGCGCAGTCCGAGTTGTTCTGGCACTGCTTGCCGAAGTCGTCGCCGCCGCCGCCCGACGTCGTCGCGGGGTTGCCCGAGGCCGAGGTGGGGTTGCCCGAGGCCGACGTCGGGTTGCCCGAGGCCGAGGTGGGGTTGCCGCACGACTTCGCGTCAGCCTGGCAGCCCGAGGGATCCGGCCCGTTGAAATCGACGCACTTGTCGACGGCGGCCTGCGAAGGACAGGTGAAGTGCTGGTCGTTGAGGCAGCACGAGAAGCTGTTCGAGCCGCTCGTGGTGTTGTTGCCGCTCGTGGTGTTGTTACCGCTCGTGGTGTTGCTGCCGCTGCCAGATCCGCCGGCGCCGCTCGAACCCTCGCCGCCCCCACAGCCCACCAGCGTCGTCATCCCCATCACGCCAACAGCCACGACCAGACCCATCACGCGCTTGAACATGGAACCGTCTCCTTCGAGGTAAATGAAGGCCCCGGCGCGCGACGGCGCGCCCTGACCTGGTGTCGAGCCGGGGCGATCCATCCCGTCGCCCCCGCGGCTCGGGTGGAGGACGCTCGCCGCGGCGGCCCGTAGCACAGAAAAATGAAACGAGGCTAGAATGCCTTGTTTTGAAGCGTTTCTGCGTCGCTAGAGGATGCGGTCGAGGCTCACGTCGATCTGGCTCAGGCAGAGGCGGGTCAGGCTGCGGAGCTCGGAGTCGTCGAGGTGCAGGCACTCGCGCAGGCGGGCGCGGGTGCCTTCGAGGAGATCGCCGCGGAGCTGGCCGAGCCACCGCGAGACGCTCACCCGGTGGACGCCGTAGGTGATCGCGACCTGCTCGACCGTGAGGCCGTCGGTGTACACGAGGCGAACGAGGTTGCGATCGCGCGGCGAGAGCGCGGCGAGCGAGGCCTGGAACGCCTCGCGAAACGGCGCGGCGTAGCGCGCGCGGATCTGCGCGAGCTCGGGATCGTCGCCCGCGGCGCGATCGCTCAGGGCCGAGTCGGAGAGGTGATCCTCGCGGCGCCCGCGCCGGAGCTCGCTCAGGGCTTCGTGGGCCACGAGGGCGCGCAGCCAGGCGCGGAGCGGCCCGCGGCCCGAGTAGCCGACGATGCGAGGCTCGGCGCCGGGCTCGGCCACGAAGAGCTTGTGCCGGAGGCGCTGGTGGATCTCGGCGGCGGCGGGCCCGTGCAGGCGGAGGCGCGCGAGGGATCGGCCGACCTCGGGGCCGTGGTGCTGTTCGAAGGCCGCGAGGGACGCCGCATCGCCCGCGGCGCACCCGATCGCCAGGTAGACGTCGGCGTGGTGCAGGCCCGCGTCGCCGGCCTCGGCGCGGTGCGCGTCGAGGTGGCGCCGGAAGCGCTCGAGATCGACCTGGATCGTCGGCCAGGCTTCACGGCCCTGGCGGAGCGCGGCCTCGAACGTCGCGGCGGAGGTCTCGCGGAGCACGTGCGGATGCTACCGGATCCTGATCTATGCTGCGCTGATGGAGTGCCTCGACGCGTCGCGGCTGTTCGACGTCTTCGCGGGCGGCCCGCTGCGCGACGATCTCGTGGAAGCTCACCTCGACGGCTGCGAGACCTGCCGCGCCCTCGTCGCCGCGTACGCTCGCGTCACCGACGACAGCGAGGGCGACGTCTCGCCGTACGGGGAGACGTCGCCGAGCGATCTCCCGCCTGGCCCCGCGCTGGCGAGCGCGGCACGCCCCGCGGCGGGCGACGTGATCGCGGGCCGTTACCGGCTCGATCGGATCATCGGCGAGGGCGGCATGGGCGTGGTCTGGGCGGCGTCGACCCTCGACGGCGGGCGGCTCGTCGCGCTGAAGATGCTCAAGGTCGACACGCCCGAGCTGACCCGCCGCGCCCGCCGCGAGGCGCTGGTCGCCTCGCTGATCGGGCACCCCAGCATCGTCGAGGTGAAAGAGGTGCTCTGGATCGGCGGCGCGCCCCCGATCCTGGTGATGGATCTGCTCTCGGGGGAGTCGCTCGATCGGCTCCTCGCGCGCGAGAAGAAGCTCGGCGTCGCCGCGGCGATCAAGGTCCTCTTGCCGCTCGTGGCCGCGGTGCGCGCCGCCCACGCCCGCTCCGTGCTTCACCGCGATTTGAAGCCTCAGAACGTCTTCCTCGCGCGCGAGACCGAGGCCTCCGAGCCGGTGGTGCTCCTCCTCGACTTCGGCCTCGCCAAGCTCGTCGGTCACGACGTCGAGGTGCTGACGCGGACCGGCGCCATCGTCGGGACGCCGCACTACATGGCCCCCGAGCAGCTCTATGGCGAGGGCGACATCGACAGCCGCGCCGACGTGTGGGCCATCGGCGCGCTCGCGTACGAGTGCTTGACGGGCCGCCGGCCGCTCGAGGGGACGTCGTACGCGCAGCTCGTCCGCAGCGCGGGCCGCGACGCGCTGAGGCCGACGGCGGAGCTCGCGCCGGAGGCGCCGCGCGTGCTCACCGAGCTCATCGATCGGATGCTCGCGCACGATCGCGCGGGGAGGCCCGATCTCGGCGACGTCCACGAGATCCTGGACGAGCTCGCGCGAGCGCGCTGAGGCGATCGATCAGGGCACGCGCACCGCCCAGCCGAGGCCGCCGCCGTCGACGGGCGGGCGGGTCGGATCGGGGCGCGTCAACGCGTAGGTGGTGAGCACCGTCCCCGCGACGACGGCGCCGGCGGCGGTCCAGAACCACCAGCGGGTGAGCACGCTCGGCTTGTGGAGCTTGAGCGTGGCCGCGATCTCGAGGCGCTGGCCGGCCTTCACCGTGGCGTCGATCTCGTACGGATCGAACCCCGGCTTGCGCACGATCACGTGGTGCACGCCCGCGGGGCGCTGCAGCGTGACCGGCGTGGTCCCCACGTCGAGCCCATCGATCGTCACGACGGCGTCGCGCTCGCTCGCGGCGACAGCGACGGTCGCGGGCATGCGATCGACCTTGATTTCCAGGGTGCGGCGCTCGCCCGGGCGCGCGACCTCGGTCTGCGCCGCAGTCGCGAAGCCGTCGCGGGTGACCATCAGCACGTGCGATCCAGGATCGAGCACGAGCTGGAATCGCGCGGCGGGCGGGGCCTTTCCCGGGCCCGCGGGCAGCGTGCCGGCGACCAGCACCGGTCGCGCGTCGGGGGCCGCGAGGCGGCGCTCCAGCGGCGCGCCGTCGACGGCGATCGCGGCGTCGGCGGGATCGAGCGTGACGTCGAGGCGCGCGACGAGGCCGTCGATCTCGGCCTGAAAGCGGCGCACGTCGTCGACGGTGGTCTCCGGCAGATCCGATCCCGGTCGGTTCTCATCGAGGGCTCGCGCGAAGGTGCGCTGCGCCCGCGTGTAGCGGCCGAGCGCGCGCTCGCAGACGCCGATGTTGTACGTCGTCCACGCGTGTGGACGGAGCTTGGCCGAGCGCTCGAACGAGGCCAGCGCCGCGCTCCACTGCGCGTCTTTCGCGAGATCGGCGCCGCGGGTGAAGGCCTCACGCGCCTCGACGAGGGCCGGCGAAGGATCGTCCGCGAGCGCGGGCTCCGTCGCCAGCGCGACGGCGAACAGCAGCATCCCCGCGAGCCGTCGTGCCTCCAGCATCGCGCCGAGGGTCGCCTAAAAGGGCACGTTTGTCAGCAGCTTCGTGGTTGGCGGCGCGCTCGCGGCGGGGGCCGTCGTCGGCGCGACGGCCGACGCGACGAGAGGCGCGCGGGCGACGGGCCCAGGGGTCACGACGACCGGAGGTCGCGCGGCCGCTGCTGCCGGCGCCGAGGGCGGAGAGGCCACCACCACGCTCGGGGCCGCGACGGCGATGGTCCTGAGATCCGGGAGCGGCGAGGCGGGCGATGGCGCGACGGGCGCCGCCGCATCGACGATCGGCGAGCGCGGGCGGGTGAAAACGATCGCCGACGCCGCGCCGACGAGCACGACGGCCGCGGCGATCGCGGCGAGGCGCCGGCGGACGGGTCGCGCCGCCGCGCCCACCGCGGACGCGGCGATCGCGACCTCCGGGGCCCGCGCCTCGGTCGACGTAACCGCGCTCGAATCGGCTTCATTTCGAGCGTATTCCAGCGCGTCGAGCGCCGCCCGCGCCGTGGGTACCCGCCCCGCGGCGTCGATCGACAGCAGCCCATCGACGACCGCGGCGATCGCCCGCGGCACGCCGGGCGCGCGCGGTCCGAGCGGCGGGATCCGCCCTTTGCTGAGGATCCGCAGCACCTGCCCGAGGTTGTCGCCGCGCGTCGGGAGCTCACCCGACAGGCACTCGTACAGCACGATGCCGACCGCCCAGAGATCGGCGCGGCCGTCGATCGCCTCGCCGAAGGCTTGCTCGGGCGCCATGTAGAACGGCGTCCCGACCATCGCTCCCGTCGAGGTGAGCGCGCCCGATCCCGCGGCCGGAGCGTCGTCCGAGGCGATGAGCTTGGCCACCCCGAAGTCGAGGAGCCGGAGCTCGCCGCTCACGAGCAGGAAGAGGTTCTCGGGCTTGAGATCGCGGTGAACGATGGCCGCGGCGTGCGCGACCTCGAGCGCCTCCAGCACCGTCCGCGCGATGCGGAGCGCCTCCGCGAGCGGCAGCGTTCGCTGGCGATCGAGGCGCGCGCGCAGCGACTCGCCTTCGAGGCGATCCATCACCAGCACCGGCGATCCATCGGCCGCCTCGATCACGTCGTGGATGACGATGACGCTCGGGTGGTGCACCGCGCACGCCGCGCGCGCTTCCCGCAGGACGCGCCGTCGCGCGGTCGCGTCGTGGCGGGTCCGCAGCATCTTCAGCGCGACGGACTTGCCCGTGACGGTGTGGGTCGCCGCCCAGACCGTGCCCATGCCGCCGCTGCCGAGGAGGTGGTCGAGGCGATAGCGCTGCGCGACGAGATCGCCCGGCTGGAACTGGTCGTCTTCCATCGGCCGGCCTGCCCCGCGACGGCGCTAACGGTTGCTCGATCCCCCGTCGAGCGCCGCCTGGATCTCGTGGATCCGATCGGCGTCGCCCGGCGCCGCGAATCGCACCGAGCTCTCATCCATTTGCACGGTGCGGGCCTCGGAGATCTGGCTCGGCTCCGAGGCCTGGATGCGCCCGACGATGTTGAACACGGCCGCCGGCCCGTCGTGCCCGGGCAGCGTCACCGGCTTCTGCGGCTCGCACTCGAACGCGCCATGCACAGCGCCGAACACGCGCTCCGAGATCAGGATCTGGCCGCGCTCGGCGATGGCTTCGAGGCGCGCCGCCGCGCTGACCGCGGCGCCGATCACCGTCAAATCGAGGCGCGACAGCGCGCGCGAGCCCAGGCTCCCCAGCGCGACGCGGCCGCTGTCGATGCCGATGCTCACGCCGCAGGCGTAGGGCGAGTCTTCGCCGGCGCGCTCGGCCATCCGCGCGAGCTGGCTGCGCACCGAGAGGCTGGCGTCGAGGGCGCGCTCGGCGTGCTGGTCGCCGCGGAACACCGCGAGGACGGCGTCGCCGAGGAACTTGTCGACGATGCCGTTCCGCGCCGCGACCTCGGGCACGATGATCTCGAAGTTGGCGTTGAGCGTGCGCATCGCCGCCTCGGGCGGGCCCGACGCGAGCAGCCGATCGAGGCCACAGATGTCGATGAATACCACCGATACGTCGACGCTCTCGCTCGCCGTCACGTCGCCGGCCATGGCGCGGCGCGGGAGCCGATCGAGGACCACGCCGCTGACGAACATCCGCAAAATAGCGTTCTCTTCCAGGGATCGCGCGGTGTGCTGCGCGTCGGTGACGTGCTTGAGCGTCTTGGTGATCGTCACCTCGAAGTCCTTGAAGTCGATCGGCTTGACGAGGAAATCGAACGCGCCGCGGTTCATCGCCGAGCGGATGTTGGTCATGTCGCCGTAGGCCGAGACCATCACCACCTCGAGCAGCGGGCGGAGCTCGGAGGCGCGCTCGAGGAACGTGAGGCCGTCCATCCCCGGCATGTTGATGTCCGAGAGCGCGAGATCGATGTCCGGGTGCAAATGCAGCTGCTCGAGCGCCGCGGCGCCGTCCTGCGCGAAGACGAACTCGTACACCGATTTGCGGATCTGCTGGCGGAAGCGCTGCTTGATCAGCAGCGCGAGATCGGGCTCGTCGTCGATGACCAGGATCTTGGCGGCGCGCCCCTCGCGGCCGTCGCCGACGAGGCCCGCGAACGTGCGCATGAGATCGCGCGCCGACTGGAAGCGCTGCGCGGGATCCTTCGCCAGGGCGCGCTCGAAGAAGTGATCGACCTCGGCCCCGAGCTCGGGCACGAGCTCCGAGGCCGGCGCGAAGGGATCGGTGCAGATCTTCACGATGAGGTCGCCGAGCGACTCCCCCGTGAACGGGTGCTGGCCGGTGAGCGCGCGGTAGGCCACGACGCCGAGCGACCAGAGATCGCTGCGGTGGTCGAGCGATCGCGCGCTGCGGGCCTGCTCGGGGCTCATGTAGTGGGGCGTGCCGAGCACGGTGCCCGTGCGCGTCGTGTGGAGATCGTCGCCGAGCGAGCTCATCGCGGCGACGCCGAAATCGAGGATCTTGACCATCTCCTCGGCCTCGCCGCGCGCGAGGAAGATGTTGGCCGGCTTGAGATCGCGGTGGACGATGCCCGCTGCGTGCGCCGCGCCGAGCGCCTTCGCCGTCTGGGTGACGAACGTGGCCACAGCGGCGATCGAGAGGCGCGGGTTCCGCACGATGCGGGCTTCCATGTCCTCGCCCTCGAGGAGCTCCATCACGATGTACTGGGCTTCTTCGTCGATGCCGTAGTCGTAGATCTGGATGACGTGCGGGTTCTGGATGCGGGCGACAGCCATGGCCTCGCGCTCGAAGCGGCCGCGCGAGCTCGCCGACGTCATCTCCGGGCGCATCAGCTTGAGGGCCACGCGGCGGCGGAGCTGGGTGTCGAGGGCGACCCAGATCGACCCCATGCCACCGCGGCCTATCTCGCGCTCGAGGCTGTATTTGCCGCCGACAAGCCTGCCTATCATCTTTGAAAACACGTTACAAAACGGCCTCCTCGCGGTCAACGGCGAACCGGTCGCCGCGCCGCTGTGGGCCGAAATCGGGTGCGCGCTTGTGCTGCGCGGTCGGGCCTTGGTAGCCTCGTCTCCGCCTTGAAATCACGCCTCCACTGCCGCTTTCCGCTCCCGGTCCTCGCGCTCTCCACGGCGGCCCTCGCGGCGTGCAGCAGCGAAACCGCGCCGCCGGCGCCGACGCCCCGCCCCACGGTGATGCTCGCGGCGGGGGGCTTTCGCGTGCGCGTCGATCCCGACGCCGGCGATCTCGCGCTGCTGAAGGGCGACGAGACTCTCCTGCACTTTCCGCTCTATGGGCTCGAGCTCGGCACGGTGACGGCGCTCGACGACGCGGCCAACTACGATCCCACCGCGCTGGCGATCCCGAACGCGCTCCAGCCGCCGCCCGGAGGCCTCGAGTTCCTCGCGGTCACGTCGATCGAGGTGACGTCGAAGAGCGCGAGCTCCCTCGCCATCACGCTGCGCTACCCCGGTGGAAACCAGGCGACGCTGGCAGTCGCGGCGCAGGCGGAGGGTCGCTTTCGTCTCCAGATCGTGCCGGCGTCCGGCGGCGCGCCCGTCGCGTATTTCCGCCTGCGCCCCCGCGTCGACGCCGCCGGGGGCTTCTACGGGCCGGGCGAGTCGTTCGACGACGTGAACCAGCGCGGGAAGATCCGCCGGATGCAGCTCGAGACCGACGGCGAGCTCGAGAGTCATTACAACAAGGTTCACGTCCCGATTCCGCTCCTCATCGGGACGCGCGGCTGGGGCATGCTCATCGACTCGTGGTTCCCCGGCGTGTTCGCCGTCGCGAACGACGAGGCGGACCATCAACTGGCCACCTTGACGCCGGTGGCTCGCAGAGGCCTTGAAGCCGCGCTCACTCCAGGCGCGGAGGCGCGGGCTCGGCGAAGAAGTCGAGGAGGCTCGTCGCGAGGGCGTCGGGAGCGGTCCAGTGCATCATGTGGCCCGCGCTCGGAAGCTCGATGTGGCGAACGGAGCGGAGGCAGGTGGCGCGCTCGGCCTCGTCGGGCGGGTGCCAGCCCAGCGGACCACCGCTGACGACCAGCGTCGGACACTCTACTCGCCGGAGAAAACAGCGGAAATTCTCGATGTTGAAGGGAGTCGGCGCGGTGGTGCGGTGGAGCGGATCGTAGGCCCAGATGAGCTGTCCCTGGTTGTCGATCCGGGTGAGCAGCTCGGCCCGACTCTCGATCACCGCGCGCGGGACGCGTGGGTGGTGGAGGGCGAGGCGCTCGATCACCTCTTGCATCGTGGAGAGCGGGCGGCTCGTGCGCCTGGTCTCGCGGAGGTTGCGCAGCCAGGCCTTCATGCGGTCGACCGCGAGCTCGGGCTCGCCGGCGACGGGACCCATGCCTTCGAGCAGCGCCAGGCGCTCGAAGCGGTCCGGGCGCGCGCCCGCGAGCAGCCCCGCGACGGTGCCACCCATCGAGTGGCCGACCAGCGCGAGGCGGCGCGGAGCGACGCTGTCGATGAGCTCGGAGAGGTCGGCGACGTAGTCGGGAAAGTGGTAGTAGCCGCCGGCGCCGATCCACTCGCTCTGCCCGAATCCTCGGAGATCCGGGGCGATCACGTCGTGTCCGGCGCGGGCTAGCGCCGGAGCGACGAGGTCCCACGTGGCCCCGGAGTCGAGGAAGCCGTGGACAAGCAGGACAGTCAGGCCAGAGGGACTCGCCTCGGGATCGCGGAAGCGATGAACCCAGAGCTTGAGGCCATTGACGCTTTGCGGACCGGAGAGGCTGAGCACGGCCCTGGATCTACCAGGGTTCGCGCGCGCCTGGAATCGCCGGCGCGAAGATCACTTCGGGAGCGCGGCGGCGTCCTTCAGGACCTCGGGCGCGTGGAACGCCGGATCGACGTCGGGGTAGACCTTGGCGACCTTGCCGTCTTTATCGAGGAGGAAGCTCACGCGCGAGGCCATTCCGAGGCGCGTCCCCACGCCGAACGCCGAGATCCATTTGTGCTCGGGATCGGCCAGGATCGGGAACGGGAGCTTCTCTTCCTTGGCGAACTGCTCGTGCGATTTCTGATCGTCGGCCGAGACGCCGAAGACCTGGACGCCGGCGTCGGCGAAGCTCTTCCAGGTGTCGCGGAAGGCACAGGCCTCCTTGGTGCAGCCGGGAGTGCCATCCTTCGGGTAGAAATAAATGATGACCGGGTGACCGCGCTCTTCGGTGAGCGAGTGGGGTTTGCCCGCTTGATCGGTGGCCGAGAGCTCGGGCGCGGGCGAGCCCACGGGCAGGAGGCCGCTGCCTCCGTCGGGGCGCTGCGCCGCGCCGCAGGCGACGAGCGAGAGGGTGGAGGCGAAGACGAGGGTGTGAAGGGCAGTGCGCATCGCGGCGGCAACGTAGCACGGGGCGGTGGGATCGCCCGGCGGGTTCTGGTAGCGTGCCGCCCCCTGGAGAAGGCGCGAATGGCCCACGGAAACACGAACGGAAACGGTAACGGAAGCGGGAACGGCGGAACCCACGGAGGCCCCGTCGCGGCGCGCGGCGCGCACTACCCGAGCTTCGAGGCGCCCAGCGTCGACAAGGTGATGGTGGAAGAGCGCGCCGCCTCGTTCACGAAGCGGAGCATCAAGAAAGAGACCAAGGTCAAAGGGCTGAAGCTCGCGATCTCGATGATGGATCTCACCACGCTCGAGGGGAAAGACTCGGCCGGCAAGGTGCGGCAGATGTCGCACAAAGCCCGGTTTCCGAGCACGGATCCGACGGTCCCCTCGTGCGCCGCGGTGTGCGTCTACCCCAAGCTCGTGCCCGTCGCGAAGAAGGCGCTCGAGGGCTCGACGGTGAAGGTCGCGAGCGTGTCGACGGCGTTCCCGAGCGGCCTCTCGCCGCTCGTGGTGAAGCTCGCCGACGTGCGCCAGGCGGTGGAGCTCGGCGCCGACGAGATCGACATGGTGATCGATCGCGGGGCCATGCTCTCGGGCCAGTACAACGCGGTGTTCGACGAGATCGCCGCGACGAAAGAGGCCTGCGGCGAGGCTCATCTGAAGGTGATCCTCGAGACGGGCGAGCTCGGCAGCTACGACGTCGTCCGCAAGGCCAGCCAGATCGCGATGCTCGCCGGCGGCGACTTCATCAAGACGTCGACGGGCAAGATCATCCCCGCCGCGACGCTCCCGGTGACGCTGGTGATGCTCGAGGCCATCCGCGACTACTACTACGCGACGGGCAAGCGCATCGGCATGAAGCCGGCCGGCGGGATCCGCACATCGAAGCAGGCGCTGCACTACCTCGTGATGGTCAAAGAGACGCTGGGCGACGCCTGGCTCGATAACGAGATGTTCCGCTTCGGCGCCTCCACGCTGCTCAACGACGTGCTCATGCAGCTCGAAAAAGAGCGCACCGGCGCGTACCAGGGCGGCGACTACTTCAGCAAGGATTGAGGATCGGATGAGCACCAAAGAAGCTGCCTCGACCGCGCCCGCGACCACGGCGGCCGCGAAGCCCGACGCGAAACGCCCTGAATCGAAGGCGATCGGAATGGCCTTCGGCGACGTGTGGACCTACGCGCCCGCGCCCGAGGCCAGAGATCACATCAAGCTCCAGGCGAAGTACGACCTCTTCATCGGCGGCAAATGGAAGGCTCCGGAATCGAAGAAGTACTTCGACACCATCAGCCCCTCGACCGAGGAGAAGCTCGCCGAGATCGCCGATGCCAGCGCGAAGGACGTCGATCTTGCGGTGCAGGCGGCGCGAACCGGCTACGAGAAATACTGGTCTAAGCTCCGCCCGCTCGACCGCGGCAAATACCTCTTCCGCATCGCGCGCGCGCTGCAGGAGAAGGCCCGCGAGCTCGCCATCGTCGAGACGATGGATGGCGGCAAGCCGATCAAGGAGTCGCGCGACGTCGACGTCCCGCTCGCGGCCGCGCACTTCTTCTACTACGCGGGCTGGGCCGACAAGCTCGAGCACGCGTTCCCGGGGCGCAACGCCCGCGCGCTCGGGGTCGCGGGGCAGGTCATCCCGTGGAACTTCCCGCTGCTGATGGCCGCGTGGAAGCTCGCCCCCGCGCTCGCGGCGGGCAACACCTGCGTGCTCAAGCCGGCCGAGACGACGCCCCTCACGGCGCTGATGCTCGCGCAGATCATCGAGGAGGCGGATCTCCCGCCCGGCGTCGTCAACATCGTCACCGGGGCGGGCGCGACGGGCGCGGCGCTGGTCGGCCACCCCGGCGTCGACAAGGTCGCGTTCACCGGATCGACCGACGTGGGCAAGAAGATCCAGCGCGCCCTCGCCGGCACGCAAAAGAAGCTCACGCTGGAGCTCGGCGGCAAAGCGGCCAACATCGTGTTTGCCGACGCGGCGCTCGATCAGGCCGTGGAGGGCATCATCGGCGGGATCTTCTTCAATCAAGGCCACGTGTGCTGCGCGGGCTCGCGCTTGCTGGTGGAGGAGGGCATCCACGAGGTGCTGATCCGCAAGCTGAAGGACCGCATGGCGACGATCCGCCTCGGCGATCCGCTCGACAAGAACACCGACATCGGGGCGATCAACTCGCGGATGCAGCTCGACAAAATCCGCGGCCTCGTGGCGGCGGGCGAGGCCGAGGGCGCCACTCGCTTCAGCGCTCCATGCGTGATCCCCGATCGCGGCTACTGGTTCGCTCCGACGCTGTTCACCGGCGTCTCGCAGTCGCACCGCATCGCCCGCGAAGAGATCTTCGGGCCGGTGCTCTCGGTGCTGACGTTCCGCACGCCGGAAGAGGCCGTCGAGAAGGCCAACAACACCATGTACGGCCTCTCGGCGGGCATCTGGACGGAGAAGGGCGCCAAGAGCTTCTGGGTCGCGCAGCGCCTCCGCGCCGGCGTGATCTGGGCGAACACGTTCAACAAGTTCGATCCGAGCTCGCCGTTCGGCGGCTACAAAGAGAGCGGATTCGGTCGCGAGGGCGGGCGCCAAGGACTCCTCGCCTACCTCGAGGTGGACTGAGATGGCGGCGAAGAACGGCGGCCCGAAGGCCGAAGACAGCGGGAAGACGGCAGTGGCAGATACCGAGTCCGTGCGATTGACCGTGCGTAAAGCGTACAAGATGTACGTGGGCGGGGCGTTCATTCGCTCCGAGTCCGGGAGGACTACCCAGGTGGCCGAAGCTCCGGGCAGCGCGTCGAAAGAGAACATCCCCCGGGCCTCGCGCAAGGACGGCCGCGACGCCGTCGTCGCCGCGCGCGCCGCGTGGGACGGCTGGTCGGCTCGCACCGGCTACAACCGCGGTCAGATCCTCTATCGCCTCGCCGAGATGCTCGACGCGCGCGCGGACGAGCTGACGAAATCGCTGGTCCGCGGCGGCCTCGATCCGAAGCAAGCGGCCGTGGAGGTCGCGGCGACGATCGATCGCGTGATCGCCTACTCCGGCTGGACGGACAAGTATCAAAGCCTGTTCTCCAGCCTCAACCCGGTCGCGGGGCCGCACTTTAACTTCACCTCTCCGGAGTCGATGGGTGTCGTCGCGGTGGTCGCCCCGGCCCGCCCGGCGCTGCTCGGGCTCGCGGGGTGCATCCTGCCGATCATCGCCTCGGGCAACACCGTCGTCGTGCTCGCCAGCGAGGCGGATCCGCGCACCTCGGTGACGTTCAGCGAGGCCCTCGCGACGAGCGATCTGCCCGGCGGGGTCGTCAACATCCTCACGGGCCCTGTCGGCGAGGTGCTGCCGCACCTGGCCAAGCACATGGAGATTGCTGCCCTGGACCTTCACGGCGTCGACGCGGCGATCTCCAAGGCTGCGGAAGAGCAGGGCGCGGGCAGCGTGAAGCGCGTGCGCGTGCGGAGCCTGAACGAGGCGGAGTGGTTCGACGCGGCTGCCACGGAGTCGCCGCGGTGGATCGAGCGCTTCGTGGAGATGAAGACGATCTGGCACCCTGCGGGGCAGTGACATAGAGCTGGAGATCCGGAATTTAACGCAAAACGCAAAAACGCAGAGGCGCAAAAAACGAGAGGAGAGAGAATAAATATCTTTCTCTTCTTCATCTTTTTGCGTCTTTGCGTGCCCCGCGCCTTTGCGTTGAATTCTCCTCTTCCTCTCTTCTCTCGTCCTCAGCCAAACGATTCGAATCCCGGCAAAGCCTCGTAGCTCTCCTCTGGATCGTTCTCTTCGCCCGGCTCTCCCGCTATCGGATCATCGTTGTCGGGGCCGCTCGCGATCAGGCCATCCCAGGGCCCTGGGCGGGGCGCCGACTCGTCGTCGTCAGCTTCGCTCAGCAGCTCTTCCATCCCCTCGATCTCGCCGGTCGCGAGGTAGCGTGACCAGTCCTCGTTGTGCTCTTTCAACAGGAGCGCTTCGAGGGCCTTTTCGCCCATGCGGACGATGGGTTTACCATCGGTGCTGCTGCGCGGGCGAAAGCGCAGCTCGCGCGGCTCGTAGACGGTGAGCTCGACGGCGAAGACGTCGACCACGTGGAAGTGGAGATACTCGCGGATCTCGCCGAATTTCTGGATGGTGACGGGCTCGCGTTCAAAGGCCCATCCGAGGGCGTCGAGGTGATTCTCGAGGGCGTCGGGATCGGGCGTGAAGACCTGGAGATCGATGTCGCTGCCGCGGCGGATGTGGCCGGTGCTGACGGACCCGATCAGGCGCGGCTCGAACGGGGCAAGGGCGCGCATGGATTCGAGCGCGGTGATCCGCATGGCGAAGAGGCGGCGCGTGCGGAGATCGCCCTCGGCGAGCTGCGCGAGCGAGAGCAGGGCGTCGCGGATCTCGCCGTTGGAAGGGAGATCGGCGGGGCGGTAGCGGGCGCGCTTGCCGGCGACCTTGCCCAGCATGCGTTTGCAGGCGAGGTGCTTGGCCGTGAAGTACTGCTTCACGCCCTCCTCGTACATGAGGCGGGCCGCCTCCATGGCAATGCGGGCGCGGAGGCCCCCGAAGCGCTCGGCGCTCATGGCATCACCCGCTCGGCGAGGGCCACGCGGAGGCGGTGAATCGCGCCGCCCACGAGCTTGCCGCCGCGGGGCGCGCCGTGGAGCCGCTTCTGCACCACCTGCTGCGAGATGCCGAGTCGACGGGCGATGTCGCCCTGGGAGAGGCCCTCGAAGAAATAGGCCTCGACGACCTCGCGCTGCTTGTCGGTGAGCTGGTTCGTGACCGCGTCGCGCACGGCGTCGCGGAGCTCGGCGCGGGCGCCCCGCGGGTCGTCGTCGGGACCGTCGTCCCAGAGCGGGCGGGCTCCGCGGAGGCGCTCGGGATCGGCGCTCAGGCGGACGCGGGGCATCTCCCTTCGCGGGCGCTCGAATCGTTGGTGCTCAAACGATTTCCTCATGATCGGGGGCGGCCTGGCCGTCGGGCGAGAGGGAGAAGAGATCGGCGCCGTCGAACAGGACGACGAGCGCGTCGGCGGCGTCGAGGACCACGGCGGACGGCGAGCGGCCGCCCACGTCCCAGCGGCGGAGGCGCTGGAGATCGACGAGGGCGGAGCTGCCGCGGAGGCGACGCTTGGTGACGCCGGGGGCTTCGAGGAGATCGAGGTGGTGGCGCACGAGCCAGACGACGCGAGGGGCGACGAGGCCGTCGAGGATTTCTGCCCCGATCGCGTCGTGGTCGGGCGAGCTTACCGCTTTGCCGACGTCGTGCAGCAACGCCGCGGCCCAGAGCGCCCGATCGTCGGTGGCGCGGCGGGCGAGATCGAAGGCCTGGAGCGAGTGGTAGAGGGCGTCGCCCTCGGGGTGGTAGCGCGGGCTCTGGCGGACGCCGTCGAGCGCGAGGAGGAGATCGAGGAGATCGTCGTGCATGCGAGGAGGCGACGCGCCGGTGGGCGGCGCGCGTGGTCTCACCCAAGGGGCGCGTTCACACCCACCTGGGTCGTGCGAATTGCTTTCAGCGGGTGTGGCGGCGGAAAATCGCGAGGGCAGCGAGAGTGCCGAGAGCGGCCGTCCACGGGAGTGGGCTCGGCGGGGCGTCGCCGGGCTGACCCACGTTGCAGGCGGTGATCACCGCCGCCGCGGGGCGAGTGACGCACTTGCGGTCACCGTTGCAGACCAGGCCGTCGACACAGTCGTTGACCGAATCGCAGTCGGTGCGGCAGGCCGTGGCGAGGGCAGGGCAGGTGTAGTGATCGGCGCAAGGGGTGTTGCCGCCCTGGGCCGCGGGGCGACGGAGGATGTTGCCACCGTCGCAGAGGGGGCCAGTCAGCGCCTGACAGACCTTGTCGGTGCACACGAAGTCGGGGAGGCACTCGGTGTCGGCGGCGCAGGCCGTCTTGCAGGTGGTGGCGTCGGCGCAGAGGAAGCCGCCGCAGTCGCTCGCGACCTCGGTGTTGGTGCCTTTGCCGTCGCACGGATACGAGGTGAGCTTCGACGCGGCGCCGGCCACGTCGGCGCAGGTCGGGCCCTGGAGCGTGACGCTCGCGCCGGGATCCTGGCAGTGAAGGGGGTCCATCGCGCCGACGCAGTAGCCGGTGCACGACGTCGCCTTGCCGCCGACGACGCCGTCGCACGCGGCGCGCGGCTTGGTCGCCGTCTTCGGGTTGAGGTCGTTCGGGTGGGGCTGCTCGTGCGTCGACTCGGTGCCGAACGCCGTGCATTTCCCCGGGAAACCAGGGACGTCGCAGGCCTGACACTGGCCGTCGCAGGCGAGGTCGCAGCAGAGGCCATCGACGCAATGGCCGTTGAAGCACTCCTCGTCGGCCGCGCAGATCGTGCTGTCGACGCGCCTCGGCGAGCACACGCCCGCGTTCGGATCCGTGAGATCGCAGAAGCCGGTGACCGAGCACTCCGCCGTCGATTTGCAGGTCGTGACGCAGAACTGGTTCTGGGCGTCGCAGGTGCCGGGCTTGCAGTCCTTGGTGGTGCCGGCCTGCTCGGGGACGCCCTTGCCGTTGCACTGGGTGTGTATCTCGAGCTCGTTGATGCACTGGACCTGGGGGTCGGAGCCCTTGCTCGCGAACCCGCAGGTGCCGTTGAAGTTCTTCCCGTCGGCCTCCTGGGTCGCGGTGCTGCATGCGTTGCACTCGCCGGTGCAAGCCGTGGTGCAGCAGACGCCGTCGGCGCAGAAGCCGGAGGCGCACTCGTCGGGGAGCGTGCAGGGCTCGCCGTTGTCGTTGTGGAGGATCTCCGCGGACGCGAGCGCCGTGGCTCCGTTCGTGGACGATGTGGTACCGCCGGTAACGAGGACCGTGTGGCCGGCGGCGGTCGAGTCGCCCGCGTTGACGAGCAGCGACGCATGATCGCCGCGCGCGCCCATCGGCACGGGGGTGCCGAGCGGGCTGAAGGTCTTCGTCTTGGTAACGAAGACCTCGGCCGCCGAGATGGAGCTGCCGCTGTTGAAGCCGCCGGCGATGAGCACGTTGCCGTTGGCGAGCAGCGTCGCCGTGTGCGAGGCGCGCCCCGTCGTGAGGTTGCCGAGGCTGCCCGGGTTGAGGAAGCCGGTGACGCCGCCGACCGAGCCGTCGGAGTAGATGTCGATCGCCGTGGGGAACGTGCCAGCGACGGTGTTGGTGGTGCCGCCCGCGATCAGCGTGAGCCCGCTACCGATCGGCGTGGCGGTGTGCCCGCCGCGCTGGATCGCCATCAGCGCGATGCCGTTGTTGGCCGGCGTGATATCGAGGAACGCGTCGGTCGCGGGATCGTAGATCTCCGCGGATTGAAGGGCTTGCAGCGATCCGCCGGCGAGGACGAAGCCGCCCGTGAGCAGCACCTTGCCCGTGCCGAGGCGGGCCGACGCGAGGCCGGTGCGCGAGTTCTTCATCGGCGTCGCCGTCGAGGTGACCGTGCCGGTGAGAACGCCGCCGACGAGGCTGGTGAAGGTGTAGATCGCCGCGGTGGGCGTGGGCTGATTGAGCGGCAGCGTGGTGCCGCCGGCGAGGAGCACCGTGCGATCGGCGAATAGCGTGGCCGAGTGGCCGAAGCGCGGGAAGGCCATCGGCGCGGGATCGGTCTGGAAGAGGCCAGTCGCGGGATCGTAGATTTCGAGCGTGGCGAGCGGCGTTCCGGCGCTGTCGGCGCCGCCGGCGACGAGGACCGGATCGGCCGAGCCGAGCTGGGTCGGCGGGGCCACCTTCGAGAGGAGCGTGGCAGTGTGGGAGCCGCGCGCGACGGCGAGGAGCCCCGTCGGGGTGAAGCGGCGGCTGAGCGGATCGTAGATCTCGGCCGACTTCAGCGCGGCGCCGCCGACCGCCGCAAACCCGCCCGCGACGAGCGCGAGGCTCTTCACGTCAGACGGGTTGAGCAGGGTTGTCGTGTGGCGGAGGCGCGGCGTGACCAGGGTGTTGAACGTGGTGCCCCAGTACGGATCGACGAGCGCGGGATAGGCGACGTGCGCTGCGTGCCAGTCGACGCTGACCGTGCAGAACGCGGCACCGGGGCTGGTGACGGGGCGACCGAACGGGGCGCGCGCGCTGGTGTCGGCCGCGCAGCCGTCGAGCGCGAGCTCGGCCTCGTGGCGCTGGCCCCGGGCGTCGAGCACGTACGGCGGGGCGACGCGGAGGAGGGGAGTCCCCGCGGCGTCGAGGAGCTCGAGCGTGCCGGCGAAGAGGCGGAGCCCGGCGGCCTGGCCGACGTCGACGCGGTAGCGGAGCTGCTCTTTAGCGGGGGCGCGATCGAAGTGGATCAAGTCTTCGGTGCCGGCGGCGCTCGGCACGTGGATGACGTCGCCGTCGCCGGGCGCGGCGCCCGCGTACAGGACGACGCCGCCGTCGATCGCGGCGCGCGCGGGCGCCGCGCCCTCGAGCGAGATGGCGATTTGCAGGTGCGACGCGGTGTCGGTCAGGTGGATCGCGCCGTCGGCGCGGCGCGGGAGATCGAGCGTCGCGGCGCGCTTTGTGGAGGCCGGGAGATCGATCTGGATCGCGTCGCCGGCCGCGTCGTCGCGCGCGCGGACGCCCTCGTTCGCGGCGAGCGCGGCGGGGAAGCGCGCGCGGATCGCGGCGAGCTTCGCGCTGGACGCGGCGTCGATCTCCGGCGTCGCGGGCGGCGCGTCTTTCTCGGCGGTCGTCCCCGGGGCGTCGTGCGAGCACGCGGCCGGAGCGGCGGAGAGCGCGGCCGCGCCCGCGAGCAGCCACGCGGCGCGGCGAGTGGAAGAGGCTCGATCGATGGAGGGAGTGCGCACGATTTGCCTGTCCTTGGCGGGCCGCGGGGGCGGCCTTGGCCGAACGGCGACGATACCAGAAACGAGGCCGCGGCGGCTCGTCGGCGTGCGCACCTCGCGCCCGCTGGGTCGAAGGAGACTGGACACGGCTTCGCGAGGGTGATCGTCTTCCGGCTGGCGATGGTGGTGATAGGATGTTCGATCCGCGAATCCGAATCTCAGGTGGGGGATCCCGGATCGGGATCCCACGCTCAGGAGAGCGGGGCTACTTCACGACGACGGCGATGGGGCCGAACCGGTCGCTGCGGTTCTTGGAGCGCACGGGCGGCGCGAATCCAGTAGGCGCCGGGCGCGTAGGCCGAGAGTGCCTGGGTGACGCCAGTGCCGTCGAGGCAGCTGTAGCCGCCAGACGACACCGGACCAGGGCTCACTTCGATTGCGCTCTGGTGCTGGCCGGAGGTGTAGACAACCTGGATGCAAAGGACATCTCTGGCGTTGTCGTACTTGGCCTCGATGTTCACTTGCGGCGCGAACACTTGAGCCGCCTTGATGAGCACGGCGAAGCCGAACCCGTGGACGTCTTCGGGCTTGGCACTGTGAGTCTCTACGTGGGCGGCGCAGAGGCCGTGGGCCTTATCGAAAGCGTTGCGCCGGACGTCGAGCGAGCTGCGGGCCTTGACGAGCGAGGCCTCGAGCTGGACAACCTCCCGCAGCACGGGACCCTGGACCAGCTCCCTGCCTCCTTCACGGGTACCGGTGTGACGTTCTCCTGGGAGATCGAGCCAAATCCGAGCCTTGATAGACGCAACATCCTCGCGGATACCGGCTGGAACATCGCGATTCGATCGTGGCCTGGATATCTTGCCGCGGCTCGATGGCGGTCCTTTCTCGATAGAGCAAGCTATCCAGGAAGCCGGTCTCACGCGCGCCGAGATCCGCTACGCGAAAGGGTGAGTTGCTATTCTGGCTGACAGCCCATCGACTCATGGAGTCGTGCGACGCGTACGCGCGGTCCAATGTCTGCCGAGCATCGTCGCGAATGAGGCATCGGGCGGATGGCCAAGGCTTACCGGGAGCTGACTGAGAACGACGAGCGGCGGCGGCGCTTGGCGATCGTCGAGGAAGGTGGGCACGGGCGCGAGATCGGAGCGCTCGGACGCCGCCGGGCTGTCGTCGCCCGCGCGTTCAATGGGTCGGTCAAAAATCGGTGCCGACCATGTACCGCTCGATGATAGGCTCGCGTCGATGTTCACGATGACGACCAGGCGCCTTGGTTATGCTGCTCCCGCGCTCCTCGGTTTCACCATGCTCGGCACCGGTTGCGCGGCCTTGCTCGGACTCGATGAGTTCCGCGAGGGATCGGCTACCGGCACGTCGACGAGCTCCGGGAACGGTGGGACCAGCGGAACAGGGGGATCGGCCGGAACTGAAGGCGTGACAAGCGCCAGCAGCACGACCAGCACAGCCGGCACGGGCGGCAGCTCCGTTATGTGCCAACCTCAGACGCAAACTGCCTGTGCGAGCGGTCTCCCCGGCGCTTGCTCAGCGGGTATGCAGATGTGCTTGCCGGATGGCACGGGGTACATGGCCTGCGTGCCCAATGTGACGCCGAACTCGGTGCCTGAGGACTGCAAGAAGCCCGGAGACGAAGACTGCGACGGAGTTGCATGCAGCGACGCTGTGTGGAGCTTTCTCGCGGGTGACCCCAACAACGAACTCCCGAAGGCAATTGCCGTCGACATGACGGGAAACATCTTCGTCACGGGAACCTTCGATGGCACCATGAAGTTGCTGAAGAAGGCCGATAACACCAGCATCACCCTCAACACCGCTGGCGCCAGGGACATTTTCCTGGCGAAGTTCGATCCTGCAGGCGACGTTGTGTGGGCGAAGAGCTTCGGAGATCCGACGGACAACGATCTCGGCAACGCCGTAGCAGTCGATGCCATGGGCAACGTGTACCTCGGCGGTGGGTTCGGCGGAACGGCAGATTTTGGCGGTGGAGTGCTCACCGCCAGCTCGGACGTCGACATCTTCGTGGCGAAATTTGACGCCGCCGGGGCGCCGTTGTGGTCCAGACGCTTCGGCTCTTCGGGCGGCATCTCGGGTTACAACGAGGCGACCGCGCTCGCCATCGATCCGAATGGCGACGTGGTGGTCGGCGGCACACTCCATGGCAAGGTAACCTTCGACGCCACCAGCTTGCCGACGACGCTGGGTGCAGATGTGTTCGTCACGAAGCTGGCGGGCGCGACCGGCGCGGTCGTCTGGGCGAAGCAATTCAAGGAGCAGAGCGGCACCACGAACGTCGATTCGACGCTTCAGCGCCTCGCGCTCGATAGCACCGGCAACGTCTTCATCGCGGGGCAGTTCCAGGGAAACATCTTCTTCACCGCCTTTCCCGGGAAGTTGACGACGAGCGGCGGTGGCGGCGACTGGGACGCGTTCGTGGCCAAGCTCGACACCAATGGGAACGCGAGCTGGGGCGAGGCCTTTGGCACCGCGATCGACTACGATATTGCCGCCGACGTCGCAGTGGACAGCGCGAGCAACGTCGTTGTAACAGGATACGTGAGCGGAGATACAAATTTCGGCGGGGGCGTGGTGAGCGCTCCTGTCGGCGGTGCTCGCCACGCGTTTCTGCTCAAGTATACCAACATCGGAGGCGTCGTTAACGCCAAGATTTTCCCGGTGATCAGTGGTATCAGCCTGACCGTGGACGCGGCCGACGCTATCTATTTGACGGGGGCTCTCGTTGCGTCGGGCGATCTCGGCGGCGGTGCGCTTCCGTTCGGCGGCGGCACTGACATGTTCCTCGCAAAGTTCGATGCCAACCTGGCACACGTCTGGAGCAAATCTTTCGGCGCCACAGGCGCGCAAGCAGCCTCCGCTGTGCGTTACGACAAAGCCACGATGAGCGTTGTCCTCACCGGCTTCGATTCAGGCAACATCGATTTTGGAGCTGGTGTGCTCACGGGTATGTCGACGACCACCTTCGATATGGCGCTCGCGAAGTTCCAGCCCTGAGCCTCCTAACTCGGCGTGATGCGCGGCGTCGCGCCGGCCTCCCCGCGGACGGCGAGCCCCGTCGAGGGATGGCGCTCCCGCAGGAAGATCCCCACCGCCCGCACCCACCCTGGTAACATCGACGCCACCATGCGATCTACTCAAGCGGCGGTGGTTCTCGGGCTGGCGGCGCTCGCGGCGGGCGTCGCCGCCTGCAGCAGCGGGGGCGTTGCGACGACGTCGACTACCTCCGGCGCGGGCGGCGCGACGACCACCAACGCGAGCACGACGACCGGCGTCGCGACGACGACGACCACGAGCGGAGGCGGCGCTTCGTCGACCAGCGCCGCGGGCACAGGAGGCTCGATCGCGGCCACGTCGAGCGCCGCGACGACGAGCACCGGAGGGCCGGTGTACGGGTACTGTACGAAGCCGTGCGGTCTATCGAGCGACTGCTGCCCACCTATGGGCTCGACGGGCACTGGACCTGATTGCCCCAGCGATAAGTATCCGTACAACTACACGTGCGACATGGCGCACGGAGCGTGCATTGCGCCTCAGTGCAGCACGGCAGCCGACTGCGGCGCGCCTGGCTCCAACCAGGACTGCCTCTTGCTCTCCGGCCAACACATTTGCGGCGAGACGTGCACGGTCAACGGCGCCGCGTGCAGTGGCGGGGCAACGTGCACTGGCACTGATGAAAACGGCAAGATGTACTGCCTTTCGACCGGCGGCGGAGGCTGCACCACCGATGCCTCGTGCGGTGGCTTCGGTGAATGCGTGAACAAGCTCTGTGTCTGCACGAAGGCCGGGGACTGCACGAAGGCTGGGTTCACTGCCTGCGCCCTGTGAGCGTGGCTCTTTCTTTTTGCCTCAGGAACTGTCGACCATGAAGCACACGTATCTGCCGTCTCCGCCCGCCTCGCGCCGACGCTCGCTCTGGCCGCGCATTCTGGTCGTCGTGGCCTTGATGGTCGTCGGTGGCATCGTCTACGCCGCACCCGGCGATCAGGACAACGACGGGATCCCCGACGCAGCCGACAACTGTCCGACCGTTGCCAACATGAACCAAGCCGACGGCGACGGCGACGGCATCGGCGACGCCTGCGACAAGTGCCCCGTGTTCGCCAGCGCCAACAACCTGGACGCCGACGGCGACGGCTTCGGTGATGTCTGCGATACGTGCCCCTCATTCGCCAGTGCGAATCAGACCGATACCGACAACGACGGCAAGGGCGACGTCTGCGACAACTGCCCGGCGATCTCCAACTCGACCCAGGCCAACAACGACGGTGACGCGCAGGGCGACGCCTGCGACACCGACGATGACAACGACACCGTCCTCGATACGGCCGACAACTGCCCGCTCACGGTGAACCTGAACCAGGTCGACGCCGACGGCGACGGCATCGGCGACGCCTGCGATCCCGACGACGACAACGACACCGTGGCCGACTTCACCTGCTCGTCGGGCTCGCTCGTGCTCGGCATCAACGGGTTCTCGTGCACCGGCGCCGGGGTGCTCACGCCCCTCGATAACTGCCGCGTCGTCGCCAACACCGGCCAGACCAACTCCGACGGCGACACGCTCGGCGACGCCTGCGACAACTGCCCTGGCACCACCAACCAGAATCAGCTCGACGGCGACAGCGACGGCCGGGGCGACGTCTGCGACAACTGCCCGACGATCGCCAACGCGACCCAGGCCAACGCCGACGCCGACACCTTCGGCGACGCCTGCGACAAGTGCCCCTCGCTCGCCAGCGCCAACAACGCCGACGCCGACGGCGATGGCGTGGGCGACGTCTGCGACAACTGTGTCGCGGTCGCCAACGCGACCCAGTCGAACGCTGACGGCGACGCGTTCGGCGACGCCTGCGACAAGTGCCCGTCGGTCAACAGCGCGACCAACAGCGACAGCGACAGCGACGGCGTGGGCGACGCCTGCGACAACTGCGCGACGATCCCGAACGCCAGCCAGGCCAACGGCGACGGCGATCTGTTCGGCGACGCGTGCGACAAGTGCCCCGCGGTAGCGAGCGTGACCAACGCCGACACCGACAACGACGGCATCGGCGACGCCTGCGACAACTGCGTCGCGAAGCCGAACACGAGCCAGACCGACACCGACAGCGACGGCGTCGGCGACACCTGCGACAACTGCCCGACGACGGCCAACACCAACCAGTCCGACGTCGACGGCGACACGCTCGGCGACCTCTGCGACAACTGTCCTGCGGTCGCCAACATCAACCAGAAGGACATCGACAACGACGGCCTCGGCGACGTCTGCGACAACGATCAGGACAACGACGGCATCCCCGACGCGTCGGACAACTGCCCCACGGCGGCGAACCCGCAGCAGCAAGATCAGGACGCGGATCTGATCGGCGACGCCTGCGACAACGACGACGACAACGACGGCAAGGTCGACTTCACCTGCTCCAACGGCGCCAACAAGCTCCAGCTCGGCATCGGCGGGTACTTCTGTCAGTCGAACGGGCAGCTCGTGCCCGTCGACAACTGCCAGTTCATCTTCAACCCGACGCAGCTCGACACCGATCTCGACGGCAAGGGCGACCCTTGCGACAACTGCCCGACGACGGCGAACGCTAACCAGGCCGATCTCGACGGCGACGGCCGGGGCGACGTCTGCGACAACTGCGCGGCGGTGCCGAACCCCACGCAGGCCGATCTCGACGGCGACGGCCTCGGCGACGCCTGCGACAGCGACGCCGACAACGACTGCGTGCCCGACACGATCGACAAGTGCAAGCTGCTCTCGAACCCGCCGATCGGCTGTAACCCGATGGCGGGCTGCACGCCGGCCGCCGCGTGCGCTGCCGCGCAGATCGACACCGACGGCGACGGCGTCGGTGACGCCTGCGATCCCGACGACGACAACGACGGGCAGCCCGACGCGACGGACAACTGCCCGCTGGTCGCCAACGCCTCGCAGGCCAACAACGACGGCGACACCCAGGGCGACGCCTGCGACCTCGACGACGACAACGACGGCGTGCTCGACACCTCCGACAACTGCCCGCTGATCCCCAACACCCAGCAGCAGAACAACGACGGCGACGCGCTCGGCGACATCTGCGATCCCGACGACGACAACGACGGCATCACCGACACGCTGGTGCTGGTGTACGGCGGGGCGAGCCAGGCCGCGACGCCGGGCGTGATGGATAACTGCCAGTTCATCGCCAACGCCAACCAGGCCAACAACGACGGCGACGCGCTCGGCGACGTCTGCGATCCCGACGACGACAACGACAGCATCACCGACACGATCATCCCGGCCTTCGGCGGCGTGCTCGTCCCCGCGACGACGGGCGTGATGGACAACTGCCAGTTCATCGCCAACACCAACCAGGCCAACAACGACGGCGACGCGCTCGGCGACGTCTGCGATCCCGACGATGACAACGACGGCATCACCGACACGCTGATCAGCACCTTCGGCGGGACGCTCCAGCCCGCCACGGCCGGCGTGGCCGACAACTGCCAGTTCACCGTCAACGCGACCCAGGCCAACAACGACGGTGACATGCAGGGTGACGCCTGCGACGCCGACGACGACAACGACGGCGTGGTCGACTTCACCTGCTCTGCCGGCTCGCTCACGCTGGGGATCAACGGCTACTCGTGCTCGGGCGGAGGCACGCTCCAGCCGGTCGACAACTGCCAGTTCACCGTCAACGGCGCCTCCAACGGAAACCAGGCCAACAACGACGGTGACGCCCTCGGCGACCTCTGCGATCCCGACGACGACAACGACGGTGTCAACGATCAGAAGTGCTCGGTGGGTACGCTGGTCGTCGGCATCAACGGCGCCTCGTGCACGCTCGGCGGCGTCCTCTCGACGCTCGACAACTGCGTGTTCATCGCCAACACCAACCAGGCCAACAACGACGGCGACGCCAAGGGCGACGTCTGCGACGACGACGACGACAACGACGGCGTCAAGGACGCCTGGATCCTCGCGTTCGGCGGGCCGCTCGTCGCCGCCGATCCGGCGAACCCGCTCGACAACTGCCAGTTCATCGCCAACGCCGATCAGGCCAACAACGTGAAGAACGGGCCCGACGACGCGCTCGGCGACGTCTGCGATCCCGACGACGACAACGACGGCGTGCTCGACACGATCATCCTCTCGTTCGGCGGGTCGCTGGTGCAGGCCGATCCCGGTAACCCCGTCGACAACTGCCAGTTCGACGTCAACACCGATCAGAAGAACACCGACGGCGACGCCTTCGGCGACGTGTGCGACAACGACGACGACGCCGACGGGCTGTCGGATCTGACCGAGGCCGCGCTCGGTACGAACCCGCTCAGCGCCGACAGCGATAACGACGGGATCCCCGACGCGATCGAGGTTTGCCCGGACCCGGTCGTCGGGATGCCGTGCGATCTGACGACGATCACCGTCGCGGTGAACACCGACGGCACCGACCTCATCGATGCGCTCGATCTCGACAGCGACAACGACGGGATCAACGACGCGATCGAGGCGGTGAACCCCAACGTGACCTCGTCCCCGGCCGACACCGACGGCGACGGCATCCCCGACTACCGCGACGTCGACTCCGACGGCGACGGCGTGCTCGACAAGGTCGACAACTGCCGCGTCACCGACAACCCGCTGCAAGAGGACGCCGACATGAACGGCATCGGCGACCTCTGCGATCCGGTCGTCGACACCGACATGGATGGCATCGTCAACTCGAAGGACAACTGTGTCCTCGTCAAGAACCCGGGCCAGGAGAACAGCGACGGCGACGGCAAGGGCGACGTCTGCGACAGCGACGACGACGGCGACGGCGTCGACGACGTG
>JANYGI010000207.1 GCA_025362495.1 Byssovorax sp. | reverse complement strand
CCGAGCACCCCTGTGAGTCGCGCGTTCGCCGCGATTCAAAGCCTTCTTGCGTGTTCCGAGGATTCCATGTCCGAAATGATTCCCCTCTTGCTCGAATCGAATGCGGCTCTCTTCGTCGGTGCTTCTCTGTCCCTCCTCGCGGGCGCGGGCCTCCGCGTCGTCGTCGGGAGGCTCGCGCGCGCCGTGTCCCGCGGCCCCGGCGGGGAGGCCTGAGCGATGGAGTTCATCAAGCCCGGGCGCCAGTTCGACTTCATGAGCAAGCGCCTCTATTTCGTGGGTGGGAGCGTGATTCTGCTCCTGCTCTCGCTGCTCTTCTGCTTCGCGCCGGGGCTCGAGCTCGGCACCGACTTCAAGGGCGGCACCGAGGTCGAGGTCGCCCTGACCGCGCCGGTCGCGCCCGCCGAGGTCCGCGCCGCCGTCCACCGCGCCGGCTTCGAGGCGCCCGACGTCGTCTCGGTGACCGATCCGACCCACCCCAACCGCTACTTGATCCGCGTCCAGGAGGTCAGCGCGCTCTCCGCCGAGCAGAGCCGGATCGTCCGCGACCGGCTCTGCTTCTTCGCCCACGAGGCGGAGATCGACGAGGTCCGCTGCCCGCCCGCCGTCCGCGCCACCGAGGTCCGCATCAGCCCCGGCGGCGACAAGATCACCATGCGCTACGAGGGCGCGCCGGATCTCGCCGCCGTCGCCGGGCAGCTCGCCGACATCGACGGCGTCAAGCTGCGCGCGTCGGACGCCGTCGTCCTCGTGAGCGAGCGGGATCACAAGGTCGACGCCCACCTCGAGTCGCGGGGCGAGCAACTCATGGCCGGGCTCCGGCAGGAGCTCGGGGCCGACAAGGTGCCCGAGCAGGCATTGCGCATCGAGTGGATCGGCCCGAAGGCCGGCGCCCAGCTCCGCAACGCGGCCGTCAGCAGCGTGGCCATCGCGCTGATCTTCGTGATGGCCTATGTCGCGTTCCGCTTCGATCTCCGCTTCGCGCCGGGCGGCATCGTCGCCCTCGTCCACGACGTGGGCATCGCCCTCGGCGCGATGGCCATCACCCAGCGCGAGATCACCATCTCGACCGTGGCCGCGATGCTCACCATCGTGGGCTACTCGATCAACGACACCGTGATTGTGTACGATCGCATCCGCGAGAACCTGGCGCGGCATCGATCGATGTCGTTCCCGGCCGTGATCAACCTCTCGATCTCGGAGATGCTCGGGCGTACCATCATCACCTCGGGCGTCACGGCGCTCTCGATGCTGGCCTTCCTCTGGTGGGGGACCGGCGTCCTCAAGGACTTCGCCTTCACGCTCCTGGTCGGCATCGCGGTGGGCACGTACTCGTCGATTTACATTGCGGCGCCGATCACCGAGTGGATCGATAAACGCTTCTTTCACGGCAGCGCCTCGAAGCGGAAGGCGCCGGCCAAGGTTCGGCTGGCAAAGCGTGCGGAGTCGGTGGTCTGATGGAAACCTTCGATATGAACGAGGAAAGCAGCTCTGCGGCGGAGCGGGCGGCCGGCCGGCGCGCCCTCGCGGCGATGGTGATCGCGGTAGTGGCGGTGCTGATATCCTGCGTCGCGATCATGCTCCTCGAGTGGCGGTCTCCCCGGCCCGCGCCCGCGACGCCGGCGCCGGCGGAGACCACCGAGGCCCCGACTCCGCCTCAGTAATACGGCTCGACGATCCCCTCGATGGCGTAGGCCTCCTGCACCCCCGGCCGCGCCATCACCCGCGCGAGCAGCGCGCCGAGGTGCGGGAGATCCCGCGCCTTTTTCGTGGTGTTGCGCGTCCAGCGCGACACCATGAAGAGGTAGAGATCGGCGGCCGAGATCCGGTCGCCGAGCAGGTACGGCCTGTCGGCGAGGTGCGCGTCGATACGGGCGAACATCCCGGCGACGCGATCGACGACCGTGGCCTCGAGCGCGGCCGTCTGGGCCTCGGGCACGTAGCGCTCGGGGTAGAAGTAGAGCATCAGCTCGGCCTGGACGGTGTTGGTGAGGTAAACCATCCACTTGAGGAAATCGCCCCGGAAAGGGCTCTCGATCGGGGGCGCAAAGCCCCCTTCCGGGTGGCGCTCGCACAGGTAGAGGCCAATCGCGGTGGCCTCGTAGATCACGGTGTCGCCGTCGACCAGCGTCGGGACGCGGGCGTGGGGGTTGAGCCGCAGGTACTCGGGTCGCCGGTGATCGCCGGCGTCGGTGCTGGTGAGCACCAGCTCGTGCGGGACGCCCAGCTCGCGGAGCAGGAGATGGGGCGCCATGCTGGCGGAGCTGGGAGAGTGGTAGAGCGTGTACACGAGTCCTCCTCGAGCGGAGCGAACGCCCCGCCGTGCGTGGGCGGCAGTGTCGACGATCTCCGCGGCGCGGGCAACGCCGTCGACGCGAGGCTGTCGCGAGCGGGCGCGCGCCACAATCCGCGCTCGTGGGTGCTTCGGTGATTGTGGATCGGGACGGCGGAGGCGTAGCCTCGCGGCGTGAGGCTTCCTTCTGTTCTCGCGGCAGCGATCGCCGTCGCGCTCCTCGGCGGTCGCGGCTCGACCGAGTCGACGGCGCCCGATGCAGTCGACCCGGTCGTGAAGAAGATCGTGGGCGCGGAGGCGCCCGGCCCGGGCGTCCCCGCCATGCCGCCGATCACGACCGAGGTGCTCACGCCCGCGGCCCGCGCCGTCGTCACGCGCCGCGTGGGCGGAGGGCTCTTGCCCTGAGCCGGCGCGGCGCTCTCCTGCTCCTGTCGGCGCTGGTGGTGGGCTGTTCGGCCCCGGCGAAGGCCATTGCCCCGCACGCGGCGGCGATGGCGCGCCCCGCGGTGCCGCCGGCGCCCAGCGGGCCGGCGCGCTGGCTCTACACCGATCGGGTCGGCGTGATCTTCGATCCTTCGCTGCCCGCGCCGACGCTGCCGGGGGCCGAGCCGGCGCTGCTCGACGGCGTCCGCGCGATGGTGAGCAATGGCCTCCTCGGCGGCTGGGCGCGATCGGGCGAGCGCCTGAGCGGGTTTCGACGGCTCCCCGCGCGCTTCGGGGGCGGATATGCCTTCTGGTCGGGCTCGCGCACCTACCGCGCCGACACCTTCCTGGGCGAGCTCACCGTCCTCGCCGACGTGGGCGCGACCGGCGGGATCCGGCCGTGGATGGGCGCGCTTCTCCTCCGCACGAGCGCCGGCGCGATGCTCCTCGATCCGGCCACGAAGGCGCTCCGGCGCGCGCCGTATCCCGATCTCGCCGACGGCGTGGCCACGGGCGATCTCCGCGCCGCGCGGCTCGACGGGCTCGGCCGCGCCAGCGTCACGGCCGACGGCGGCGCCACCTGGACTGACGTGCTCGCCTCGCGGGGCGTGCGGATCTCCGGCCTCACCGAGCGGCAAAGCGACGTCGCTCTCGACGTCGTGGAGCGCGCGGGAGACCAGGTGGTCCTCGACGGCACAGGCGTGCTGAGCGAGGTGGAGACCCCGCCTTCCGTCGCGCAACGTGTCAATCGAAGCCCGGGGCCTCCCGATTTCCCGACCTCGCCTCGCGCGCTGCCGGACGAGGCGCTCGCTCGCGTCGCCGTCGCCGGCGCGGAGCTCCCCGGCGGCCTTTGGCTCGTCGCGCGCGAGGGCGGACTCCAGATCTACGCGGCGGCGACGGCGCTGCCGCTCGACGACGCCGATCTCCTCGACGTCGACGAGAAGCTCGCGCGCTGCCAGCCGATCACGGCCGGATCGTCCACCGTGCTCCTGGCCTGCGCGGGCGAGGGCGGCGCCGAGGTGCTCTCGCTCGGCGGCGCGCTCGGGCGCCCTCGACTCGAGATGACGTTCCCCGAACAGGGCCTCTTCGTGAGCGGGCCCCGGGATCGCCTGGGCTTCGTCGGCCGCTGCGGGCCAGCTCCGCCGAGCGCGACGGATCTCGGCGTCGGCGCGCCCCACCGGGAAGAGATGCCGTATGGCATGGGGTACGGAAAGGGCTCCGACGCACCGGATCTCGTCGAGCCCCGCGTCGAGGCGTCGCTCCCCGACGACGCCCGGTACTGCGCGCGGATCAGCGCCGATCGCTGGATCGAGCGCCGCCTCGCCGGAGCCCCGGCGCGCGCGCTCTATCGCTTCGTGCCCGGCCCCGAAGGGCGGGTGACGGCGCTGGTCCTCGGCGGCGACAACGCCTCTCCGGAGGGGCCTTTGCCGGCGCGCGCCGACGCGGCGATCGGCGAGGGGGTGCGGGTGATCCACCTCGATCCCGACGATCCATCGCTCGGCGGAGGAGCGTATCCGGCGGTCCTCGCCGCGAGCCCCGAGGCGCACCAGCACCCGATCGACGCCGATTTCTGGGAGGACGACGACGGCGCCATCCGCGGCTGGGTGCGCCTGCCGCCCGCGGGCGAGGCGACGCTCGGAGTCGTCACCACCCCGCAAGGGCCGGCCCGTCGGCCGCTCCGCGTCGCCCTCGACCGCGGCCAGCGCGCCGCGGGCGTGCGGATCGACGGCAGCGGCCACGTGCAGGTCTCGGCGCTCCCCGACGGCGTCAGCGAGGTCGTCCACGGAGGTCGCTTCGGACTCGCCTCCGGCATGAGCGAGGGAGTCGCGCTCACCTGGGAGACGGTCGACGGAGGGCGGGTGTGGACGCGCGTCGAGGGGCCTCCGACTGGCACTCTCGGCCCGCCGCCGGAGGACGCCTCGCCCCACGGCTGCTCGGCGATCGGCTGCACCTGGGGCGCCGGCATCGTGCGCCTCGGGTGGGGGAGCCCGCCGCCCGCGGCCGACGCGCGCCCGCCGCCGACCGCGCTCGCCGCCGCGTCGACCGAGCGGCAAACGTGGTCGGTGCCGGCGCCGGTGAAGCTCACCTGCTCGGTCGACGTCGACGCCGCGACGTGGGCCAGGGCCCAGCAGGTCCCCGCGGGCCACGCGAACAAGCCCTCTCCCGTCGTGCCCCGCGCGAAGAAGCCCGGCGTGATTCCCCCGGCGCCCGCAAAGCCCGCTGCGGGGCGGTCGCCGGTGAAGATCACACCGAGGATCTTCGCTCCCACGGCCGCGTCGACCTCGAGCCCGAGCCCGATCTCGCTGCGACTCGGCCTCTCCGCGGAGATTGGCACGCTCGCGGCGCCGGGGCGGTGGAGCGGTGAGGTCTGGGCGCCGTTTCAACCGGCCGGATCGGTCCAGCACCTTTCGGCCACGGATCTCTCGCTCAACACCGTGCACGGCGGGGTGATCCCGCTGCTGTCGGCGTCGCCGCGCGAGCCGGTGGAGCTGCTGCTCTCGATTGGCAAGCGGCGGTTGCGGGCGGGGAGCGGCTCGCCCTCGTTCGCTGCGCTCGACGTCCCCGCGCGGATCACCGTCGCTGCCGACGGCCCCGGCGGAGAGGTCGTCGCGCTGGACGCCGACAAGGGCATTGTCTGGATCCTGCGCGGCGACGCGGTCAGCGCGGCGCTGCGGCTCACCCGCGTCACCAGCGTCACGCCGGTTCGCTTCACGCTCGGGCGGCGCGTCGCGGGCGGGGGGCTCGTCGTCGTCGGGTACTCGATCACCACGGGCGAGGTGTTCGCCGGGGATCTCGATCTCACCCGCGCCGAGGTCGGCCCGCTCGTGGCGCTGGGCGCGATAGGCACCTTGACCGAGCTGGGCGCGCCCGGGTGCGTCGATCCGAAGGGGGCCATTCGCTTCCTCGCCGATCTCTCCACCAGCGTGGCTGTCACGCGGCAGAAGACAGCGCATCTCCACGATCAGGAGGGGCTCGGCTCTTTCCTGATCGAGGCGACCCCGGAGCGGCTCTGCGCCGCGGGCGTGGAGGTGGGGTTACCCGGTGGGAACCGGTCGGATCTCACGGTGCGATTCGGCCGCGGGGGCGGCGCGGCGGTGCGGACGTCGGTGCAGGCTGTCAAAGCCACCTGCGCGCTCGGCGCGGCGGCTCGCTGACGCCCGCCGTCACGATAGCCTCGATCGCTCGCGCCCGGCCGCGCCGTGAGCGCCCGCGTCTCGCTCGGCCTCGCCGTCGAGCTCCGCCTCGGCCTCGCGCACGGCGGCGTGATCGAGGGCGACATCGACGCCGATCGCCGCCACGCGCAGCGGCGTCGCCGCGGGCCTCACCGCGACGTCGTCGGCGATCTCGTCGCCCTCGGTCGTGGAGCGGAAGGCCTGGAGGACGGGCGGGGCGACCCACTCGATCCAGCGCTCGAGCGCGGGCTCGGTGCGCAGCTCGTGCTCCAGGCGCTCGATCTCGCCGAGGCCGGCGCTGTCGGGCGCGGCGGCGGCGCGGACCAGATCGGCGAGCAGCTCGTCGCGCGCGCCGAGCGGGAGATCGCCGGACTCTTGCTCGACCCAGCGCGCGGCTTCGGTGAGCCTGCCGGCGCGCGCCAGGCCGATGAGGCGCACGCGGAAGAGATCGCGCTCGCGCATCGGCGAGGTGCGCTGGGCGAGCAGGTTGAGCTCCGCGGTCGCCTCGCCGCCGCGGTCGAGCAGCGTCAGCGCGAGGGCCCGCTGGGCGATGAGCTCGGGCTGGAGCATCGCCGCGTCGTGGGTCTGCACGCGCGCGAGGCGGCCCAGGCCCGTCGAGGCGGCTTCGAGCATCGCGGCGGCGTCGCAGCGTCGCTCGGCGATCGTGGCCTGGAGCGCCGAGGCGTGCGCCGCGAGCCGGTCGTGCTCGCGCAGCTCGAGGCCCGCGAGCGCCGCCGAGGCCGCGTCGAGGTTGCCCCGGCCGATCGCGTCGCGCGCCAGGCCGAGGCGCGACCGCTCGCCGTGCGAGGCGTGGCGCACGCGGCGCGACGCGCGCAGGCCCGCGACGCCGAGCACCGTCGCCAGCGCGAACAGGGTGATCGGCACGAGCGGGAGCGACGACACGCCGGCGACCCCGCCCGACGTCGCGGCGGCCTCGCTCATCCGGTGCGGATCCGGCATCGCGGAGACCAGGGCCGTGATCAGCGCGAAGACGCCCACCATGGCCGCCGCGACGCCGCTCAGCGCCGCGAGGGCGCGCAGCCGGTTCGAGCGCTTGCCCACCGTCGCCGCGGTGACGGCGCGGTTCTCCAGCAGCTCGCGGTGCGCGCCGATCTGCGGCCGCGGCAGCATCTCGACCCGCGGCCCCGCCGGCCCCGTGTGGGCGCGGGGAGCGCGCACGAACGCCGCCGCGCCGGGGGCGATCCGCGCGACCCAGTCGAGGAGCTGCGGCTCGTCGCCGCGGTGCGCTTCCTCGTCGCGGGGCGGCGCCGCGCGGTAGGCCGTCGTCGTCGTGACGCGGACCATGCGCTGGTAGGCGCGCACGATGGCGCGCTCGCGCGGGGCGCAGCTCTCGAGGAGCAGGCCCTTGTCGCGATCGAGGAGCGTGCGCAGCGCGTCGCGGCCGCCCGTGCGCTCGAGGACGATGGCCTCGGCGAGCGACACCCGCGCCAGCGACTCGGCGCTGACGCCGCGGCGGGTTCGCACCGCGGCGATGTCGCGGCGCGCCCCCTCGGCGTCGCCGAGCGAGGCCCGCGTGAAGGCCCGGAGCGCGTGCGCGGCCTCCATCTGGTAGAGCGCGTTGTCGCGGGCGTAGCGCCCGAGCGGCCGCGCGAGCGCCGCGTCGAGCCGGCCGAGCGCCTTCTGCGGGTCGCCGCGCCGCAGGTGCACGATGGCGCGCTGGACGTCGGCGATGCGCCGGCTCCACGCCGCGCGGCCCTTGTCGGCCTCGTCGAGGATGCGATCGGCGTCGGCCAGGCGGCCGAGCGTGACGGCGCGAAACGACGCCGCGAGGAGCTGCGAAGCGTTGCCGATCGCGCGCCGACGCAGGTCGATCGCGATGAGGCTCGCCCCGGCGATTCCGCCGAGCAAGGCGATCCCGGCGGGCATCGCGCCGAGCCCGAGGATCATCGAGAACAGCAGGAGGGCGATCCCGCCGGCGAACAGGCCCGAGCTGGGTAGCGGTCGCGGAACGAGGATCGCCGCGGGATCAGGGGGAATCGCGCCGGGCATCGCGGGAGGGTAGCCGCTCCGCTCCCGGTTGGCCGACGCGATCGGGGGTGGGGCCAATCTCGCGCGAGGCGCGCGCTACTTCACGGCGGGGGCCGTCACCGACGGCGCGGCGGCCTTCTTCTCCTTCGCGCGCTTCCCGCTCGCGCGCCGCAGGCGCTCGTACTCGCTGGTGGCCTCGCGGATGATTTCGGGCTGCCCGCGGAACACGAACCTCGCCGCCGCGCGGACTGCGCTCATCCGCGTCGTCAGGAGCACGATCAGCTTGTTGCGGAGCGCGATGGCCGCCTTCGACGCCTCGGACACCGTCACGCCCACGCTCCGGCGCGCCCGCAGCTCGGCGGTCACCGCGCGCGCCTCGTCGAGGTGCTTCGCATCGAACCCGCCGAGCCCGTCGAGCTCGTCGCGGTGCGCCTCGGCGAAGGCGCCGTAGTCGTCGAGCGCGCTCGCCAGCACATCGAAGCTCTCGGTGTCGGCGGCGTGGGCGGCGTCGATCCGCGCGAGCTGCGCGTCTTTCTCGTCGTCGACCCCGTCGTCGAGCAGGTACGTGAGGGTCGCCCGGATTTCGCCGAGCAGGAAATACCCCCGCTCCATCGGATTGCCAGTCTGCCCGAACGTCAGGAAATACTGGGCCTGGGCCTGGCTCACCGCCTCGCGGAGAGAGAGTATCTCCGCGCCCGTCTTCGGGCCGACCTGCCCCGCCTTCATCACCGACGAGAGCCCGCGCAGCGGCGCTTTTCCCGGCTCCGCCAGCGGATCCCAGTACTTCGCGTGGAACCGCGCCACATCGACCGACTCGCCCGCCAGCACGGCCAGCGGCAGCACGATGGCCGGCGCCGTACCGTCGGCGACCTCGGCCGCGACCAGACGCCAGGTGTCCAGATCCGACTTCGCCTTGCCCATGGAAAGCCTCCCTCTTCATCCGGGCAAAAGGAGCGCGCTCGCGGGATCGATGAACCCGTTCACGCCCGCGTCCGCCCCCTTGCGCCGGTATGCAGTAGACGGAGCCTGGCGGGCGGTAATCATGGAAATCTGTCGCGACAGCGAAATGAGATGTCCCGGAGGGCCGACCCCGCGCGCCAGAAGGCCGACCCCGCGCGCCAGAGGCCTGGTCCCCCGCGCCAGAAGAGCGACCCCGCGCGCCAGAAGCCTGGTCCTCCGCGCCAGAAGGCCGATCCTGCGCGCCAGAAAGCTGGCCTCCTGCGTCGAAACGGCTCCCCCCGTGTCCCGAGCGACGCGTCCGCCGCGCCAGAGCCCCAGCTTCCCCGGGATATCCGGTAAAGCTCCCGCCGGCACGCGCCGTGCTGAGGGCCGCGCATGCGCCTTCGCCCCGTCACGCTCCTCGCCGCCGCCGCGGTCGCTCTCGCTTCGCTCGTCTCCCTCCCTCGCGCCGAGGCCTGCTGGGATGGATATGCCGCCTCGATTGGCAAGCTGTCCATCTCGGTCGCCACCGACGAGAACCCGCCGTGGGACCCGGCCGACATCCGCGAGATCGCGCTCTGGGGCAGCCGGATTGACGCTCTCCTGCCGGCGGGGACGCGCCTCGACTCGGAGCTCGGCACCATCACCTTCTGCAAGACGCTCCCGGGTGGCCGGTGCGGCGCGAGCCTCGCCGACATCCCGTACAGCACTGCTCCGCTGCCCGCGCTCTTCGGGCAGACTGCCATTCTCACCCACGCGAGCCCGGCGGCGATCCGCCGCGCCATGACGCTAACCGTCGCTCCGCTCACCGTGCAGGTCTTCGCGAGCACGAGCGCCGCCCGCGCCCACGCCGTGGCGGTCGCGGTCGACGAGCCCGACGACACCCGGGATCGCGGCTTCATCGACGTCGGCGGGTTCCCGGCGACCAACCCCTCGGCCCACGTCGTCGACGGGAGCGACGCCGCCGGGAGGCCGATTCATCGGGTGCTCGTCGGGGCGTTCCTCGCGCGCGCCGACGCGGCGGCGACCGAGGCCCGCGTGCGCAAGGCGCTGGGGCTCAAAGGGTTCCTGAGGCCGCTGTGATTCATCGTGCGTCGATTTCAGCCAGTCGCCTGCCTCGCGCATGCGAGCCGGCCGCTCGTTCGGTCCGCACCGCGCGTGCGCCTCGGCGTGCCCGTGAAGCGCCCAG
>JANYGI010000180.1 GCA_025362495.1 Byssovorax sp. | reverse complement strand
GCGCCTCTGCGTCTCCGCGCCTTTGCGTTCAAATCCGGCTCTCCATGGCGAGCAGCCCGAGCACTACATCACTACAGCGATCCCACGACAGCCAAGCAGCCGTCCAGCAAGGCGCTGGTGCACGACGGGCGGTGCGCGCCCGCGGCACAGCGCCAGGGCGTTCGGCGGACGAGCAGTCGGATACCGCACAGTGCCTCTCTGCGGGAGCGACTCGCTCAAGCAGCCGTGAGGCGGCACCGCGAGGCGGGCGCTCGGACCGGATCGGCGCGGCGCGCACGGGTCGAAGCGCAGCCCACTGTTCGCGCCTCGCCTTGCATCCGGCCTGGCGCACCGGTACGACGAGGCATGGCCTTCGCCGACCTGAAGAACGATTTCGTTTTCCGGCGCATTTTCGCGGCTCATCCTGACATTCTCCGCGGACTGCTCAACGATCTTCTCGACCGGACGGGCGACCAGACCATCGAAGGCATCGAGTACCTCCCGAGCGAGCAGCTTCCTCTGGTCACCGGCGCCAAGCTCTCGATCCTCGACGTTCGCTGCCAGGACCGCGCCGGAACGAAGTTCGTGGTCGAGATGCAGCTCATCCACGTCCCGGGCTTCGTCAACCGCGTCATCTACAACGGCTGCAAGGCCTACGCAGATCAGCTCAAGGCGGGCGAGACGTATACCAAGCTCACGGACGTCGTCGCGATCTCGATCTGCGATTTCGAGCTCTGGCCCGACGCCGAGCAAGACCGCCAGAGTCTTCCGCGTATTCCGATGCTGAGCCGGTGGTACATGACAGAGAGCCTGTCGGACAATTCGAGGCTACCTGGGCAAGACACCAATCGACTCCTGCAAGTGCAGTATGCGTTCCTGGAGCTGGCCAAGTTGCCCGAGCACACGCCTGCCACGGGAGCGGCGCAGTGGGCTTGGCTGTTCGTCCATGCCCCGGATCTCGACGCGATCCCGCCCGATCTTCCTCCCGGCCCTCACCGAGCAGCGCTGGAGCTCGCCAACGAAGCGACGTTTACCCAGGGCGAGCTCGACGCGTACCGGAAGGTCATGGACGAGATCCAGCAGGCGCGCGAATACGGGGCTGCCCAGCGCGCCGAGGGCAAGGCCGAAGGCAAAGCCGAAGGCAAGGCCGAGGCGATCCTCGCCGTCTTGATCGCGCGCGGTGTTGCGGTGGATGCGGAGAGTCGCGCTCGTATCACGGAATGCTCGGACGCGGCGACGCTCGATACCTGGCTCGTTCGCGCAATCGCCGCGTCCACTGCGGCAGATGTGATCAAGTCATCGTGAGCGCGCGCGGGATCGCCGCCGGTAAGGCCGACGAGGCCGGGCACATCGCCCGGCCCCCATCGCAGCTGCCTAGTTGCAGTCGACCGTCACGGTGCCTTCCGGCACCGGGTAGAACGAGCCGACGAAGATGCACATCTCGTTGGTCGAGGCCGACTCGCCGAACGTCAACGTCTGGGCAGAGTTGTTGACGAAGGTGCAGTTGAAGTCCAGCGTGTCGCCGCCCTTCACGGCCTTCGCGGGGGCGAAGAGCGCGGGCTTGGGCTCGTCCCAGGTCGTCGTCTCGAAGACCTTGTCGGTGCCTATGGTCGCGTCGAAGTGCGTACCGTGCTTGTGCATGTGGCTGCCGACCTTGATCAGGTTCATGTCGTAGGGCAGCTTGCAGGTGTGATTGACCACCTGCGTCGAGTTCGGCTGGATGGCGAACTGGGGCTCGACCACGAAGAGCACGCCGGCGTGGTCTGTCACGGTGCCCGGCTTGGCCAGGTGGAACGTGAGCTCGACGTGCGCCTCGATCGGCTTGTCGCTGGTGTTCAGGTAGTGCGATTGCAGCCGGAAGCCCTGGTCAGCGGGGATCTGCGCGGCGACGCCGGCGGGAAACTCGACCGAGTCGTCGGGGAGCTGGGTGGAGTACGGCGTGGCGGCGAACTCGAGGCCAGAGCAGTCGGCCTCGGCCGTGTTGGCGGCGTTCTTCTTGTAGAAGAGCAGCAGGTGGTGCGAGCCGCTCGTCATGTGCGACTCGAACGCGGAGACGTCGACCGCGGCGCCGCCAAAGGGGTTCTTGAAGTTCTGGCAGCGGTAGACCTCGCCGCCGGCAGGGACGGTGAACGTCTCCATCGTGATGGTGAGCGAGTCGCCCGCCGCGCCGCCCGTGCCGCTCGTGGCGCCGGTGGTTGCCGTGCTGCTCGCCGAGCCGCCGACGCCGCCGGCGCCGCTGCTCGAAGCGCCCGTGGTGCCGGCGCCGGAGCTGGTGCTGCCAGGCAGCGTCTCGACTCCGCCGCCACAGGCGGTGAGGGCCACGAGGGCCAGTGTGGAGAGGGGTAGCCAGGTACGTCGGTTCATCGTGTGATTGCTCCTCGAAGGGCCCCCGGTGGCAGACCTGGTGACAGGCCCGGACCACACGGATAGCATGTTTTTCATGACCCCGAGCCCGTTCGAGCCCTTCCCGACGATCGAGACCGCGCGCCTCGTGCTCCGCGCGCCCACGCTGGACGACGTGGAAGGAATGTTCCTGGCGGCCTCGGATCCACGCGTCGTGAAGTACCTGGGCCGCGCTCCAGCGACGCGCGAAACGACGCGCGAGAAGCTCGTCAAGGTCACCGACGCGCTCGTGCGCGGCGCGTCGATCCTGTGGATCTTGATCGACCGCGCGAGCGGCGCGCACGTCGGCAGCGCGTGCATCTGGAACTGGAACGAGGGCGATTGCCGGGCCGAGGTGGGGTACGATCTCGCGCCGTCACGCTGGGGCCAGGGCCTGGTGACGGAGGCGATGACGCCGATCCTGCGCGTCGGCTGGGAGCGGATGAAGCTCCACAGCCTCGAAGGGCAGGTTCACCCGGACAACGTGGGATCGATTCGTGTGCTGGAAAAGCTGGGATTCGTGAAGGAAGCGCACTTCCTGGAGAACCGCTTCAACGGCACGAGCTTCGAGGGCACCGTGGTGTACTCGAAGCTCTCGCCGCTGTGAGCGTCGGAGGAGAGGAATTTACAGGGAGGCGAGGAGGCGGGGAGGTCGGAACCGGAGAAGAACGGGAATTTTATTGATTCTCACTCCGGACTCCCTGTCTCCTCGCCTCCCTGTTCAATCCTCCGGGCCCGGTCTTCAGTCTGCGAGCTCGCCGGCGAGGCCGCGGGCCTCGTCGAGCGAGATGCGCTTGCGCTTCATCTCTTCGAGGAGTGCCCGAGACTCGGCCACGACCTCCGGAGGGGCCTTGTCGGCGAAGGTGGGCTGCGAGAGCTTCTTCTCGACGAGGGCGATGTCTTTCTCGACCTTCTTGATCTCGCGGTCGATGCGGGCACCCTCTTTGTCGGCCTCGACGAGGCCCTTCAGGCCCACGAGGACCTCGGTCTCGGCGGCGATGCTCATCACCGAGCCTCGGGGGCGCTCTTTGCCGCGCTCCTCGATCACCGGCGCTCCCGCCGTCTTCACCAGGGTGCGAATCGAGAGGACCTCGCGCTCCAGCATGGCGCGGAGGGCCGCGTCCGGGGAGCGGAGGACGAGCGGGACCTCGTCGCGGGGCTTGATTTCGTGCTCGCTGCGCACGCTGCGGGCCGCGGAGATGATCACCTGGAGAGTGACCATGTCGCGCTCGGCAGCCTCGTCACGCGGGGCGATAGCGTCGGTCGGGTAGGCTGCGAGGGCGATCGAGATCGGCGCGCCGTCGGGCCGAGCGACCTTGTGCCACAGGTCCTCGGTGATGAAGGGGATGAAGGGGTGAAGGAGCCGCAAGGCCGCTTCGAGCACGTACGCGAGGACGTCGCGGGTCTCGATGGCGTCGCTCCCGCCGGCGGCGAAGAGCGGCTTGGACATCTCGAGATACCAGGCGCAGAGCTCGTCCCAGAAGAAGTGGTAGAGCCCGAGCGAGGCGTCGTCGAGGCGGAACCCGTCGATGCCCGTCTGGGCGACGCCGGCCGCCGCCGAGAGGCGCGAGAGGATCCAGCGGTTGGCGAGGAGAGTGGCTTTCGGGGCCGTGCCGGAGACGGTGGCGCCCTCCAGGTACGTCAGGGCGTACCGCGTCGCGTTCCAGACCTTGTTGCAGAAGTTGCGGTTACCCTCGAGCTTCTTCGGCGACAGCGGGATGCGCTTGGCCTGCGGCGAGTACGTGGCGAGCGTGAAGCGCAGGGCGTCGGCGCCATAGGCCGAGAACGCCGCGCCCATGTTGGCCGCCGAGGGATAGGCCTTCTTGAACTTGCGCAAGGCCTCTTCCTTCGGGGCGCCGGGGAGGGCCTTCTCGACCACCTCGTCGAACGTCGCGCCGTGGATGAGGTCGAGAGGATCGATGACGTTCCCCTTCACCTTGCTCATCTTGTCGCCGGTCTCGTCGACGACTAGGCCGTGGAGCAGGATGCGCTTGAAGGGCGGCTGCCCCATGAAGTGAATGCCCATCATCATCATCCGGGCGATCCAGAAGAAGAGGATGTCGTAGCCCGTCTCGAGATCGCTCGCCGGGTAGAACTTCCTGAGAGCGTCGGTGTTCTCCGGCCAGCCCAGCGTCGCGAAGGGCCAGAGTCCGCTCGAGAACCAGGTGTCGAGCACGTCCTCGTCCTGCTTCGGATCCGCGGCGCCGCACTTCTCGCAGGCGGTGACGATCTCCACGTCTTTGACCGTGATGTGCGCGCAGGCGGCGCAGTGGAAGGCCGGGATCCGGTGGCCCCACCAGAGCTGGCGCGAGATGCACCAGTCGAGGATGTTGGTCATCCAGTGCTCGTAGGTCTTCGACCACTCCTCGGGGATGATCACCGTCTTGCCCTCGCGGACCGCGGCGAGCGCCGGCTCGGCCAAGGGCTTCATCTTCACGAACCATTGCGTGGAGATCATCGGCTCGACGATCGAGCCCGAGCGCTCGCTCCGCGGCAACATCAGCTCGTGGGGCTTGGTGCCGCGGGTGAGGCCCTTCTCTTCCAGAGCCTTCTTCACGGCCTTGCGGGCGACGAAGCGGTCGAGGCCCTTGAACTGGCCCGCGTTCTCGTTCATCGTGCCATCGAGGTTCAGGATGGTGATGACCTCGAGTCCATGGCGCTTGCCCGTCGCGTGATCGTTGAAGTCGTGCGCCGGGGTGATCTTCACGGCGCCGGTGCCGAACTTGGGATCGACGAGGATGGCGTCGGCGATGATCGGGATCAGCCGATCGACGAAGGGGTGCTTGACGAACTTGCCGACGAAGGCCTTGTAGCGCGGATCGTCGGGGTGAACGGCCACCGCCGTGTCGCCGAGCATCGTCTCGGGGCGGGTGGTGGAGACGACGATCTCGCCCTCTCCCTCGGCGAGGGGATAGGCGAAGTCGAAGAGCTCGCCATTGGCCGGCTCGTTCTCGACCTCGAGGTTCGATAGCACGGTGCGCGCCTCGCAATCCCAGTGGATGAGGCGGGTGTCGCGGTAGATCAGGCCCTCTTCGTGGAGCTTGACGAAGGCCGCGCGGACGGCGCGCGACATGTCGGGATCCATGGTGAATTTGCTGCGTTTCCAGTCGGCGCTGACGCCGAGGACCCGCTGCTGGAGGGTGATGCGCCCGCCGCTCTGGGCCTTCCACTCCCACACGCGCTCCAGGAATTTCTCGCGGCCGAGGTCGTGGCGCGATTTGCCTTCGCGCTTGAGAATGCGCTCGACGACGGTCTGCGTGGCGATGCCGGCGTGATCGATCCCCGGCTGCCAGAGGGTGTTGTACCCGCGCATGCGGTGATAGCGAACGAGCACGTCCTCTATCGTGTTGGTGAGCGCATGGCCCATGTGCAGCGAGCCCGTGACGTTGGGCGGCGGCATCGGCAGGGCGTAGACAGGGCGGGTATCGGCCGGATCGTCCGAGGCGGCGAAGACGTCGTGCTCGAGCCAGAAGGCGTACCAGTGCGGCTCGACCTCCTTGGGATCGTAGGCCTTGGCGAGCTCGTTCTCGGGCCTGGCAGCGTCGGTGGTGGCGGGATCGGAAGAGGGGATGGCAGGATCAGTCGTCATGGCGCGGCGCGTAGATTCGCACAATTCTCAGGAAAGGGCTCGCGCCCTTTCCCCCCCTCGAGCAAAGCTCGCCGGGGCCCCCCATACCCCGGTCCACTCGTGGTGCTTCGGCGCCGGTTGCTGCCTCGGCCGGCGCCGCATGGATGCTCCGCGACCCGGAGACGCGCTAATGTCCGCCTGATCCTGCGGGATCGTGGCTCAGCGCGCGAGGCGCACCGTCTTGCCCGGGGCGACGTCGATGCGGACGGCCTTGATCGCGCGCTCGGTCGCCGGCCAAACGGCGATGCCGCCCGCGAGGTGATCGAAGCGGTAGAACGAGGCGTTCACGCTCTCGGTGTGGCCGTCGGACTCGACCACGATCGGGGCCTCGTCGCCGGTGGCGGGCGGGGCTTCCATCTGGATCGACGACAGCCATTGAAGGCTGCCGTCGGCGTTGACGAGGGCGCGGTCGTACATGCGGTTGCGCAGCGCCTCGGGGATGATCTCCCGCTTGACGCCGTTGACGAGCTTGATGCGGTCGAAGAGGCCTTTGAACGTGTAGTCGGAGATCCAGACCGGGGTGCAATACCCCATCATGTCGGTGATCGTCGGCGGGAAGAGCTGCTTCGTGACGAAGTTGTAGCCCCAGACGCCGTCGACTCCGCCCTTGTGCGGGTACTGCGGATCGGCGTCCGGCACCTGACAGGGCGCGTGCTCGCGACCGTGGTTGTGGCCAGTCTCGTGGACGGCCGTGATGATGCTGTCGGGATCGCCGTAGCCGAGGCCGATGGCCGCGCGCGAGAAGTTGTCGTTGCCCTGGCCGAGGAGGCCCAAGCCGGCGACGCAGCCGCCGCCGCAGAACTGGCCGAAGCTCGGCGTGGGGGCGAAGGGCGCGAAGTAGTAAACGTCGGTCGGGGCCTTGTCCATGAGGCGGATCTGGGCGACGTGATCGAGCAGCTCGCTCCAGCCGTTGCCGCTGGCGTCGACCGTCTTCGTCCAGGTGATCGGCTCGGTGCGGATGGTGACCACGACCTTGGGGACGGGGTACATCGCGCGGAAACCGTCGGTGTAGTCCTGGATTTGCTTGTCGGTCAGCTTGGCGACGTTGCCCTTGTACGAGATGGGCGCGAGCATGATCTTCAGCGTGTCGCCGTCGCTCTCGGCGGGGATCGGATCGCCGCCGGTCGCGGGGTACGAGGGCGCGTCGGCCGCGCCGGAGGGCGCGAGCTCGACCTCGCCGACGGCGACGCGGTACTTGGTGCTGGCGGTGAGCCGCGCGCCGGGGATGTCGAAGTCGAGCGTGGAGACGAGCTTGGCGTCCGTCGACGACTCGGCGATCGTCTGCTTGATCTCGATCGGCGCGGCGCCGTCGTCGAAGTACACGCGACCGACGAGCTCGTGCGACATGTCGACGTCAAGGAAGACCCGGAGCAGCGCGTCGCGCCCGGCGACGACGGGGATGTCGCTCGTCGCGGCCATGCCGCCCACCATGAGCGGGCGCTTGACGCCCTGGTAGAGGGCGACCTCTTTGATCGTCACGCCGGTGGTGGCGATGAGGCGCGGGGGCGGGGGATCGCCGGTCGAGCCGCCGGTCTGCGTATCGGTGCCTGCAGCGCAGGCAGGCGCACAGGCGGCCCCGAGGGCCAGAGCAAGAATGAGCGGCCGTTTCGACAAGACATCCTCCACGAAGAAATGCGCGATCGTCCGGCACTATGCGCCGCGCGCGAGCGCGCGGTCAATCGCGGGAATGTCTGAAAATGCAGCACGCGTGTCGGGTCACACCCGGGTCGCGGCGCGCGAGCGATGCTGTGCTGCGCCACGCGTCCCGGGGCGCGAAAGTTTTCCACGCTGCGTCCGCGCGGGATGGACGAGCTACACCGTGTCGAGGAGCTTCTTCTTCATCGCTTCGTAGTCGTCGACGCTGATGACGCCCTTGTCCTTGAGCTGGCTGAGGCGCTCGAGCTTGGCGAACACATCCTTCGATCCGGTCTTCTCTTCGGCCATCTTCGCGGCGACGCGCTTGCCCTTCTCGAGCTCTTCTTCGTAGGCCTTCTTGGCGGCGTCGAGATCGATCGTCGACAGCGTTCCTTTGCCCTCGAAGTGGCCGATCGCGACCTGCCCGATCGCGTACGTCGAGGCGCCGGAGAGGGCCGACATCGACACGCCGCCGATCAGCGTCCCGATGCCGGGGATGAGCTTGAGCGCGTTGGCGCCGATGCGCGCGGCGAGGCTGCCGGTGAGCGCCGAGAGCCAGACCTTGCCCTCGCTCTCGGTGTAGCTGACGCCGTACAGCGTCGAGAGCTGCTTGAGCATGTCGAGCTGGATGGCCGTCACCGCGGCGATGTCGAGGATGGGAACGGGGACGAACCCGGCGCCGATCGCCCAGACGATATGGGCGTTGATGATCTTCTCGGCGGCGGGGCGTCGACTCATCGATCGAGCCTAGCGATCGGCGTCGGCGCTGTACAGCGGCGCGCCCGGCACGCCGGGGCGCGGCGCGTCCTTCATCACGAGGAACAGGAGGAACCCCACGCCGATCCAGATCAGCTCTTTCGCGCGCTTGATCAGCATGAAGGCGACGCCGACGGTGGGCGCGTCGTGGACGCCGAACGCGCCGAGGAAGGCGACGTAGCCCGCGTCGAGCACGCCGAGCGCGCCGGGGACGACGAACGCGAGCGAGCGGAGCATGACCACGACGACCTCGAGCGAGAGCACTTCGATGAAGCCGAGCTCGACGTGGAGGAGGCGCAAGATCACCAGCGTCTCGACCGACTCGAGCAGCCACATGCCGAGCAGCAAGATCGCCGACGCCGCGAGCTCGGCGCGGCGCTCGCGGAAGAGCACGTCGAAGTGGCGATCGGTGGCGAGGAAGCCCGACTTCTTGTCGGCGAGGAACGCTCGCAATTTCGCGCTCGGGATCCGCGAGAGGAGCCCGTGCGAGCGCGTCGCGAGCGACCCCGAGACAAGGGCCTTCGCCATGGCGAAGACCATCACGTAGAGGCCGATCGCCGAGGCCGCGACGATCCATTCGAGGCCGCGAAAGCCCAGCAATCGCGTCGACGCGAGGCGGAGGTAGCCGAAGCCGAGGGCCACCGCGATCGTGACGTAGAGCGCGTTGGTGAAGACGATGAGCGACTTCTTCGCGGCGATGCCGGCGAGGCCGTCGGGGATCGGGATGCCGCAGCGCCGCGCGAGCAGGTACGGGTTGAGCGAGTCCGACACGGCGATGCCCGCGGGGAAGCTCATCAGCACCGCTTCGGTCGAGAGGACGACCGAGTAGATGCGAGGAAACGAGATGCGATGCCCGAGGATGCCGAGCACGCGTCGGTACGCCTCGGCATGGCACGCGATGATGAAAATGTAGGGGACGAGGGCGAGCCCGATCGGGGCGCCGACGTCGGCGGCGAGCGACGCCGCACGACGGAGATCAGCCTGGTGGAGCGTGTTCCAGAGGGCGAACACCGCCACGCCGACGAAGACGACGCGGACCGCGATGTACCCCAGCGAAGCCCGGGGTTTCGGGCTCGGCGGGGGCGTCGTGGACATCGTCAACGAGCGTGACCAGCTACTTGGCGGCGGTGAGACGCGCGAGCTCTTCCTTGATGATCGTCTCGGCGAGGACGGGGACGACCTCCCAGACGACGCGCTCGATCACCTCGCGCGAGAGCGCGGTGACGGCCTCGACCTGCGCGGCGGTGAGGCCGAGCTGCTCGAGCTTGCCGGCCAGCGCGCCGTTGAGCTGCGCGGCGACGGGGGAAGGCGCGGCGACGTGGTTCGTCTCGGCGCCGGCGCCGAGCAGCGTCGCGGCGAGCGCGGGCGCCGCGGTGGGCCGGGGCATCGCGGGCGAGACCGCGGTGATCGGGCGGGCCGCCGTCGGCGCAGGAGCAGCCTGCTGCGGCGCGACCATCGGAGCCGGGGCGCCGACGGGAGCGGGCGGGTTGTAGATCAGCGTCTTGGCGCGCTGCATCGGCGTCGCGGCCTGCGGGGCCGGCGCGGCGACGGGCTTCGCCGCGGTGACGGCGACGGCCACGGCGGGCTTCGCCTCGGCCATGGGGGACGGCATCGACGGCGTGGTCTGCGCGACGGCCGCCGGCTTGCCGGTCCCCGCGGGCTGGCCCGTCAGCAGCTTCTTGACCTTGTCGATCATCTGCTGCGTGTCGAACGGCTTGTCCATGTGGTCGTCCACCTGGGAAGCCGTGCCCTTGGCCGCGTCGAACGGGTGCTGCTTCGAGGAGAGCAGCAGCACCGGCGTCGTCGGGAAGAGCCTCTTTATCTCCTTGCAGAGCTCGTAGCCGTTCTTCGGCTCGAGCGTCCCGTCGGTGATGATCAGATCCGGTTTGTCGGCCTTGAGCTTTTGCAGGGCGGCGTCCGGGCTGTTCGCCGTGACGATGCGGAACTCCGGACCTGCGAAGGTGATCTCGAGGACCTTGCGCATGGTCACGCTATCGTCGACGGCGAGAAGGGTGCTGGCCACGGAAGAAGTCTCCTCTGTTCGGCTTACCCGAAGAGTACGAGCAGGCGAGCCGGTATCTTCGGACCCGCGCGCGCGATGTGTCAACATCGCGGATGATCCACGGCGGCGAGCCCGGGCGCGCTGGGCCACCTCGGCGCTCGTTTTCTGCCTTCTGGCCGTGTCTGGAGCCTCTTTCGATGTCTCGTCCCCGCCTCTCGAAATCGACAGCACCGATAGCTGAACATCCGACCGCCGCGCTCGCTCCGGCCGCTTCGCGCGCCCCGACGGCGCCTCAGGTCGTCAAGAATTCGTCCGCCGAGCACTCGTGGGTCGTCCCCGAAGAGCTCAACAAGAAGCCGGTCGACGGGGTGCTGAAGGCCCTCGCGGGCGTGCCCTGGTCCGAGGCGCGGAGCGCGGTCCTCACCGGCAAGGTCCGCGTCGGCGGCGAGACGGTGCTCGATCGGCTGCGCTACGTGTACACGGGCAACGTGCTCTCGCTGCACCCGGCCGCGCCCAAGCCGCGCACGACGCAGGTGAAGGCGCTCGATCGCGATCTGATCGTCTACGTCGACTCCGAGGTCGTGGTGGTCCGCAAGCCGACGGGCATCAGCACGGTCCCCTTCGGCGACGAGGAGCGCGAGGAGATCACGCTCGACGCGCTGGTGCGCGACGTCCTCTCGCGCCGCGACAAGATCCGCGGCCGCGCCGAGCTCGGCGTGGTGCAGCGACTCGACAAAGTGACGAGCGGGATCCTGGTGTTCGCGCGGACTTTCGCGGCAAAAAAGCACCTCGGGCAGCAGCTCCGCGATCACTCGATGCACCGGCGTTACCTGGCGATCGCTCACGGCGACGTGCAGGCCGCGACGTTCCGCACGTACCTCGTGGAAGACGCGGGGCGCGGCTTGCGCGGCTCGGCGGCCTCGGGTCGTCGCGAAGGACAGCTCGCGGTGACGCACGTGACGCCGATCCGGAAGCTCAACGGCGCGACGCTGGTGAGCTGCCAGCTCGAGACGGGGCGGACGCACCAGATCCGGATCCACCTCTCGGAGGTCGGCCACCCGCTCGTGGGCGAGAAGGTTTACATCAAGAATTACCGCGGCGGCGAGCCGATCTCCGCGCCGCGGTTGATGCTGCATGCCGCCGAGCTCGGCTTCGCGCACCCGTCCGACGATCGCCCGATGAGCTTCACCGACGAGCCGCCTCAGGACTTTCAAGAAGTTCTGAATCGACTCGGTAGCTGATTTAGCGAGGCTTTCCGCCGAGCGCTTCGGTCATCGCGGCGGCGGTCGCGTCGACGAGCGGCATCACCTTCGCGTAGTCCATGCGCGTCGGGCCGAGGACGCCGACGGTGCCCGCGACCCGGCCGCGATCCGAGTACGACGCGACCACGAGGCTGAGATCGCCGCCGCCGAGATCGCCGGTCTCGGCGCCGACGAACACCGTGACGGCGCCGGCGCCGGCGGCGAGCGTCTTGTCGAGCAGGTCGACCAGCTCGCGCCGCTCGTCGAGGACGATCATCAGCTTCTTCAGGCGGGAAACGTCGGTGTATTCGGGCAAGTCGATCAGGCGCGACTGGCCCTCGATCACCACCTCGCCCTTGCGCGGGACGTCGACCATCGCGCGGGCGCCGAGGTCGAAGGCGCGGCGGCGGAGCGCGTCGAGGGCGGTGCGCTCGTCGGCGAGGCGGCGCGCGAAGAGGTCGCGCACCTCGCCGAGGTTGCGGCCCTCGATCACGTCGGCCAGCAGGTTGTGGACGCGGTTGAGATCGCCCTCGCTGATGGCGTCGTCGACGACGATGAAGCGGTTCTCGACGGTGCCGTCGGAGAACACGAGCACCGCCAGCATCTGCCCGGGCCGCGTCGGGATGAAGCGGAGCTGCGAGAGCGTGCGCAGCTCTTTCGGCGGGCCGGCGATCACCGCGGCGGCGCCCGAGAGCTCGGACAGATAACGGCCGGCCTCGCGCAGGGGGTTGTCGGCCATCGCGTAGATCTCGGCGAAGCGCGCGCCGAGCTTGGCCTGCTCTTCCGGGGCGAGGGCGCGCACGTCGACGAGCGTGTCGATGAACAGCCGCAGCGCGCGATCCGTCGGGATGCGCCCGGCCGACGTGTGCGGCTGCTTGAGGAAGCCGCCTTCTTCGAGGTCGGCGAGCACGTTGCGGATCGACGCGGCGGAGAGGTCGAGACCGTACTTGCGGGCGAGGGTGCGGCTGCCGACGGGATCGCCCGTGGCGATGAACTCCGTCACGACGGCGAAGAGGATCTTGCGAGAACGCTGCGGCAGTTCACTCATGGAGTCCGGGGTCTCGACGGCGCGTGAGCCCGTCGCGCGCAACACGTCCCTGGCACATCTGCCGGCGCTTCAAGGCTGTTTTGTTGTATGCCGGCTCCGGGACGTGGTCAAATCCTCGCCGCGGTGCGCCCTCTGGAAAATCTGATCCCTCGCTGTCGCTCCGGCCTCGGCGCGCTGGTGTTCGCGGCGGGCTTCGCGCTGGCGAGCGACGCCGACGCGCGCGGGCAGGGGCACACGCGCTTCCATCCCGACTGGGAGAAGCACCCGTCGACGCGCTACGCCGCGCTGACCGCGCCCGACTGCCTTTCCGAGCTCGGTCGCCGCAAGATCACGTTCACCCCCGTGCAGAGCGCGCCCGGCGTGCTCGCGCCCGTGCGGCTGCCGGACGACGTGGGCGGCGTGGTGTATCGCACGGCGATCGCCAGGCACCTGCGCGGGACGAACCCGTACGACATCTTCGATTGCCGCCTCGCTCTCGCCCTTCACGATTTCAGCAAGGTTCTTCTCGCGCACGACATCGACGAGGTGCTGATCTTCTCGGCGTGGCGGCCGCCCGGGAAGCAATGGGACGGCGGCAAGCTCGGGCACCGGCACCCCGGCGCGCTGGCGATCGACGCCTACCGCTTCGGCAAGAAGCTGGCGGACGGCCAGACCGAGCGCACCTGGCTCGAGGTCGAGAAAGATTTCCACGGGACCATCGGCCCGGCTCCGTGCGGGTCGGGCGCGGCGCCCCCTTCGCCCTCGACGCCCGAGGCGCGCGAGCTGCGATCCATCGCCTGCGAGGCCGCAGATCAGCACTTTTTCACGTCGATCCTCACGCCGAACTACAACCGCGCGCACTTCAATCATTTCCATCTCGAGGTGACGCCCGAGGTGAAGTGGTACCTCGTACGGTGAGGTGACCAGGTCGAGTTCGTGCTCTTTCGGGGCCCGGCAGGAAGGTTCTACGCGCCGGCTCGTATCACTGAAGTCGCCCTCCGCCGCGCTGCCCCTCGGGTCACGAATCCCGCTATGGTAGCTCCCGGACGGTCACCGGCCCGGGCCCCCACCCGGCGTCGCTTCCCCTTTGCCCCGGTCCTTTTTTTATGGCAGCTCGCGCGAAATCCAGCCCCTCCCGCAGCCCCGGCCTCGTCGTGCTCGTCCTCGTGGCGATCGCCCTCTCGGCGAGCCAGGCGGGCTGCGCGGGGATCATCAACAACAACCCCGAGCTCCGCTGGAAGCTCTTCTCGTTGTTCGGCGCGCCGAAGATCTGCCCCGAGATGCTCAAGCGCGGGGTGCCGATCCGCCTCGCCGATCGCGCCCCGGCCATCGGTCGCTTCTTCCCGATGCAGTGCTCGTACACGACCGACGGCAACCGCCAGGTCCTCGCCGTGAACATCGCCGGCACGGGCTACGCGTACATGTCGCCCGCGAAGCGCGTGGGCTTCTCGCTCACGGCGTCGGTCGAGTACCGCCCCGACTTCGTCATGGCCGGCGACGACATCTACATCTGGGCCAAGCTCAACCGCGTCATCGACGGCCCGCGCTTCCAGATCGGCTACGTCGAGAACCCGATCCTCGACGTCGCGGCCAACGTGCCCGGCGTCGGCAGCATCGCGAACTTCCTCGGCCAGCAGGTCGTGTCGAACGTGATGACCCAGGGATTCACGGTGATCCACAACGACGCGACCGGCGACGACTTCACCCTCGGCAACCTCTACCCGCCGTCGCGCCCGCACCACCCGTTCCAGATCGTCGGGACCGATCGCTTCACGTTCGCGAACGAGTCGGTTGACGTGCAGGGCGGCGAGCGTGACTACCTCGGCCCGTTCGAGATCACGAGCGCGGGGCAGGCGCTCTACCTGACGATGAGCCTCAGCGGCCCCGCGGTCGACGTGATGATCGTCGACAAGGCGAACGGCGACGCGTGGCGCGACGCCTACCAGACCGGCAAGCCGCTCGGGCCGCCGTACGGACCGGTCCTCGGCGGCGCGCCGCTGCAGCCCGGACCGGTGCAGAACACGCGCTATCCGCTCCCTCCGGGCATGTACTACGTCGTCATCGACAACACGGCGTTCGCCGGCACGGTCGCGCCGACAGGCTCGTTCTTCGGCGCGCTCGGCGGCGGGACGACGGCCTCGGTCAGCTACGTGGCTCAGCTCGCCAACTGATCCCGGAGCGATTCGCCCCGCAAAGGCGTCGCGCCCCGCGCAGTTCACGTTTCGTCACGCCACCTTCTTGACGACAAATCTGCGCGGCGGGATACCCTGACGCATGATCTCCGGCGAGCACCAAGATCTGGACAGCGCCGCGCTCGAACGCCTGCGCGGACGCCTCAACTCGTACATGGCCAAGAAGGGCCTGCGATCCACGGCGCAGCGAAGGCTGATCATCGACACGTTCTTCGAAGGCGCGTCGCACATGACGATCGAGGACCTGCTCAACGAGGTCCGCGGTCGCGACAAGGGCATCGGGTACGCGACCGTGTACCGCACGCTCAAGCTCCTCGCCGAGTGCGGCGTCGCTTCGGAGCGACGCTTCGGCGACGGGCTCAGCCGCTACGAGCTCGCCGACGAAGCGACGACGCACCACGATCATTTGATCTGCGTCGCGTGCGGCAAGATCGTCGAGTTCGAAGAGCCGCGCATCGAGGAGCTCCAGGAAGAGATCGCCGTGCGCCACGGGTTCGCCATCACCTCGCACAAGCACGAGATGTACGGGACCTGCCCGGACTGCCAGCAGACGGCCTGATCTCGCGGCGGCGCGCTCGATGATCCGCGCGCCTCGATCTCTCGCGATCTCCGCGCTCGCCGCAGCCTCGATCCTCGCCGTGGACGAGCCCGCGCGCGCCGACGCGCCGCCTCCGCGAACGTCGTCGCTCGCGTGGGTGCGCCTGCCGGGCGCCGAGGCCTGCGTCGACATGCGGCAGCTCGCGCAGGCCGTCGAGCTGCGGCTCGGGCGCCCCGCCTTCGTCGCGCCGACCCGCGGTGACATCGCGATCGAAGCGCGGATCGGGCCCACGCAAGACGCCGACGGATGGCGCGCGACGATCACCGTGGTCGACGCGACCGGGCAGCTCGCGGGCGTGCGCGAGCTGCAGATCGACAAGCAAGATTGCCGATCGATCGACGACGAGCTCGAGCTGGTGATGGCGTTGCTCATCGATCCCAGCGCCGCGCTCGCGCCTCCGGTGATCGCGCGCGAACCCCTTGTTTCGCAGGCGATTGTGCTCGCTCCGCCTCTTCCTGCTCCCGCCGCGATGGTCTGTCCGCCGCTCGTGCCGCCGCCCGATCCCTGGCGCGTCGGCGTCGAGGCGGGGCCGATCGGCAGCGTCGGTTTGCTCCCCGGCGGCGTGGGCGCGGGTGTCCAGCTTCGCGCGCACGTCGCGCCTCCGCGCGGGCCTTCGTTCGAGCTCGGCGGATCGTTCTGGCTCGACCGTACGGTGCACACCACTCACGCGGATCCGGCCTTTTCGCTCGCGTACGGGTGGCTCGCGGTCTGCCCGGTGGACGTCGAGGTGCGAGGCAGCGCGCTCTCCGCGTGCGTCGCCGCGCAGCTCGGATCGCTCGGGGTCAGCGCGCCTGCCTTGCCCAGCGTCTTCCATCAAGAACAGCTCGTCTTCTCGCTCGCAGCCGAGGCGCGGCTGCGTCGTCGCTTCGCAGGGCCGCTCTTCGCTGGCCTCGGCGTCGGGCTCGCGGTGCCCACCGTCCGCGATCGGTTTTACTTCACCGATCCGGCGGGCGCGCGGCACGACGTCTTCCAGGCCGCGCCGATCGCCGCGCTCCTCGACCTCGGCCTCGGCCTCGAGCTGCCCTGACGATCGCCCCGCCGAAATAGTTTCAAAAGCCTTCGTCGCCGCGTCCACTCACCTCAGCGCATGTCCTCGCTCTCCCCCGCGCGCGCCGAGCCTCCTCGCGGGCTGCCCGCGCGCGAGGGCGCCGTCCCGTCGTTCGAGCAGCTCTTCGTCGACCACGCGCCCTTCGCGTGGCGCGCGCTGCGCCGGCTCGGGGTCCACGACGCCGACGCCGAGGATGTCTGCCAGGAGGTCTTCATGATCGTCCACCGCCGCCTCGCGACGTTCGAGGGACGATCGTCGATCCAGACGTGGATTTACGGCATTTGCGTGCGCGTCGCGGCCGACTACCGCAAGCGCGCGCACCGCCGGCACGAGTCGCCGAGCGACGACTTGCCCGAGCGTTCCGGCCCCGCGAACCAGCACGCCGAGCTCGAGGATCACGAGGCGCGCGCGCTCCTCGACGCCACGGTGCGCACGCTCGACGACGACAAGCGGGCGGTGTTCGTGCTGTTCGAGCTCGAGGAGCTGCCGATGACGGAGGTCGCCGTCGCGGTGGGGTGCCCGGTCCAGACGGCGTACGCGCGGCTCTACGCGGCCCGTCACCTCGTCGAGGCTGCCCTGCGTCGCGCCACGTCAGGAAGGAAGGTAACGTGAGCAAGCTCGACGAACCGCCGCGCCTCATCGACGCGGGCTCCGACACGACCGACCGCGTGCGTGGCGTACTTCGCGCGGGAAAACGAGGCCTTCCCGACGCTGACTCCCTCGCGCGTCTCGCGGCGCGGCTGCCGCTCGGGCCGCTGCCGCCGCCGACCAGCGCGCTGCCGAAGCCGCCGCTGCCGCGCCTGCTCGCGCCGATCGCGGCGCCTTCCGTGCTGCCCGGCGTGATCGTCGGCGCGCTGCTCGGCCTCGGCGTCGCGACCGGCATGTGGTGGCGCGACGCCGCGTCTGCGCCTGCCGCGACATTCACGGTAGCCTCGCCTGCCACCATCGCATCGGCCCGGATCGCCGCGCCGAAGGCCGCGTCCAGCCTCGCCGAGGCGCGCGCCGATCGGCTTGATCCACAGCGTATTCCGGCGCCGCCGTCGGCCGGCGCAGCGCGAGTCGCCGCGCCCCTCGACACCGGCTCCGACGCGCGCGCCGTCGACGCGCCGAGCCCCGCCGAGAGCGCCGCGCCCGCGGCGGACGCGACCGCCGTCGTCGACAGCGAGACCGAGGTGCACCTCCTTCAACGCGCGCAGGCGGCCCTCGGCGCCGATCCTGCCACGGCCCTCGCGCTCACGGTCGCTCACGCGCGGCGCTTCCCCGGCGGCGCGCTCGGGCAAGAGAGCGAGCTCATCGCCGTCACCGCGCTCGTCGCGCTCGGCCGCAAGCCCGAGGCCGAGGCCCGCGCCGCGAGCCTCCTCGAGCGATTCCCCTCCTCGGCGTACCGCGGTCGGCTCGAATCGCTCGGCCTTGGAAGATCATTTCAAAAGAACGACCCGGCCTCTCCACGCACCGAGTGACCACGCGATGTGGTCACTCTTCGACTGGAGACCCGTCATGAACAATCGCCCTTCTTTCCGCGCTCTCGGCTCGCTCTCGCTCGTCGCGCTCGCGGCTCTCTCGCTCGGCGCGGCGGCCTGCACTACCGATCTCCCCATCGATGGTTCGGGTGGCGGCGCCTCGACGAGCACCGCGACGAGCGCGGGAGATACGACCACGGCAGGCGCGACCACGGGCGGGATGACGACCGGTGGAACGACGACGACGGGCGGTGGCGGCGGCTCCGGCGGCGGGCAACCCTTCGAGACCATCGCGCTCCTCGACATGGTGATCCCGCAGGTGCCCGACTCCACCAAGAACATGTGGCTCGCGGCCGGGGAAAAGCTCGATCCGACGACGCTCCTCGTGATCGTCAGCACCGAGTCGCAGGCCTGCAACGCGCCTGATTTCGACCTCGGCACCAAGAACCATCATCAGGTCCTGATCGGCCTCCCGCAATCGCTCCAGAAGGTCGGCAAATACGATCTCTCGAGCACCGACGTCATCGCTTACGGCACCTCGTGGCTCGGCGATGGAATGGGCAACGGCGGCGGCGTGAAGGCCGTGCTCGCCACCGGTACGGTCGAGGTCCTGAGCATCGATACGGGCAGCATCAAGGTGCGCCTCGAAGGCCTCGACATGGAGTTCGTCGCGCAGGAGGGCGATCACGTCGCCACCATCTGCCCGTCCGGCGTCTAGGGCGCCGATCAGCTTGAAATGCCAAAAAAAAGACCGGAAATTCAACAGGGAGGCGAGGAGACAGGGAGGTGAGAGGAAGATCGGGAAGGATTTTCCCTCGGGTCTCCCAGTCCTCCTCGCCTCCCTGTGAATTCTCCGACTCTTCAACCTGTTCGGTGCTCTAGCGGTGTAGCTCTCGTCGCGCGGGTCTGGTACGCGGATCGCGCGCCATGATCCTTCAAGACGTCCTCGCCGCCCTCGAAACCATCTCCCCGCTTCGCTACGCCGAGCCGTGGGACAACGTCGGCCTCTTGACCGGCGATCCTGCGGCGGCGATCGAGCGGGTGCTCCTCACGATCGATCTCACCCACGCTGTGCTCGACGAGGCCGTCGCAAAGGGGGCGGGGCTCGTCGTGGCCTATCATCCGGCGCTGTTCGAGGCGATCAAGCGCGTCCGTCACGACAGCGTGCTTCACCGTGCGATCCGGGCCGATGTGGCCGTGTGGTCGCCGCACACCGCGCTCGACGTCGCGCCCGGCGGCACCAACGATCTGCTCGCCGACGCGCTCGGACTGATCGAGATAACGCCTCTCCGCTTCACGGCGACGGCCGACGGCGGCGGGATCGGGAGGATTGGAGTGCTCCCGATCGCGACCCCGCGCGCCGCGCTCATCGATCACCTCAAGCGCGAGCTCGGCGTCGAGGCCGCCCTCGTCGCCGGGCCGCTCGATGGCCTGGTGACGCGAGCCGCGGTGTGCGCCGGAGCGGGGCGCGGCCTCCTCGACGACGCCATCAAGCAGAATGCCAATCTCTACCTCACCGGCGAGCTACCGCACCACGACGCGCTCAAGGCGGCGGCCGCGGGGATGACGGTCGTTTGCGTGCTTCACTCGAACAGCGAGCGAGCGGCGCTCCGGCGCTTGAAGGCGCGGCTCGAGGCCGCGGCGCCGGGGATCGAGGTCGCCCTCAGCGAGGTCGACCGCGATCCGTTCGTCGTGTGCTGAGGCCTGGCGACTGCCACGCTCCGGTGGGGGAGCATGGCAGTCGGACCGTCACTTCAGGAGCCAGCCGAAGAGCATGCGCTTCGTCGTCTCGCGGGCGACGACCGAGATCGAGTCCACCAGCGGGATCTCCTTCGGGCAGACCTCGACGCAGTTCTGGGCCTTGCCGCAGTCGGCGACGCCGCCCTCGCCCATCACCGACTCCAGGCGAGCATTCTTGTGCATCGCGCCCGACGGGTGGAGGTTGAAGAGGCGAACCTGGTTGAGCGCGGCGGGGCCGATGAAGGGCGAAGCGTCGCTGTACTGCGGACAGGCCTCGAGGCAGCAGCCGCACGTCATGCAGCGGGAGAGGGGATAGCGCTCCTCCTGCGACTCCTGCGATTCCCGCGGGCCGGGGCCGAGCTCGTGGGTACCGTCGAGCTCGATCCAGGCCTTCACCTGCTTCAGCGACTCGAACATCCGGCTGCGATCGACGATGAGGTCGCGCTCGCAAGGGAACTTGCTCATCGGCTCGATGGTGATCACCTCGCCGTTCGGGGCGAGCTGGTCGACGAGCGCCGAGCACGCCTGGCGCACCTTGCCGTTGATCAGCATGGTGCACGAGCCACAGACCTCCTCCAGACAGGCCGCCTCCCACACCACCGGGGCCACGGTCTTGCCGGCCGTGGTGACGGGATCCTTCTGGATCTGCTGGAGCGCGCTGTTGACGTTCATCTGGGGGAGCTTCGGGACATTGAACTCCTCCCAGCGGATCGTGTCGGCCTTGCCCGGGCCGTCCTGCCGCTTGATACGCAGGTGGACGAGCTTGCCAGTGCCTTCTTTCGCGGTGGTTCCTTCAGCCATGGTCATGCGCTCTTTCCGGCCGATTGCGGCTGCTTGGTGTCGAGCTTGGAGGCGGCGGCGGCGCTCGCGGCGCCGGCCTGCTCGTAGCTGCGGGTGCGGGGCGCGACAAGGGTGGTATCGACCGCGTCGGTGACGTGCACGTTCGCTCCGGCGAGGGAGTAGTCGAGCTCGCGCACGTACTTCACGGCGCCCTTCTTCTCGTGCATTGCCATCGTCGTGCGGAGGAACTCTTCGTCGTTCCGCTTGGGGAAATCAGGCTTGTAGTGGGCCCCGCGCGACTCGTCACGGTCCTTCGCGCCCTGGGCTATCACACGGGCCAGCACCAGCATGTTCTCGAGGTGACGGACGAACTGGGCCCCTTGATTGACACGAGGGGAATCGTCGGTCGATTTCACGTTCTTCACGCGCTCATCGAGCTCGTCGAGCTTGGTCAGCACCTTCTCGAGCTGGTCGTTGTGGCGCTCGATCGTCACGTCGCGGAGCATGGTGTCGCCGAGCTCCTGGTGGAGGCGATAAGCGTTCTCCGCGTTCTTCTTGTCCTGGTTCTGCTTCAGGATCCGCTCGTAGTCGGCGAGGGCTCTCTTTTCGGCCTTCTCGAACGTGGACGAGGGGAGATCGAGCGCGCTCTTCGCCAGGTTCCTGGTGTACGTGGCGACGGCCGGCCCGCAGGCCATGCCGCCCCAGAGGCACGAGAGCAGCGAGTTGGCGCCGAGGCGATTGGCCCCGTGATACTGGTAGTCGACCTCGCCCACGGCGTAGAGGCCGGGGATGTTGGTCGAGTGGTTGCGGGGCGAGCCGACCCTGAGCGACCCCTTGGCGTCACGCTCGTAGTCGACCCACAATCCACCCATCGAGTAGTGGACGGCCGGGAAGACCTTCATCGGGTTCTTGTACGGATCGACGCCGGCGAACTTCTCGTAAATCTCGAGGATGCCGGCGAGCTTGCCGCGGAGGAATTTCTCGTCCTTGTGGGTGAGGTCGAGGTAGACCTCGTCCTCGTTCTTCCCGGTGATGGTGCTGTAGATGCCGCGCTCCTCGTGGAAGCACGTCTGGAAGATGGCCCGAGAGGCGATGTCGCGCGGGACGAGGTTGCCATAGCCCGGGTACATCCGCTCGAGCAGGTAGTCGCGCTCTTTCTCGGGGACGTCCCGGCCTTCGCGCTTTTCGTTCTTGTCCTTGGGGACCCAGACGCGGCCGCCCTCGCCGCGGGCGCTCTCCGAGATCAAGCGCAGCTTGTCCGCGCCGGGGATGGCCGTCGGGTGCACCTGGATGAACTCGCCGTTGGCGTAACAGGCACCCTGCTGGTAGGCGGCCGCCGCCGCGGTTCCGGTGCAGATCACGCTCAGGGTCGACCGGCCGAAGACGATGCCGCAGCCGCCCGTCGCGAGCACCACGGCGTCGCCCGGGAAGTGCTTGATGTGCATCGACTTGAGATCCTGCGCGACGCAGCCCACGCAGTTGCCGTTGTCGTCGATGATGGCCTGGAGAAAGTCCCAGAACTCGAACTTGCGGACCATCTTCTCGCCCGGGAGCGAGACGCCGTGCTCGTCGGTGACGTCGGTCGTCTCCCAGCGGCGCACCTGCTCATCGAGCGCGTACAGCAGCTGCTGGCCGGTGGTGGCGCCGGCAAAGGCCGTTCGGTGGAACAGCGTCCCGCCGAAGCGACGGAAATCGAGGAGGCCCTCCGCGGTGCGGTTGAAGGGCACGCCCATGCGATCGAGCATGTAGACGATGCCGGGCGCGGCGTCGGCCATGCCCTTGATCGGAGGCTGATTGCCGAGGAAATCGCCGCCGTACGCCGTCTCTTCGAGGTGAACCTGGGGGCTGTCGCCCTCGCCCTTGGTGTTGACGGAGGCGTTGATGCCGCCCTGCGCGCAGGCCGAGTGGGAGCGCTTCACGGGGACGAGAGAGATCAGATCGACGGGCACCTTGGCCTCGCAGAGCTTGATCACCGTCATCAGGCCGGCGAGCCCGCCGCCGACGACGATCACCCTGCGGACCTTGCCCCCTTCGCTCTTGATCGTGCTTTTGGCCGCCATGTTCGTTCGACTGCTCCGCTGTGGAAAGGTGGGTGAGGGGGCCTGCTCAGCGCTGCGCCGACACGTGGTTGACCGAGGCGCAGGTGCGCGCGTTGTTCGGCGCCGAGCCGAGCAGCGAGGCGCCGGTGGAGAAGTAGATCACCGTGTTGGCGCCGAGCGCGAAGAGGACGAGGCCGAGGATGCCAAACGCCGTCGCGGCCATCCGCTGCGAGCGCCGCGTCACGGTGATACCCCACGAGAAGCAGAAGCCCCAGAGGCCGTTGGCGAAGTGGAACACGCAGGCCGCGATGCCGAGGATGTACACCAGCGCGACGACCGGGACCGGGCCAATGGCGCTCGACATGTTGTGGCAGAGGGCCGAGTAGAACTGGTCCGGCGCGAGCTTGCCGACGACCTTCTGGAACCAGTATTCGTAGAGGTGGAAGCAGATGTACGCAAAGGCCAGGAGGCCGGTCACGCGCTGGAGCGTGTACATCCAGTTGCGGCTGTACGTGTAGCGGCCGACGTTGGGCTTGCTCGCCAGTGCGAGCTTGATGCCATAGCCGGCGTGAAACAGGAGCGGCAGGAGGATCAGGCCCCACTCCAGCAAGGCCAGGTACGGCATCTTGTTGATGCCGGCGACCGACTCGTCGAAGCGCTCCTGGCCCTGGAGGGCGGTCGAGTTCTCCCACAGGTGGAAGACCATGAAGCCGCCGACCGGGGCCACGCCGCTGAGCGAGTGCAGCTTGCGGAGCAGGAAGGCGCGGCGGTTCTTGGCCTGGAGCTTCGAGGTCGGGGAAGAGGTTTCGGACACGTTCTCGATCCCCTTGCGGGAAGGAACGGGGCGAAGGGCGCGGAATCGCGGGAGCTCTTGGGCTCTGGGCACCCCGGGGAGGGGAGCCCGTCGCGACGAGGATCCGCGCCGACGGTCCCGTGGTGGAGTGGGGCGAGGGCGGTGTATGGGATGCCCCTGGGGACGTCAAGGTAATGCGGCCGAACGAGCCAGCGGCCCCGGCGAGCCCGGCTCCACCGAGCGCCTCGTGGTCCCGTGGCGCCGCACCGCGCCCTGCGGGCCCCGTCCGGTCGAGCGGGGACGCCGCGGGTAACGGAGGCGTGGTTCCCGATCCGGCGGGCGGTCCGCGACGCCGACGGCGATCGGCCCGGGTCACGATCCGAGCACGCGCGGTGTCGCCTCCCCGGCGTCGAGGCATCGAGTCCTGTCAGCGTCGCCCCATCACGGTCAGTGCTTTGGCACCTGTCGTCGATGGCGCTGATGTGCTGGTTGACACTGAACATTCCAACCGTGCCGCGCGACGAGGCTGCGTAAATGGTCACCGCTCGCGGAAACCGGTGACGCTTTTGGGCCGCGGCGCGGGGCACCGAGGGGGCAAGTTCCGCAACGAAGCGTCAGTCCACCGCGAAAACCGCCGATCTCGACCGGCCAGCGCCGGTGAAAGCTCGTTGGCACGGTGCCTGCTGAGTGTTCGCTCCGCATGCCCTCACGACGCCGACCCGCTCTTCGATCCTGGCAGCGAGGCTACTCGCTCGCCGAGCTGATGATCGTCGTGGCGATGATTGGTGTCATGGCGGCCCTGGCGATCGTCGGCTACCGCCGGTACCTCAACGCCGCCCAGGCCGGCGAGGCCAAGGCGATGATCCAGGGCATCCGCGCTGGCGAAGAGGCCTACAAATCCGAGATGCTCGTCTACCTCGACGTCTCGAGCACGTTGACGAATTACTTCCCCCACGATCCGACCGTCAGCCACAACGATGAGAAGTGGTCCTGGACCCAGTCCAACGACCCTCGCTACACCAGCCCGACGAAAGGGTGGCAGCTGCTCAACGTCGCTGCTGACGGGCCGGTTCGGTTCGGATATGCCGTGGTGGCGGGCGTCGGACCGACGGCGCCGCCCTCGCCCACCGCTTTCACGAACAAGCCCGTGTGGCCGGCGATCAACGCGGGCATCCCCTGGTATGTCATCCAGGCCGCCAATCAGCGGGTCTCGAGCGCCAAGGTGGTGCTGTTCATCTCCTCGTCGTTGAGCGGAGAAATCTACGGCGAGAACGACGAGGGATAAAGGTTTTCCGGCTCGCCGCGGAGGCGCAGTGAGCCAGCGCTCCCCAGGGGCGCACCGGGAGGGATCATGGGGTGCGTGCTGCCCGGCACCCACGTGACAGGGCCAGTGAAGCCGGGCATTCAAGAATGGAGACCATCTCAATGCGTGCTTACAAGCGATTCGACAAGCGAGGGTTCACCCTGGTAGAGCTGATGATCGTCGTCGCGATCATCGGTGTCCTCGCTGCGCTGGCGATTTACGGTGTCCGTCGGTATCTCGCCACCGCGAAGACGTCCGAGGCCAAGAACACCATCGGCGCGATCTCGAGCGGCGCGCAGGCCTCGTACGAGCGAGAGACCGTGGCGTCGCAGCTCGTCGCGGAAGGCGCGGCGTCGACGGCGGCGAGCCACGCGCTCTGCCTGAGCTCGGCCGCGACGGTCCCGACCAGCGTCGCGTCAGTCAAGGCGACCAAGTACCAGCCCAACAGCGCTGTCGGCCAGGACTTCAACGCGGGTAACTCGCTCACCGGCTGGCCCTGCCTGAAGTTCACGATGAGCTCGCCGATCTACTACGTGTACGGCTACACCAAGGGCGGTAACCTCGCTCCCTCCAACCCGGCCGCGGCGACGGCCAACGGCTTCGAGGCCTCGGCCGAGGGCGATCTCGACGGCGACGGCGCGGTGTTCAGCTGGTTCGCGCGCACGGGCGACGTCAACACGGCGACGGGCACGATCAAGCTCGCCTCGCAGGTCTACGTCTTTCAAGAGTTCGACTGATCGATCCGGGGCCGCTCGGCCCTTCTCTGCTGCAGGCGCGATCCTCGGGTAATTGCGGGCTTTCTGCCGCATTGCGCGAGGATCGCGAGCGGCGATTCAGGTCGGCGGAATGGCAGCGCAGGTGCCGTCTGCCATCGCGGAGGAGCTCCCTTCATCGAGCGCCGCGTGCATGCTCAGCTTCATCGAATAGCTCCCGGCGACGCGCGCCATCGCCTTGCGCGTCGTGCAGGCGACGACCGGAACCGGCGCGAGCACGAGGCTGCTCGTGCCCATCCGCACGGTGGTCGTGCCCGCGGCGTTCGTGACCGTGAAGGCGACTCCACTGCCAGCCTGGTTTGCCCACGTCGCGTACGAGCTCGCGTCTGGATCGTCGAAGGCGACCTCGACATCGAGCGGGCCAGTGAGGCCGGGGACCTCGTCGGGCGGCGTCACGGTGAGCGTGACGGCGGCCGTGATCGTCGCATAGGTGGTGTTCGCGAGCCACAGCTCGCAGTCGCAGGGGATCGCCACCCACCCGCTATCCATGACGTCGGTGTAACAGCCTGGCTGGTCCGGCACGGTGGGAGACGGCGGCAACGGCGCGTTGCACATCGCTCCACCGTCAGGCGACTCGCCACCTGCGCCGCCGGTCGTCGCGGCCGCGCTCGCGCCACCGCTGTTGCCGCCGAGGCCGTCGCGGCCCATCGCATCGACGACGACGCGCCCACCGCACGCCGGAAGCAGGCCGAGCAGCGCGGAGGTGAGGACGCAAAACGATCCACGTCGGTGCAGGAGTGCCATCCCGGGAAACCCTCGCATCGAATGGAGCGGATCACAACTGCGCGCACGCGCGACGCCGTGCAGGGGCGGGGCCGATCCGTCGGCGCGCAGCGGGCGATCTGTTGTACTGATCAGCGCCGGGCCGATCGAGGCGACTCGCGGCTCCGCCGGCCTGGAATCAGCATGTCGCAGCACCCTCCGCGCTCGTTCCTGGCACCCTTCGTTCGCAGCGCGGGCCTCGCGGCGCTCGGGCTCGTGGCGGCGTGCAGCGGCTCGGGGCAAGGGCCGAAGCCCGTGGCCTCGCTCGCGGTGACGGCCGCCGCGCAGACCGAGCTCCAGGCGATCCTCGCCGACTGGGCGCGCTCGTCGCGCACCGAGCGCATCGCGATGAAGCCCCGGATCACGGCCTACGCGACCACCTTCAGCGCCGAGCCGCCCGCGCTCACCGCCCAGGCGCTCCTCGCCTGGGTGACGATGGAAGAGGGCTTCTTCGCGCAGGCCGAGGCCCAGGCGAACGCCGTGCAGGTCCGCGCCGCGGCGGGCACGACCAGCGATCTCGCGCGCACGATCCAGGGCGCGGTGCTGCGTCGGCGCGGCGAGCCCGAGGAGGCGCTGCGCGTGCTCTCGCCGCTCGTGAGCAAGCTCATCGACGGCTGGGCGCGGGCGCTGCTGAACGAGGAGATCGTGCAGAGCGCGCTCGCCGCGAAGCAGTGGCAGCGCGCGCTCCAGCTCATGGCGGTGTGGCTGCGCGAGGCCAGCCCCGACGAGCGCGACGGGGCCCGGGGCCGCATCGCGCAGAACCTCGCGCTGATGCCGGCGTCGGAGCTCCTGGTGATGCTCGATCGCGCGCGCGGGATCGAGATCGCCCTGCTGGCCGAGGAGGAGCGCGAGATGCGCAAGCTCGTCGCCCAGCAGCTCGCGACGTTCGCGCGCGACAAGCGCGACGTCGAGCTGGCGCAGCACCTGCTCGCGAGCTCGGGCCCGCTGCTCGGCGATCAGGGCGACGCCATCGCGCGGCTCGCGACCGGCGTGACGAAGGCCCGCGTCGAGGCGCGCACGGTCGGCCTCCTGCTCTCGCTGCGGACCGACGAGACGAGGCGTCGCGGCGCCGCGGTGACGGAGGGGATCGCCTTTGGATTGGGCCTCCCCGGGCCCTGGACGGGCGCGGCGACGCCCGCGGGCGGCAGCGCGGCGCGCCTGGTGAGCCGCGATGATCGCGGCGCGGCGGAGCGCATCGACGACGCCCTCGCGGCGCTGAGCGCGGACGGCGCGGCGATCGTGATCGCCGGCGTCGACAGCGAAGAGGCCGCCGCGGCCTCGCGCTTCGCCGAGCAGAACCAGCTCCCGGTGCTGCTGCTGCGCCCCGCAGGAAAGGGCGAAATGCCGCGGGCGGGGCGCTTCACGTTCCTGCTCGGCGACGATCCCGCCGCCGTGGAAGACGCGCTCGCCGAGGCCTTGATCGCCAGGGGCGCGACGCCGGTCGCCATCGTCGCGGAGGATCCACGACGCCACGGGGCGATGCCTCCCGGCGTCACGGCGGTGCGCGCGTGCAGCGAGGCGTCGAGCCCCTGGAAGCCGCTCGGCGCGGGCGGCATCGTCCTCGGCGCGGCCTGCGCGCGCGAGGCGATCGCCGCGGCGGGCTCGACGCGGATCGTCTTCGGCGCGGGGCTCGAGCTCGGCGACACCGTCTTGCCGACTGGCAGTCTCATCGCGGAGGCAGGGATTTTCCCGATCGATCCCGCGCACCTGTCGCCCGCGGTCGCGCCGTGGATGAAGGCTCACGCCGGCCCGCCGAGCTGGTGGGCCGGCCTCGGTCACGACGCCGCGGTGCTCGCGCGCGCGGGCGTTCAAGCCCTCCCCGAGCGCGGGACCGAGGATCCGAAGGAGGTGTCGGAGCGCCGCGCCCTCGCCGCGCAGGCGCTCGCCGCGGCCCAGGCCGATCTCTGGACGACGGCCGCGCGCGGCTTCGGCGGAGCCCGCGTGCTGCCGCGATCGGTCGTCATCCGCTGACGAGCGCGACCGCCGGACGCGCCGCGGCAGGCCTGATAGAACGTCACCGCTCACGACCAAGGCATCACGAAACGAGACGCGCAGCGGCGCACAGGAGTCGAGACAATGGATCTCTCCGGCAACACGGTCCTGATCACGGGTGGATCTTCGGGCATCGGCCTCGCGCTGGTGGAGCGCTTCCTGAAGGCTGGAAACGAGGTGATCATCACCGGTCGCCGGGCCGACGCGCTCGCCGACGTGAAGCGCCGCTTCCCGGCCGTCGTCACCGAGGTGAGCGACAGCGGCAGCGCGGCGGACCGCGTCTCGCTCGTCGCCACGCTCACCGAGCGCTTCCCCGGCCTCAACGTCGTGATCAACAACGCCGGCGTCCAGCGCAAGGTCGACCTGCTGCAGAGCGAGCCCTGGGAAGACACGCGCGCCGAGATCGCCATCAACCTCGAAGGGCCGATCCACATGGCCTCGCTCTGGCTGCCTCACCTGCTCCGGCAGGCGCGGCCGGTGCTCATGAACGTGAGCTCGGGGCTGGCGTTCGTGCCAATGGCGGCGGTGCCCGTGTACTCGGCCACGAAGGCCGCGCTGCACTCGTACACGCTCTCGCTCCGTCACCAGCTCCGCAAGACGCCGGTGACGGTGATCGAGGTCATCCCGCCGGCCGTGCACTCCAACCTGGGTGGGTCGCACGCCTTCGGTGTGCCCACGGACGAGTACGCCGACTCGGTCATGAAGCAGCTCGGCGAGGGCCGGCTCGAGGTCACGTACCAGTTCTCCGAGAAGACCAGCCAGGCTTCTCGCGCCGAAGCGGACGAGATGTTCAAGCGGATCAACCCCGCCGACTGAAGGCCTGGCCGCCGGTCGGTTCTGTGTTTCCATCGCGTCCTGCTCGCGCCCCCGCGCGGGCCGGGGTACATCCGACGGGCATGCGCTCTCGATGGATCGCTCCCGCCCTCACCGCGGCGTTGCTGCTCGCGGCGCCTTCGGCCTTCGCAGATCGCGTCGCGCTCCTCCCGTCGCACGGCGGGGCGAACCCCGACGCCCGCACGGCCCTCGACGCCGAGCTCGCGCGCAGCCTCACGGCGCTCGGCCACACCGTGATCCCCGCCAGCGCAGCGGCCGCCGGCGTGGTCGATGGATCGGCCGACACGCCCGAGGAATACCGCCAGGTCGGGGTCGCCATGCACGCCGACTGGGTCCTCGTCGGATCGGTCGAGCCCGCGGTCACGTCGACGCGGGTCGAGCTCGTCGCGGCGATGATGCAGCTCGGCCGCATCGAGTCCGTCGCGCGCGAGGTCGAGACCGCCAGGGCCGACGCCCAGGTGAAGGAAATGCTCGCCGTGTTGATCCGCCCTGAGGGCGTGGGATCAGCCGAATTGCCCTGGGAAAAAGGCCTTCCCGTCCCGCCGAAGAAGCCGCCGGTGATCGTGCCTCCGCCGCCACCGCCGCCGCCACCGCCGCCGCCGCCGCCGCCGCCGCCGCTCACGCCGCCGCCTCCCGAGGGCAAAGCGGCCATCGAGTACCCGCTCGGCCGGAGAGACGTTTGGCCGGCGTATTCCGCGGGGAATCGCGGCTTTTTCGGCGCCGTGCTCGGCTTCTCGTTGCCGGTGGCGCGACCGGCCGCGGCCTCGGGCAGCGGCGCGTCGTTCACCGGCGCGCTGCGCGGCGGCTACGCGATCGGCGACTCGGGCTTCGAGCCCTTCGCTGAACTCGGAGGCAACCTCGGTGGCCCGAAGGCGCTCTGGATCGCGGGCGGCGCGCGGATGATGTGGAGCCCCAGCATCACCCGCGGCAGCGACGGCGGCCTCCGCGGCAACTCGTGGTTCCTCGGGCCCGAGCTGCTCGTGGGCGCGTTCGTCCGCCTCGCCGGCCCCGACGTCACCTCACCGAACGGCATGATCTACAGCGGATCCAGCGACGCTC
>JANYGI010000126.1 GCA_025362495.1 Byssovorax sp. | reverse complement strand
CCGCCGATCTCGACGCCCGTGACGTCCGACGACGAGTAGACGCGGAACCTGTCGGTGGCGAAGGCGCGCTGCACGGCCTCGGTCTCGAGCTCGCTCGTGCCCGCGACGACGACGACCGTCGGCTGGCGCTGCGCGACCTCTTTCGCGAAGCTCGGCCCCGAGAGGTACGTGAGGCGCGGCTGCGTGGTGTGCCCGAGCTCCTGCAGCAGCACCTCGCTCATCAGCGCGAGCGAGTCGTTCTCGATGCCCTTCGTCGCGCTGCAAATCAAGGCATTTGCGGGCATGAACGGGCGCGCCTCGCGCATCACGCCGCGGAGCGCGTGCGACGGCACGACCGTGACGACCAGCTCGGCGCCGCGCAGCACCTCTTCGAGATCGTGGCTGGCGACGAGGTTCGCGGGCAGCTCGGCCGTCGGCAGGTAGCGCGCGTTGACGTGGCCTTCGTTGATCTGCGCCACGAGGTCGGCGCGGTGCGACCAGAGCTTCGTGGGGAAGTGCTTGTCGGCGAGCAGCTTCGCGAGAGCGGTACCCCACGCGCCCGCGCCCAGAACGGCGACGTTCATCATGCGCGCGAGCCTACCACCCCATCGGCTATGCTCGCGCGCCTATGTCGACCCGGGTCGCCGCGCTCCGCCTGCTCTCGTTCGCCCTCTTCGCCTCGTTCGCGGTCGGCGCCAGCTGCGGCCAGACCGCGCTCGGCCTGTTCCCCGGCGTCGTCAACGACCCGGGCAACCTCGCCCTGCGCAAGGCGATCCTGGGCTTCGGAACGAGCAAGATCTGCGAGGAGGTCTACAAGCGAAGCCTGCCGCTCAAGCTCCACGAAGAGGACCCGATCATCGGCCGCTTCCACGCCACCAACTGCCAGGTCGCGCCCCTCGCCACGGGCAACCTCGCCGTCACCTTCGGCGGCTTCGGCTGGGTGTGGACGAACCTCACGCAGCGGATGAGCTTCGAGGCCAGCGGATCGGTCGAGTACGACACCGACTTTTTGATGGATGGATCCACGATGTACGTGTACTTCCGCCAGAAATCGACGTCGGCCGCCGCGTTCACGATCAAGCTCGTCGAGCAGCCGCAGGTGGCGACGCCGCTCGGCGGGATCAACCTCATCGCGGGCAGCGGGAACGTGGCCAACGATCTCGGCAGCCAGATCATGCGCGGCGAGATCGCCAAGGGCTTCACCGTGATCCGCAAATCGAGCGGCGACGTCGAGTTCGGCCTCGGCGTGATCGAGAAGGGCGAGCACCCGACGCTGCCGTACAAACCCGACGCGAGCGGCCACCCCGTGCTCGAGAACGAGCGCTGCGAAATTCACCAGAATCAGCGGGATTTCCTGGGTCCTTACGAGGTGCCCAAGGGCGCGAAGCTCGGCGTCACGCTCTCGGTCGACGGCGCGCCCGGCGCGGATCTCCTCGTCGTTCCCCGCTACATGGGCGAGCCCTGGCTCCAGACGTACACGACGCAGGCGGCCACGACCCCGCCGCCGGGGACGCCGGCGCTCGACGAGACGGTGTTCTCCGGGCCCATCTGGCATCGATCGCTGCCGCTCGCGCCGGGCTCGTACTACCTCGTCCTGGACAACACCGCGACGGCCGGACGATCGGCCCCGCCGGGGTTCGCCAAGGACGATCGCGCCGCGCTCGTCAGCTACGTCATCACGCTCGAAGACTGAAGCACCGCGCTGAATTCAGGGGCAGGCCCCGCGCTCTGCTTGCCCCTCACCACGGCGGCGTATACATAAGCCTCCTCTTGACACCCCCCAACGAAGACAGCCCCGCCCCCAGCTCCGCCGCCGGAGCACGCGAGGAGCCGGCCTCCGCGCGGGGTTCCGTCCCCGATCCGCCAGGGTTCAACGACGGGCGCATCGGGCGGTACGTCTTCTACTTCGTGTGGATCTGCGCGGTCCCGTTCGCGCTCGCGATTGGCAGCGTCTGGCTGCTCACGCCGGCCCCGGGCGCCATCAATCCGATGGCGTTGCGCGTCTTCGTCGGCGAGCAGCAGATCCCGATGGGCATCGTGCTCTTCACGGCCTTCGCGATGACGCTCTGGCGCTTTCGCCACGATCTGCCGCTCGCGGCGGGCATCGGCCTCGGCGGCCGCAAGGACATCCCGCCCTCGGTTCGCCCCCGCTTCGAGGACGCCGGCGCCCTGCTCGACGAGGCCCGCCGCATCCTCCGCGCCAACAAACGCGACGTGGAGCGCGAGCTCACCACGTCGGAGCGCGAGCAGCTCAAGCAGGCGCTCGACGCCCTCGAGCGCGCGATGTTCGCCGAGAAGTTCGATCAGGCCGAGTTCGACGCTGCGCACGCCAAGGCCGATCGCACCGTGGGCGAGCACCTCCCGCGCTGGCGCAAGGGCGAGATGCGCGAGTACGCCGAGTCGATCGGCATCGCCGTCGCCGTCGCGCTGCTGCTCCGCGCCTTCGTCGTGGAGGCCTTCAAAATCCCAAGCGGATCGATGATCCCGACGCTGATGATCGGCGATCACATCTTCGTCAACAAGTTCACCTACGGGCCGCTGATCCCGTGGACGGACAACCGCTTGTTCTCGCGCCTGCCGCCCGAGCGCGGCGACGTGATGGTCTTCAAGTTCCCCGAGAACAAGGAGCAAGACTTCATCAAGCGCGTCATCGCCGTCCCCGGCGACACGCTCGAGGCCATCAACGGCCGCCCGGTGATCAACGGCTGGATCGCGCCGCACTGCTTCGTCGGCCAGTTCAAGTACGAGAACCGCGCCGCCGAGATGTACGTCGAGTACCTCGGCGAGAAGAGCTACCTCACCCTCTTCGACAACGACACCGACGAGAGCAAGTGCGGCGAGGCTGCCGGCGGCGAGCAGTGCGGCCCCGGGCTCGCGTGCCGCGGCGGCGTCTGCGGCACGCTGCAAGGCCCGTTCAAGGTCGCCCCCGGCGAAGCGTGGGTGATGGGCGACAACCGCAACAACAGCCACGATTCGCGGAGCTGGCGCGGCGGCATGGGCGCCGGCGTCCCCTTCGAGAACATCAAGGGCCGCGCGATGTTCGTGTGGATGAGCTTCGGCGCCGGCGGCGGGATCGCTCAGGATCGTATCTTCGTCAACGTCCTCGGCCGCCCCAAGCTCCCCGGTGGCCAGGACCCGGCGCTCCAGGTCGCCCTCGACAAGTGCATGCGCGATCGCCCCTCGGTCGCCGCGACGACGCCGCCGCGCGCGCCCATCAAGCCTGGTCGCTGATCGACGAGCGGCCATGGGGCCAATCTCACCGAGCGCGTTTCGCTCGATTCCTTGATCGGAAAGTAGCGTGCTCCGCGCGGTCTTGTTGTAGCCTGCGGCCGCGGCGGGGCTCTGCGCCGACGGAGGAAAAGACGCATGTCGATCAAGACCACGCTCACGCTCATGATGGTTGCCTCGCTGGCGATCAACGTCGTTGCCTGCAAGAAGTCTGATCCCGCGGGCACGGCCCCGGACAGCTCGGGCGCCACCATCGGGACCCCGCCCGTCGCGGCTGCGCCGGCCGCCGGCGAAGTCACGAGCTACCCGGGCCAGGTCAACATGGGCAGCATCACCCGGCAGACGCTGCAGTCGTTCACGGTCAAGCAGGGCGCCGACAACAACTCCAACACGATTGGCCACGTCAGCGTCGGCACCTGGATCAACATCAAGGCCAGCTACTCCAACTGGTTCCTGATCGAGTTCCCCACGGGCGTCGGCCAGCTCTCCCCCGGCTGGATCGAGCTGCGCGGCGGCGTGAGCGATCCCCGCCTCGGCACGAGCCCGGCCCCGACGACGACCACCACGACGACGGCCCCGGTGGTCGTGGTCGACGCGGGCGCCCCGCCTCCCCCGCCCGCCGACGCCGGCACGCGCGTGCGCCCCGGCATCGTGATCAAGCCCCGCCACTGAGGCGAACAGAGCGCCTGGACAAACACCCGCTCTCCACTAGGAGAGCGGGGCAGTTCCCCACAGGCATCGAGGTCCCATGACTGACAGGATGTTGGCGCTCACGTACGACCGTTCCACCGACGAGTGGGACAAGACTGTCGGCCTGCGAAAGACCGAGGTCGAGCGCCCGATACTCGACGAAACGAAGGACTATCACGACCGCGCCAGCGTGCTCGTGAAGCCGATGATGACCGGGTTCTGCGGCTCGGACCGCGGGATCTGGTTCCGGTCGTCCTTCAAAGACATGATCATGAAGTCGCTCGATCGCGACCACAAGGACAAGCGCGTCATCGGGCACGAGCTGCTCGGCCGCGTCGTCGCGGCGGGCACCGAGGCGCGGCGCGCCTATGGCATCGAGGTGGGTGACGTCGTCACCACCGAGAGCCACATCATCTGTGGCGCCTGCTACCAGTGCCGTATCGGCGAGACCCACGTTTGCGCCGACGACAAGATCATCGGCATCAGCGAGGACGGCTGCTTCGCCGAGGTCGTGAAGCTCCCCGCCAAGACGATCTGGCGCACCAACCTGGAGCGGATTCGCCCCGAGGTCGCCGCGGTGCAAGAGCCCTTCGGCAACGCCGTCCACGCCTGCACCAAGGTGAATTTGCGCGGCAAGCGCGTCGCCATCGTCGGCTGCGGGACGATTGGCCTCTTCGCCATCGCCATCGCCCGCGCCATGGGCGCCATCTACGTCATCGGTGTCGAGCCGATGGAGAACCACGCCGAGATGGCCCGCCGCCTCGGCGCCGACGTCGTCCTCCGCCCCGAGCCCGCGAAGAACGGCCACTCGCACGAGAGCGATCCCGAGCTCACGGCCCGCATTCGCAAGCTCACCGACGGCGTCGGCGTCGACGTCGTCCTCGAGATGACGGGCATCAACTCCAGCGTCAACAACGCGATCCACTCCGTTCGTCGCGGCGGCGACGTCATCCTCTTCGGCCTGAAGACGGGCGACGCCGTGATCGAGAACTTCGACCGCCTGATCGTCGATGGCATCAGCCTCCACAGCGTGATCGGCCGCCGCATCTTCGAGACCTGGCACATCACCCGGCACCTCCTCGAGTCGCGCGATCCCAACATCCACGATCTGATCTGGGAGGTCATCTTGAACCGCGGCGAAGGCACGATGTTCAAGTTCGACGAGTACGACAAGGACGACTTCCAGAAGGCGATCTCGACCTATCCCAAGGTCGTCATCACGTACTGACCGGCGCGCGCGCATCGCGTGGGGATCAGTGGCCGTCGCTGCTCCTGACGAGGTCGGAACCCCTACCGATCGACCTGCACGTCGCGTCGGCGAGATCAGAACCCCCAAACCTTCGCGCTGCTGGTCGCCCGGGCGAGGTCGGACCGCCGAAGCATCGCCCTGCAAATCGCCGGGGCGTGGTCGAGGCCCCGGTCGATCGCCCGAAAGGTCGTCTGGACGAGGTTGGCGCCGCGAAAACCCGCACCGCATACGGGTGGCCCCAGCGGGCGTCCGAACCGCGAATGAGCGACACCGCCTCGGGCAGGCGAGCGAACGCAGAGCTGCGAGTGCCAGCGTAGTCGCTTCCGGGTAGCGGCATGGAAATCCTCGTGCGAGGCTCCTGGCATGGCAAATGGCACCTCGCGCTGGAGTCTCGGCTGGGACGACGTTTCGCCCGATGCGCTACGACAACTCGACCCTGGCGAGTTCGAGGGGCTGTGCTCCGAGCTAATCTCGCTCGAGAGCAAGGATCGTCATTCCGAGGACCACGTGTTCGAGGGCCCACCCGCGAAGTATTCGCCCGGGAAGGATCTTGGCCTTCGGATCAAGAGCCCTCCTAGGAAATCAAACGCAGACTTTCGCGCTGAGTGGAACGTGGCTCCGCTCACGGGAGATCTCGTCGCATACACGGTCTTCAGCTGCAAGACCGGAGCAAACTGGCAAAAAACCGTGCTCGACGAGGCACGCAACGGCAGCCCTTGGGCGCTTGATGCCCTCCACGGAGGCGGATATTTTGTTGTTCTGGTCAATCTACCCATCGACCGGGGCCCGACTTCGCCGGGAAATAAATCCGCGAAGAAGAGCCTGAAAAAGAAGCTCGCCAAATCTACGCTGAAGACCAAGGGAGCGAGCACGTCCATCCCGTTATCAGCGCCAGGCAAGACACTCACGGATCAGCTCGAAGAAATATACGGCGATCGCATGCGCACGATAGCGCCCGGCGCGTCGAATCCAATCGACAGGATACGCATCGTCGACGCGAATGATCTCAAAGACTACATTTGCTGTCGCAAGCCGAACGAGCTGTCACTTGCGCTCCGCAACAAGCTAGCAGCCGCACCGATACCCGGCCTTCTCATGCTGGACCAGTGGCGATTTTACCATGATCGGGACCGTGGGACGCCGCCATTTGTGCTCGACCCGAAGCGCACGACAATTCAGGATCAGCTCCGCTCGTTGCTGACTGCGGACACCGACGATCCCTACGGCCGTGTCGCTTGGCTTATCGGCGCGCCCGGCGTGGGGGAAACGCGGCTCGTCGTCGAAACTCTCCGAAGCGATGCTCTTCTCCGCCAACGCGCCCTCGTTGCGCCGTCCTTCGAGGAAGCTGTTGCCGCCGCGCGAGACTACGGCCTCTACGATCGTTATCCCACGGCCATACTCATCGTTGACGACTGCCCCCCCGGAAGGACTCGAGGCGTTGATGCCATGGTTGACATCGACCAACCACCATGCGAAAGGTGGGCTGGTCGTGCTCACGCCGATGGCGCCCGAGTGGAGTCGGAATGAGAAACCGCGGCACGGGCTCAATCGGATCGAGATCAATCCGATGAACGAGACCTCGCTCGCCGAGCTCATTGCTCGCGAGCTTGGCGAGCCGGCAAGCTCGACCAACGTTGCTTCAGTCGCGCGTCTTGCGGAGGGGTTTCCATGGTATGCGCTCCTCGTTGCAAAGGAGATAAAGCTTGGTGCCGCACCACCCACGACCGCCGCCCAAGCTGCCAAATTAGCGCTGTCCCCAAGGCATGGGGTAAGCGATGACGCCTGGGAAGACGAAATACTTCGTCGTGCTCGCGCGCTTCTCGTCGCGATGCTCACGGAGAACGTGGCTTGGAGCTCGCTCACCTTGGCGGACCGTGAGGACCTGTGTAAAGCGGTCGGGCTCAATCACTGGACGGAGGTCGAGAGCGCGACGCGGAAGTGCAACAAACGAGGTCTGCTCCGGATACGTCTCAAGGACGCCTATCGATATGTCACGCCTGCTGTCCTGGAACGGGAGGTCGCGCGAATGCTGCTCGATCCTCCCGACGGCACTGAGCCGCGCGGACCAGATCTGGAGAGATATGCTCGCCGCTTCTTGCCGCGGTTCTATGAACGTCTCCAGCAGCTAGGCTTCGACGTCACAATTCTGTCGCAACTGGCGCTGCCCATCGTCCGAGCCTTGGAGGCGGCACCGCCCGGGCTCGCTGTCCTGGGACGGGGGGGAGTGTCGGGCGCGGCGCTGCGTTTCGCCGCTCGTTACCAGCCTGAGGCTGTAGTCCACCTGCTTCGGATCCGGATCGAAGAAACGTCTCTCGACGAGCTACGGTCGCGCGTGGCTCTGCGTCGCGACCTGATCTTTGCGCTCCAGTCGCTCGCCGGAAGGCGCTTGGGCTTTGACGAAGCCGAGTCTGCGCTCTTCCGGCTCGCTGTTGCCGAAAACGAAGCCTTTGCCAACAATGCGAGCGGCCTGTGGGCGAGCCTATTTCTCATCGAGCTGAACGCCACATATCAGCGCTTCGAGGAAAAACTGCCGCGCTTGCGCGAGCGTTGTACGATGGGGGATTCTGAATCGCGCCTTGTGGCGCTGAGAGGTCTTACAGCAGCGATTTCGACACATAGCTGGAACATGGCGGGAGAAGAGATCGACGGTGCCTATCCGTCGCTTACCCATGCTGAGGCTCGACACGCGCGACTTGCAGCTTGGACCCTGCTAGCAGAGTGCGTACGCGATCCAGATCCAACGGTGGCTTCGAAGGCGCGAGCGATCATGATCCACCAGATCCCCGGTGTGACGCGCACAGCCCTCATCGGCGACGTCGCGCGCCTGCTGATTCCTCTTATTCAGCACTTTGGCGAGAATGATCTGAGAAAACTGCGCGATGTGATCTCGCTCGCGAGCGAGCGCAACGGGCAGAACATCAAACAAGTAGGGGCAAACGACGACTGGAACGCTCTCGTCGAAGCGACAAAGGCACAATCATTCAGCGAGAGGCTCCGCCAGCGCGTGGGCTCATGGAGCCGCGCCGCACATCTGGAAGCTGATAGAAATGACTCGGCGCTCGCACGAGAAGGACTTTCCCCTCCCGACCGGCCGGTTCTCCGAGAGCTTGATTGGCTTTCTTCAACCGACGCGGTTCGTAGCACGCCATTTTCGATCGCACTCGGCAAGGCCGACAACGAAGGGATCATCTTGGAGCGTCTGCTCGAGCGGGCAAAGGCTGGTCATCCGGATCTCTTCACAGCCTACTTGCGAGGCTTTCAGCTGGCTGGCCGCGAAGCCGAGGTCGACGTGCTCCTCCGCCGACTTCGTAGCGAAGAGGCGTTCGCCGAAACTGTTGCGCTCGCCGTGTGGCGACTCGGTGCGACCGAGGAGCGGCTCCGTTTCGTGGTGGAAGATCTTCGCGCTGGTCGGCTCCCCGATCGCATACTCTCCATGTTTACGCTCGGGAGCTGGGAGAAGGCAGCCAGCGACGACACGCTGGCAGAGCTACTCGAAGCGCTCCTCGATCGAGGTTCAACGCAAGCAACAGAAATCGCTCTCAATCTGGTAGCTCACCGGATCAAGGAACAAGAAAGTTCGGCCACACGATGGAAGGATTTGCTCTCTCGCGCGCTCAGGCACGCCATTACGAGCAAGCTCGCAGGCATGGTCGCCTATGATTGGGAGATGGGCGCGAAAGAACTCATTTCCATGGGCGACGTGGCAATCGTCACGAAGCTCGCCGTCAGCGCGCTGAGTACTGAGGACGACGATCTTGGCAACGACGAGGTCTGGTCCGTGCTGCGCGAATGCGCGAAGAAGGACCCCGAGAGAACCTGGAAGCGGATCGCGGAGCGTCTAGAAGTGAAGGGGCGGTCTGCAGGGTTGCTCGCCATGGGGATGTCCCAGCATGGAATCCTCTCGTCTCTTCGTCATCCCGACATTCTCGCTTGGGTAGACGGAGATGAGCAACGTGCGCATCTCGTCGCAGCGATGGTGCCAATGCACGACGGCCCCGGCTTGCCCGTTATCGCACATGCGCTGATTGATCGATTCGGCCCAGATGGGCCCTGTTCCCGGTTGCTCGCCGCTCAGCTCGAAAGCACGCCTCAGGCTGTGTCGAGTCTGGCTGATTTCGTGAATGAGCAGGTGGCAAGAGCACGGCCGTGGACGACGGATGCAAGTCCCCAAGTGCGGGCATGGGCCAACCTGCTGGTGGACGAGCTTGAGCGAACCCATGAGCTGCACGCGGCGCGCGAAGAGTATGAGAGACGTCGGTGGGGGACGTGAACTGACATCAGGCTGCCAGAGACAAGAATGGCCGTGGCGCCCGGTCGCCAACTCAAGATATGGGAAGGCGTCTGTTCTTTGTTCGGCGCCGAGCCGACGCGCCCAGGCCCTCAATCGATGATTCCCATCGATTTGCCCACCTTGGTGAACGCCGTGATCGCCTGATCGACGTTCTCCGTCGTGTGCCCGGCGCTGAGCTGCACGCGGATGCGCGCCTCGCCCTTCGGCACCACCGGGTACGAGAATCCGATCACGTAAATCCCCTCGTCGAGCATGGCCCTCGCCATGTCGGAGGCGAGCTTGGCGTCGCCGATCATGATCGGCACGATCGGGTGGATCCCGGCCTTGATCGTGAAGCCCGCGGCCGTCATCTCCTCGCGGAAATGGCGGGCGTTGTCCATCACGCGGAGGCGCGGCGCGGGATCGCGATCGAGCAGCTCGAGCACGGCGATCGACGCGCCGACGATGCTCGGCGCGAGCGAGTTCGAGAACAGGTACGGACGCGAGCGCTGCCGGAGCAGCTCGACGATCTCGGCGCGGCCTGCGGTGAAGCCGCCGCTCGCGCCGCCGAGCGCCTTGCCCAGCGTCGAGGTCAGCACGTCGACGCGGTGGAGCACGCCGCACTCTTCCGGCGTCCCGCGGCCCGTCGGCCCGATGAAGCCGGTCGCGTGCGAGTCGTCGACCATCACCATCGCCCGGTATTTATCGGCGAGATCGCAGATCGTGTCGAGCTGCGCGAGGTAGCCGTCCATCGAGAACACGCCGTCGGTGGCGATCATCCGCAGGCGCTTGCCCTGCGTCTTGCGGAGCGCCTCTTCGAGCGCGGCCATGTCGCCGTTGGGGTAGCGGTGCCGCTCGGCCTTGCAGAGGCGCACGCCGTCGATGATCGAAGCGTGGTTGAGCGCGTCGGAGATGATCGCGTCTTCCTCGCCGAGCAGCGTCTCGAAGAGGCCGCCGTTGGCGTCGAAGCACGACGAGTAGAGGATCGCGTCGTCCATGCCGAAGAAGCGGGCGACGCTGCCCTCGAGCTTCTTGTGCAAGTCCTGGGTGCCGCAGATGAAGCGCACGCTCGACATGCCGAAGCCGTGGCTGTCGAGCGCTCCGCTTGCGGCCTTCATCACGTCGGGGTGCGACGAGAGGCCGAGGTAGTTGTTCGCGCAAAAATTGAGGACGCTTTGCCCCGCGGCGGTGCGGATCGTCGCGCCCTGCGGCGAGGTGATCACCCGCTCTTCCTTGTAGAGGCCAGCGGCGCGGATCTCGGCGAGCGTCTCGGTGTAGATCGATCGGGCGACGTCGAACATGGGGGCCCTTATAGGCCGTCTCCGCGCCGAGGTCGATCTTCTATCGTAACACCAAGCAATCGACTCGTGCCACCAACGTAACACCCACTCATAATTTCGTAGCACCGCAGCCTGTCGAATATCGCGACAGAATTGCGGACCGTCGCGTGCATGCTGCCATCGACGAATTTTGCAACCGAGCGCCCGGGGCGAGCGTAGGCTGGGCTCGGCTGGTCAACCCGCCGTGACGCGACGTCTCGCGCACTGCATCAGGGAGCCAGTCTTGCCCAAGGAGGGAGCTCATGAAGAGAATGACTTGGTTAAAGGGCGCGCTCGCGCTCTCCGTGCTCAGCGCTGCGTCGTGGGCCCTGGCGGCCGATCACATCGACGCGCCCGCTGCGATCGCCGACCCCGCGGCCGACATCACCGACCTCTACACCTGGACCGAGACCGCCGGCGTCGACAAGGGCCACGTGGTCTTCGTGCTCAACGTCACGCCGCTCGCGGCCACCGACGCGAAGTTCTCGGACAAGGTCCAGTACGTCATCCACACCGAGAGCGCCTCGGCCTTCGGTAAGCCGGGCGAGAAGTCCGACATCATCGTCACGTTCGACGCGGCCCAGAAGGCCAGCGTCTGGGTGGGCGAGAAGGGCTACGTCGCCGGCGACGCCAGCGCGGCCGGCGGCCTCGCGAGCGCCGACGGGAAGTTCAAGGTCTTCGCCGGCCTCCGCGACGACCCGTTCTTCTTCAACCTCACCGGCTTCAAGGCCGCCGTCGGGGCGGTCGAAGCCAAAGCTGCCTCGCTCACGTTCGATGCCGCGGGCTGCCCCGCGGTCGACGCCGCGACGTCGATGGCGCTCGTGAAGGCGCTCAGCACCGATCCGACGTCGACTCCTCCGGGCGCCGCTGCGAAGGACTTCTTCGCGGGCAAGAACGTCCTCTCGATCGTGCTCTCCGTCGACAAGTCGATGCTCAACGCTGGCGGCCCGATCATGAGCGCCTGGGCCAGCACCAACGTGGGAGGCTGATCACATGAACACCAAGCTTTACATCGGCCTGCTCGCTTCTTCTCTGCTTGCCGTCGCTGCCCTCCAGGGCTGCGGCAGCGACACGACGACCACCACCAGCACCAGCAGCGGCACCGGCGGCGGCTCCTCCGAGGCGACCTCGTCGACGGCGGCGGCGGGCACCGGCGGCGCGGCGTCCACCACGTCGTCCAGCTCGGCATCGGGCACCGGCGGCGGCATGACGACCCCGGCTCCGCCGAAGCTCGGCACGCAGATCGACCGCTTCGGTCGCCCGGCGATCAACACGGCGCTGAACCACGCGTTCGACCCGGTCGACGCGACCAAGGGCGCGGCCAAGGACGCCTACAACCAGCAGTCGGATCCGACCACCTGGACGTCGAACGTCAAGGAGATCTCGGCCAACCTCGCGATCCTCGACAGCCTCGACACCAACTGTGGCAACCAGATCCTCGCGATGAAGCCGCCGGCTCCTGGTAGCTACGCCGCGCTCGCCGGCGTCCTCGCGGACGACCGCGTGCGAGTCAACACCGAGGGTACGACCTGCAGTACGTACCTCGCCGTCGAAGTCAACGCCCTCGGCATGACCAACACGGATTGCGGCGGACGCAAGCTCGACTACGACGTCATCGACGCGAGCTACACCACGCTGGCAGGCGCGGCGGTGACCGACGGCGTCCCGCCGGACGCGGACACCAAGGGGACGACGTTCCCGTACCTCGCGAAGCCGCACTGAGAAGCAGCGGAGGCGCGCGTGACTTGGCGTCTCCGTAGCATCGCGCGCAGGGCCCTCCTCGCGGGGGCCCTGTCGTTTTTTGTCGCGCCAGCCAGCCTGTTCGTTCAAGGCTGCTCCTCGAAGAAGAGCGTGCCTGTTCACGCCGACGCCGGCGCTCGGGCCGAGGCTCCAGATACCGTATCACCGCCGGGGCCGCACCAGCACCCGACGACTGACGGCAACAACGCTTTTGGCACGCTGAAAGGCCAGATTGACGTCCTCGAGAAGGACCACGCCCAGGATCCGAAGAGCGTCCAGACCGCGCTCTCGCTCGCCGATCTCGTGGCCTTCCGTGGCCTTTATCTCTCGAAGGTGGCCGATTACGAGCGCGCCCTGGCGCTGACGGAAGAGGCCGTGAAGCTGGCGCCCACGAAGCCCGAGCCGTACCTGGGCCGGGCCGCGGCGCGATCGACGTTTCACCTGTTTTCGCAGGCTATTTCCGATCTCGACGAGGCCGAGACGCGGGGCGCTCCGCCGGCGGCGACGCGGGCCGCGCGGGCCTCGATCCTCCAGGCGAGGGGCGATCTCGACGGCGCGCTGCTGCTGCGACACGCCATCTCCGAGGAGAGCCCCAGCATCACCTCGCTGAGCGCCGAGGCCGCCCTGCTGGGCGAGATTGGCCGCCACGACGACGCCTCGAAGCTGTTCCAGCGAGCGCTGGAGTCGTACCGCAACGTCTACCCGTTCCCGGTGGCGTGGACTCTGTTTCAAGAAGGCTTGATGTGGGAGAAGGCCGGGCTCGGGCCGCGGGCCAGGGCTTTCTACAAGGTCGCCTCGGAGCGGTTACCGATCTACGCTCATGCGGTGTCGCACTACGCGGCGCTGGAGCCGCCGGCGCGGGCGATCGAGCTGCTCACGCCCATCGTCGCGGCCTCCGATGATCCCGAGTTCGAGCTGGGCTTGAGCCAGCGCCTGCGCGACGAGGGCGACGCCGCCGGGGCCGACCTCCGCCTCGCGCACGTGAAGGCGCGCTACGACGAGCTCGTCGACAGGCACCCAGAGGCGTTCGCCGATCACGCGGGCTGGTTCTGGCTCGACGAAGGGAAAGATCCCGGGAAAGCCCTCGCGCTCGCGAAGAAGAACCTCGCCGTGCGCACCAGCGGCAAGGCCTACGAGCTCGCCGTGCTGGCCGGGATCGCGGCCGGATCGCGCGACGAGGCCTGTCGTCTCGGCACCGAAGGGGTGAAGCAACCCCACGCGTCGGAGATGCTCCGCGGCATCGTCAACGACGCCTGCGCCAAGCGCTGAGCGCGTTGCGGTAGTCGCGACATTTCGATCGCGAGTGTCGCAACCGTGGTCGGGCTTGCGACGTAGCGGATCGCGCCCGGTCGTATCCCGGTTGCGAGCGCGATCGCCGCGTTGCGCGCGGAGTCGTCGTTCGATCGCGCAAACCACCGAAGGAGAACAATCATGACCGACAGAAGACGTGAACGCTTCTGGCACCGCGCCGGGCCCCTTGTGGTCGCCGGCGCAGCCATCGCGGCGGGGGCAGCCCCCGGCTGTGGGGGTGATAGCACCACCACCACGAGCAGCACCAGCGGAGGAATGACGACCTCCACGAGCAGTGGAATGGGAGGCAGCGGCGGCGCCGAGAGCACCACCGCGACCACCACCTCCACCTCCACGACCACGACCGGCGCCAGCACCAGCGGCACCGGCGGGAGCACCACCCAGGCGATCGCCACCGCGGCCGACGTCAAGAGGGCGCTCGACGCCACGCCGGATCCCGAGGGAACCGAGATCTATTTCACCGCCAGCGGGGTGAACGGGCTCGGCGTGTACAAGGCACCTGCCGACGGCAGCTCGCCCGCGGCGGTGGCCGTCTATCCGACGATCGCCGACGATCCCAACGACCCCTTCGTGGCGCCGTTCGGCATCGGCATCAGCAGCGATGGCAAGCAGCTCTTCGTCAGCGACAGCGCGGCCGGCGCGAGCGATCGCGGCGGGATCTACGAGCTGCCGATCGGCGGCGGCGCGCCGACGGAGCTCTCTGGCACCGACGGCACCTCGCCGCACAGCCTCGATATCGTGGCGGTCGGCGGCGTCGATACGCTCTACTTCACGGGCACCGAGCCGAAGCCGGGCGGGCTGCCCGGAGTCTTCTCGATCCCCGCCACCGGAGGGGCCTTGACCACCATCTCGGTGGGCGGAATCCTCCGCGATCCGAGCGGTATCGCCGTCGCCAAGAACGGTGATGTCTACGTGGCCGACACCGTCGGCGCGGACGGCAACACCGCTCAGATCCTGCTGTTCCCGGCGGGCGGCGGTGCTCCGACCATCGTCGTCGCGGATCTGCGGCTCGGCTACCCGGCCGGCGTCGCGCTCTCGATGGATGAGAAGACGCTCTACGCCTCGGCGTTCAGCCCCCAGACGCTCACCGATCGTCTCGTCCTCGTCGACGTCGCTGCCAAGACCAGCACCGAGACGTTCAGCGCCGAGATCGGTGCCTTCACCGAGTCGGCCGGCCTCCATCGCGCGAAGAAGGCAGAGATCTTCGCCTGGGCCGACAGCAGCGCCGGCCCCGCGGGCGGCAAGGTGTTCGTGATCAAATGATTCGTCGCAACGTTACCGCAGGAGCTCCCACCATGATGAAGCAACTCCGCAGGATGAGCGCCGGGCTGACGGCGCTCGGATTGCTTGGCATGTCCACCGTCGCGTCGGCCTCGAGCCACCGCGAAGCCCCCGCGATCGCCGATGATCCGGCGGCGGACAACACCGACACCTACGCCTGGGTCCAGGGCTCGAACCTCGTCGTCGTGGCCAATTACATCGGCCTCGAGCTGCCGGAGGGCGGGCCGAACTGGGCGAAGTTCTCCGACGACGTGCTCTACGAGATCCACCTCACGCGCGGCGCCAACAGCCTTCAAGACGCGCTCACCTACCAGATCCGGTTCAAGACGGCGCCCGTCGTCTACCATGATCCGATGCTCAACGAGGCTGCGCCCGCCGGCGGCCGCGAGTTCTTCGGTCAGCTCTCCGGCGGCGGCGCCTTCAAGCAGACCTACACGGTGACGATGAAGGAGCCGGGCAAGCCGTCGAAGAACATCGTCGTCAACGCCAAGGTGCCTCCGCCCAACGTGGGGCCGGCGACCAACAGCGTCGCTTACGCGATCCCCGCGGGGAAGACCTACGAGCAGTTCTTCATCGACGACGCGGCGACCTCGTACGTCGCCTCGATCCCCGGCGGCGGAAAGGCCTTTGCCGGCCCGCGCGACGATCCGTTCTTCGTCGACCTCGGCGGCATCTTCGATCTCGCCCAGATCCGCCCCGTGGCCAACCCGACCGAGGCCGCGCGCGACAGCATCAAGTACATGAACGTGCACTCGATCACCCTCGAGATCCCGCTCACGGTCGCCAACGGGGGTAACGCGCCCGTCGCCGGGCCGCACGCCGCGCAGACGGTGGGAGTCTGGGCTTCGGCCAGCCGGCAACAGGTCACCATCCTTCGCAAGGACGGCGACGACGATCACTACGGCGGGTGGCGTCAGGTCTCGCGCCTCGGCCTGCCGCTGATCAACGAGGCCGTGATTGGCCTCCAGGACAAGGACGGCTGGAACAGGCGCGCTCCGAACGACGACGCCACCTACTACGCGCAGTACTTCGACAAGCCGATCGTGGTGCGCGACGCCGAGGCGATTGGCTTCTACGCGGCGGGCGGGCCCCTCGCGGCCTGCGTGCCCGGCGGCGGCCTCGCGGCCCTCGAGTCGGGGCGCCTCGGCGACATCGTGCCGATCATCAACCTGCCCGATCACACCGGCGCGGAGAAGATCAACTCGATCGGCGACGTGCTCCGCGTCGACCTCGGGCAGCCCTCCGGCTTCCCCAACGGGCGCAAGCTCGACGAGGACGTGGTCGACGTGGAGCTCAAGCTCCTGCTCTGCACGCTCAACGCGGGGACGCCGTTCCCGGCGGGCATCCCCGACGGTCCCACGGGCAACGAGACGCCGTTCAAGGCCACGTTCCCTTACCTCGCGTCGCCGTGGGAGGGCCGCTCGGCCAACCCGCGCTCGGCCAACTCGCTCCCCTGACCGAGGGCGCCTGACGGGAGCGTGAGCCGACCACATCGCGGATCCGGCGCGATCTCCCGCAGGCGCTCGAATTGTCCTTCATCTCTCGCGCTTCCCTCCGATGACGGGGGGATGCGCAGAGAGAGTCGGACCCGCTTCACCGGTCGAATGGCCTCCTCGTCGCAGGCGGGCGGCGAGCAGCAGAGCGCTTTCCTCAGCGCGCCTTCATCGGGGAGATCTTCCGGCGCTCCGGCGGGGCTCGCAGCGGCAACGCGAACGAGGGGCAGCGCATCGCGCACGTGCCCTCCGGGCCCGCGTCTCCGCGGACGCAGTCGCCGCGACACTCCCCACGTGAGCTGCACGCCTCGCCCTCGGCCTTCGGAGCGACGCATACGGCGTTGACGCAGCCCGCCCCGGGCGCGCACAGGCCGCCGGGGCACGCGGCGCCGAGCGCCGGCAGCGACCGCGCGGCGTCGACGCATTTGCCCGACAGACAGCGGTTCTTCCCGCACTGCGAGTCGCTCTTGCACTCGGCGCCGAGCGCGATCGCGTCCTCGCAGCTGCCTCGCGAACAGCGACCCTCGCACTCCGGGTGATCGCGATCGACGTGGTCTTGCCGCGTGTACGCCGCGAGCGTGTCGACGCCGACTCCGCACTGAAAGCGCGCCGGGCGCGGGCCGCCGCACACGCCGAGATCGGTCGCCGAGAGGCCCTGACAGCGCTGCCCTGCCGCGCACTCGAGCGAGGATCGACACGGGGCCTTGTCCGCGAGCTTGCCCTTCATGATCCCGACGCACGCCGGCGGGATCGGGATCGCCAGGGGCGTCACCCAGTCGCAGCCCGTCGTCGCCGCCTTCATCGCCGCGGCGCAGCGATCGACGTCGGCCGCGTCGACGGTGATCGCCTGCTGCGCGATCGCGTAGCTCATCGTGCGCACGCAGGCGTCGACGGGCGCGATACCGACGCGGGCGCCGGCGCAGCACTCGCCGCGGCGCTTCTCGGGCAACGTCTGCACGGCCTCGCAGAAGCGGACGGCCAGCGGCTCCGGCGGGCCCGCGTCGACCGGGTAAACCGGCCGCACATCGCTGTCGGGCCTCGACGTCGCGGCAGCCGTCGCCGTGGGCGCAGCGCTCGCGGCGACCGCCGGATCGCTGTCGACTCTGGAGCACGTGCAGCCGCCGGCGGTGACGGGAACGAGGAGCGCGATCGGGGCCGCGACGACGAGCCACCGCCCGCGGAGGCTGGATCGACGCCGTGAATGTCTTGCGGAGAGCGTCATGGGGTGCGCATCCTACCCGACGTCAACCTCGTCGCACGAGCAACCGAGATCCCTCGCAACCCGTAGAGCCGCCCGATGCCCGTACTCCACCGCACGGGGCTCGCCCTCGCAGCGTTCGCCGTTCTCCTGATCTCCAGCGTGGCGCGGCCCGCGGCGGCCCACGAGGTCGGCCTCTCGCGCGGCGAATACGCCGCCTCCGGCGCCAGCGTGACCGCGCAGCTCACCTTCGCGCGGCGCGACGTCCTCTCGCTCGTGGCGGGGCTCGACGCCGATCACGACGGCGCGCTCACCGAGGCGGAGATAGCCCGGGATCACGACGGGCTGAACGGCGCGCTGGTCGGGAGAATCAAGATAAAGGGCGACGGCGTCGCCTGCCCCGGAGAGCTGACCGAAGCGCGCCTCGCCGAGGACGACGGCGTCACCCTGCGCGCGACGTACCGTTGCCCCGCGCCCGTGAGCGCGGTCGATGTCGAGGTGGGCTTGCTCGAAGATCTCCCGTTCGGCCACCGCCACCTGGCGCATTTCGCCGGCCCGAGCGGCCCCTCCGACGCCGTGCTCTTCCAGCGCAACCTCCGCTTCTCGTTCACGTCGACCCCGGCCGAGGCCGGCGCCGCGCCGCCGAAGGCCTCGTATCGCGGCAAGCTCTCGTTCTTTCCGATGGGGGTAGAGCACATCCTCACGGGGTACGATCACCTGGTCTTCCTGCTCGGCCTGGTGATCGTCGGTGGCCGCCTCCGCTCGCTCCTGATGGTGGTCACGGCCTTCACGCTGGCTCACTCGATCACGCTGGCGCTGGCGGCGCTGGGCGTCTGGGCGCCGAGCCCGCGGATCGTCGAGCCGGCGATCGCGCTCTCGATTGCCTATGTCGGGGTGGAGAATTTCTTCGTGAAGAACGCCGAGAAGCGGTGGAGGATCACCTTTCCTTTCGGCCTGATTCACGGCTTCGGCTTCGCGGGCGCGCTCCAGGCGGTGGAGATGCCGAAGGCCGACGTGCCCTATGCGCTGGTGCTCTTCAACGTGGGTGTGGAGGCCGGGCAGCTCGCGGTGCTCGCCCTGGTGCTGCCGCTGATCTACCTGGCGCGGAAGCGAGCGATCTTCCGCGACCAGGGGGTGAAGGTGATCAGCGGGGCGATCACCGTGGCGGGTCTGGTGTGGTTCGTCAGCCGGGTGTTCGGCTCCGGCTGACGAACCCGGGGGTCACGGCCCGCAGTGTCCGTAGACGATGCTCACGTCGTTGCTCGAGTAGTCGGCCACGACCACGTCGCGTCGACCATCGTTGTTGAGGTCGCGGGCGACGACCGACACCGGATCCCCGCCCACCGCGTGATCGACGCTGGCGGCGAAGGTGCCATTGCCCTGGTTCACCAGCACGCTCACCGTCGCGTCGTCGATGTTCGCGACCGCGAGGTCGGGGATGCCGTCGCCCGTGAGATCAGCGGCGATGAGCGACCAGGGCGTGGCGCCCGTGCCGTATTGCTGCGATCGATCGACGAGATGACCTCGCACCCCGTCGACCCGGCGAGCAGCCCGAGGGATAGCACTGTGAGTGCGAATACTCTCTTCATGGTGCCTTGAACCGTCGCGAGATCGCGTGTTCCGACAAATGGATAGGTGAAGCGGGCACTACGACGTGATCGCGGCGCACTTGAGACGAATTTGTACGCGCGTGCACGCTCGGGTGGCCGCCACCACCGGCAAACGCGCCTTTTCAGGCCGGACGCTCCAACCACCATCGGACGCGCATCCGGCGCGGCGACGTGCGCAAAGAGGCTCTTCAGGTGAACACGGGAGCGCGGGCCGCCGGACGACGTGCCGGGAGCGTGCCTCTGAGGATTGGAGCACTTCATCACCACCGCTCGGGAGCGGGGGATGGAGCTCGTCGCCGATCTCCCGCCCTCGTGCGTGCCAGTCCACGAGGGCAGGATCGTCGGCGATATCGCCGCGATCGTCGCGGCGTGAAGCCCTCTGGAGATCAGGTCGCGGACATGCCCGCGCGCATGGCGGGCCGCTGGCTGACGGTGCCAATCCAGGCCCCGAGCTTCGGATAGGCGGAGATGTCGATCTTCCCGGCGTGGATGGCCCAGCCGAGGACGGCGACGACGTCGAGATCGGCGAGGGTGAAGCGGTCGCCGGTGAGGAACGCCTGCGTGGACAGGCGCGCCTCGAGGATGCCGAGCTGGGCGTGAATGCTCTTCAGCGCGGCCTCGGCCTGGCCGGCGTGCTGGAGCTCTTTCGGGAAGAATTCGCTCGTGTTCTGCATGTAGCGCATCACCGAGGTCCCGAGCGTGACCTGGCCCCAGACGAGCCAGGTGAGCGCCTGGAGGTGCTCGGCGGAGCCCAGCGCCGGCCACAGGCCCTTGGCGACGCCGTAGCGCTCGCCGAGGGCGATCTGGATCGCCACCGATTCGAACATCGGCTGGCCGTCGATGACGATCGTCGGCACCATGCCGTTGGGGTTGAGGGCCAGGAACTCGGGCTTCTTCTGGGCGCCGGCGCGGAGATCGACGCTGACCTTCTCGTACGGGACGCCGAGCTCCTCGAGCGAGGCCAGGATCCGATCGGCGTTGGAACGAGCGCTGTAATAGAACGTGATTGACATTGCCATCCTCCTCCGCCCTTCATAAGCGAACGACCGCCGAGCGGCAAGAGGGGAATCCGGGCGCGAGCGAGCCCCGGGCGCGGGGAGCAGCGTCCGGTCAGGGCGGTGTGACCGGGGCTATCTCCGGAGAGCCGCCGTAGCCGACGAACGCGAGCTTGGGTGTCGCAGCGGCGGTGTCGACGAGGACGACGCTGCGGACCGTGAGATCACACCCGACGTACGGGCAGAGCGAGAGCTCGAAGGCCAGGTGTCGGCTGTCGGTGGCCCAGCTCGGGTGCGTGGCCGATTAGAACGGGCGCGGGAAATCCGGGGTGAGGCGGCGCCCCGGGCCGGCGTCGAAGGGCACGACCTCGACGTCGACCTGCCAGTCTGCCCCGAAGCCGCCCTCACGTCGGCTCTCGGCCACGGCGATCTTCTTGCCATCGGGCGACACGACCGGATGAATGTAGCCGGCAGGCGCGCTCAGCGGGTTGATGTCGGCCCAGGCGCCGCCGCCCTTCGGCATCACGTGCATCCGCGGCTCGCGACCGGCCATGGAGAAATCCATGCTGGCGACGAAGAGCAGGCGGCCGTCGGCGAGCTCCTGCGGAGAGGTGATCTCGGTGACTCCCGTGCTCGGGAGCTTCTTGAGAGCGTGGGTGGCGACGTCGAGCGAGCTCATCGTCCGTGCGTGGTCGGTGCCCGGCGGCGAGGACCAGCCGTGGACGACGAAGAGCGTCTTGCCGTCGCGCGCGAAGCCGAGATCGGCGAACTGCACGTCGCGAAAGGCCACCTCGTCGGCCCTGGTGGCGACGTCGACCAGATGCAGCTCGCTCACCTCGGGCAAGTCCCCGGGGACATAGGCCACGTGGGATCCATCGTCGGATATCGCCCATTCGATGTCGACGTGGCCCGAGCGAACCGCCCTGGAGACGGCCTCGACGTTCGAGCCGTCGGCGCGCATGCGGAAGATCTTCTCGACGCCGCCGTCACGGTTGCTGAGAAAGAAGAGGAAGCGCGCGTCGCGCGTCCAGCGCGGAGATCGGTTGGCGGACGGACCGCTCGTGAGGACCTTCTCGACGGCGCCGGGAAAGTCGACGCGGACAATCCGGGTGGAGCGCACGTAAACGAGCGTGGTGCGGGGCAAATCGGGGAGATCGGCGAGGACGCCGAGCCGCGGAGGGCGCTTGTTTTCGGCCCCGCCATCGCCCGAATAGGCCTTCACCCAGTCGTCGATCGTGCCGAACTTGCGCGGCGCGGCGGCGCTCGGCGTCGGGGCGACGTCGGGAGTCGCCGGAGCGCCGACGGGCGGCGGGGAATACGGCCCTGGCTTCAGCTTGCCGCAGGCCTGCGTGCCGCGCGCGCACCCATCGGGCAGCGCGCTCGGCGTCGGCGCCCTGGCCGACGCGGCGACCGGCAGAGGGCTCGACGAGGCCGCAGCGTCGGGACGCGTCGTCTCCGGAGAGCGACACCCGAGCGCGTGGAGCGAGAGGAACGCGGAGATGGCGGCCGTCGTCGTGCGCATGGCGACGGCGACGCTAGCAGAGATCGGCCGCGAGAACGGGTGGAGTCCACCCCGCCGTCACCCAGGTGCGGAGCTCGGGGAAGCGACTCCACTGCTCGTCGCGGATCTCGGCCCGTCGCGCGGCGAGGCGCTGCACGAGGCCGCTTTGCGCGGCCGCCGGCTCGGCGGAGGCGAGAGCATCGAGGAGCGAGCGAATCGAGATCATGATCGTTCACCCACGGGGACCGCCGAAGGTGACAGAACGCCTCGCGCCTCGCAAGGCCCGTGACGGGGCGGGCGCGGCCGGACCGCTCACGAAGTCGGGAATCGAGCCCGGGCGCCCGTGAACGGCGGTTGCGCCGTGGAGGTTTCACGGATACACCGGGGCATGCGTTATCTTCCTTCAGTATCGGGCAGTCTCTTTCTCGCGCTCACCCTCGGCGGCTGCAGCGACGGCGGCACGACGACCACAGGCGCGAGCGGCTCCACCGGCGCGGGAGGCGCCGGCGGCGGCTCCTCCACGAGCAGCGGTGACACCACCTCCAGCACCGGGGGCGCGGCGAGCTCCTCCGGCGCGTCGTCGAGCGCGTCGACGGGCACGGGCGGGCCGGCGAGCGACATCACCGGCACCATCGTCGACACCTACATCAACCAGGGCAGCGACACCGCGGTCCCCAACCTCGCAGGGACGCCGATTGCGCTCGTCCCCTCGGGCAACACGTTCACGACGATCACCGGCACCGTCGCTCCCGACGGGAGCTTCAAGATCCCGAACGTGCCTGCGGGCACGGTCTACGTCGGGCTCCAGAGCGCCGGATCGACTGACACCTTCATCGTCACCGACCAGCGCACGCTCGATCTGGGCTACTTCTACGCGGGCCGGCAAGACGTCAAACCGATCACCACGTCGCCCACCAACCTGGTTCTCAACCTGACGGGCATGGCGCCCTGGGACGACCTCGACACTCTGGAGATCTACTCGCAAGGCGCGGCCGCCGGGGGCGATCTCCTCGCCGCGGCGATGACGGTCCCCACCGCTGGCGACACCGCGCTCACCGCCCTGTCGACCGACGCCGCTGCTCTCTTTGTGCCCAACCAGATCGAAGCGGCCAAGAGCGACGCGACGTACTTCACGCAGCTCGTCACTCTCACCTCGGGGACGTTTTCTTACGACTCGATCGGCAAGAGCTTCCAGCCGGCGGCATTCTCGCTGCTCGACGGGGCGACGACTCCTCTGGCCGGCGCCTTCACCGACGTGACCCAGAAGACTGTCACTCTCGACTGGAAGCGGTCGCTCTTCGCCGGCCTCGCGTCAGCGGTGAATCCGACCGCCGCCGTCACGACCTGCTCGGTCTACGTGTTCGGCGAGCCGGGCGGCGCGACGCGGTCGACGAACTCCTACGTACCGACGATCCTCTACGGCAGCGACGCCGGCGTGGACGACGTGTCGTTGAAGCTCGCGTACGGCGACCCCTTCCCGGCAAGCTGGGGCCCCGAGGCCTTCATCTACGCCGATTTCTCGGTGCCTTACCTCGTCCCGGGCACCGCGACGATGAAGCACGCTCACACCACGATCGATCTCTCCGGCACGGTCACCGACGTCGCCGCCGGCGCGGTCAAGCCGCTCATCTCGCCGCCCTCGGCGCTGAAGGTCGGCGGGAAGGATGCCTTTGCGGTGAACACCGGAGTCGGCCTGACTCCCGTGCTGAGCTGGAGCGCGCCGACCCTGGGGACGAGCGTGCTTTACCAGGTCAACGTGCGCCTGATCGACGAGGCCGTCAGCGCCGGTCATTTCGCCGGGCGCTTCTTCACGCAGGGGACGAGCGTCACGCTGCCGCCGGGCATGCTGGCGAGCGGCTCATCGTACTTCGTACGGATCACCGCGCAGACCGCGGGCTCGGTGACGTCGCCGTTCAAGCCCGCCACGACGGGCGGCACGGCGACGGCGGTCTCCGGCGTGTTCACGCCGTAGAGAGCGGGCCCACCGCGCGGAGCGGAGGAGAGGATCGGGGCGGCGCGCGGACGCCACTTCGGTCATCACGGCATGCAGAGTGCCGGCGCCCGCTGGGGCTGGACGCCACCCCGTACCCTGACGCACGCGTCCGGCAGCCAGCTCCGCGCGACCGTCACCCCGTCGGCTGATGGTGCGGAGACGCGCTCTTGACGCAGCCCGTTCCCCGAGCAAAATCTCCGGCAACGCGTACCCCGTGGACGGTGAAATCGACTACCGTGAGGGCGCGATGTACCTGAAGAAGCTGATCGTGAAGCAACTGAAGTGCTTCGACTCCCTCGAGATCGATTTCCCCGGGGAGAACGGCGACTACAGCGGGTGGATCGTCCTGCTGGGCGGCAACGGCACGGGCAAGAGCACACTGCTGCAGGCAATGGCTCTGGCCCTGCTCGGGGACGTCGCCACCCGCGAGCTGCTCACGCCTCGGGGATACGTGCGTCAAGGCGCCGATCATGCGCTGGTGACAGCGGAGATCGTTGCAGGTAAGGCCGACATCGCCGGGCGGCGCCTGCGAGAGGTGTTTCCCAGGATGCAGTTCATCGTCACCAGCCACAGCCCGTTCATCGCCCAGACGGCGAGTGACCGTGGGCTCTTCGTCCTGCGGCAAGGCGACGATGGCGGCCCGGTGCGTCTCTAGCAGCCGGAGCCTTCGGTCAAGGGGTGGCGCGTCGAGCAGATCCTCTTGAGCCCGCTCTTCGGCCTCGCCGAGACGCGCGACGAGGAGACGGAGAAGCTGCTTGCGAGCTATCATGCGCTGGCCGCGAAGAAAAGATGGGAGGCACTCTCGCCCGCCGAGCAGCACGAGCTGACGGCGCTGGAGGCGCAGCTCGGGGAGCGCTTGACGGGGCCGGGCGACACGCTGGCGGAACGGCAGCGGGACGAGGAGATGTCGCGGTACGTGGAAGAGACACTCGCCGAGCTCCCCAAGGCCGGATGATCCGCGGCGAGCGCCCACCGGCAAAGCGCGTGCTCGATGCCGACACGGGGCGTGCGCTGATCGACAACCACCGCAAGGCCAGGAGGGATCTCGCGCCGGGCATCAAGCTCATCAAGTCGCGCTGGAACGAGTTCCGATCCAGACACCCACAAGAGGCAGGGAAAAAGGTCTTGGGTGTGGCTCTTCTCCTGTTTCCACGGCAAATGTGCCTACTGCGAGCAGATAGCGCCGCTCACGGGCGAGCATGTCTTTCCCAGGTCGGCTTATCCGGCGCGGATGTTTCGCTGGAACAACCTCCTCCCCGTGTGCCGCAACTGCAACAGCGCCCGCGGAGAGGCGATGCCGCTCGGGCTCGATGGCGCACCGTTGCTCCTCGATCCAACGCGTGACGAGCCGCTCGACTACTTGAGCTGGTATCCGTTGACGGGCGCGACGATGGGCTGTCCCTTGCCAGGCCGCAGAGAGCGAGCGCAGGCGACGCGCGTAGCCTTCGCCCTGCGGCTCTACGATGGGGAACGGCTTCACGCTGCGAAAGATCTGAGGTTCCTGTTCGCGCGCGTCATCCAGGAGTCAGAGGTCTCGGAGGAGACGAAAGAGCGATTGCGAGCTCACCTGTCGCCATCGCGCCCCTGGCTCGGCATCGTGCGAGAGATGCTTTTGAAGCCGGCTCAAGACAGTGATCGCCCGCTCGCGCAGGCCGCAATCGCCAAGCTCCCGGAAATCCAGGACTGGGTTTCGTCGTGGCTTCGACCACCGGAATGGGCCGCTCAGGCCTGGCCCGCCCCCATCGCTGCCCGCGCCCCCGCTCCGAGCGCCGGCGAGCCGACGGCTGACAAAGAGCGCCCTACTTCGTCCCGGTGAACAGCTCGGCCGGCGTCATCTCCAGGGCCTCGGCCAGCTTGCACAGGGTGCGGATGGTGAGGTTCCGCTCGCCATGCTCGATGTTGCTCACGCTCGGCGCCGCCATCTGGAGCCTCTCTGCAAGCTTTTTTTGCGACAGCCCGAGTGCCTCGCGACGCCGGACGACCCGGAGCCCGATCCGGGTGAGCAGCTGGTCGGGATCTTCGCTCACTTTTTAGCTTGCACGAGACAACATTAGAGTTTATTGCATGGTCTAGATCCCCCGCACCGAGGCGTGGGGAAACCTTCAAAGCGCCGCCCGGGGGATGGACGTCCCCCGAGCGACTCGCCGAAACCCCACACAACTGAGGTTGCGACATGGCCGAGGTACACCAGGCCCCTGCAGGGGGCAAAGGGGGAGATCCGCGTGCCCCCACCACGAAACTGAGCTTGCTCAGTTTTCGCGATCCGGACGCGGTGCGCGCGTGGCTCACCCACCTGCGCGCGCAGATCGAGGACGTCGTCGCTGCCGGTGACGACGCGACGAGGGCGCCCGGCGAGCGGCGGCTCGGGCGCGCCGCGGCGCGGGAGGCGATCGAGGTGGGGCGGCGAGCGCTGGAGCATCTCCTCGCGGCCGCGGATCGGGCGGTGGCGCCGCAGGAGTGAGCTGCGCGTGGTGGGCTCGCGCGCTCGTCGCGAAGGCCACCACGCCCGCGCGTGGTGCCTCGCACGAGCGTTGTGTCAGGCACCGCGCGCCGTCGGGATGCGCAGCGCAGCCCTGGTGTCAGGCACCGCGCGCGTCGGCGGTGCCTGACCTACCTGCCGCGCCTGCCGCCGCGCCCCGTCGGGAGCCCTTTCGCGACCGTTGTGCAGGCGCCCTTGCGCGAAACAACCGGGTCGGATACTCCCATCCTGCAACCATCGATCACGGGATCAGAGGAGTGACGCAGATGGGAAGACGAGATCTCTCGGACCGGACCGCATGGGACGACGGCCACGGCGCCGTCGCCTACACGGCAGATGCCCTGGCGCTCGCCGGGGAAGATGGTGACAAGGCCGTTGGCGCGCTCGCCCACGCGGCGGAGAAGCTGCTGGCACGGTGGGAGGCGCTCGACACCGATCGTCGCGCCAGGCGCCGCGCCGTCGGCAAATCGCACGCGCTGGTGCGCCGCCGTGACGTGCAAGCCGACTCCGTCGCAACCGATCTCCACAACGACACGCTCGGTCACGTGAAGCAGGACAGGAGCGCGGCGCTGTTCATACGCCTGTTCCCGGCCACCCTCTCCGTCGTCGTGCGGTTATCCCTGGAGAGCGAGCTCCCCGTGCTCCGCGCCCTCGCCCACAAGCTCGCCGAGGACGAGACCCCGGCAGCGCTGAAGAAGGCGCACACCAAGCCTCTCGCCGAGGCCATCGATCGGGGCGAGAGCGCGATTCGCGGCCGGGAAGAGGCGTTTGCGGCCGCGGGCCGGGTGAGCGCGAAGATCGCGTCGTGGCGCGAGGATGCCAATGCCGTGCTCCTCGGGATCGAGGGCGCCCTGAAGCAGATCGCGGCGGAGCGAAAGCTTGGCACGGAGTGGGTGGATACGTTCTTCCCGACGGTGGAGCGGGGGAAGAAGGGAAAGAAGAGCAAGAAAGCCAACCAGCCCGAAGCGGCACCGCAATAGGCGATCGAATCACCGCGGGTAGATCGCTCGCGGTGAGCGCGCGTCGCGTGTAGAGTGGCCCCATGAGCGCCGAGCCCGCCGAGAAGAGGAGCTGGACCGCCGAGGAGTACCTCGCGTGGGAGCGCCTGCAGCCCACCAAGCACGAGTTCTTCGACGGCGAGATCTTCGCCATGGCGGGGGCGACGCTGGAACACAATGTCCTCGTCGCCAACGTCGTCGGCGAGCTCCGCAGCGCGCTGCGAGAAAAAGCCTGCACGGCCTGCCCCTCGGACATGCGCGTCAAGGTCCCGGCGACCGGGCTCTACACTTATCCGGACGCCGTCGTGTTCTGCGGAAAGGCCGACCTCGACGACGAGACCCGCGACACGCTGCTGAACCCGCGCGTGCTCGTCGAGGTGCTGTCCGAGTCTTCCGAAGCCTACGACCGAGGCAAGAAGTTCGAGCAGTACCGCAGTATCCCCAGCTTCACCGAGTATCTCCTCGTGGCGCAAGATCATGTGTTGATCGAGCACTTCAATCGACAGGCCGACAACTCGTGGGTGCTGCGGGAGGCCCGCGCGGGCGGCAAGATCGAGCTCGCGTCAATCGACTGCGTGCTCGAGGTCGACGAGATTTACCTGAAGGTCTTCGGCGCTGCCGACGCGAAGGGGAGCTGAGCCGCCTGCGGCTCTCCTTCCGACCCTCGGCGGGATGGAGATCAGGGGTCGCTTGCGGGAGCTGACGGTGTGTTTGCGCCCTCGAAATCCGAGCTCGAGTCTGGCGTTTGTCGGCGCTGTCCGAGAGTGCCAGTCGGCTCAGCGGTCGTACTTCACGGCTCCGGGGACGATCATCGGCGGAGGGGCCACCTCGGGGGAGACCTCGCGGACGCGGGCCTGGGCGGGCTCCATCAGCGTGGCGGGCTCGTCGAAGTTGGGCGGGAACGGGAGAGGCAGTGGCAAGGGCGGGAGGCGGCCCAGGGAGAGAGGGCCATTGTCGCCGCCCGGCGGGGGCGGCGGGAGCGGCAGGGCGCCGGGCATCGAGCTGGGCGAGGCCGACGGCGTGGCGTAGGCGGGCGGGGCCGGGACGTACATGCGCGGGACGCGGATCTGCTTCGCGACCGAGGCGAGCTCGGGGAAGTCGGCGGCGAGGCGCTCGACAAATGCTGCTCGGGCGGCATCATCCGGCGTCCGTGCGGTAGCGTTGGCCGCGCGCAGACCTGACCACAGCTCGTAGTACCAGGCGGACAGGGAAGCATGCGCTTCCAAGAGGTCGCGGACGGTCTCCTCGGAAACGATGATGGTCTTACCCATGGCCTGGAGAATACATGACCCTCGCTGACGCACCGATCGATTGTTCGAGCCCCCCGCGCGGTCCGGCCGGCGCCGCGCGCACGCTGCGCGTGATGACGTACAACGTCCGGTACTTCGGCCACGCCACGCGCGGGATCGCCTCGACCGGGCCGGCGTTCCGGCGCATCGCCCGGTCGCTCGCCGCGCTCTCACCCCTGCCCGATCTGGTGTGCCTCCAGGAAGTCGAGACCCAGTCGCTGCGATCGACGACAGCGAACCGCCTCTGGCACCCGGCCGAGACGCAGCTCGACCGCGTGATGACCGAGCTGCACGCGGCGCTCGCGCGGGCGAAGAAGCCCGAGCGCTACACGGCGTACTACTTCCCCGCGCACAAGTACCGGCTCACCCAGCGCACCAACATCTACACGACGGGCCTCGCCGTGATCGCCAGCGACGCGCTGGAGATCGGCCACCACAACGCCGGGCAGCCGCACGACATCACCCACCGGCTCCGCGCGAAGAAGCTGAAGCAGACGCGGATCTGCGCGCACATCTCGTTCAAGCACAAGGACGGCTTCACGTTCGACGTGTTCAACACCCACCTGAGCTTGCCCAACATCTTCAGCAAGGAGTTCTGGACCGAGCAGGCGCGCATGGGCTTCGGCCCGAACCAGCTCGCCGAGGCGAAGACGCTCGCGGACTTCGTGGCCGCCGAGAAGCGCTGCGAGAACTACGTGGTCGTGGGGGATTTCAACTCGCTCCCGGGATCGCCCGTCGACTGCTACCTGCGCGACGAGCGCGGCCTCGTCGACGCGTTCTCGAAGGTGCAGAACCTGACCGCGACCGAGTCGCGCGACTACCCGACCGCGGGCTTCCTCAACCTGCGGATGCACCTCGATCACGTGTACTCGTCGCCGGGCCTGGAATGGCTCGACTTCGAGGACACGAAGCGCTTCGGCGAGGCCGGGGCGTTCTCGGGGCTGAGCGATCACGTGCCGCTGATCGCGCGGCTGCGCGTCCCGTGATCGGAGCTCTGGCCCCTCGCCCGCCGGGCGGGTGAGGGCTACTCCGGGAGCCAGAGCAGGCGGTCCATGATCGGGGTCAGGCAGCCGGTGATCTGCTCGCTCGTGGCGTCGCACGCCGCGGAGTCGAGGCAGGCCCGGAGCTCGGCGCGGCCGCGCTTGTTGATGGCGCCGATGGCGCGGCGGAGGTTCGGGCCGAGGGTCTCGTCGATGGCCTGCTGGCACTCGATCTCGCTCGCCGTGCCGCACGCGACGGCGCGCGCGCAGATCACCTTCACGAACGGGGCGAGATCGCTGGCCGACATCGTGGTGGCGTCGAGCGACTCGCGGCCGCAGCGGGTGACCTCGGCGGCGTACTCCGCGGTGAAGGGATCGCCTTCGAACTTCTGGAGCGCGATCATCGAGCACTCGGCCGTGCGCTGGAGCATCGCCGGGGCGGCGGGTGTCCGCACGACCTCGCACTGCGCGAGGCGAGGCCAGGTCGTGGAGCCGTCGGTGGAGCGGAGGAAGAGGGCCTCGAGGTACTTGCACCACACGTGCTGCGCGCTGCGCTGGGCCTCTTCTTCTTCCTGCGGCGGTGAGGCCGCGGCGCCGTGTTCGGCCGGCGCCGGCGCGGCGACCTTGACGGGGACGACGGTGATGGACTCGGAGCGCACCGTGGCGCAGCCCATCACGCTCAGAGAGACGAAGAGCGACGCTGCCGGAAGGCCGAGAGCGACGCTGGACGAGCCTGGAATGCGCACTTTCACGTTGCCACCTTTCCTTGAATTGAAGGTGACCGGGGGCGGGGTGCGGGCAACCTGAAACCTCGCTCGTGCCGCCGCGGAGCCGAGCGAACGCCGCGCGCACGAGCACGCCGCCATGCGCGGTGACTGCACAGATCGGCGCGCGAAGACACGAGACCGCTGGAGCGCCGGGCGAGTCGGAGCCTCGCTCGATCGGTGAGCGTGCGCGGGAGAAGCAGGCGCGCCGCCGCGGCCGGGAGCGCCTGGACGCGATCGTTCGCCGACCGCTGGGCCCGCCGGGCGCGGCGTGGCTATAGTCGCGCCCCGATGCCCCCCTCGACGCAGGAGCCGAGCGATCCGGCGTCGCGGCCGATCCCCGCGGCGGCGACGATCGTGGTGGCAGGCCTCTCGGCCGCGCTGGTGATCGCCGCGGGCGTGCTGGTCGCCGAGCGCTTCGAGCCGCGCCGATCGGCGCAGCCCCTGGCCGCGACGCCGCTGCCTTCGCTGGCGCTGCCCGCGGAGGAGCCCGCGCGCGCGGCGGCCCCGATCGTTGCTGCTGCAACGATCGCGACGGCGACGGCGACGGCGACGGCGACGGCGGCTCCGATCGTTGCTGCGAAAGCGATCGCCTCGGCGGCCCCGGTCGCGACGGCGGTCGTCGAGGGCGGGGATCCGGCGGGGCTGCCAGCCGATCGAGGCTACCTCACGCTCGGCGGGGCGGCCGGGGCGCGGGCCTACGTGAACGGGGCCGACGTGGGCGCCGTCGATCAGCGCGTCGCGGTGCCGTGCGGAGCGCGCTACGTGCGGCTGGGGACGCCCGGGGAAAAAGGGAAGCCGCCCTCGTGGGTGACGGCCGGGCGCAGCGTCGTCGTCGCCTGCCGCGGCGAGACGCGGATCACGCTCGCGCCGTGACCGTCACGCGCGAGCGACGACGATGGCCGTGACCGAGGCGGCGCCCGCGGCGAGCAGCGCGTCGGCGCAGGCCGCGAGCGTGGCGCCGGTGGTGGCGACGTCGTCGACGAGGACGACGCGGCGCCCGGCGATCGCGCGGGGATCGCGGGCGCGAAAGGCCCGGGCGACGTTGCCGCGGCGAGCCTCGCGATCGAGGTGCGCCTGCTGCGGCGTGTTGCGGAGGCGAACGAGGGCGCGCGCGAGGAGCGGCGCGTCGAGCTCGACGGCGACCTCGGCCGCGATCAACGCCGCCTGGTTGTAGCCGCGCTCGACGAGCCGGCGCGGGTGGAGCGGGACCGGGACGACGAGATCCGCCACGAGGCCGCCGACGCGCGCGGCCCGACGCGCGAGGTGCCCGAGAGGCGCCGCGAGGTCAGGGCGATCCTGGTACTTGAGTCGGCGCAGCGCGATCGCGAGGGCGCCGCCGAAGGCGCCGAAGGCGACGGTGGCCTCGAGCCGCGGATCGGATGCGGAGGCATCCTCCGGGTCCGGCGGCGGCTCGATCGTCGCAGCGCAGGTCGGGCAGAACACGACGTGGTCGCGGACCCGAGCGTCGCACGCGGCGCACGTCGGCGGCCCGAGCGCTCCTTTGACGGCGGCGAGGAGCAGGCGGATGAGCGAGAAGACCAGAGTGACAAAGGAGCGCATGAGCGTCCATCGACACTGAGGTGGGCGAAGTTGCGTTCCTGTCCCACAAAATCGATCATCTTCTCCGGGTCGCGGTAGGATCCCGTCGTTCTGGAGACCAGCGCGCTTTGACGACGACACGTGACGAGTGGAGATGGACCGACGAGCGCGGCGTGCAGCGCCTGGTCGGCACGGACGAGCTGCGCGCGGCTCTGGCCAGCTCGCTCCTGCCCGCGACGACGCTCGTGTGGCGCGACGGGATGAAGGAGTGGGCCCCGGCCGCGACGATGGCCGAGCTCGCCGACGCCGTCGCGCAAGCGCCGAGGACCCCGCCCGCGAAGGGTCGAGCCTCGCTGGTGGGCATGCCCCAGCCGCTGGCGGACGAGGGCGCGACGAACGGTTCACCGCCCCCGCGACCGAGGTCGACGACCGGCGGGCCGCTGGTGTTGCCGGCTGCCGCGGCCAAGCGTGCGCTGCCGCCGTCGCCGCGCACCGGGATGCGGACGCTGATCGGCGTGAGCGGCGGCGAGGCCGAGCGACCGCTGCCGCAGGGCGCGCCGATCGCCGTGCCCTCGCCGAGCTCGGAGCGGGTGGCGATAACGCAGATCCCCCAGCAAGGGACGACGCCGGCCCGCATCGACGCGCTGGAGATCCCGCGCGCGCCGGCCCTGCCGCAGACGTCGGGTCGGCCTCGCCCCGCGCCGCAGCGGAAGATGACGACGCAGGAGATCGACAGCGACTGGTCGTCCGTGGCCGACTCGTCCGACGAGGACGCGACCCAGCCGCAGCTGACCCGTCCGACGCGCGCCGACCTGGAAAAAGGCTCGAACGTGGGCGAGCCGATGGCCGTGTCGATCGACGCGCCGGAGCTCGACGAGGCGCGGCCTGCGCTGCCCGTGGGTCGGCCGCAGGCCCCCGCGCTCGCGCCCGCCGCGGCGAAGGCCGACGCGCCGCGGAACGGCCCGCCGGTACGGCCGCCGGCGCTCCCCGTGCGCCCCGTGATCCATCGGCCCCCCGTCGCGACGCGACCGACCGCGCCGAAGCTGCCCGTGACGGCGCCTGGATCGAAGCCTTTCGTGTTCCCGTCGGCCCCGGCGCCCACGCCGACGCCGCCGTCGGTCGTCGCGATCGCAACGAATCCGAGCGACCCCGGGGTGGAGGCCGTCACCGATCCCACGACCGAACAGCTCGAGACCTCGACCGCAGCGCTGCCGCCGGTGTCGATGGATCCGCTGCCGCTGCCGCTGCCGCTGACGATGCCGCTCGACGCGACGCCGCTGTCGCCCGGGATCGCGTCGGGCACGTTCCGCAGCTCGCCGTCGTCGCGTCCGCCGCCGGCGCGGATTTCCTATCCGCCGCCGCTGCCGAACGGGGTGACGGTCACCACGACGGCGCTGTTCCCTCCCGGGCTCCAGGAGCTGTCCACGGAGGCTGCCGCCGATCGCGCGACGCACCCGTCGTATCCGCCGCCGCTGCCGATGGAGGGCCTGCGGCCGACGACGTCGCGCCCGCCGCCGAGCCTCGCCGCCGTGGAGCAGGCCGCCGCGCTCCAGGCTCCGCCGGCGAGCCTCGGATCGCGCGCTGCGCCGCCGACACCGCAGCGCGAGTTGGCGCAGGCCGCTCCGCCGTCGCGAGCGCGGGTTTCGGATCCCCCGCCGATGCCCGGCGCGCCCGTCGCAGTGCCCGTGGGATCGCTGTACGGCGCGGGCGGCGCCCTGATCTGCGCGGTGGTCACGGCGTTCTTCGCCGGCCGCTGCTCGGCGCGGCCCGCGGTGCAGGTCGCGCGCCCGCAGCTGCAGTCGATCCCGACGCTGGCGCGCGCGGTGATCCCCGCGCCGCCGAAGGCCTGCTGGGTGACGCGGCAGCCGGTGATGTGGGCGCCGAAGGCCTCGAAGACGATCCCGTTCGAGGTGACCGCGACGACGAGCGGGGCGCTGGCGATCGGCTACGCGCGCGACGCCAGCGGGGCGATGGGCATCGTGGTGTCGCCGTCGACGGGCGAGGTGAAGGCCGCGTTCGCGAAGACGTCGGAGGCCGATCTCGATCGCGTGTCGCCCTCGGCCACCGGAGAATTTCACCTGGTGACCGCGGCGAAAGAGGGCGGGATCGCGTCGATCATCCCCGTCGACGCGAAGCCGCCGTTCGTGATCGGCGTGCAGGCCGGATCGATCGTGACGGCCGACAGCGAAGGCGCGAAGGCCACGCCGCTGTGGCCGCTCGCGGGCGCCGAGGCCCCGAGCGCGGCGCGCGTACAGATCGCCGAGGGCAGCGGCTACGGGCTGGTGTTCCGCCGCGACGGCGCGATCTGGAGCGGCTGGATCGGCCTCGATCGCAAGCCCGTGGGCGACCTCGTGAAGGTCGCGGGATCGGGCGGCCAGGTGGGCAAGCCGAACATCGGGTGGAACCACCGCGAGCTCGCGCTGATCTTCGCCGACAAGCCGGCGGGCAGCGATCACTACGAGATCCGCGTGGCCCACGCGAAGACGGGATCGATCCCCGCGACGACGACGGTGATCCCGCTGCCGAAGGGCGGCCCCGGCGGCGACGCATTCGCGCCCGACATCGCCGGCCTGCCCGACGGTCGCTGGGTGATGGTGTGGACCGAGGGCGCGTCCGGCAGCCGCGCGATCCGCGCCCAGACGCTCGAGGCGAGCTTCACGCCGCTCGGCGATCCGATCGCGCTGTCGCCCCCCGCAGGCAACTTCGGGCAAGGCGTGCTCGGCGTGGTGAACGGCTACGCCGCGGCAGTGTTCCTGTCGAAGGGCGAGCGAAGCTACGAGCTCTGGGGGTCGGTGCTCCAATGCGAATGAAGGCGCGGTTCGGGGGCGCCGTCGTGACGATGGGGCTTGTTTTCACGGCTGGATCGAGCGCGGTCGGCTGCGCCAAGCCGGTGCCTCACATGGCGCAAGGGCAGGCGTACACGACAGGGCAAGGCACCTACGACGACTTCTTCACGGCCGTGCTCACGCTGCGCGCCGAGGGGCAGAAGGCGAAGGACGACGAGGCGTCGGCGCGCGCGGCGCTCGTGACGATGCTCGGCCTCGAGGCGTCGGCGTCGGCGACGCTCGCGGTGGGCGAGGCGGAGACGCGCGCGAAGAAGCTCCACGACGCGGGCGTGGCGTTCCATGTCGATCTGGTGCCCGAGACGAAGGTCTCGACCGCGAAGGCCAAGGGCGTCGTCAACCTCGAGGCCGACGATCTGGCGAAGGCCGCCGAGGCCTCGGCGAAGAGCGCGATCACGCTGAGCCAGCGGCTCGGCGCGGTGAGCGCGCGCGCGACGGAGCTCGAGAAAATCCGCGCCGATCTGCGGGCCCAAGCGCCGGCGACGTTCCGCGGGGAGCCCCAGGCGCGGCGCGACGAAATCACGATGGAGCTCGACGCGTCGGCCGCGGTGCTGACCGAGGCCGGCGAGGCCGGCGAGCGCTGGGGCGGTGTGGCCGCGAAGTTCGCGATCGATCTGGCGCGCGCGCTGGAGACGAGCGGCGGCGGCGGCCCCGTCGATGCGACCCCGACCAAGCCGGCAAAGGGCACGACGCCGAAGCCCCCGCCGCACGACGCGGTCGCGGCGCGTCCGCCGCAGGCGCCGCCCGCCGCGAACAATTCTGCGAGCCAGCCGCCCGCGAAGAAGCCGCCCGCCGCGACGCCGCCGGCGTCGAAGCCGCCGCCCGCCGCAGCGACTCCGCCGCCGAAGAAGAAGCCCAAGGGCGGCGACGACTTCGAGCCCTAGGACGCAGCGCGCGTCCGCGCTTCGTCGGCGATCGCTTCGTCGAGCGCGGCCTCGTCGAGCTCGCCCTCTGCCGCCTTTTCGAGTGCGATGCGGAGGCGCGGGTTGGCGCAGGCGAACGCGGCGTCGAGGACGATCTCCTGCGCGGCCGGCTGGCGATCGAGCGTGAGCGTGAGCGCGAGCGCCGCGCCGATGCGCTGCTCGGCCGGGGCCGCGGGGCTCGCTAGGACACGGAGCAGCGCCTCACGCGTGAGCGGCTCTTCGCGGTAGCCCTCGGCGCTCTCGAGCGCGCTCGTCAACGATGTGCGCCACTGTTCCACGGGTCGCCCGCGGCGCGCGAGGCGGTGCTCCACGGCGGTGTCGGTGCCGCCGTCGCGCCAGGCGCGCGAGGCCTCCTCGAAGCGCGCGAGGAGCTCGACCCGCGCGTCCGCGGAGAGATCGCGCGTCGACAGCGAGACGGTGGATCCGTCGACGAGGCGGAGCGCGAGCACGCCGACGCCCGGCACGCGTGGCCTCGGCGCGTCGAGCCCCGCGAGGCGATCGTAGGCGATGAAGCGGGAGCGCACGTGACCGCGGATCGTGACGCCGTCGGCGCCGATGACGAGCTCGCTGGCGCTGATCAGCGCGCGGCCGAAGGCGAGGAGCATCGTCGTGAACACCGCGAGCGCGACGGTCGCGGCCGACTCGCGCGTCGGCGCGAAGCGGGCGATCAGCAACGTCGCGACGAAGGCCAGCCGGAAGACGTGGCTGGAGAAGGGTCGATCGAGAAAGGCGCTCGCGCCGAGCGGGACGCGCAGGGCGCGGCGCGACACGTCAGGCCCCGTCGCGCGAAGCACGCGGCGCGCGTCGGCCGCGGTGGGGACGCGGACGCGGAGCACGTCGCCGCCGGTGAGATCGAGATCGATGGCGCGGTCGCGATCGTGGAGGCGCGCCGCGACGAGGCGCTCGCGCGCGACGTGGAGTCGGCCGGCGTCGTGCTGCAACGAGACGGCGCCGCCGTCGACGATCAGCGCGCCGCGCCGCACGCGGTGGAGCTTCTCCACGAGGTAGGCGGCGATCGCCGCGACGGGCGAGGCGAGCATCGTCGCGGCGAGGGCCGGCGCGAGCGCGTCGACGCCGAGGTGGAACACGACGATCGTGGCGAGGGCGAGGAGCGGCGCCAAGAAGAGCACGACGGACGCGCGGCGCAGCTTGGTGGCGAGGCCGCGGCGCTCGAGGCGCGCCTCGGCGACTTCGATGCGGAGGGCGGTCATGAGCGGTCGAACCTACCACCGCGGCCGCGCCGACCGCGAAGCCTGCGCGGGGATTCACGGGCCGCTCGGGGAGGCCGGCGCGCGCAAACGCGTCGGGGTCGCGGCGCGCCGTCCCGCCCCTTGTCCAAAGCGCGTCGGGACGCCTAAACTGCGCCGAGCCGCGGTCCTGCGGCGCCCTCGACGAGACCGATGATCCGATCGAACCCGCTTCGTGTGCTCGCCTCGGCGTCCTCGGTGCTCGCGCTGTGCTCGACGTCGGCCCTCGCGCGGGCGCAGGCGACGCCGCTCTCGGAGTCGATCGTCGTCGGCGCGTGGACGTTTCGTCCTTCGCTCGAGGTGCGCGTGCGCGGCGAGTACCGGCGCCACCCCGTCGACACCGGCGGGGCGATCTACGCGACGACGTCGGTGCTCGGCGAGAGCCCTGGATCGACGCTGCCCGCGCTGCGCGGCGTGGGCGCGGCGACGCCGGATCAGTTCTACGTGAGCGAGCGCAGCCGCCTCGGGCTCGCGGTCGATCGCGGCCCTGTCACCGGTGTTTTCACGCTCCAGGACGCGCGCCTGCTCGGCGACACCGAGGCGCTCGTCGCGGGCGCTGGGCAGCCCACGCTGCCGTCGTTCGCGCCCTTCGAGGCCTACGTCGACGTGCACACGCGCTCGGGTCGACGCGCGTTCTTGCGGCTCGGGCGGCAGCGCGTGACGTGGGGTGACGGTCGCCTCGTCGGCGCGAACGAGTGGTCGCTGACGGGGCGATCGCTCGACGCGGCGCGCCTCGGCGTGCAGGTCGGCGACGTCGACATCGAGGCGATGGGCGTGCTGCTCTCGGCCCCCGGCAACGCGCCGCCGGCCGCGGTGGGATCGCAGCAGCCCGCCGCCGGGACGGGCGCGCAGCTCTATGGAGTCGACGCGACGTGGCACCTCTTGCCGCTGCTGCAGGTCGAGGTGACAGGCCTCGCGCGCATCGCTCGCGCGCCCGAGCCGGCGTCGCTCACGCCCTCGGACACGTACGTGATCGATGGGAGGATCTCCGGCGATCACCGCGGCTTCCGTTACGCCGTCGAGGCCGCCTACGAGCTCGGGCGCGTCGCCTCGTACGGGGTGCTGCGCGATCAGAAGGCGCTCGCGCTCGCGGCGCGTCTCGGCCTCGAGACTGCGCTGCCGTGGCACGTGACGTTCGGCGCCGAGGTCGCGTACGCGACGGGCGACAGCGGTGCGCCCACGGGCACCGAGAAGCGCTTCGATCCCATCTTGCCCGACGAGCACACGACGCTCGGACCGATGGGCCTCTTCGCGTGGTCGAACATCCTCATGGCGGGCGCGTCGGTCGCGGTGAAGCCGAGCGACGAGGTGCAGATGACGGCTGGCTACCGCTTCGCCAACCTCGCCGATCAGAAGGGCCGCTGGACGACGGCGACGCTCGCTCCGGTCGGCGCGTCACCGAGCGCGACGTCGAGCGCGCTCGGCCACGAGATCGACTACGCCCTCAAGTTCACCCCGTGGAAGCCCGTCGACTTCGAAGCGGGCTACGGCCTGTTCATCTTCGGCGACGGCGCCCGCGAGATCTTGATCGAGGCCGGGCGCCCCGCGAAGCTGCAACACTGGGCCTTCCTCCAGACGACGATCCACGCCCCGTAGCGAATTCGTTTGAGCTCAAACGAAAAGCGCCGCCGTCCCGGAGGATCGCGGCGCTCTTCGTTTCAGTCGTCGCTCACGCAATCGGAGCGGCGAGGTCGGGGGCCGCGTTCGGCCCCCTGGGCAATCACGTCCCGGGGACCGGCTTGGGAGCGCCGAAGATGCTCGCGGCGCGCCGCTTCTCCTTCGCCGCCTTCTCGCGATCGCTGTAGGTCGGGATGACGACCTTGGTGCGAGCCGAGAGATCGCGGCCGGCCACGAGCGAGTCGATGTCGTCGCCGTCGAGCGTCTCGTGCTCGAGCAGGGCCTCGGCCATCTTGTCGAGGATCGCGCGGTGCGACGAGATCAGCTGATGAGCCTCGGCGTGCGCGTTCATGATGAATTTGCGGACCTCGTCGTCGATCTGATTGGCGACCGCCTCCGAGTAGCTGCGCTTGCCGCTGTTGAAGTCGCGTCCGAGGAACACGCTCTCTTCGTCGGCCGAGTACGAGATCGGGCCGATCACGTCGCTCATGCCGAACTCCGTCACCATGCGCCGCGCCAGGTTCGACGCCTGCTTGATGTCGTTGCCAGCGCCGGTGGTGAACTGGCCGAAGACGATCTCTTCCGCCACGCGGCCGCCCATGCACACCGCGAGGCGGGCCATGGCGAAGTCGCGCGACATCGACAGGCGATCTTCCTTCGGCAGCTGCTGGGTGAGACCGAGCGCGGGGCCGCGCGGGATGATCGTCACCTTGTGCACCGGGTCGCTGTTCTTCTCGAGGAGCTTGGCGACGAGCGCGTGACCGGCTTCGTGCCACGCCGTCGTCTTCTTCTCCTCGTCGTTGATGACCATGCTGCGGCGCTCGGCGCCCATCATGACCTTGTCCTTGGCCATTTCGAAGTCGGACATCGTGACGACGTCTTTGTCCTGGCGCGCGGCCAGGAGAGCCGCCTCGTTCACCAGGTTCTCGAGGTCGGCGCCGACGAAGCCAGGCGTGCCACGAGCGAGGATCTCGAGGTTCACGTCCGTGCCGAGGGGGACCTTCTTGGTGTGCACGCGGAGGATGCCCTCGCGGCCGCGCACGTCGGGGCGATTGACGACGATACGCCGATCGAAGCGGCCGGGCCGCAGGATCGCCGGGTCGAGCACGTCGGGGCGGTTCGTCGCGGCGACGATGATCACGCCCTCGTTCGACTCGAAGCCGTCCATCTCGACGAGGAGCTGGTTCAGCGTCTGCTCGCGCTCGTCGTGACCGCCGCCCATGCCGGCGCCGCGGTGACGACCGACGGCGTCGATCTCGTCGATGAAGATGATGCACGGCGCGTGCTTCTTCCCCTGCTCGAAGAGGTCGCGGACGCGGCTCGCGCCGACGCCCACGAACATCTCGACGAAGTCGGAGCCGGAGATCGAGAAGAACGGGACGCCTGCTTCACCGGCGATGGCGCGCGCGAGGAGCGTCTTGCCGGTGCCAGGGGGGCCCATCATCAGGACGCCCTTCGGGATGCGGCCGCCGAGCTTCTGGAACTTCTTCGGGTCCTTGAGGAAGGCGATGATCTCTTCGAGCTCGTCCTTCGCCTCGTCGATCCCGGCGACGTCGGCGAACGTCACCTTGTTCTGGGCTTCATTGAGCAGCCGCGCGCGCGACTTGCCGAAGCTCATCGCCTTGCCGCCGCCCGCCTGGAGCTGCCGCATGAACAGGTAGAACATGACCAGCAGGAATACCATCGGGAGGATGGTCACGATGGCGCCGGACCAGAACGGCGAGCCTTCTTCCTTCTCGAAGGTCACGGGGACTTTGGCCTCGTCGAGGATCTTCGTGAGCTCCCCGGCGTTGTCCGGCCCGATCGTGATCTTCTTCGTCGTTGCTTGGCTCTTCGGATCCTTGACGACGAAGCTGTACTCGCGATCCTTGATCGTCACCCTCTCGACGAATGTGTCCTTGGTCTTGTCGGCGTGGACCTGGGTCAAGAAGTCGCTGAACGGGACCAACGCGGTCTGGGCTTTCTCCGGGCTGAGGAACTGCCAGATCGCGAGGAACATCATGATCAGCAGAACCCAGAGCAGTAGCGTCTTGTGCGATTGCTTCACGAGCACCCTCGAATGTCCCCGCCGGGGCGGCCGGACGGGCTGTTCCGAAATGGTACGTTTGTTCTAACCAGCATGCCATCGCCGGGAGAGGCGGGCGACCTCGTTATCGCCCACAACGGCGGCGCGGGCCCGTTTCTTCACGCTTCTTCAACAAACCGGGCGGGCCCCGGCGACGCGCCGTCACTTCTCGTTAAGGACGATCTGGCCTCCGGGGAAGGTCGCATCGACACGACGACCGCCGCGGAGCCGTAGCTCGACGCCTTTTCGACCGAGGCGCTGAGCTCGCTCGATCGCCTGCCGCTGCGCGCGTCCGAGGCCCAGAACAGCCAGCGGATCGGCCTCGAGCAGCATCATGTCGGCCAGGGAACAGAGGTGATCGACGACGCGCGGCGAGAGATCTTCGAGCAGCGGGACGAGCTCGCGACGCACGCGGACGCGGGTGAAGCGCGGATCGAGGTTGCTGGGATCGTGCGCGAACTGCAGGCGATGACGCATCACGTGCGCGAGCACGTCGGCCCGTCGCGCGCGCAGGAGCGGGCGGATGAGCACCGGCGCCCGCTCGCCCAGATCGTCGGGCAAGGCGACGGGCAGCGGCGCGGTGGGCGGGAGCACCGCGAGGCCGCGCGGTCCCGAGCCGCGGAGCAGGCGCATCAGCAGCGTCTCGGCGCGATCGTCGGCCGTGTGGCCCGTGGCGATCGCGCTCGCGCCCGCGTGGATTGCCGCGATCCCCAGCGCTTCGAGGCGCGCCGCGCGAGCCCGCGCCTGGAGGTTTCCGCCGGGCTCGACGTGGAGGCGCGTGATCGAGAACGGCACGCCCGCGGCCTCGGCGACCTGCTGCGCGAGGGCGAGCTCGCCCGCCGCCTCGGGGCGCAAACCATGATCGACGCCGTGCGCGACGACCTCGTGACCGAGGCGCTTGCGCAGCATCGCCAGTACGTGGAGCAGCGCCGTCGAGTCGGCTCCGCCGGAGCAGGCGCAGAGCACGATCTCGCCGCGCGCGAAGAGCCCGTCGTCGCGCGCCGCCCGCTCGACGAGGGTCCGTAGCGAGGGCGGGTGTGACCGGCTCACCCGAGCTCGAACGCCTTGCAGAACACGACCTCGTCGCGCGCTTCAAGGCTCGGATCACGGTGCATTTCGTTGGGGAAGCCGAGCGAGCAGCCTCCGCCTTCGGGATCGAACGAAACGCAATCGGGGCACGCGAACACGAGCCGGTAGCGACGGGCCTCCTCGCGCAAACGATCGTCGACGCGGTGGATCATCGTCAGCGGTTCGCGTTGCCCGGGCGAGGGCGGACGAGGCGGACCACCGTCTCGACGTGGCTCGTCTGCGGGAAGAGCTCGAACGTCTCGACGTGCGTGAGCACGAAGCCCGCGCGAACGAGGGCCCCGAGATCGCGCGCGAGCGTCGGCGGATCGCAGGCGACGTAGATCACCACGCGCGCCGACGAAGCAATGATCGCCTTGATCGCGCCCGTCGCTCCGATGCGCGGAGGATCGAGCACGACGATCTCGGCGCGCGGGGGGATCACCAGCGCGTCGGCGTCGGCCACGGTGAACTTCCCCTCGAGCTCGCGGACCGCAAAATTCTGGCGGGCGCACGCGGCGGCGGCCTCGTCGAGCTCGATCCCGTGGAACGAGGCCACGTCGCGCGCGAGCAAGATCGACAGCGTGCCGCTGCCCGCGAAGAGCTCGACCAGGTGATGAGCGCGCTCTTCTTTCCAGAGCGCACCCTGCCCCGGCGGCCCGCTCGTGAGGCGCGCGAGCTCGTCGACGCGACGCGCGAGCGCGGCGGCGCCGTGATCCGAAGGCTGCGCGAAGCCGCCGGCGGCGATCGCCAGCGGCGCGCCGTCGGCCCCGTCGACGTGCGGCCGTGGATCACCGAACACCGCCGGCACGCTCGATCCCTCGACGCGGATGCGCGCGCCGGCCCACGTCCCCGACTTCACGCGGGCGTCGAGCGCGGCCCACGTCGTCGCGGGGATCTCGCCGCGCCACGCCAGATCGACGACGGGAGCCCCGCCCTTGCCGCGAGCGATCTGCGCGTCGCCGTCGCCGGTCGCGCCCCGGAGCACCACCGGCAAATCACGGAGCAGCGGCGCGAGCGCGGGGTGGAGCACCACGCACGTGTCGATCGCGACGACCTCGTGCGAGCCTTGCCCGCGGTAGCCGAGGCGCAGCTTGCCGCGCTCGATCTTCACGAAAAGCCGGGCGCGCGTGCGGTATCCGAGCGCCGACGCGGCCGCGTGGCTGACGATCGTGGGCACCTCGACGCCGGGCGCGGCGCGGGTGATCGAGCTCTCCACGACGGCGACGTGGGCGCGCTCTTGCGCGGAGGCAGCGAGATGCATCCAGTCGCATCCGCCGCAGACCGCGACGTAGGCACAGGGCGGCGCCACGCGATCGGGGGAGCGCTCGAGGATCTGCAGGACGCGACCTTGCGCGGGCTTCTGGCCGAGATCGATCGACGCCTCGACGCGCTCGCCCGGGGCCGTGTCGGGGATGAAGACCACCTCGCCGCTCTCGAGTCGGCCGACGCCGTCGCCGCCCGACGCGAGGTTGTCGATGCGCAGCGTGGCCGTCGTCAGGGTCGGCCGCTTGTTGCGCTCGGGTCGAGGCCCGCGCACCGGCTCCGCGGGCTTGCGAGGGCCCTTCGAGGGACCCTGAGGGCGCGCGTGGAGCGCCGGACCGATGCTGGTTTTACGACCCTTGGGAAACAGGACTGCCACGCGCGCTCTCTAGCAGCGAGAGCCCCGCGCGGCAGACTTACTTCATCGACACGCGCTGCGCGGCGACCTGCCCCGACTCGACGATGACCGAGATGACCTTCGTGGAAGTGCCTTTTTTCAAGGTGATCCGGTGTTGCCCGGGCTTCACCGAGAGGTGCACGATCGGCGAGGGGCCGAGCGAGCGGCCCTGGTCGAGCACGTCGTCGCAGTAGGGGTTGCACACGATCGTGAGGAAGCCCGGGTCTTCCTTGCCCGGCTTGTCCTTCGCGGCCGCGGCCGCGGCTGCGGCTGCCGTCGCGCCTGCGGTGCTGCCGCCCGTGCTCGTCGGAGCGACGGGCGCGACCGGAACCGCCGTCGGTGCGACCGAGGCTACAGCCGTCGCTGTCGCCGTCGGCGCGACCGTCGCGACCGGCGCCGCCGTCGCATCGGCCGTGGCCGTCGGCGCGGCTGCGCTCGCGACCTCGCTCGCGGCGGTGGAAGGCTGCGACTCCGCTCCGCCTTGCTTCGGCGGAGCGTTGTGGAGCTTGAAGTAGACCAGCGCGCCGATCCCGATCACGCACAGCGCCGTGAGCGCGACCACCGCGATCAGCACGCCGCTGTTGCGACGATCGCCGCGCTGCTTCTCTTGCTGCGCGAGCCACAGCGCGGCCGGATCGGGCCGCGGCAGCGAGAGCGCCGTCTCGATCGTCGACTGCGGCGGCAGCGGCGGCAGATGCCCGCCGTACTGCTGGTTCTGCGCGCCCTGCGGCCCGTAGTGCGGCGCGGGCGCCTGCTGCTGCGCGTACCCGTAATGTTGCGGCTGCTGCTGCGGAGGCGCCGCATAGCCTTGATTTTGCGCGGGCTGCTGCTGGTTCGACGCCTGGCCCTGCTGCCCGTTGTTGCCGCCTTGTCCGGGACCGTACTGGCCACCGTACGGTTGACCTCCCGCGGGTCGCGGTCGATCCGGCTCGGGCCCCGACGGCATCGGCAGCGCGATGGTCTGCCCGAGATCGTCGGCCGACAGGCCACCCTGACCGTGGTCCGGCGCCTGGTTCGGCTGACCGTACTGGCCCTGCTGACGCGGAGCCTGCGCGTAGCCCTGCGGCGAGCTCTGGTTGAACTGCTGCGACGACGGTTGCTGCTGCTGCGGAGCCGCGCCGTACGCCGGTCGCGCCTGCTGCTGCGGCTGCTGCGGGGGTTGCTGCTGCGGAGGCGGCGCGCCGTAGCCGCCCTGCTGGGCCTGCGGCGCGGGCATCCCCGCGGCGGGACGCGGGCCCCGCGTGGCGACGAGCTCCATTTGCTCGCGCATCGCGACGGTGGTCGGCACGTCCTCGTCGTCGTCCATCAACGACATCGCGGCCATCTGCACGGCCGCCGGCGGGCTGGCCACCGGGCGCGCCCCGCTCGATGGGGGCTGCATCCCACCCATCGACACGGGCGGCCCCATCGCGGCGCTGCCGCCCGATCGCGCCCGCGGATCTTCCGGCTCTTCGCCGTTGAGCGACGCGTCCTCGCCGCCGGGCATTTTCCCGAGCGCGCGGAGCTGATCGACGTTGATCGTCGACGTGACCTCGGCCGCCCACGCCAGGTGTGCCTCGCGCTTCTGGATGCGGTCGGCGAACACCTGGCGGATGAAGATGCCGACCTCTTCCGGGCCGCAGAACGAGCCGCTGCGCATCAGGAACGACTGGAGCGCGCGGGAGAACTCGCGCGCCGTCGCGAAGCGGTCCTGCTTGCGCTTCGAGAGCGCCTTCATCACCACGGCCTCGAGCTCCGGCGGGTAGCCCGGGATGATCGTCGACGGCGGCGGGACGATGCACGCCTGGACCTTCTCGAGCGTGTCGAGATCGGTATCCATGCGGAAGAGCCGCTGGTTCGTCGTCAGCTCCCAGAGCACGACGCCGAGCGCGAAGATGTCGGTCGTGCGATCGACCTCGGCGCCGCGCACCTGCTCGGGCGACATATACGCGAGCTTGCCCTTGAGCGTGCCCGCGCGCGTGGACGACAGCCGATCGGCGACCTTGGCGATGCCGAAGTCGACGACCTTGGTGTAGCCCTCGTACGTCAAGAACAGGTTGTGCGGCGTGACGTCGCGGTGGACGAGGCCGAGGAGCTGCCCGTTCTTTCCGCGCAGCTCGTGGGCCGCGTGGAGCCCGTCGGCCGCGTCGGCGCAGATGCGCGCGGCGAGGTCGGGCATGATCCGCATGCGGCGCTCTTCGGCGCGGCGCATCACCTCGCGCAGCGGCTCGCCGTGGAGGTATTCCATGGCGATCCAGTAGGTGTTGTCGTCCTTCCCGAGGTCGAACACCTGCGCGACGTTGGCGTGGTTGATCCCCGCGGCGATGCGCGCCTCGTCGAGGAACATGTCGACGAACTGATCGTCCTCGACGAGGTGGGGGTGGATGCGCTTGATCGCGACCCACTTCTGGAAGCCGCCCGGCCCGTCCATGCGGGCGAGGTGCACGCTCGCCATGCCGCCGACGCCGATCTCGTCGACGACGCGGTAGCGGCCGAGAAAGAAGGTTCCAGGCTGCTTTTCGGCTTCCTTGGAGCGGAGACCGGAAGCGGACGACGGCGTCCCACCTGCGCTCGCGCCTCCACCTGAGCGGGACGATGCAGGTCGAGGAGGAGGGGGCATGGGCAGTTGCAAGGCTACGGCGAACGTGGGGCTGTGCCGAGCCCTTCAAGGGTATCGGACACCGCTTCGCGATGTAAAGCTCGTGGCGAAGGATGGGCTGCCGCGTGACGAACTTGCCGCGGTCCGACGGGTGATCGTCAGGGAAACGGCTGCGCGGGCTGGCCGCGGTCGAAATAGAACTTGAAGCTCCCGTGGAGACGCGATTGCAGGTCGCAGGGGATTTCCCGGGGGTACGCGCCGAGCGGCACGTCGCGGATGTCCCCGACCTGCACGTCGAGGCGCGGCACCTCGATGAGCTTCTCGGCGGCGCTGCTCTCGTTGGGATCGCCGCTGAAGAGCGCGGTGAACGTCACCGTCCCGCTCACCGCGTAGAGCACCGTGTTCTGGTTGTGGCACGAGCGGTGGAGGTAGAACGCGATGTGGACGATCGGCGGATCGGCGAGTAGATCCGGCGGGGGAACGCTGGGCGAGCCCGGCGGCGTCACGCCCGCGGGGAGCGCCACCTGGAACGTGGCCGTCCCGTCGGCGTGAGGACCGAGCACGCCCGTCGCGCCGGGGGGAGGCGCGCACGCAGCGTCGGCGTCGCTCGCGCCCGCGTCGCTCGCGCCGGCGTCGGCCACGCCCGCGTCGGCCGACTGCAGCGTGCGCGCGACGTCGAGCGCGGCGCGGATCTTCGGCACGTCGTCGATCAGCACGGCGATCCCGTCGGAGACCTCTTGCAGATCGTTGCCGGCCTGGACGCGGATCTGCAGCGTCGATCGGTACGGGTTCGCCGCGAAAAAGTCGGGCTGCAGATCGTAGCTCTGCTCGGCCGGGTTGCCGCCGCCGTCGACCTGACCCCAGCACTCGTGCGCGAAAAGCTTGTCGCTCTTCACCTCGCCCGTGCCCTGACCGAGCGAGCAGCCCGTCACGATTAACGTGGCCATCGCCATCAGCAGCGTTCTCATGACGGGGCTCCTGACTCCGCGATCGCGCGGGTGATCATCCCGCCGCCGAGGACGCGATCGCCCCGGTACGCGACGGCGATTTGCCCGGGCGATACGGCCCGTACCGGCACGCGAAAGCGCGCCACGAAGACCTCGGCGCCAGAGCGCGGATCGATCTCGCGATCGATCACCGCGGGCTCGCCGTCGTGGCGCGCGCGCACCCGCACGTCAGCCTCGAGCGGGAACGTCGCGTCGTCGCTCCAGGCCACGCCGTCGAGCAGCGCGGCCGTCGAGAGCAGCTCGGCCTCGCTGCCGAGGCGCACGGTGCTCGTCGCGGCGTCGAGGCCGACCACGAACATCGGCTTGCCCAGCGCGACGCCGAGGCCCTTGCGCTGCCCGATCGTGAAGCCGTGGACGCCCGCGTGCTCGCCGACCGCGCGCCCCTCGGCGTCGACGATCGGCCCGGGGCGAAGGCGATCCTTGGCGTGCTCGGCGACGAACGCGTCGTAGCGCCCCGTCGGCACGAAGCACAGCTCCTGGCTCTCGCCCTTCTCGGCGCCGGGGAGCTTGCGGGCGATGGCCTCGGCGCGGACCTCGGCCTTGGTCGAGTCGCCAAGCGGGAACACCACGCGCGCGAGCTCGTCCTCGCGCAGCATGTGCAGGAAATAGCTCTGATCCTTGACGCGATCGCGCCCCCGAAAGAGCCGCGCCTTGCCCTCGTGCCGCTCGACCCGCGCGTAGTGCCCCGTCGCGACGAGCTGCGCGCCGAGCCGATCGGCCAGCGGGAACAGCTCGCGCAGCTTCACCGACCGGTTGCACGCCACGCACGGGCTCGGCGTCTCGCCAGCGAGGTACGCGTCGATGAAGGGATCGATCACGTGCTCCTTGAACAGCTCGCGGCGATCGAACGTGAAGTGCGGGATGTCGAGGTGGACGGAGACGCGGCGCGCGTCGTGCTGATCTTCGGGCGCGCAGCAGCGGCCGCGGACGCTCCCGTCATCCGGGTAATCCCAGAGGTGCAGCGTCACGCCGACGACGTCGTAGCCCTGGTCTTGCAGGCGAGCGGCCGCGACGGAGGAGTCGACTCCGCCGCTCATCGCCACGAGAACACGCTCTTTCGTCATCGGGGCCCGAGCTTAGCCGGACTCGCCCCGGCTCACCACGTCACTGCGGTGGGGGTCGGCTTCGGGCCGCCGATCGCGCCGTCGGCGTCGTCGCCCCAGCACAGCACGGATCCGCTTTGCAGGCGCGCGCAGGTGCGATCGCCCGCCGCCACGATCGCCGCGGCCCCGGCGATCCCCGGCACCGCCGCGGGGATCTTTCGATCCGTCGTCGTCCCGTCGCCGAGCTGCCCGGCCGCGTTGCCGCCCCAGCACTGCACGCTGCCGTCGCCGAGCCGCGCGCAGGTGTGATCGTGACCGAGCGCGAGCTCGACCACGCCGACTAGGCCTTTCACCTTCGCGGGCGCGTGCTTCTTCGCGGGGCTGCCATCGCCGAGCTGCCCCTTTTCGTTGTCGCCCCAGCACGTCGCGCTCCCGTCCTGCAAGAGCGCGCACGAGTGATCGCCGCCGAGCGCGACGGCCGTCACGCCCTTCAAGCCGGCCACGAGCTTCGGCTTCGGCGTCGGCTTCGGCGGCCTCGGTTTGCCGGAAATCAAAGGAGCAGCGTCGATCCCGAGGGCGCCCCAGCAGTCGACCTTTCCGTCGCGGCGCAGGCCGCACGTCGTCTCGCCGCCGAGGGCGAACGACGCGACCTCGGGCGCGAAAAATGCCGTCTCGACCTGGCGCTTGCGCATCAGGGCCATCGTCGGATGCGTCGTGGCGTTGGGCGGAGGCGGCGTCCCCGCGTCGCCGAGCTGCCCTTTTTCGTCGTGCCCCCAGCAGATCACGGTGCCCTTCGCCAGCCGCGCGCAGGTGTGTCCGTCGCCCGCCGCCAGCTCGGTCACGCCCTCGACGCCGACCGCCGCGATCGGCGTCGGGTGCCCCTCGCTCGATCCATCGCCGAGCTCGCCCGCAGCGTCGTTGCCCCAGCAGCGCACCGTCCCGTCGCCGAGCAGCGCGCAGCGATGATGGGCCCCGACGGCGAGCGCCGACGCGGGCGGGAGGCCCACGATCCGCGACGAAGATCGGCTGATTTGCCCCGCGGTCGCGAACCCCGAGCACCGCGCTGTGCCGCCGTCGAGGAGCACGCAGCCGTGGGTCGCGCCGAGCGCGAGCGACGTTATCCCGGCGCAGCGGCCGACCGCGCAGATCGGCGTCGCTCCGGCGCAGGCGACCGCGGGGCTCCAGTCGCCTTCGCCGCTGCAGGTCTGGGCGGCGTTCTTCTCGCAGCGGGCCACGTCGGGCAGGCACGCGCCGCAGCGCCCCTTGCCGTTGCACACGCCGGCTTCCCCGCATTTCGCGCCCGCCGCGAGGGGCGCGTGCGCGGGCCCGCTGGGCGTGCAGACCTCGTCGGTGCACTCGTTGGCGTCGTCGGCCGGCGTGTCGCCGAGGTTCTCGCGGGGCATGGTCGCGCCGCGCCCGTCGCAGATCAATTCCTGACAATCTCCTGCCACCTGGACCCGGGGCAGCGCGCCGGCCGTGGCGACCTGCATCTGACACACGCCGTCGGCGCAGGTCGACACCATGCAGGGCGACGTCGCCGCGGGGCACTCGGCGTCGACGGCGCACGGCGTCCCGGTGGCCGTGGGGGCGGTGCCCGGGGGCGGCGCCGAGCGGAAGCCACAGCCGGCCACGAGCATCAAGAGCGCCAGGCGGGCGGCGTGAGCGCACCTTTGGGGAGACGGCCGAGGCCTCGTCATGCGGCGCGATGGTGAGGCGAACGGCCCCGAGGACGCAAGGACGACGCCGGCCCGGGCGTCAACCTTCCGCCAACATGCAGCGGGTGCGCCCGCCACTTGGCAACGCGAAGGGCACGCATGATAGCGTTTCGCCGATGCCGGTGGGCTCCGTTCTCGTGATCGAAGACGACGGGTGGGTTTCGAGCCTGCTCTCGGCCGCGATCCGTGAAGCGGGCTACGACGTCGTGGTGTGCTCCGGCGCGCAGGAAGGCCTCGATCGCGCCTGCGCCGACCAGCCCGACTGCATCGTGTGCGACGTCGATCTGCCCGACCACGACGGCTACTGGGTCGCGCGCAACGTCCGCACCCACGCCTCGCGCGTCTCGGTCACGCCGTTCCTTTTCCTCTCCGGCCTCGACGACGAACAGTCGCGATTGGAAGGCTTTCACGTCGGCGCCGACGTCTACATGACGAAGCCGTTCCGCGTCGACGAGGTGGTCGCGCAGATCGGCGCGCTCGTGCAGATGGCGGCGCGCCTCCGCGTGCGACGCGACTCGATGATGTCGATCCCGCCGTCCTCGCAGGCCAACGCCATCGAGGGCGATCTCGGGCAGATGTCGATCGCCACGGTGCTCACCGTCCTCGAGATGGAGCGCCGCACCGGCGTCTTCGAGGTCGTGAGCAAGAAGCGCCGCGCCCAGCTCGAGATGGCCCGCGGCGGCGTGATCGACGGATCGATCGGCGGCACGAAGGTCTCGGCGCTGACGGCGCTGCGCACCATGCTCACGTGGACCGTGGGCCGCTTCTCGTTCAAGCCCACCGCCGTGCGCGACGTGCCGCAGAGCAACAAGTCGCTCGGCGCGTTCCTGATCGAAGCGCTGCGCCTCGAGGACGAGGCCGCGCGCGCCGAGCTCGAGCTGCCGCCGTCGATGCGCCGATCGAGCGAGCAGCGCCTGACGCCCGCCGCGTTCGGAGGCCCGCCCTCGACGCCCGCCGACTTCGCGCCCCCGTCGTCGCGCACGCCGGAGTTCGCGCGCGGCATCGGCCCCGCCGCCCCGTCGTCGAGCGCCTCGTCGCGCAACGCAATGCTCCCCCTCGATCCCGATCTCGCCGACTGGGAGATCCCCGAGTCTATGACGCCCGCGAACGCCACCGCCGCGCCGCTGCCCAAGCCGCCTCCGCTGACGATCCCGCGCATGGCCGCGATCCACCCGCCGACGAGCCCCGGCGCGCGCGAAGCGTCGAAGACGCCAATCCCCATGTCCCCCGCGACTCCGCGCCTCGGCATCCCCCGCCCCGGCGGCCTCAAGAAAGACTGACACTCTCGAGACCGAGCGGGAATACTCTCTCAGCCCCCGTGGAGCGCGGCGATCATGAACTTGGCGATCGTCAGGTAGAGAAACAGCCCCGAAGCATCCACCAGGGTCGTGATCAGCGGGCCGGAGATCACCGTCGGATCCACGCCGACGCGCTGGGCGGCGATCGGGATCACCGCGCCTACCGTGTTGGCCCAGGTGCAGACCACGAGGACGGTTATACCCACGCAGCCCGCGAGATCGTTGCCCACGCCCCACAGGCGGGCTCGCCCGAAGGCGATGGCGCCGAGCAGCACGCCGAGGAGGAGGCCAGTCATCACCTCCTTGGCGAGGACGCGGAGCACATCCTTCATCCGCACCTCGCCGAGCGCCAGGGCGCGGATCACGGTCGAGACCGTCTGCGAGCCGGCGTTGCCGCCCGTGCCGATCAGGAGCGGGATGAAGAACGAGAGCGCCACGACCTTGGAGAGCTCGTCCTCGAAGGAGCGGAGCACGGTGCCAGTCGCCGTCTCGGCCACGAAGAGCAGCACCAGCCAGGTGATCCGGCTGCGCACCACCTTGAACAGCGACGTCTGGAAATAAGGCACCTGCGCCGCGACGCTGCCCGACACGCCGCCCTGGTTGAGGAAGCCAGTCCCCACCTTGGAGAGCGCGGCGTCGAGGAGATCGTCGACGCGGACGGCGCCGACCAGCTTGCCGTCCTTCGTGATGACCGGCAGCGAGAGAAAATCGTGGGTCTGGATGATCTCGGCCGCGTCGCCGCGCTCGGTCTCGACGGAGACGGCGATCGGATCGCGCGTCATCAGATCTTCGATGCGGGCGTCGGCGGCAGCGACGGCGAGCTCGCGCAGCGGGGCCACGCCCACCAGCTTGTCGCCGTCGACCACGTAGCAGTTCTGCGCGACCTCGATCTGGTCGCCGTGGGCGCGGAGCTCGGCCATGGCCTCTCCCACGGTGCCCCCGCGATCGCAGCGCCAGATCTTCGGCGTCATCAGGCGCGCGACGGCGCTCTCGCCGTAGGCCAGCATCCGCGCGGCGTCGGCCTTCTGCTCGGGCGGCAGCGCGGCCTCGATCGCGCTGCGATCCTCGGCGGCGACGGCCCCGAGGATCGCAATGCGATGATCGGTGGGCATGAACGCGAGGAGGCGCGAGGCGTGCGCCGGATCGCAGGAGCCGAGCACGTTCGCGGCGACCGCGGGGTGCGCGCTGCGGAGCATGGCCGCGGCGCGCCGGTCGTCGGCGGCCTCGATCAGCCGGCGGCACTCGGCGACGCTGCGGCGCGAGAAATCACGGCCCAGATCGGCGGGGCGATGCTTCTGCACGGCCAGCTTCAGCCCCGCCGCGTCGCCGCGCAGCGCCGCGTCGATGGCCCCGAGATCCGGGATGGGAACAGCGCTCTTGACGACCTCTTCCGCGTGGGCTCCAGACATGGGCGCAGGCTACTCCAAGTCCCGCGCGCGATGCTCGCCCAAGGCTCGTACAGCTCGCGCAAGTTACTTTCACGACATGAAATACCCTTGCGCAACTGGCATCGTCGGACCTGCAACGCCACCTCGAACGTGGCTGTTACCGGGGTGGGCCGGGGTCACATCCAGCCGACGAGGAGGGCGATCCCGAGGGCCACGAAGATCACCGAGGCGACCTTCTTCGTGATCGCGGGATTGAGCACCTTCCCGGCGCGATGACCGATGAACACGGCGATCGCCGCGACGCACCAGAGCGCGAGGGTCGAGCCGACGAACACCGTGAGCGGCTTGCCGTAGCGCGCCGCGAGCGTGGCCGTGCCGAGCTGGGTGAGATCGCCCCACTCGGCAAGGAACACCACGCCGAACACCTGCCCGAACGCGCGCCAGAACGTGGGCTCTTTGGCCGTCGCGCCCCCGGCGGCGGCCTCGACGGCCTCTTCCTGGCGGCGCCACATCATCACGGCGAACACCAGGAACAGGACGCCGGCGCCGATGTGCACGGGCCGCGTGGGCAGGAGCGAGAGCAGACCGCCCGCGGCGACGGCGATGATGCTTTGCACCGTGAGGGCCAGCGCCGTGCCGAGGAAGACCGGCAGCGGCCGGAACTTGGTCGCGAGCACCAGCGCGGCGAGCGCGGTCTTGTCGGGGATCTCGGCGATGAAGATCACGCCGAACACGGAGAGAAGAAGGTGAAGATCGGGCATCGGGGTTCTCGGAGCCTCGGTGGGCGGGCGGCTCTGGGGGCTGCCTGACCGAGCTTCGTGGATCCCGGGGGAGGAATACGCGACGCCGGCCAGCAGAGCTGGTCGGACGTCTCGTTCGTCTCGGGTTACCGAGGTGGGGGACCGGGCCGCGAGGCCAGTATGTCGATCGCCCCTCACCGCCGGATGCGGTGGAACTACTCCCGTCGAAGCGGCCAGCCTGCCCTGAGCCGGGCGCAACGTCAACCGTGGACGCGCCGAAACCGTGCGGGCTCGATCCTTCTCGTCTGGCCTCGATCACGACTCCACGCGGGAATTTGTGCGGATTGACACCCGCAGCGGCTTCGTCTCTCTTGCAACCGGGATGCGAGGCGACGCGACAACGAAGCTCGTCCAGGGCCGGGGGGCCCGCGCCGGCCGGTCCGCGGATGGCGTGTTCCCTCGCACCATCGGCGCTTTTCGTCTACTGCGCCCGCTCGGGCGCGGAGGCATGGCGGTGGTGTACTTCGCCGAGCACGCCGAGACCGGCGAGCGCGTGGCGCTGAAGACGGTGGAGAGCGCGGACGCGAGCCTGCTCTCGGGGATTCGACGCGAGATCCACGCCCTCCGGCGCGTCGATCACCCCGGCGTCGTCCGCATCGTCGCCGAAGGGATCGAGGGCGATCTGCCCTGGTACGCGATGGAAGTCGTCGAGGGGCGGACGCTGCGTGAGTACAACGCCGACGTCGCCGAGCTCGACACCCTCGGGCGGCTCGCCAGGGTGACGCCGGTCGCCAACCGCATCGCCGATCTCCGGATCGACGTCGCGAGGCCGCGCTTCGTCCGCGCGGCGAACGGCGCTCTCCCGCAGCTCCTCGGCCTGCTCCGCGACATCTGCGACGCCCTCGCGTTCGTGCACGGCATGGGGCTCGTTCACCGGGATCTCAAGCCCGAGAACGTCATGATCCGGCCGGATGGAAGCCCGGTGCTCGTCGACTTCGGGCTCGCGATGCAGCTCCGCGGCGCGGGCGGCCGCGACGTGCTCGAGCTGGGCGACGGCTTCCTCGGCACCCCGGCGTACATGGCCCCCGAGCAGATCGACGGCGAGCTCATGGATGCTCGCGTCGATCTCTACGCGCTCGGCTGCATGATGTACGAGAGCATCACCGGCAGCGCGCCCTTCGTCGGCACCGTCGAGCAGGTCCTCGATCAGCAGGTGCGCGAGCCGCCCGAGCGCCCCTCCGCGCGCGTCAGCGACGTGCCTCCGGAGCTCGAAGAGATCATCCTCGGGCTGCTGCAGAAGCGTCCGCGCGATCGCGTCGGGTACGCGGACGACGTGGCCGCGGTGCTGCGGCGGCTCGGCGCCGACGAGCGCTTGCCCGCGCGCCGCGCCGAGCCCCACCTCTACCGTCCGCGGCTCGCCGGCCGCGCCAGCGCCCTCGGGATCGTCGACGCCAAGCTCAAGAACGTGCGCGTCGCGCGGGGCGGGCGGGTGTTCGTGGGCGGCGAGAGTGGAGTCGGCAAGACGCGCTTCGCCCTCGAGGTCGGCATCTCGGCGCACCGACGCGGCCTCGGCATCGTCACCGGCCAGTGCGTCTCCGTCGCGGCCGAGCTCGACGCGAGCGCCGACGTCAAGGCCGCTTCCCTCCACCCGTTCCGGCATCTGCTCGCGACGATCGTGGACTGGTGCCGCGAACAAGGCCTCGAAGAGACAGAGCGCGTCCTCGGACCGCGCGGCCCGGCGCTCGCCGTCCACGAGCCGTCGATAGCGTCGCTCCCGGGTCAGCATTTCTACCCGAAGCTCGCCGCGCTAGACGCTGCCGGCGCGCGCGCGCGCCTCAACGGCTGCCTCGCCGGCACCATCGCGGCCTTCGCCGAGGTCCAGCCGCTGGTGCTGGTGCTCGAAGATGTCCAGTGGGCCGACGAGGCCTCGATGAGCTTCCTGAAGGCGCTCGACGACGCCTACTTCGCGGCCGCGCGCGTGCTGCTCCTCGCCACGTACCGCACCGAAGAGCGCAGCGACGAGCTCCGCGATCTGCTGGCCGCGCCCGACGTCACTCACCTCGAGCTCGGGCGCATCGACGCCCCCGCGGTCGAGCGGATGGTGAGCGACATGATCGCGATGGAGGCGCCGCCCGCGGCGTTCATTCGCTTCCTCGTCGAGCGATCCGAGGGTCATCCGTTCTTCGTCGCCGAGTACGTTCGCTCTGCCGTGAGCGAGGGGATGCTCTTCCGCAACGACGCGGGCGAGTGGCAAGTGAAACCCCTCGGCGGAGCCCGCCTCGCGTCGTACGACGCGCTGCCGCTGCCCGAGCTGCTGCGCGACATGGTGATCCGACGCGTGGGCGCCCTCGGCAAAGGCGCGCTCGCCGCGGCGCGGATGGCGGCGGTGCTCGGCCGCGAGATCGACACCGACGTGCTCGCCGCAGCGATGAGCCTCGACGACGTGGCCCAGCTCGAGGCCGTGGAAGAGCTGCGCGCGCGGCAGATCATCGACGTCGACGGCGGTCGCCTCCGCTTCGCCCACGACAAGCTCCGCGAGATCATCCACGGCGCGATCGACGCGGACGAGCGGCGGAGGCTACACGCGGCGGCGGGCTCCGCCATCGAGGCGAGGTACGCAAATACGCCTGAAATCACGGCATTTTATCCCGATCTCGTCCACCACTTCACCACCGCGCGCGCGCCCGACAAGGCCTTCGAGTACCTGGTGAAGGCCGGGCAAGCCGCCCTCGCCGCGACGGCCTCGGGCGAGGCGCTGGGCTTCTTCCGCCGCGCCCTCGCGCTCGCCGACGCGTCCCCCGCGCGCGGCGCGCCGCTGCTCGACGAGCCTCTGCGCGCGCAGCTCGAGTCGCAGCTGGGCGAGGCGGCGCTCAACGTCGGCCTGCTGCCCGAGGCCGAGAGGCTCACGCGGGCCGCGCTGCGTCGCTTCTGCGGCGAGCCGATCGCCGACGACGACTCGCGCGCGGCGACGGTGCTGCGCTTCGTGAGCGAGCTCGCCCCGCACGCGCGGATCCTGCTGCGCCCGCTGCCGCCCCGCGCGTTCCATCCCGCCGAGCGCGCGCGCCTCCTCGGCGCGACGCGGGCCGCGCAGCGCCTCACGCAGATTCATTTCCTGCAGCAGAAGTGGGCCCACGGCCTCGGCGCGGCGCTGCGGATGGTGAACCTCGCGAGCGGCCTCGGCCTCTCGCTCGAGCTGGTTCAAGGCTACGTCACGCTCGGCATCGGGCTCAGCGCCCTGCCGCTCCCGCGGCTCCAGATGCTGTACGAGGCGCGCGCGAAGGAGACCGCGGAGGCTCTCGACGATCGCCAGGGCCTCGCTTGGGTCTCGTTGCTCCAGGGGTTCTCGGCGCTGCGCGCCGGCCGCTTCCGCGAGGCCCGCGGCGCGATCGACGTGGCGATGGCGCAGGCCCGGGACATCCAGGATTCTCGGCAGGTCGAGCTGTGCCTGGGCCTCCTGATCCTGCTCGAGGGCCTCACCGGTCGGCCCGACGACGCGGCCGTGCTGTGCGATCGGCTCGAGAGCGCGGGGCAGAAGAGCGGCAACAAGCAGACCCAGATCTGGGCCCTCGGCGGCAAGGCGCAGAGCGCGCTCTCGCTGGGCAACGGCGACGCGGCCATCGCCCTCTTCGAGCGGCGACGCACGCTCGCCGAGGACTACCGCAACGATCCCTCGGAGTGGATCACCCACGGTGTCGTGGCCGAAGCCCACTTGCTCGTCGGCGACCGCGAGAGCGCGAGGCGCGCCATCGACAAGACGCTCTTCCACCTGGCGCAGCTTCGAGTCGTGGGCTTCCGCTTCTACCGGGGATGCCTGGCGACGGGAGACGCGATCTTCGTGCTCTGGGAGCGCGCGACGTCGGCCCGGGACCGCGACGCGCTCGGCCGCCAAGCCCGGTTGATCTGCCGCAAGATGCACTCTTACGCGGGCATCTACGCCGTCGGCCGGCCCACGGCCCTTCGCCTGCAAGGCCTCCTCGACGCGCGCACAGGGCACCTCGCGCGGGCGCGACGGGCCTTTGCCGCAAGCCTCGCCGAGGCCGAGCGCCTCGCGATGCCCTTCGAGCAAGGCCTCGCCCACAACGATCTCGGCCGTCACGCCGAGGCCAGCGATCCCGCTCGAGAGCCCCACTTCGCCGCGGCGCGCGCGCTCTTCGACCGCCTCGGCCATCTCCGCTGGCTCGAGCGCGTCGGTCGGTGACAGCCTCCGGGCCCGTCCTCGGCGGCGGCCCCGACACCCTCTCACCGGGGCGCGCTCTCGAGGGCTGCTCCCGCGGGGATCGACGGGCAATCCGTGGTAGCGTCCGTCATGACCTGGCTGGTTATCGAGACAGATCCGGACGGATCGAGCTGCGAAGTCGGGACCATGGCGACGATCGGGCGGGCCAAGACCAGCACCCTGCGCCTGCGTGAGCTGGCCGCGTCGAGGCACCATTGTACCGTGCGCCAGGCGGGCACGCGGCTCTGGATCAAGGACGACGGCAGCACGAACGGTACGCAGGTCAACGGCGTTCCCGTCCGCGGCGAGGTGGTGCTTCATCACCGCGATCGGATCCAGATCGGCGCCACGGCGATTCGCGTCCTCGAGCGATCACCGGAGCTGCCGCCGGGCGTCCCGGCGGCGATCTTGCCGCCCCCGCTCCGGGCGGTGGTGCCGTCGATGGACCTGGAACGGACAGTCATGCTGCCCTCGGTCGAGCCTCCCGTCGACGCCCTCGATCCCGGGCCAGCGATCGAGAATGGGCTCCTCGTCGTCGGCCGCGACGGCGCGCTCCGCGTGCAGCTCTGGAACGTGCGGATCGATCAAGGCGGCTTCTTCCTGCGCATTCCGCTCGTCGACGAGCGGCCGCCCTCGTCACGACTCCACCGCTACGTCGCCAAGGGGCGCGCCGACGTGCTGGTGCTCGAGCCGACGCATCCCGCCTTCCAGGAGCTGCTCGGCCGGGCGCGCGGTCACCTGGGCCTCTTGCCGGAGCGCGAGCGCGTGGTGCGGTTGACGGAGCTGGTGTTCGACACCCTGGGAGGCCTGCTCTCGAAGAAGGCTTACGACGACTGCCTCGCCTGGTGCGCGGCGCAGGACGGCCGCCCCGTGGCGATAGGCGATCTGATCGCCCGGCGCGCCGGCACCTGCCGTCATCGAGCGTTCCTGTTCTTCCATCTGGCCGAGCGGCTCGGCTTGAAGGCCGAGCTCTACCGCGGCACCGTCGCCGACAGCCGCCATGCCTGGAACGTGGTCCGCGTCGGCGATCAGCGCGTGTTCGTCGACGCCACGATCGGCGTCGTGCTCGACGATCCCCGCGACGCCGAGGAGGCCTTTGGCTACCAGGCCTCGCGCCACGATGTCCCCCAGGGCGACGCGGCGCCGCAGCAAGGTCGGCTGGTGGCGGCGGGCGACGGCGACGCCGCACAAGTCGAGGCGTTTCGCTTCCGCCACGAGCTGCGCAAGGTGCCTGGCGACGAGGAGGCCGTGCTCCTGCTCTACCCCGAAGGCGAGGTGCCGGCCGTGCGCTATCTGCACGTGAACGTGAAGCTCGACCCCGCCGCGGTGGCGATGTTCGCCATCGAGCCCTTCGTCTCGGCCCGGGTGTTCGCCATCGTCGGCGACGAGGCCCACCACCGCATGGACGCCCTCGATCGCGAAGCGACAGCCATGCTCCGGCGCGCGTGGCCCGGTATCGCCAAGGCGCGTGTGGACTAGCTCCAGCGGATCACTTCCAGTAGAGCGCCGCCCGCGCCATCACGGTGCGCGGCCAGCCCGGCGAGTAATGGATGCCAGTCACGGGGGCCGGCTCGTAGGCGAGCCGCGTCGTGGTGGCGAACTGCACCTCGCGCCAGGTGGCGTTGAAGAGGTTCTGCACGTCGAGGCCGGCCTCGATCTGCTTCCAGCGCAGTCCCGCCGTGGCGTCGACGACGGTGAAGCCCTCGGCGATCAGCGACGCGTCCTCGTTGGCGGGGCGCGAGCCGATCGATTTGACCCGGATCGAGGCCGAAGGGATGAAGTCGCCCACCGTCGGACGCACGCCGATACCCGCGGAGAAGGTCCGTGTCGGCGCCAGCGCCACGGCGCTGCCGTTGCCGGCGTTCTCCCGGTAGCGCGCGTGGGTGAACGTGCCGTCGACGTCGGCGAAGAGCCAGTTGGAGATGTGGAATCGCGCGTCGAGCTCGGCCCCGTAGCGGCGCGTCGGGCCCGAGGCCTCGGTCGTCCCCGCGTCGCCGGCCCAGACCAGCTCCGAGTCGAGATCGATGAGGAACCCCGAGGCGGACAGGGTGAGGTTCGGTATCGGCGTGACCTTCACCCCGGCCTCGTAGCCGGTCGCCGGGGTGAGCAGCGTCGCCGGGTTCTGCTCCCGCACCACGCCGCGAGCGTCGTTGGAGTGGAAGCCGCGCCCGTACGAGGCGAAGATGTCGATCTGGGGTATGGGCGAGAGGATCCCCTGGAATTTCGGGAGGAACTGCGTCGCGCCCTTGAAGCCGCTCGACTTGTTGCCCAGCGTCTTCAGGTCCTCGAGCTGGTCCTCGACGTTGACGTCGACGCGCTGCGCCCGCGCCCCGGCGATGAACCGGAGCCACTTGCGGACACGCGCGTCCTCTTCCACGTAAATGCCAATCTGGCTCTCGACGATGCTGGCCTTGACCCGGGCTTCGAGCCGCTCGCGGGCCACGTCGTGGTAGAGCGCGTTGTCGATCGAGTCGACGCGCACCTGCGCCCCCAGCGAGGTGGTGAACTGCCCGCCGAGGTAATGATCGTGCCGCCTCACCCGCAGATCCGTGCCGACCACGGAGCGATCGTCGTCTTGCTCCACCTCGTCGCCGTGGACGGGATCGTCGGCGAAGAAGGTGAAGTTCGAGTAGAGCGTGAATCGATACTTGACGGCATAGGCCATCGCCGTGAAGTCCGAGTCGGCCCACGCGGTCGAGAACGCGATCGAGGCCAGGTGCCTCTGCGTCGAGCCGCCCTCGGTGGGATCCACGTTGCCGAAGTGATCGATGCAAGGCTGAGGAGGGGTGAGGGTCGTCGGATCCGGCGTGCCCGCCTCGCCCTCACCGCAGACGGCGCGCGCCGGGATCTGCCCCGATCCGTGCCAGGTCGACCCGTAGGACATCAGCGTCATCTGCACCTTGCCGGCGCGGCCGATATCGTGCGTGGCCTTGAGATACACGTTGTACCGCTTGAGCTGCTCCGGGTTCTGGAAGGGCCCGTCGTCCTTGTAGAGCTCCCCGGCCATGACGGCGCGAAAGGAGTCGCCGAGGTCGGGCGACTCGACCACGAGGGCGCGCATGATGCCGTATTGACCGATGCTGTACTGCGCGAAGCTCTCCTCGAGCTTCTCGGCCAGGTGCAGGTTCACGGCGCCCGCGGTCGCGAAATCGCCCTGCGCGGCGTAGAAGGGGCCCTTGTAGCCGTCGAGCGAAGTGACCAGCTCCGGGATCAGGAAGTGAAAGTCGGTGAAGCCCTGGCCGTGCCCGTGGCTCACCATGTTGATCGGGACCCCGTCGACCGAGAAGGCCACATCCGTCCCGTGGTCGGCGTCGAAGCCACGCAGGAAGTACTGATTGGCCTTGCCCCCGCCCGCGTGCTGAACGGCGAAGAGCCCGGGTACCGCTTCCAGGATGTCGCCGGGCCGGAGCCGGGGCCGCAGCTCGAGCTCGCGCCGGCCAATCACGATCCGCGACGACGACTCCCCACCAGGCTTCTCGGCCTGGATGGTGATCTCGATGGGATCAGCCTCTTGCTTCGGCGCGCGCGCGGCGCGCTCGGCCTCTTCCTTCAAGCGCTCTGCTTCCTCTTCTTTCGGATCGTGGGCAAAGGCCGACGAGGCGAAGGTCTGTCCGGCGAGAGCCGCGAGGAGGCCAAGGGCACACGCATGGCGGGCCCTGCGGAAGCACGCAAAAGAAGGCATGACAGATCCGAGGTGGGTACAGGGCTCAGCGCGAGCGCCTGATCGATTGCTCACCGACCTTTAGCCTACGCGCGTGTGCCACGTCCAGATCGGATCGTGTCATCTTTTTTTCCTGATGGCGCGTCGGCCACGGTTTCGCCGCGTTCAGAGCGTGTTTCGGGGTCGGTAGTGCCGCTCCCTCACCCCCTCGGTCCCCCCGGAGAGCCCTCACCCCCTCGGTCCCCCCGGAGAGCCCTCACCCCCTCGGTCCCCCTCTCCTGCCGAGCGGGCGAGGCGGAAGCTCCTCGCAACAGCTCCGAGCTCCTCTCCCGCTCCGCGGGAGAGGGGTTGGGGTGAGGGCTGCGGCACTGGCACCTGCAAAAAGCGCTCAGGTGCTCTTGAAGCCGATGCGGGCGTGGGTCCCGTCGCAGAACGGTTTGGTGTTGCTCCCGCCGCAGCGGCAGAGTCGAGCCTGGGTGACGCGCGCGACGACTCGCCCCGTCCCGCTGGTGATCTCGACGTTGCCGCGGACCTGGAGCGGGCCGTCGAGCTCGGGATCGATGGCGAGCGCGCCGTCGCGCACCGCGAGCATGTCGGCCGCGCCCGTGGGCGGCTCGCCCGAGGCCGAGAAGCCGACCTCGTGGTGGGAGCCGTCGCAATAGGGCTTGTTCTTCGAGGCGCCGCAGCGGCAGAGGGTGGCGCGGTAATGGGCCGGCTCGCCGTCGAGGAGAATCTCGGCGCGCACGGCATAAGGCCCTGCCTCGCGAATGCCAATCAGGTTCACCGGCGGAGCGGCCTCGTCGTCGACTCCATCCTTGCGCTCGTAGCGGATCGCGCCCGAGGGGCAGGCGTGGGCGATCTCGACCAGCCCCTCGACCGACATCGCGTCGGGGTTGATCCAGGGACCCTTGATGTTGGCGATGAAGACCTTTGGAGCGCCGGTGACGCAGAAGCGCGCGTGGATGCACTTCTTGACCTCGTAGAGCAGCGTGAGCTTCTTGCCCCGGATGTGCTCGACGCCGTCGATGACCGTGGGGACCGGCGGAGTCTGGGCAGGCGCGGCGGCGGCCACCGAGACAGGCGTGGCGGCCACCGGGGCGGGCGCGACCGTCGCGGGAGGAGACTTTGCAGGAGGGGCCTTTGCGGTGGACTCGAATCCTCGGTTGGCGCGCTTCGCCAGATCGGTCAGCACGCGCGACGCCGACGCGGCGCGGGCGTCGCCGCCGGCCGCGAGGGCCACCCCGGCCGCGTCGAGCTCGGCGAAGCGCTCGGTGAAGAACCGCGCCGAGCTCGGGCCATACGGCAGAGGGGCCGAGTCGCGGAGCGCCGTGAACGAGATGCCGGCGTTGCACGAGGGGTTCGAGGGGCCGGCGGGCAGACGCGCCGCGCGCTCGGCGAGGTGGGTGACGGCGCGCATCAGACCGAGCGCGAGATCGACCGCCAGCGATTTGTCCGGCTGCGGACGCGGCACGACGTAGGCATAGGCCAGCAAGCGGAGCATGAGCGCGTAACCGGCGTTGGCGAGATCGACCGTGGCCACGGCGGCCTCGTCCTCGAGCCACACGCGCCCTTCGGGCCGCGCCGGGCGCCGCAGCACCGGGTTCTGCGCGGCCGGATACGCCGGCTTGAACGCGGGGTTCGCCGCCTTCAGCGCCGCGAGCTCGGCGCGGATCGCCACGAACTTCTGGAAGTGCGATCCCTCCGAATGCGCCGGCGCGCCCTCGCCCTGCTCGCGGATCGTGGCGAACGCGGCGAGCGCCGTCTTCGAGCACACCACGGGCCTGGCGCCGAGGAGCGCGACCTCGCTCGGCGAGAGCTGCAGCGCGGGATCGCCGCAGAACGCCGCCGCTTCGCCCATGTGCTCGACGAACGCGACGATGCTCTCGCCGAGCGTCCGGTAGAAATCGCCGACCGTGTCGTAGTCGATGGCCATCGGCGTGAGCCGCGCCGCCGACGATCCGCGCGTGAACCTGAGCTCCGGCCCGAAGCCTTCGCCCTCGGGCTCCGACGAGTCGTGGGGCCGCTCGAGGTAGACGAAGTGCTGGAGCGAAGCCTCGTTGAAAGGCGAGAGCTTCACCACGACGCCGGCCGGCAGGAGGCCCGCGTCGAGCGGGAAATTCCCGCGTCCGAAGCGCGGCGCGCCCCCGAGCGCGGCCGTGATGTTCCACACGGCGGTGAGGTGCCCCATCTCCTCGATGGCCACCCGGAGGATGCCGTCGCGCCACCGCGTCACGGCCTCGGCCTCGTCGGCGGAGAGCCCCTCGGTCTCGCCGGCGCGCAGGCTGAACGCCGAGTAGAGGTACGTGCACATCAGGTTGTGCTCGAGCTCGGCGGCTTCGTAGAGAGCGTGGAGGAGCTGCTCGCGGCTCGGCGGGGCGCTGGCGGTCATCGGCGACCTTTATCAAAGCTGTCCGCCCGCGGGGAGGGCGTCATGACCGCGAGTCCTCGCGCGGAGCGAGGCAAGGATCGAGAAAGGCTATCTGGCGCGCTCGCCGTAGCGCTCGATCAGCCGATAAACGAGGCTCCGCGACACGCCCATGGCCTCGGCGACGCGGGAGCTGTTGCCCTGGTGCTCGAGCAGCTTGGCCGGGAGGTAGCTCCGCTCGAACTGCTCCAGCACCAGCTCGCGCGCCTCGTGGAGCGGCAGCTCGGCCAGGCGACCGAGGCGATCGTTCTCCCCCTTGGCCGCGCCCGCGCTCGGCGGCGCTGGCCCGGGCTCCGCCTTCTTTGCGGGGCCGATCAGCTCGGCCACGAGATCGGGAAACAGGATCAGCCGCGCCACCACATTGCGCAGCTCGCGCACGTTGCCGGGCCAGTCGTGCGCCGCGAGCAGCGCCTGCGCGTGCGGCGGCAGATCGGCGAGCGCGACAGGCGGATCGTGCGCCGCGAGGAAGCGCTCGACCAGCGCGGGGATGTCTTCCTTGCGCTCGCGCAGCGCCGGCACCTGCACCTCGACGATGGCGAGCCGGTAGTAGAGATCCTCGCGGAACGAGCCGTCGGCGATGCGCGCGCGCAGGTTGCGGTGGGTCGCCGCGACGATGCGCGCGTCGAAGGGCCGGAAGTCGCTCGCGCCGACGCGACGGGCCTGCTTGGCCTCGATCGCGCGGAGCAGCTTGGGCTGCAAATCGAGGGGTAGCTCGCCGATCTCGTCGATGAACAGCGTCCCGCCGCTGGCCTCTTCGAGCAGGCCCGCGTGGCTCGACGCGGCGCCGGTGAAGGCCCCGCGGACATGGCCGAAGAGCTCCGACTCGACCAGGCTCGCGCTGACGGCGCCGCAGTCGAAGACGACGAACGGGCCTTGATTTCGCGGGCTCGCGTCGTGGATCGCCCGCGCGAGGATCTCCTTCCCGGTGCCGGACTCGCCGAACAGGAGGATGGTCTGCGCCGTCGTCGCGGCGCGCTCGAGCTTGGCGAAGAGCGCGCGCATCGCGAAGCTCTGCCCGATCGCGGCGCCGAAGCTGCCGGAGGCGGCCATCGGCAACAGGCTGGGCGCGCCCGAGGCGTTGATCGTCAGCCGCGAGCCGCCGAGCATCACCGCGACGCCGGGCGGGAGCATGCCCTCTTTGAGCGAGACCTTGCCGACGAACGTGCCGCTCTTGCTGCCGAGATCGCGGAGCACGATCCCCTTGCTGGTGAGCCGGAGCTCGCAGTGCTGGCGCGACACGCGAGGATCGATGAGGACGAGATCGCAATCGGCGCCGGTGCCGATCACCAGCGGACGGAGCGCCAGCCGCCCTTCGACGGTGACGCCGTCCGGTGACACGATGTTGACGAGGAGAGACGGCACCCGGAGCGCGCCGTCGGCGCCCAGGCTCGTGAGGGTGAAGCGCTCGTCATCCGGTCGGTCGGCCATGCTTCCAGAGCATACACGCCTCGACGCAGGGCGCGTCGTGGAGGTGACGTGACGATCGCGCGCGCCGGGACCATCACCGGAGAGATGGTGTGATTGTTCGCCGGGTATTCGCAGGTCCCCGTCGAGTACGTCCACGCGAACGGGACGAAGGGAGTCCCGGGGTTCACCGTCGTCGTCCGGTAACGCCGCCGATACGGTATAGAGGGGACATGAAGCGCGTCCTGAAATGGGTTGGCATCGTCGTCCTCGTCTTCGCGACGCTCGCTGGAATGGCCTGGTACTCCGTGTTCGGGGGCAACAGCGCCATCGTCGACGGCGAGCTGGTCCCCGGGGCTCACACCGTGAAAGACGGGTTCGTCAGCGCTGTGGTGCTCGACGCCGGCCCCGGGAAGGTCGCGCTGATCGACGCCGGCAACGACGCGAGCGGCAAGGCGCTGCTGGCCGCGCTGGCGGCGCGACAGCTCGGGCCCGACGCCGTCGCGGCGATCTTTCTGACCCACGGCCACGGCGACCACACCGCGGGCTGCAAGGTGTTCCCGGGCGCGCAGGTCTATGCGCTCGCCGACGAGGTGGCGCTCGTGGGGGACGCGGCAAAGGCCGTTCATCCGCTCCACGACGGCGAGATCACCCGGGTCGGCGATCTCCGCGTGGAGGCCTTCGCGGTCCCCGGCCACACCCGGGGCTCCGCCGTTTACCTCGCCGACGGAGTGCTCTTCTTCGGCGACAGCGCGGGCGCCACGACCGAGGGGAAGGTGACGAAGGCAGTGCGGCTGTTCTCGAAGGATTCGGCGCTGAACGTGGCCTCCGTCAAGGCGCTCGCGATCCGGCTCCGGCCGCGCTCGGGCGAGATCAAGGAGCTGGCCTTCGCGCACACTGGCCCGCTCCAGGGCTTCGCGCCGCTCGAGGCGTTCGCCAGCCAGCAGCCCTGAGCTGGCCTCGGTCCAGCCGCGTATCCGCCGCTCCGCGCGGCTCTCGATACTCTCTCACGCGGCGCGCGGGGGCGCGCTCGGATCGTGGTCACGAAGGTAAACGAGGTTGACACCGTTGACGACGGCGTGCGCCAGCAAAGGCCCGACGAGAGAGCCAGTCAGCGCAAAGATGGCTCCGAGGCCGAGGCCGACCGCCGCGGCCCAGCCGGCCCACACCCAGCGACTCGGCCCCTTCATCTGGTGAGCGAGGCCGAAGAGGATCGCCGCGGGGAGGACGCCGATCCACGGGGTGAGCAGGCCGCGGAAGAGCAGCTCTTCGCCCAGGCTGGAGAGGCCGGCGATGAGCAGGATGTGCCCCGCCGAGAAATCGCGCGCGACGGGGCGCAGCTCTTCGTGGAGGCGGCGCGCCCAGACGAAGCGGGGCACCGTCAGCCGCGTCATCACGACGAGCGCCGTGGCCATCGCGAGGCCGAGCAGCGCGCTCAGCGAGACGCTCACGGCCAGCGGCGCGGGGTACCAGGGATCCGGGTGGACCCAGGGCACGCCGTCGCGGAGGGCCAGCGCGACGGCCGTGACGATGGCCGCGAGGAGCGCGTACGAGACGGCGATCCCCATCGCCGCCGCGCCCTTCCCCGTGCGTGTCCAGCGCTCTCGCATGACGAGAGGCATCCTGTCACGCCGCTTCATCGCCGAGAAGTCGGGGCGCACCCGAGCCGGCCTCAGCGATCCCGATCCACCCGGCCGAGGTCGGTCGCGATTCGGTCGAGCACGCCGTTGACGAACGCGGCGCTGTCCTCGCTGCCGTAGCGCTTCGCCAGCTCGACGGCCTCGTCGAGGATGACGGCGCGGGGCACGTCGTCGACCTGCGCGAGCTCCCACGCGCCCAGGCGGAGCACGTTGCGATCGACGCGCGCCATGCGCTCGATCCGCCAGTTGGTGCTGGCCTTGCGGATGGTGCTGTCGACCTTGTCGAGATCGGCGGCGACGCCGCGGACCATGCGCTCGGCGTACTCGCGCCCCTCGGGATCGCCGGGCGTCTCGCGCCAGAACTGGTTGATCACCCGCTCGGCGCTGCCGCCGTTGGCGTCGAGAGCGAAGATCATCTGCAGCGCGGCCTCGCGGCCTGTGGTTCGAGCGCCCATGACTTTTACAGCCCCGCCCTGTCCATCGCCGCGGCGAGCGCGACCATTTCGATCGCGCTGACGGCGGCCTCCCAGCCCTTGTTTCCAGCCTTGGTGCCGGCGCGCTCGATCGCCTGCTCGATCGAGTCCGTCGTCAGCACGCCGAACGCGACGGGGACGCCGGTCTGCATCGAGACGGTGGCGATGCCCTTGGTGACCTCGGCCGCGACGTAGTCGAAGTGGGGCGTCGAGCCGCGGATGACGGCGCCGAGCGCGATGATGGCGTCGGCGCTCCGCTTCTGCGCGAGCCGGGCGACGACCGTCGGGATCTCCCAGGCGCCGGGGACGCGGACGATGGTGATCTTCGACGCGTCGCCGCCGTGGCGGACGATGGCGTCGAGCGCGCCGTCGACGAGGCGATCGACGATGAAGTGATTGAACCGGCTCGCCACGAGCGCGAAGCGCGCCCCCGGCGGGACGACGAGGCCGCCTTCGACCACGACCGCGCGCTTCTCCATGCCTTCGCCCATCACGCTCACGCTTCACCCTTCATCGAGACGAGCGGCACCCGCTCGACCACCTTGAGACCGAAGCCGGTGAGGCCGGCGATCTTCGGTTGATTGTTCGTGAGCAGGCGGAGCTGCTGCACGCCGAGATCGGCCAGGACCTGCGCGCCGAGGCCGAACTCGCGCAGGCGCGCGGGCTGGCTCGCGGCCGTCTCTTCCGGCAGCGCGGGGACGCCGGCGAGGGCGTCGAGCTCGCGCGCGAGGTCGCCCTTCGGCGGGATGTAGAGCACCACGCCCGAGCCCGCGGCCTCGATCGCCAGCGTGGCCTCGCGCAGGTTGTGGCCGCCGTCGAACGGCGTGGAGCTGAAGAGATCGCCGACGATCGATCCGGCGTGGACGCGGCAGAGGACCGGCTCGCCCGTGGCGACGTCGCCCTTGACGAGCGCGAAGAATTGCCGCGATTCGCCGGTGATTTCGTACACGATGCCCAGCCACTCGGTGCCGGTGGAGTCGAGGGTGATCCGCCGCTCGGCGACGCGGCGCACGAGGCGCTCGGTCTGCAGGCGGTACTGGATGAGGTCGGCGACGGTGAGGATCATCAGCCCGTGCTTGGCGCCGAAGCGCTCGAGATCGGGCATGCGCGCCATGGTGCCGTCCTCGTTCATGATCTCGCAGATCACGCCCGAGGTGCCCATGCCGGCGAGGCGCGCGAGGTCGACCGAGCCCTCGGTCTGGCCGGTGCGGACGAGGACGCCGCCGCGACGCGCGCGGAGGGGGAAGATGTGGCCCGGCGTGACGACGTCGGTGGGCTTGGCCTCGGGATCGATCGCGACCTGGATGGTGCGGGCGCGGTCGGCGGCGCTGATGCCCGTGGTGACGCCGGTGCGCGCCTCGATGCTCACGGTGAAGGCCGTGCCGAGCGGCGGCCCGCCGCGACCCGGGGCCGACATCATCGGCAGATCGAGCTTGGCGACCTGCTCTTCGTCGAGGGTGAGGCAGATGAGCCCGCGCCCGTACGTGGCCATGAAGTTGATGGCCTCGGGCGTGACGGCCGCGGCGGCCATCGTCAGATCGCCTTCGTTCTCGCGGTCCTCGTCGTCGACGAGGATCACCATCTTGCCGGCGCGGATGTGGTCGAGCGCGGTGTTGACCCGGTCGAGCATCACCGAGTCGATCGTCAGTCGGTGCGGCATGAGCAGGCCATCCTTCGCGTCCTCATGCGAAGCCGCCCGATCGGAGCTTGGCGAGGATACGTGCATCGTTGTCGACATCGGGCTCGTCCTGTTCTCCCCGCCCCTCGTGTGGCTGCCCGTGAGCGGCCACTTCGAGCTGACGCGCCACGTAGCGCGCGAGCACGTCGACTTCAATGTTGACGTGCGCGGAAGGGCCCGCTTCTTCGAGCAACGTGCGGCCAATCGTGTGCGGGACGAGCATGACGTCGAAGACGACGCCGCCCGCCGCGGCGCGCCCGACGCCGTTGAGCGTGAGGCTGACGCCGTCGAGGCAGACCGATCCCTTGGCCGCGAGGAACCGCTCGAGGTTGGCCGGCGCCCGCACCTCGAAGCGGATCGCGCCGCCCACGTTGACGACCGCCGTGACGGTGCCGACGCCGTCGACGTGACCGAGGACCATGTGCCCGCCGAGGCGCCCGCCGACCGGCGTGGCCCGCTCCAGGTGGACGGGCGAGCCCAGCGGCCGCTCGCCGAGCGTGGTGCGCGCGATCGTCTCGGCGCTCATGTCGCATTCGAACCCGCCGGAGACGATGCGATCGACCGTCAGGCAGGCGCCCTGCACGCTGATCGATTCGCCGAGCACGAGCGGCCCGAGCGTGGTCTCGATCATCGCGCGCGCGACCGGGCTGCCGCCGCGGCGGCGGAGGACGCCGATCGTCTCGACGAGGCCGGTGAACATCGTTGCGGTGAGGTCGGGTGAAGCCGCGGGCGAGCGCCCGCCGTTCACCCGATGGGGTGCAGGTCTTTGTTCGTCAAGAGCTTCTCGATCAGGCCCTTGGAGTAGCCCGACAGCTCGGTGAAGACGACGCCCATGCCCGGCGGATCGTCGTGGACGCGGACCACCTCGCCCACGCCCTCGATCGTCTCGATGTCATCCATGATCACGGTGAAGCGCAGGTTCACCTTGGTCCCGATCGAGAGCGGGGACTTCGAGCGGACGAACACGCCGGTGCGCGAGATGTTCGTCACGTACTCGTTGATGAACGAGTCGTACGACTCGAACTCTTTGTTGATGGTGACGCGGTCGTCACGCCGGGGGGCTTCCTCGGCCTCGTTTTCAGGGCTCTTCGCGTCGGGCATGGCCAGCTTCACCTGCCTTGGAGGTCGAACTGTTCGAGGTGATACTCCTTGCGCGGGATGAGCTCGAGGCGGCGCTGGAAGAGGCGCTCGGCCTCCGTCACGGCCACGCGCTCGTCGCTCTTCAGCAGATCGATCACCGCCGGGTGGGCGTTGACGATGATGATGTACCCCGGCAAATTCATGCGCTCGCGCCGGATCTGGCGGAGGATTTCGTAGGCGATCGTCTGCTTCGACTGGAGCTGCCCGGTGCCGTCGCAGTAGAAGCACGGCTCGAGGACGGTGCGGCCGAGGCTCTCGCGCGTGCGCTTGCGCGTCATCTCGATCAGGCCGAGATCGCTGATGCGGTTCAGCGTCGTCTTGGCCTTGTCCTTCGCGAGCAGGTCTTCCATCCGCTTGCGGACCTTCTCGCGGTTGGTCGCCCGCTCCATGTCGATCAAGTCGAGGATGATCAGCCCGCCGATGTTGCGGAAGCGGAGCTGATAGGCAATCTCCTCGACCGCCTCCATGTTCGTGGCGAGGATCGTCTCTTCCAGATCCTTCGAGCCCTTGCCGACGAAGCGCCCGGTGTTGACGTCGATCGCGGTGAGGGCCTCGGCCTGGTCGATGATCAAGTGGCCGCCCGAGGGCAGCGGGACCTTGCGCGACTGCGCCCGCTGGATCTCGTCTTCGATGCCGTACGCATCGAAGATGGGCTCCTGGCCTTCGTAGAGCTCGATCGCGTCGACGCGCTCGGGCATGAAGACCTCCACGAAGCGGCGGAGCCGGTGGTACTCCTCGGCGCTGTCGATGACGATCTTCTCGATGTCGTCGGTGAAGAGATCGCGCGCCGTCTTGAGCACGAGATCGAGCTCGGTGTAGAGGCACGCGGGGGCGCGGACGCCCGTCTCGCGCTTCTCGACGACCTGGCCCCAGAGGCGGACCAGGTAGCCGACGTCGGCCTTGAGCTGCTTCTTGGTGAGGCCCTCGGCGACGGTGCGAACGATGAGGCCGCCCTGCGGGGGCTTCATGGCCTCCATCGCCTCGCGGAGGCGCGAGCGCTCGCGATCGGAGCCGATGCGCTTCGAGATGCCGACGTGATCGACCGTGGGGAGGTAGACGACGTAGCGACCCGGCAGCGAGATGTGGCTGGTGACGCGCGCGCCCTTGGTGCCGATCGGCTCCTTCGAGATCTGCACGAGGACTTCCTGTCCCTCGCGCACGACCTCGCGGATCGGCGTCGTCTTCGAGACGCGCGGCGGCTCGTGGTGGCTGCCGCGCTTGCCGGCGTCGCGGTTGCTGCTGGAGCGGGAGTCGCGCCCGCCGTTGCCGCTGCTGCGCTCGTTGCTACGGCTGCGGTTGCCGTCGCGGCCGCCGCCGGCGTTCGCCGGGCGGGCCGCGTTGTCGCGACCGCCGCCGGGGGCGCGCGCGTTGTCGCGGCCACCTTGACGGTTGCCGTCGCGACCGCCGCCGCCCTGGCGATTGCCGTCGCGGCCGCCGCCGCCCTGGCGACCTTCGCGCGGAGCGTTTTCCCGCGCCACCGCGGGCTCGCGCGGCGCGCCTTCGGGAGCAGCGCTTTGCGGCGTGCCATCGGGCGCCTTCGCGGTGGCGCCCTCGACCTCGGGACGCGACTCGCGCGTGCTCCGCGATCGACGCACCCGCGCGTCGCGACCGCCGCGACGACGCCCACGCGACCGCGGCATCAGCGAGTCGTCTTCGGGCTTCGCGCCCTCGACGGCGACGCCCGCTTCGCCCGCCGTCGCGTCGCCGCTGACGGGCGCGCTCGGCTCGGCCGAAGCATCCACGGCGATCGCGCTCGCGGCGACATCGACCGCGGGCTCGTCGTCGACGTCGCTGTCGTCGTCGGGGCTGACCTCGTCGTCGTCGGCGTCGATCGACGCCGCGGCGACCTCGATGGCCTCCTCGTCGTCGCGCTCTTCCGATTCGGCCGCGGCCTCGGCGTCGGCCTCTTCGGCGCGGCTCGCCTCGTCGACGGAGACGAGCACCTCGTCGTCGCCGTTGTCGGCGACCTCGAGCGCGGTGGGCAACGCGATCGTCGCCTCGCGCTCGGGCTCGGCGGCGCGAGCGATGACGACGGGCTCGTCGATCGTCGGCGCGCTCTCGGCGGCGAGCGCTTGCTGCGCTTCGTACGCCTCGTGCGCCTCGGCTTCGGCCGCGTCAGCGGCCTCGGCTTCTTCGTTTGCCGCGTCTTCCGCGGTGGGACCCGAGGATCGGTCCTCGTCCGACGAGGCGCCTCCCCCGCTGCTTCGAGCGCCCACCGCCGCGTGGCGGTGGCCGGAAAGGTACGCTTCGAAATCATCGGGCCGGATCAGGTCCTCGACGTGGAGGAACGCCGCGCGCTCCAGACCGACGTCGATGAAGGCTGCCTGCATCCCGGGGAGCACGCGGCTCACCTTACCGAGATAGATGTTCCCGAGCGTGCCCCTCGAGGTCTCTCGCTCGATGTGCAGCTCGGCGATGATCCCGTTTTCGATGAGGGCGACGCGTGTCTCGCGGATGTCGACGTTGATGACGAGGAGATTCTTGGCCATGTCCGAGCTCGCCGAAGGGTCGGCGTTCGCCGTCCCCGGTCCCACAATGGGGGTGGAGCGGGCGTGGCAAGCGTTACCACGGGTTGCGCGAGCGCTGAACCGAGAAGCGCCCCCACCCTCGCGACAGCGGGCGACCCTCCCCGGCGCGCGGCGCCTCCCTGCCCCCTGAGGCCTGGCCGGCAACCGCACTCAATGTGCTGTAATTGCTCATCTTTATGGCTACCGAGCCACCGGAGCAGCGGCCCCGCGATCGCCGTCCGCGAAGCGCCGTACGCCGGAAAAGCGCCGCCCGATTTCGCAGCCGCGGCGTCGAAGCTTCGTCGTCGAGCCGGCCAAGTGCCGGAAATTTCGCGGTCCGTCGGCGCGCGCGGTCCGTGCAAAGGCCCGGAGCAGGCGGCGCAACGCGCCCCTTCCAAGGAGACGGCCGGTGGCAAACGCAACGAAGCTCCTCATCCTCCACGTTCCCGCCGGCGGCGGTCACAAGGCCGCCGCACGGGCCATCGCCGAAGCCGCAGCGTCGCGCGGCGCCGACGTCGAGGTCGTGGACGCGCTCGAGCTGACGCCGCCCTGGTTCGCGCGCGCCTACGTCGACGCCCACCTGCGCAGCACGGAGCACACGCCCGCGTTCTACGGCTACGGCTACGAGGCGCTCAACCAGCGTCACGCGCTCGTCGACGGCGTGCGCGGCGTGTTCGATCGCGCGGTCGGCGCGCGGCTCACGCGCTTCGCGGTCGAGCAGCGCGCCGACGTGATCGTCTCCACGCACTTCTTCCCGCTCGAGGTCCTCGGGCACGCGCGCAACACGCACGCCCTGCGCACCCCGCTCGTCGGCGTCGTCACCGACTACGCGGCGCACGCCTTCTGGGCCGAGCCCGGCGTCGATCGCTTCTGCACGCCGGCCGGCCGCGCCGCGCGCGATCTCGTCCGTCACGGCGTCGATCCGTCGACCATCGTCGCGACGGGGATCCCGATCCGCCCGGCCTTCGGCGCCGCGCCGACCTTGCAGATGCCCGTGGGCGACGCGCCGCTCTCCGTGCTCGTCACGAGCGGCGGCTTCGGGGTCGGTCCGATGCTCCAGATCGTTCGATCGTTCGCGGGCGTCCCCGGCGTCCGCCTCACGGTGATCTGCGGCGACAACCCCGCGCGCGTCGAGCAGACCCGCCGCGCCGCGGAAGAGGCCGGCGTCGACGCCGAGGTCCTCGGCTTCGAGCGCGACATGCCGCGCCGCATGGCCGAAGCGCACGTCCTCGTCGGCAAGCCCGGCGGCCTCACCACGAGCGAGTCGCTCGCCGCGGGCCGTCCGATGGTGATCGTCGGCGCGTGCCCCGGCCAGGAGATGATGAACCAGATCTGGATGATCGATCAGGGCGTCGCCGTCGCCGCCGATCCCACCCAGGCCGGCGCCGCCGTCGCCGAGCTGCGACGCTCGGGCAAGATCCCCGAGCTCGCCGCCGCGGCGCGATCGCTCGCCGCGCCGAACGCCGCGATGCGCGTCGCCGACGTGGCGCTCCGACTCGCCGGGCGCACCCCGATGTCGACGCGCCTCCGCGAGGCCGCGTGATCGATCGTGCCTAGTTGCAGGTGTCCGGAGCGTGCTCGCAGAGGTTGACGCAGTCGCCGCAGATCACGCAGCGGGTGAGCGCCTGGTACTCCGTCGCACCGGCGGGGTACGTGTTCTGGCACTGCTGCAGGCAGTCGAGCTCCTTGGCGCCGCAGGGCTCGATGCAGAGCGAGTAGGCCTTGCACGGCGCGTCGTCGAAGCACGCCTTGTACTCGACGGCGCAGGCCTTCTTCGCCGCGCACTTGATGCACCCGCCGCCGAAGTTGCCGCACGTCGCGGTCGCCGCGCAGTCGAGCGGCTCGCCGCCGTCTGCGCCACTTCCGCCGCTTCCGCTGGTGCTCGCGGACCCCGTCCCGGTCGAGCCAGAACCCGTCTGCGCTGCCGTGGCCGTGGCCGACGTTCCGGTGGACGTCGATCCGCTGCCGCCCGATCCAGGCGTCGGATCTGGCGATGCGTCGGCACCACACGCCGTCCCGACGGCTCCGGCGGCGATCATCAAGAAAAGCAAGAGCTCGAGCCTCATCGTCGGAAGGTAGCGCCGCGCGGGGAGCGGGACCAGCGAGGGTGCTGCGCGGATGTCCGCCGGCGCCCCCGAAGCGTCGCGCAGGGACGACGCGGGCGCGCCCTACCCCACGCGACCGCTCCCAGGAAAGTTCGCTCCGTCATGACTACCTTTCACTGGCACTTCAGGCCATCGCGGACGACAGGCCCCATGCATCTATCTTGATCTCTGGAGGCTCGAGGCAAGAGAACAGCGGGCAAGGCTCTCCACTCGACACGACGATCATGCGGGCCACCGCTCGAAGGCACGTTCGGAAAAGGCCGTGGTCGCGCCACATCGCGGCGAGGCATCGTCAGGCGCGAGGACGAACCGCGGATGAGCGAGTCCCCTCGAACCATTTCGCTTGCACGGTCGACGCGAATTGCCTGAGCCTCGTCCATTGCTCGCGCGCGGGGAGCGCAGGGAGGCTCGGACATGGCGAAGACTGGCAAGAAGCAGACAAGCAGCGGCAAAGACACCGCGATGAAGCAGCTGGTGGCGGCGGTGGAGAAGGCACGAGGCGCGTTGCGAGTGGCCGGAGATGCGCTCGAAGAGTTCAATCTCGCCGCGCTCACCTCCGACGAGCGCGCGCACAGCTCGGGCAAGCTGCGCGACGGCGAGGGCGACATCCTCACGGTCGTGCTCGACACGGTCGACGCGCACCCGGAGCAGTTCGCCTCGCTGGCTCCGCACGATCACGGCACAGATGATCGCGTGGTCGAGACGGGCCCAGCGCGCGCGGCGCTGATCCGGCGGAGCCTCCTCGCGCCGCTGGCCGTTGATCTCGCGGCGCTGTCGCAGCGCGTGAGCGACGACGTCCTCGCCTCGGGCGCGCTCGCGCGCGACGTGACGACACCGGCGTACGCCATCATCCGCGCCAATGCGCCGATCAACGCCGCCCTGCGCAAGTCGGCCGCGGGGCCCCTGAGCTTCTACGTGAAGCAGGCGAGGACGAAGGCACCGAAGAAGGCGACGGCGAAGGCACCGAGCGCCTGAGCCGACGAAATCCCGGGGGTTGAATCCTCATTCTGACCCTGGAGGTCACTACGACGACCTCCAGGGTCACCGTCGCGAATCGCGAGCTCTCCGGTGAGCGGTGCGAGTTCACCGGCGAGCGCCGCGCGGTCACCGGCGAGAAGCGCCTGGTCTCTCTCGAGCACGGGATAGCGAGCTTCGAGCGCCAGGACAGACCCCAGGCACAAACAAAAAACGAACGGGCGGCCGCCATGGACCACCCGTCGTCGTCTCTCGGCCGCGCTGAAGAGCCCCCGTCCGTCACGTCAATGGACGAGGTGGGGCGCGCTCGTCATTTCGCACACTCGGCCATGCACTTGCTGTTCTCGCAGGTGGCGACCGTCTTCGCGAGGACGTTCGTGTCGCAGCCGGCGGTCATCGGCGCGAGCAGGCAGGCCTTGCACGTGGCGTCGGCCACGCACGCGTCGACCTCGGCGCAGCAGTTGGCGCCGATGCAGGTGCCGCACTTCGGCTTCTTCGGGGTCGCGAGCCCGCTGTCGCAGATCTTGCCGGTGCAGTCTGCGTCGCAGCTGCCCTGGAGGCAGGTGATGAGCGCGTCGTGATCCGTCGCGCCCGTCGGGTTCGCCATGCCGCACGCCTTCACGCATGCCGTGTCGCCCGACGTGCACTTCTTGACGCACGCGAAGACCTTGTCGCACTCGGAGCCCGGATCGCACGTCGTCTGCTCGTCGCAGCAGTTGGTCGCGAGGCAGGTGTTGCACTCCGCGACGCCGAAGTCCTGGCCCGTGCCCGCGCACGCCATGCCACCGCCGACGCCCGTGGTGTTCGAGCCCGTCGTGGTGTTCGAGCCGGTCGTGTTCGATCCGGTGGTGCCGCCGCTCCCTCCGCTGTTGTCACCCGAGGTGGCCGTGGTGGCGGGCCCCTTGGTGCCGCACGCCGCGACCGCGACCATCGAAACAACCATCGCGCCCAGTGCCCAAAATTTCATGGTGATGCCTCCTGATAAGGTACACAAAAGGCGAACGGGCCGACCCCATGGGCAGCCCGTTCGTCGCGGTCGTTCGACGCCGCGTTCTGCGTGGTCTCGTTCAGCCCGCGCAGCCCTGGAGGCAGCCGACGAAGGCGACGCAGTTCATGTCGCCCTTGCACTTCGTCTGGAAGGCGGTGAGGCAGGCGTTCCCCTGCATGATGCCGTTGATGCACGTGACGCAGGCCTGGCTGGCCATCTTCGTCATGTCGGCGCAGAAGTCGGGCGCCGCGCCGTTCATCCCGCACGCCGAGAAGCACGGGGACGTATTCGGGCACGCGCAGCTCGTCTGGAGATCGTTGGCGAACGCGGCGTACCCGCCGGGCGTCGCCATGTCGCAGCACTGTCCGCAGGTGTTATCGCTCGCGGAGGGCTTCACGCACGCCGTGCAGTCCGTCGCGTTGGCGCAGGTGTCGCCGCCGCCGGTCGTGCTCGTCGCGGTCGTGTTCGAGCCCGTGGTGGTGTTCGAGCCCGTGGTGGTGTTCGAGCCCGTGGTGGTGTTCGAACCCGTGGTGGTGTTCGAACCCGTGGTGGTGTTCGAGCCCGTCGTCGTGTTCGACCCCGTCGTCGTGCCGCCGACGCCACCGCCGCCCGCTCCTCCGCTGTTGTCACCCGAGGTGCTTGTCGTCGTCGTGCCCTTCGAGCCGCACGCCGCCGTCGCCATCATCATCGAAACAACCATCGCGCCAAATGCCCAAGACTTCATGCTCATATCTCCAACAACTCGTGACGTTCGTTCGTGGTCACCAGTGAGAACGGTGACCTGCTTCCAAGTCGCGCACGCCGCTTTGTCGTCGAGCCCCGAGGGCAGGCTCTGCGCACCCCATCCGGACAGGCGACGAATCAAGCTTCTCGATGATCAAGCTGCCACCTGATCGCGACCCGGTTGTTACACGTCAGCTCCACCGCACGCAACATCACATCGGCTGCAAATCATGCGAAATACGCCGACTACAATGGATTTTCATCCGCCGCAGCGGAGGGCGCTACACGCGCGTCGAGCTAGAGCGGAATGTTGCCGTGCTTCTTCGCAGGGTTCTTGTCGCGCTTGTCCTTGAGCAGCTCGAGCGCGCCGGCGAGGCGGATGCGGAGCATGCGCGGGTAGATCACCTCGTCGATGAACCCGAGCTCCGCGGCCTTGTACGGGTTGGCGAACTTCGCCTTGTACTCCTCGATGAAGCGCGATCGCGCGGCCGCCGGATCTGCCGCCGCGGCGATCTCCTTGCGGTAGACGATGTTGACGGCGCCCTCGGGGCCCATGACGGCGATCTCCGCGGTGGGGAACGCCATGTTGTAGTCGGCGCGGATGTGCTTCGAGGCCATCACGTCGTACGCGCCGCCGTAGGCCTTGCGCGTGATCACGGTGACCTTGGGCACGGTGGCCTCGGCGAACGCGTAGAGGAGCTTCGCGCCGTGGGTGATGATCCCGCCGTACTCCTGATCGGTGCCGGGCAAGAACCCAGGCACGTCGACGAACGTGACGAGCGGGATGTTGAAGCAGTCGCAGAAGCGCACGAAGCGCGCGGCCTTGATGCTGGCCTTGATGTCGAGGCAGCCCGCGAGCACCTGCGGCTGGTTGGCGACGACGCCGATGGGCTTGCCGCCGATGCGCGCGAAGCCGACGACGATGTTCATCGCGTAGCGATCGTGGACCTCGAACAGGTGCGCGTCGTCGACCACGGCGCGGATCACGTTCTTGATGTCGTAGGGCTTCGACGCGTCGGCCGGCACCATCGCGTCGAGCTCGGGCACCTCGCGCTGCGTCGGATCGGCCGAGGGGCGACGGGGCGCGTCCTCGGTGTTGTTCGACGGCAGGTACGAGCAGAGCTCGCGCAGGCGCGCGATCGCGGCCTTGTCGTCGGGCGCCGTGAGATGACAGACGCCGCTCTTGCTCGCGTGCGCCGCGGCGCCGCCGAGGGCCTCCTTCGTCACCTCCTCGTTGGTCACCGTCTTGATGACCTCGGGGCCGGTGATGAACATGTAGCTCGTCTCCTCGACCATCATCACGAAGTCGGTGATGGCCGGCGAGTACACCGCGCCGCCCGCGCACGGGCCCATGATCACGCTGATCTGCGGGACGACGCCGCTCGCGAGCGTGTTGCGGAGGAAGATGTCGGCGTAGCCCGCGAGCGAGTCGACGCCCTCTTGAATGCGCGCGCCGCCCGAGTCGTTGAAGCCCACGACGGGCGCGCCAATGCGCATCGCCAGATCCATCACCTTGCAGATCTTCTTCGCGTACGCGGCCGAGAGCGAGCCGCCGAACACCGTGAAGTCCTGCGCGAAGACCACGACCTTGCGCCCGTCGACGAGGCCCCAGCCGGTGACGACGCCGTCGCCGAGCACCTTCTGCTTGTCCATCTCGAAGTCGGTGCAGCCGTGGACGACGAAGCGATCGACCTCGACGAAGGTGCCCGGATCGAGGAACAGATCGAGCCGCTCGCGCGCGGTGAGCTTGCCCGCTTCGTGCTGCTTGGCGATGCGCGCCTCGCCGCCGCCGGCGAGCGACAGGCGGTTCATCTCGTCGAGGCGCGCGTTCGCCGCGGCGCCGAGGCCTGAGCTCTTCGGTGCGCCGGTGGAGCCCGGGAATCGATCGTCTGCCATGGCGCCGCCCGTAGCACGAGGGCGCGGAGGCCGCGATCGGGTCGCGAATGCCGGCGCGCTACGCCGCGAGGCTCCGTCGTCCCGCGCGCGCAGGGTAGCGAATGTGAAGCGTCGTCGAGCTCGATTTTCGCGAATTCAGTGCGCCTGGCCCCTCCCCGCCCGGTGTTCTGAATACATGGTGGCCGAAGGTATTACGAAAATGACGGTGCCCCGGCAAACAGCCTCACCATTGCTTGCATCAACGCCGTGGTCCCCTTTATGGTGGTGCTCAACTAGGGCGTATGCGCTTCGGTGCATGCAGCCAACTTGGAGGTCGACATGAAATACCAAATCGGTGCGGCCGTTGCTGCGTTGGCGCTTGCTCTGGTTCCGAGCCCCGTCTCCGCAGATCCGGCCAGCAATTCAGTTCTCGCTACCGGTTACGTCAGTGCGACGAAGATACTGAATGGGCTCGATGCGAATTTCGCAGCCCAGAAGCTGAGGCACACCGCGGCGACGTCGCACGCGTTCGCGGTCATCTCGTTCTATCCCCCGGACACGTACTATCCCCCGGATACGTACTACCCCCCGGACACCTACCAGCCGATCGCATGCCGCGCGATCGCTGGAGCCTGGAACGTGGCGGTCTATCAGAACCGCTCGCAGGCGACGTTCGATGTGCTGCTCAAGGCAGCCGCATCGAACAGCTGCTCGCTCCAGTTCACGCGTGCGTCCGTGCCGAACGCCGACGGATCGTCGGATCTCGTTTCGATCACGTTCGTGAAGCAGTAAAATCCCCCTCATGACTGGCAGGACGGCGTGACCCCGAAGCGTTCCGCGTCCCAGCAAGTCCGCGCAATCGCCGCGGCGGCCCTCTCACGTGGTCTCGTCACTCCAGAGGTGCTCTGGGACGCGGCCAGTCGATGGACGCTCGGCGCGTGTCCCTCCCCCCGCGATCTCTTCGAAAACATCCTCGACGCCGCGTCGCTCGACGAGCTCCTGCTCCAGTGCGCCGAAGGTGAAGGCGAGGGCGAACCGCCGCGCAAGAGCAGCTCGACGAGCACGCTGGCGATCGGGGCGACAATCGCCGGCGCCGCTGCCGCGCTCGGCAAGCGCGGCTTCCCCGAGCCGCGCGGGAGCGACCTGCTCTACCGCGATCCCGACGAGCCGCGTTACCTCGTGACCGAGGAGCTCGGCTCCGGCGGCGCGGGCCGCGTGGTGATGGCCCGCGACGGGATCATCGGGCGCACCGTCGCGCTGAAGACGCTGAAAGACGACGACGCCTCGTCGCCCGGCGTCGCCGAGCGCTTCATCCACGAGGCGCGCGTCACCGCCCAGCTCGAGCACCCCAACGTCGTCCCCGTCTACGACATCGGCATGCTCCCGGGCGGGCAGCCCTACTACACGATGCGCGTCGTCAAGCGGCAGAGCCTGCAAGACGTGCTCGCCAGCGACGAGCTGCGGCAGCACTGGACGCTGGTCCGCCTCGTCGGCGCGTTCGTCCAGATCTCGCGCGCGCTGGCGTACGCGCACCGGCGCGGCCTGCTCCACCGCGACATCAAGCCGGAGAACATCCTCCTCGGCGACTTCGGCGAGGTCTACCTGGCCGACTGGGGTAACGCGAAGATCATCGGCACGAGCAGCGCCGACGGCCCGCTCCATTTCAACGGCGCCGCTCCTCACGGCGAGAGCGAGCCGAGCGGCCTCTCGGGCACGCCGGGGTACATTTCGCCCGAGCAGATCCGCGGCGATCGCGCCCGCATCGATCACCGATCCGATCTCTTCGCGCTCGGCGTCGTGCTCTACGAGATCCTCACCGGCGAGCACCCGTTCGACGCGCCGACGCTGCTCGGCGTGATCCTGGCGACGCAGACCCGCACGCCGCGCCCGCCGCGCGAGCTGGTGCCCAACTGCCCGCTGCTGCTCGAAGATCTCTGCCTCGCGATGCTCGAGAAGGATCCGGCGCTCCGACCCGACTCGGCCGATCGCGTCGTGGCCGAGGCCGAGGCGTTCCTCGAGGGCGCGAAGGAGCGCACCCGTCGTCGCGAAGAGGCGCGCCGCCTCTGCGAGCTCGCGAAGGTGCCCGTGGGACGGAGCCGCACCCTCGGGCGCGAGCGCGATCAGCTCGTCGCCGACGCGCGCCGCATGCTCCAGGACATCAAGGGCTTCGAGCCGATCGAGCGCAAGAGGCCGGGCTGGGCGCTCGAGGATCGCGCCGCGCAGGTCGAGCGCGACCAGGCCTCGGCGATGGCCTCGGCGATCGATCTCTACACCAAGGCGCTCGGCTACGATCCCGAGCTCATCGACGCGCGATCGGGCCTCGCCGATCTGTACTGGTCCCGCGCGATCGAGGCCGAGCAAGAGCGTCGCCCCGCCCTGCAGGTGTACTACGAGGCGCTCGTCGCCGAGTACGACGTCGGCCGCTACGCCGCTCTCCTCAACGCCGACGCCGCGGTGTCGATCGACTCTGGCGTGCCCGGCGTCGTGGTGATGGCCTATCGCTACACCGAGCAAGATCGCGTGCTCGTCCCCGGGGAGCAGCGCTACATCGGTCGAACGCCGCTGCGCGAGACGCGGCTCCCGCCCGGGAGCTACCTGCTCGTGCTCAAGCACCCTCGCTTCCGCGAGGTGCGCTATCCCGCGGTGCTCAAGCGCGGGCAGCACCTGCGCGCCGAGATCAACCTCTACACCGACGCCGAGATCGGCTCGAGCTACGCGTATGTTGCAGGCGGGCCATTCATCATGGGAGGCGATCCCGTGGCGCCGTCGGCGCTCGCGCGCTGTGAAGCCGAGGTCGCCGATTTCGCCATCGCCCGCTTTCCCGTGACGTTCCGCGAGTACTGCGCGTTCCTCGATCACCTCCAGCAGATCGATCCCGAGCTGGCGCGGCGGCGCAGCCCGCACGACTCGCGCGGCTCCGAGGGGTTCTCGGTCGAGCTCGACGAGACGGGCAAGTGGCGCCCGCTCGACGTGATCATCGAAGGGGAGGCTCGCACGATGTTTCCGATCGAGGAGGGCCACCTCTGGAACGTGCCGGTGACGCTGGTGAACTGGTTCGACGCCGTCGCCTACTGTCGCTGGCGCACGGAGGTCGAAGGCCTCGAAATCCGGCTCCCCACCGAGCTCGAGTGGGAGAAGGCAGGCCGCGGCGCCGACGGTCGCACGCACCCGTGGGGCGATCACTTCGATCCGACGTTCTGCCTGATGCGAGCCTCGCGATCGTTCATGCCGCAGGCCGAGCCTGTCGGGACGTTCCCGATCGATGCGTCGCCCTATGGCGTGCGCGATCTCGCCGGCGGAATGCGCGAATGGATGGGCGACGTCCACGGCGAGCGAACCTGGGCGAACGCCGTCGGCGAGCCCGAACCGGGTACCGAGATCGAGCGCGGCGCGTCGACGCTGCGGATGATCCGCTCCGGCAACTGGATGTCGACGGCCGAGTACTGCCGCTCCGCCGCGCGGTCGCGCTTCTTCGCGTTGATGCGCAGCACCGGCATCGGCTTTCGTGTCGCGCACTCGCTCCGCCCGAAGCGCTGAGCGGGGACTAGGGATCGAGGTATTCGACGGTGACGCCGCGGTGGGTGCGGAAGAGGGTCCGGCCTTCGCTGCGCTCGACCACGTAGTCGGGGCCGATGGGGACTTTGCCCATGCCGCCGGGGGTGTCGACGATCAGCTTCGGCAAGGCGATGCCGCTCAGGCGCCCTTGCAAGCGCTCCATGATCTCGATGCCTTTTGCGACCGACGTGCGCAGGTGGCCGGTGCCCTTCACCGGGTCGGCCTGGAGCAGGTAATACGGGCGCACGCGTCGGCGAACGAGGCCGCGAAAGAGGGCCTCGAGAGTGTCGGGGTCGTCGTTGATCCCGCGCAGCAGCACGGTCTGGTTCATCACCGGGAAGCCCGCGTCGACGAGGCGCAGGCACGCGCGCTCCGAGGCCGCCGTCAGCTCTTTCGGGTGGTTGAAATGCGTCATCACCCAGATCGGGTGGAACGGTCGCAGCGCGCGCACGAGCTCGGCCGTGATCCGCGACGGGAGCGTCACCGGCACGCGCGTGGCGAGGCGGATCGTCTCGATGCTCTTCACGGAGCGGACGCGCTCGAGCAGCCGCACGAGGCGATCGGTCGAGAGCGTCAGGGGATCGCCGCCGCTGATGATCAGATCGCGGACCTCGGGGTGCGCCTCGAGGTACGCGAACGCCGGCGCGAGCTTGTCGAGCGACACCGCGCCGCCGCCGTCGCCGACCATGCGCGAGCGCGTGCAGAAGCGGCAGTACACGCCGCAGTGATCCGTCGCGAGGAGGAGGGCGCGATCCGGGTAGCGCTGGACGAGGTGCGGCGCGACCTCGTGGGCCTCTTCGCCGAGGGGATCGGCGAGGTCGCCCGGGATCGTCGTCGACTCGTCGGCGACGGGCACGCACTGCTTGCGGATCGGGCACGAGGCGTCGTGCTTGTCGCAGAGCGCGAGGTAGTACGGCGTGATCCGGATCGGCAACCCGGCCTGCTCGGCGCGCGCGGCGCCCTCGATCTCGGCCGGCGTCAGCGCGAACGCCTTCGCCAGATCGGCCGCGGATCGCAGCGATTCGCGCAGCTCCGACGTCCAGTCGCGGCGCTTCTTCTTCGCGTGGGCGCGCGGGCGCGGCTGCGACGGCGGCGTCGCCTCGTCGGCGGCGGCAGCGATCTGCGGCAGCCGACGACGCTCAGCGACCGCCATCGACCGTCGGCGCAGGGGGCGCGCCGCCGTCCACGACCGGCGCCGCCGGGACCGCGGCGCTGCCCGCGGGCGGCGCCTCGTCGCCCTGTGGCCACATCTTCGAGTCCATCGCGAACCAGCGATCCATCCCGCTCGGGATCTTCACCTGCGCGAGGGCCTGATCGTCGATCTGCACGGGGTACTTCTTGCGCAGCTCGGCCTCGAGATCGCGCTCTTTCTTGAGCATGCGCTCCTGCAGCAAGAGCACGCGGATCGATCGCTCGGACTCGCCCACCGTGCGGCGGTGCGACGGCGTGATGCCGTTGAGCCGCACGATGTAGACCTTGCCCTCGGCCTCGACGATGTCGGCGGCGACGGCGCCCACGGCGGGCAGCGTGAAGGCCGCGGCGCGCACGGCGTCGGGGACGCGCGGGTTGCCGCCCTTGGGATCGCTCATCGGCCCGACGATGCCGAGGTCGCCCGCGAGCTCGGCCGGGTTGCCCGCGTTCTTCCCCTTCGGCGCGGTGGTCGAGTACTTCGCGAAGAGATCGCCCCAGGCCGCGGGCGTCGCGGCCTTCTGCGCTTCCTTGAGGATCTTCGCGGCGTCTTTCTTGTCGGCCAGGACCACGGCGGCGACGCGGCGGCGCTCGGGCTCGCTGAACTTCTCGGCGTTGGCCTCGAAGTACGCGTTGACGTCGGCCATCGGGATCTCGGCCGGCGTCGGCAGATCCGATCGCGACTCGGCGAGCATCGCGTCGCGGAGGATGGTGCGCACTGCGTCCTCCGTCTCGGGCTCCTTGTCGAGGCCGCGGCGCTTGGCCTCGGCGGCGAGCAGCTCGACGTTGACCATCTCGTTCAGGAGCTCGCGACGACGCTCTTTCGTCTGGTAACGAAGGCGATCGAAGGGGTCCATCCGGTCGAGCGTCTTGGCGTAGTCGCCGAGGGTGATCGGCCGATCGCCGACCTTCGCGATGACGCGCGCGGCGTCCTGCGCGTTCAGCCCCGCGATCGGCGGCCCGGCTTCGCCCTGTTGCTGGGCCTTGATCGACGACTCGTTGCAGCCGCCGACGAGGCAAGCGACACCGACAAGGGCGAGGAGGGCGTGGGCCGGGCGGCGGTTCATCGGCCGGCGATTTAGCATGATTCCCGGCTGCGGGAAGCCACTGTCGACGCCCCGCGATCTCACCCCTCGACGATCGTCCCGATCTCTTCGCCCTTGCAGACGCGGAGGATGTTTCCCCGGGTCATCAGCTTGAAGACGCGGATCGGCATCTTGTTTTCACGGCAGAGCGTCACGGCCGTCGAGTCCATCACGCCGATGCGCTCGTTGAGGAAGCGGTCGTACGAGAGCCGACCGAACATCTGCGCGCCCGGGTGGCGCACCGGATCGCGATCGTAGATGCCCTCGACCTTGGTCGCCTTGAAGAGCGCCTGGGCCTGGATCTCCATCGCGCGCAGGGCCGCCGCCGTGTCGGTGGAGAAGAACGGATTGCCCGTTCCCGCCGCGAAGATCACGATGTTTCCCTTCTCGAGGTGCCGCATCGCGCGCCGACGAATGTACGGCTCGGCCACCTGCTTGATCTCGAGCGCCGTCATCACCCGCGTCGCGGCGCCCGCTTTTTCGAGGGCGTCTTGCAGCGCGAGCGAGTTGATCACCGTCGCGAGCATGCCCATGTAGTCGCTCTGCGAGCGATCCATCCCCGCGCTGGCGCCCTTGAGGCCGCGGAAGATGTTGCCGCCGCCGACGACGACGCCGACCTGCACGCCGAGGCGCTGGAGCTCGGCCAGCTCGGCCGCGACGCGCTGGAGCGTCTCGGGGTGGATGCCGAAGCCCCCGTCGACCCCGCAGAGGGCTTCGCCGCTCAGCTTCAGGACGATGCGGTGGTAGGCGAGCTCCGGGTGGGGAGCATGAGGAGGCGGGAGGAGGGAATCAATCTCGCTTCGCACCGCGGGTTCCTAGCCGCACGGGCCCCTGACCGCAACGTGGGCGTGGGCGGTCGGGCGCGCAGCTTGCGTGCGCGTCCGTCCTTGGGTACTGTTCCCGCCCCCTATGGCACGCGTCACCGTTGAAGATTGCCTGGAGCGCGAAGAAAACCGCTTCGCCCTCGTCGTTCTCGCAGCCACCCGCACCCGCCAGCTCATGAAGGGCTCGGACGCTCTGGTCCGCACGAAGAACAAGCCCGCCGTGACGAGCCTGCGCGAAATCGCCGCCGGCAAGGTCCACTTTCACCGCAACACCCACGAAGTCGTGAACGAGTGGGTCGCCCAGCAGCACGCGCTCAACCCGCGCTGAGCCGCCGACGCTGAAGCACGGACGCGCCTGCTCCCTTCTACCGGGCGGCGCGTTCGTGACGGCAGCGCCGCGTCGACCCCGAGCAATCGTCGTCGTGAAGAAGATCGACCGTGAGCTCGAGGCCGGATCCGCGGCCCACTACGAAGATCCGGCGTACTACACCAAGACGTACCGGAGCCGCGTCGAGGACGTGCGCTACTACGTCGAGCTGGCTGTCGAGCGCGGCGGGCCGGCGCTGGAGTACGGCTGCGGCAACGGACGGATCACCATCCCGCTCGGGCGGAGCGGCGTCGCTGTCCACGGCGTGGATCTCTCGTCGACAATGCTGGCCGATCTGCGCGTCCGCCTGAAGGACGAGCCGGCCGACGTGCGCGAGCGCGTGCATCTGCACCGCGGCGACATGCGCAAGGTCCGCCTTTCGCAGCGCTTTCCGCTGGTGTTTTGCCCTTTCAACGCCCTCCTGCACCTCTACACGCGCGATGATCTCGAGCGCTTCTTCGCCCGCGCCCTCACGCACCTCACGCCGCGCGGCGAGCTCGTCCTCGACGTGTCGATCCCGCAGCCGCTGGAGCTGTCGCGCGATCCCGGCCGCGCCTTCCACGCGCCGCGCTTCCGCTACCCCGACGAGGACGGCGGCCCGGGCAAGATGGTCCGCTACACGGAGCGCTTCGACTACGACGGCCTGCGCCAGATCCTCTTCGTCGCGATGGAATTCCTCCCCGTCGACGGCAGCGAGAGCTGGATGACGCCGCTCGCCCACCGCCAGCTCTACCCGCAAGAGCTGGAGATGCTGCTGCACTACAACGGGTTGGAGATCACCGAGCGTTACGGCGACTTCTTCCGCGCCCCGCTCGAGTCGTCATCCGCGACGATGCTCGTGCACTGCAGGAAACGCCGCGGGAAATAGCGGATCCAGAGCGGACCCGGATTTCAACGCAAAGGCGCGGAGACGCAGAGACGCAAAAAAGTCGACGTCACGCTTCCAGGCTTCGACGGAGATCAATCACCGGATCGAATTCACGGTGCTGAACGCAGCCACGGTGACGCGCGGAGGTGCCGCGTCGATTTTTTTGCGCCTCTGCGCCCTGGCGCCATTGCGTTGAATTCTCCTCCCTCCGAGGCAGCGCCAGGGAGGAAGGACGTCGCACGCTCAGAGCGTGCGGCTCAAACGCCGATGTAAAGTCGATGCGCGAAGTTGCGCTCGAGCTTGGCGCGGAGGACTTTTTCCGCCGCGGTCTCGATGTCGTACTCGATGCGCTTGAACTCGAAGCGCTTCGTTTCGCTGTCGTAGATCGTGTAGCTCGCGCGGTTGTCGTAGTCGCGGGGCTGGCCGACGGAGCCGACGCTCACGATGTACTTGCGGCCCTCTTCGAGGGTGAAGTCTTGCGGAGCCAGCTCTTCCACCGTGGAGGGCGAGAGGGCGAAGACCTTGCAGAGGTGCGAGTGGCCGATCAGCGTGATGTGGCCGAGCTCGTTCCACATCGGCAGGCACTCGCGCGCTTGCTCGGGGGCGAAGATGTACTCGAACTCTTCGAGGCGCACCGGCGAGCCGTGGCAGAGGTCGACGTTGATGTCCGTCAGGCGCTCCTGGTACGTCAGGCTCTTGAGCCAGGCGGCGTTCTCGGCGGTGAGCATCGCCGCGTGGGTGTCGAGCGCCTGGCGAGCTGCCTCGTAGTAATACGAGTAGTCCATGCGTCCGGCGACAGCCGCGTCGTGGTTGCCCAGGATCGTCTTCTTCGCAATTTTGCGGACGAGATCCGCGCACTCGTTCGGCGACCCACCGTAGCCGACGGTGTCACCGAGGCAGTAGTAGACGTCGATTCGTTCTCGGCGGTACGCCTCCAGCACAGCGCTGAGCGCCTCATAGTTGGCGTGCGTGTCGCTGAAGATGCCCAGACGCATAGAATTGCGCGACTGTAGCACGAGGCCTATGCCGCTACGGAAGCAATTCGCAACGCGCGTGGAGGGATTTTGCAGAGCCCCGCGATCGTTGCGGCCAGGCGCGGGACGACTAAGGGTGCGCTCGTGCAGACCAACGGCGTCGGGAAGAATGGAACGACCACCAGCCACGGATCGAGCGGGACCGACGTGAGCCCGCCGCCCGAGCGCGTGGGCGAGCTAGCGGAGGCATGTGTTCGCTTCGTGGAGCGCGCGATCGGGGTGAAGCTCGACTACCAGGCCGAGACGCTCTCGCTCCTCGATCACTACCTGGAAGAGGGCCGCAAGGCCGCGCTCGAGAAGCCGGAGACGGCCGCGCTCGTGGCCCACGCAGCCGGTGCCTATTTCGGCGAGGTCGTCCGCCGACGGCACCCCTCGTGGTGGCGGGTCGAGGGCATCGACCCGGCGTTCTACCGGATCGAGCTCGAGTCGGCGTACCTCTCGTTCAGCCCGGTGCAGCTCATGGCCGACGCCCTCCTTCGAAAGGAGCGAACCGAAGAAGAAGAGGCGAGCAAAGAAGAAGAGGATCCGAGCGAGCGCCTCGAGCTGGAAGAGGACGACCGCGACGCCGTGGCCCAGCGCCTCGCCGAGCTACCGCCCGTCTCGGATCGCGAGTTCTACGCGCCGTCGACGCGCCTCGAGGTGATCGACATCGCGATCGAGGCCATCCGCGCGCGGCGCATGGGCGACGGCGATCAGGCCGACGACGCCCTGCGGCCCGAGGACTACGACGAGACGACCTGAATCGGTGCAGGGAGAAGCAGCCCCGCACAGGACCTTTTCCAGCGATCCCCGCGAAATCGATCTCGCTGGGGCAAGGGTGATATCGTCGCCCGGTGTGGTGGATCCTCTCTGGGCTGCTCATCCTCATCATCTGGACCCTGAAGCTCATCCTTCAGGCGGCGCTCACCATCTGGGTGCCCGTGGTCGTGACGATCGTGATCGCGATCTTCATGGCCGTCCTCTTCGTCTACCAGCGCATCTCCATGGGGAGAGCGGCGGGCGCGCTGGAGAAAGCAATAGCGGCGCAAGGAGCGCAGCAGGCGCTCAACGCTAGACCGGAGCGGCGCGCCGAGATCACCGAGCTGCAGAAGCAGATGCTCAGCGGCATCAACGCGCTGAAGACCTCGAAGCTCGGCAAGGGGAAGCGGAGCGGGGCCGCGGCGCTCTACTCGCTCCCCTGGTACGTGATCATCGGGCCTCCCGGCGCCGGCAAGACGACCGCGCTCAAGCACTCGGGCCTGATCTTCCCGCACCAGGACGCGGGCGGCGGCGGCGGCGTCCGCGGCGTCGGCGGCACGCGTAACTGCGACTGGTGGTTCACCAACGAGGCCATCCTCCTCGACACGGCTGGGAGGTTCACCACCGAGTCCGACGACCGCGAAGAGTGGCTCGCCTTCCTCCAGATGCTGCGGCGTTATCGCGCCAAGCGGCCGATCAACGGCGTGCTCGTCGCCATCAGCGTGGCCGACGTGATCGACGCCAACGAGCAGCAGATCGAGGCCCTCGGGAAGAAGCTCCGCGCCCGCGTCGACGAGGTGATGACCCAGCTCCAGATGGTCGTCCCCGTGTACGTGCTCTTCACGAAGATCGATCTGATCTCCGGCTTCAGCGAGTTCTTCGGCGACATCCGCAAGCAGGATCGCGCGCACGCCTGGGGCAGCACCCTCAAGCTCGACATGGTGAAGAACGAGCCCGGCAAGATCTTCGACGCCGAGTTCGACGTGCTCTGCGCGCAGATCCACGCCCGCGCGTTGAAGCGCCTCGCCACCGAGCGCAGCCGCGAAGCGCGCGAGAAGATCTTCCAGTTTCCCCTCGAATTCTCGGGGATCAAGCGCAACCTCTCCGAGCTCATCAGCGCCACGTTCCAGGTGAACTCGTTCCAGGGGACGCCAATCTTCCGCGGCTTCTACTTCACGTCAGGCACGCAGGAGGGGCGCCCGCTCGATCGCGTCCTCGGCCGCATGGGCCAGGCGATGGGCATCCGCCCGCCGGAGCAGGCCGCCGCGCCCGTCGTCGAGTCGAAGAGCTACTTCCTCCACGACGTGTTCATGAACGTCGTCTTCCCCGACGGCGACATCGCGGCCCGCAGCGCCAGCGAGATGCGACGGCAGAAGATCATGCGCTTCGCCGTCAGCGGCGCGGCGGCCACGCTCGCGGTGATCCTGGCCATCCCCGGCATCGTCTCGTTCTCGAAGAACCGCGCGTTCCTCAAGGAGACCGAGACCATCGTCAAGACGGCGGCGGCCATCGACTGGGGCTCGAACCGCCCGGTCTCGGAGAAGCTCGCGCCGCTCGATCCGCTGCTCGCGCAGCTCCAGGGCGACGCCAGCACGCGGCCCTACGGCGACTTCGATCACAACCACGACGACGGCCCGCCGGTGGCGATGGGCTGGCGCATGTACCAGGGCGACGACGTGCGCCCGGCCGTCACGCGGGCCTACGTCGACAACATGCAGCGGGGCTTCGTGCTGCCTTGCAAGCAGCGGCTCGAGGACAAGCTCAAGCGCTTCCACGGCGATCCGTACATCACCGAGCGCACCGATCTGAAGGCGTACCTGATGCTCAGCGACATCGAGCATCTCGACGTCGAGTGGGCCACGACGCGCTTCACGCGGCTCTGGGCCGATCTCCTCAAGCTCTCGTCGGACATGAGCGAGTACGACCTCCGCAAGCGGCTCGCCCCGCACGTGGCGTACTACTTCACGCTGCTGAAGCTCAACCGCGCGCTGCCGCTCCCGGGCGACCAGACGCTGATCGCCGCCGCGCGCAAGACGCTGATGAGCGTGCCGGTGCAGAAGCGGTACTACGACCTCTTCATCAACTCGATCATCGACGAGACCTACGGCGACAACGAGACGAAGATCTACCCGCCGCTCTCGCTCGGCGAGATCTTCGCCGGCCGGCAGAACGTGCTCGACAAGATCACCAGCGCCCAGTTCCAGAAGTCGAAGGCCTGGAAGCTCGTCGCCGGCCCGTACACCGAGAAGGGCCACTTCGCCGTCGTCAAGAACATCACCGACTCGATCGGCCTCCTCGAGCGCGAGAAGTGGGTCGTGCCGCTGACCGAGGAAGAGACGCCGCAGCGCATCCCCGTCAACATCAAGCGCCTCGCCGACGACTACGATCAGGCTTATCTGGCCGAGTGGACCGACTGGCTGCTCGACATCACGGTGCGCAGCCCCGCGACGGTGAAAGAGGCGATCGACATGTACGTCGTCCTCAACACCGCCGAGTTCCCCTACGCGAAGATCCTCCGCCTGCTCGAGGATCACACCCAGTGGCGCAAGACGCCGTCGGAGATCGAGAAGGAGCTCGAGCGCGAGTCCAAGCAGCGCGCGGTGATGGCCATCCAGAGCAAGACGGGCGGCATCCGCGTCAACATCCCCGACATCAAGAAGCTCGGCGATCGGGTCAGCGCGGTGCCGGGCACGTTCAAGCGCACGGTGGAGTTCGGCGTCCCCACCGGCAGCACGCCGAGCAGCGAGGTGCCGCTCGCCAAGTACCTGTCGAAGCTCGACACCCTGCGCGGCGAGTTCAAGCGCCTCGAAGACGCGACCCCCAACGTCGATCCGCGCCTCGTGAGCAACAGCCTCGACGACGCGGCCCGCGACGTGACGGCGCTGCTCCAGCCCTACGACGACAAGGCGAAGACGCTGCTCACGCCGATGCTGCTGAACCCGCTCCGCATCGTCTCGGTGCGGCTCCCGGGCAGCGCCAACGGCGCCTTCCGCCCCGGCCCGGCGCCCAAGGCCGGCGGCAACTGCTTCGGCCCGCACGGCAAGATCCCCTGCCCCAGGTGACCGCCGACGAGGCGGGCTCGACGGCCTGCCTCGCGCGTCACGCCCGCAATTTCCCGATCAGATCTCGCGCGGCGATCTTCTCCGCGGCGCAGTACGCGGCGAGGCCGTCGAGCACGCGCTTCGACGCCGTCGGATCGGCGAAGCTCGCGGTGCCCACCTGCACGGCGGTCGCGCCGGCGAGGAGGAACTCGATCGCGTCGTCCGTCGTGGCGATGCCGCCGATGCCGATGATCGGGATCGTCACGGCGCGCGCGAGCTCCCACACCATGCGGAGCGCGAGCGGCTTGAGCGCGGGCCCCGAGAGGCCGCCGGTGCGGTTGGCGAGGCGCGCCGTCTTCGTGCGCACGTCGATCGAGAGGCCGCGGATGGTGTTGATCGCCGTGAGCGCGTCGGCCCCGGCCTCCTGACAGGCGAGGCCCACGCCCTTCAAATCGCCTGCTTCCGGCGACATTTTCACCCAGATCGGCAGCGTCGTCACGGCGCGCACCGCGGCCGTCACGCGGGCCGCGGCGATGGCGTCGCAGCCGAAGAGCAGGCCGCCCTTGTCGACGTTGGGGCACGAGACGTTGAGCTCGAGCGCCGCGACTCCAGCCTCGGCGCTGACGCGGATCGCCAGCGCAGCGAAGTCTTCCTCGGTCGTCGCGAAGATGTTCGCCACCACCGTCACGCCGCGGGCGCGGAGCTTCGGGAGCTTCTCGGTGCAGAAGGCCTCGACGCCGACGTTGGCGAGGCCGATCGCGTTGAGCATGCCCGACGCCGTCTCGCAGATCCGATCGGGCGGATTGCCCGCGCGCGGCAGGAGGCTGAGCCCCTTGGTGCAGATCCCGCCGAGCTCGGCCGTGTCGAAGAAGTCGTCGTACTCGAGGCCATAGCCGAAGGTGCCCGAGGCCGTGAGGATCGGGTTCTTCAGCGTGACGTCGCCGATCGTGACCGCGAGATCGACCAGGGAGCCGCTCACTTCGCGCTCCTTTTCCAGGCGATCGCGCGGGCGTCGATGCATGGCCCCTCGGTGCACGCGTAGAGGTAGCCCTCGGTGCTGCGGGGCACGGGGCAGCCCAGGCAGACGCCGTAACCGCAGGCCATCGGCGTCTCGAGCGAGACCTCGCAGGGCACGTCGAGCGACGCGCAGAGCGTCGCCACGGCGGCCATCATCGCCTCGGGCCCGCAGGTGTAGACCTTCACAGGCGTCCCCGCCGCGGCGTGCTCGCGCAGCGCCTCTTCGAGGATCACCGTGACGCGGCCCTTCGTCCCGCGCGATCCATCCTCGGTCGCGATCCGCAGCTCGGACACGGCCGCGAGATCGGCGTCGAGCGGCAGATCGGCGATCGATCGTGATCCGTAGAGCGCCAGCGGCCTGCGCGAAGGATCGCGCGCCGCGAGCTCGCGCGCGAGGAACAGCAGCGGCGCCACGCCGACGCCGCCCGCGACGAGGATCGCCCGGCGCTCGCTCGCCGCTTTCGGCGCGCGCTCGACGTCGAAGTCGCTCCAGGGGCGGCCGAGCGGCGCGAGCAGCTCGAACACCTCGCCGCTCGACGCGCTGGCCATGCGGCGCGTCCCCTGGCCCACGACCTTGATCAAGATCGACGGCTGCGCGCCCGCGGTGAGCAGGCTCATCGGCCGCGGCAGCAGCGGATCCGAGCCCCACGTCGCCGAGCGGATCATCGCGAACTGGCCGGGCAACGCGGCGATCGGGGCCGGCGCCTCGAAGGTGAGCACGTGGTACGCGAGGCCGATGGCGTCGCGCCGCAGCAGCGGCAGCGTCCAGAGCCGGCGAGCCGCGGGGGACGAGAGCGGCGTGACGACGGAGAGATCGCTCGGATGCACGCGGCAGCTCTTAGCCCCGAGCGGCTCAGTCGTCGATCGGGAACTCGTCGCGGCCGGGGACGATCATTCCGCTCTCGGGATCGAGCGCGAGGATCATCTCGATCGCGTCTTCCCCGGTGTCCGCGTAGTAGCCCTTGCGCACGCCGAGGGCCTTGAAATCGAGGTCGCGGTAGAGCTTGATCGCCGCGCGGTTCGACCGGCGCACCTCGAGCAGCAGGATGCGGATCTTGTTCCCGGACGAGTAGCGCAGCGACGCGTCCATCAGCGCGCGGGCGATGCCGCGGCGACGCATCGGCGGCAGCGTCGCCACGTTGAGCACGTGGAGCTCGTCGGCGACGTGCCACGCGATCAGGAACCCCGCGAGCGGCGCGCCCTCGCTCGGACGCGCGGCCCAGAGGCGAGCCCACGGACGCGACAGCTCTTCGGTCGCGGAGAAGGCTTCGTTCTCGAAGCACGCGCGCGCGATGGCGTCGACGGCGGCGAGCTCGTCGGGCGAGCTGGTGTTCGGGAGGAGCTCGATCGCCACCGCCTCGCGCGGCGGCCGGCCTTCGGTGGAACGCTTCATTTCGTGGCCATCGTGGGGCATCCGGCGGCGATCTGCACCTGCTTCACGGCGCCGCTCTTGAGGCGCTTGCAGGCCTCGCCGCGGAGCTGCACGACATGCGGAGGCTCCATGTACGCGACGAGGCCCCAGACCCACCCGTTGGCGGGATCTTGCAGGATGACGTCGTCGTCGAGGTACACGTTCACGCGCGTGGGATCGGGCGGCGGCGTCACCAGATCGAAGTCGCACGAGACCTCGATCGCGGCGATGGAGGAAAGCGTGCCCGAGAGGCTCGAGTAGTCCTCGACCTTGTAATAGAAGGGCGGCGCGATCTGCGGGGCGCCGCTCACGAGGGCCATCTGATCGAGCACGGCGGCGTAGATCTCGCTGCCGGGGACGCCGACGACGTAGACGCGGATGCCCGCCGCCGCGAGCTTGGCGACGGCGTCGATCGAGGCCTTCCGATCGATGCAGTTGAGCGGCCCTTGCTTGGTGTCGGCGCCGCAGCAGTTGGGCCCGTCGGGCGTGCAGCACACGCTCCCGTTGCAGGCGCTCTCGATGTTGTCCATGCAGTCGGCGGCCGTGCACGCCGCGTCGGCGTCGCAGTTGGGGCCGCCGTCGGTGGCGAGCACGACGATGGTGCGACCGGGGAGCGCCGTCAGCGTGGGGTAGAGCGCCTCGAGCGTGGCCGCCGTGGGCGTGCCGCCAAACGGCGTGGCGTCGGTGAGCTGCGAGAACGTGGTGAGGTCGAGCGTGTCGCCCGGCGTGACGGGGAGGACCTGGGCCCCCGCGTGACACGAGTCCTCGTTCGACGTCGCCATCGGGAAGAGCGCCGCGCCGACGTTGAGCTGCGCGCCGAGGTTCTGCACGAGGCTCACGGCCGCGTCGTGCACGAGGCCGAAGCGCGTCGAGGTGCCGACCCCGGTTGCCATGCTGCCCGACGTATCGAGCACGAAGTAGACGTTGGGAGGATCCTTGTGGACCTGCGTTATGAGCTGCCCGCAGAGGCCGCCCGCGTCGGGCGGCGGCGGCGTGTTTCCCCCGGTGCCGGCGAGGAAATCGTCGCCGCCTGCGCCGCCGGATCCGCTCGCGGACGCCGTGGCCGAGCTGAGCCCCGGCGGGTTCTCCGGCGAGCTGCACGAGGCGATCGCCGCGCCGATCGAGGCGAAGAGCGCGCCTGCGAAGAACAAGCGCGTGATCGGGAGAGAGCGCCTGGACCGCGGGGATGGCTGGGCGCGCATGGTCCGGGAGAGCGTATCACTTCGCGGCGCGACGGCGATCCGAGGGAGCGGGCCGCACGAGGGGACCGGTGGTCCGTCGAGATGACCGGCATCATCTCCGCGCCCCTCCCTGCGGGCCTCCGGGATGACCGGCATCATCTCCGCGCCCCTACCCGAGGCCCTTCGCGGTGACCGGCATCATCCGGGAGGGCCGACCCGCTGCCCTCCAGGATGACCGGCATCCGCTCCGCGCCGGAGGAGGAGAGCCTCGGGGGTGACCGGCATCCTCCCCGCGCCCCGAGAGAGCGCTCACGGCTTCATGCGGGCTCGGTCTTCGTGGCCTCCACGGGCACCGCCGCCTCGGGCTTCGCCGGCTCGGCGTCCTTCGCGTCCTTGGTGCCCTTTGCGTCCTTGGCCTCCTTCGTCGCCTTTGCGGCCTTCGCGGCAGCCCTGGACGCGGCAGCCGCGGTGACTCGCATCGTCTCCAGCTCATCGAAGTAAGCGAACACCTGCTGATCGAGGTTCCGCGGCAACTTCGCGTTGTCGTCCATCTCGTCGGCGAGGGCGGCGCGGCAGCGGTTCAGGAGGCCTATCGTGCTCGTGCGGAGCGTGTGAGCGTCTTTGCGTCCGGTGTCGTCGACGTCGGCGCGCTCGCTCAGCATCCCGTGCAGGGACTGGCCGGCAGCGAGAAAGTCACTCACCCAGTCGAACATCGTGAGTCCGCCGGCGATGGGGAACATCTGGAGATCGGCCTTGAGGGTCTTGAGGAGTGGCTGACGCTTGATCGCGGCTTCAGCCTCGGTGGCGTAGCTGGCGCTGAGCTCCAGCAGAGTGGGGATGAAGGCCGCGCGAATGCGCCTGGCGGCGTCGAGCTGCTCGGCAGGTGTGTTGGGGTTCCGGAAGTAGCTCTCGGTCATGTGCCAGGCCGAGATGCCGATTCCATCGTGGAGGGCGTCAGCTTCAGCAAGCTCGCTCGCGAGCGGCTTACCTCCGGTGAGCGCCGCAGGCAGCGCGTTGACGGCAATCCGCCGGTTGGCCAGCATCGGCTCGTAGCTCTTCCCCGTGGTCGAGCTGATGAGCGATTTGTGGCGTTTGTCGTGGAGGTCGTCGAGACCCAGCTTCAGATCGGAGAGGTTGAGTAGTCGGTAGGAGCGCATACAAGCGAGACTAAGGGACGAGGAGAGCCGTCGTCAATGTAACGCGATTGCACCGATCGCTGTCGCACCTTGGCTCCTGTTGCGCACCTCGGGAACGAAGACACGTCGTCGAATCGAGGCTGCGCTGCCCCCGTGACGCGGTCTATCTTCGAGCCTGCAGAGGAAGCGCATCTCGACCAGGAGATCCTTCGCTTGCTCGGTTGACGTTGCTCCGGTGCATACGGGGGTAAGTCACGCGACGCTCGTGAACGCCCCGTCGTGTCCGCCTTGCGCTACCGTAGAGACCTCGCCGGTCCAAGGAGCAACGCCTGTGCAGTCCGTCCACCACACCGTCCGCCTTTCCGGTCCGAAGCGCTTCGGCAAGCATGTTCCGCCGTCCTCGGTGGGCCTGGCGCTCCAGCAGGTCGAGACAGGCGTGAGGCGCTCGGTGCTGATGGCGTTCGAGGGGCGGAGCGTGGCCACCGGACGACCGCGCGCGTGGTTCAACTCCGCGTGCGACGTCCGCTTTCTGGGGATGGACGGCGACGAGGAGACCCTCCTCCATTTCGAGGCCCCTACGTTCGGCGAGGCTGCGGGCGAGCTCTACCGCCAGACCGAGATGTGGACGACACGACCGCCTCCGGAGTGGACGGGCTTCGATGCGCTGGCAGGCGTTCTCCAGGATGTCGGCGCGGGCGACGAGGACAGCGAGCGCTTCGACCGGCCTTTACTTCAGCACATCGCGCACTTCCGCCGGCTACTCGAAGGCGACTTTGACCGGGTAGGTATCGAGGAGCATCGCAGCGGGAAGCCCGGCGAAGCCGTGCTCGACCAGGCCACCGTCGAGATCGCGCGACGGCTCAGCGAGGCAACGCCGAAGAGCCGCCAAGTGCGCGTCGTCGGCCGGCTCGATATGTTGCGGATGAGCACGCAGTCCTTCGCGATCCATCTCGACGACGGCAACGAAGTGAGGGGCGTTCTCACCGACGGCAATGCCATCGCCCTGTGCGCGCTGGTGAACGAGCGGGTGCTCGTCCTCGGTCGCGCGGTGTACCGACCCTCGGGTCGCGTGCTCCGCCTGGACGCAGACAGCGTCGAAGCGGGCGCGGGTCAACCGTCGATCTGGTCGAAGGTTCCACGTCCTCTCCTTCGACCGGCGCGAGCCGCGGCCGACTACCGAAAGCCGCAGACAGCGAGCTCGGGGGTCAACGCCTTCTTCGGGAAGTGGCCTGGGCCCGAGACCGAGGAAGAGCTCCTCGCGTTGCTCGCCGAGATGAGCTGAGTCATCCCGATGCCTGGCGAACTTTATCTTCTCGATACGAACATCCTGGTTGTACTCGACAAGGGGAAGGCGCTCGGCACCCACATCGCGACAACCTATGGGCTCAGCACGAAGCTGAGCAATGCCTGCGTCTGCATCGTCACCCACGGCGAGCTGGCGGCGCTCAGCCGCGTGCATGGCTTCACCGACGCCCAGCGTGAGAACATCGACATGATGCTCGATTCGCTGGTGGCCGTCGATATCAGCGACGAGGTTGTCATCGAGAGCTATGCCGTGATTTATGAGTCATTGAGGAAGCACCCGAAGGGCTCACGCGCCAACGTAGGGGAGAATGATATGTGGATTGCTGCGGCAACCCGCGCAACAGGCGCAACCTTGCTCACCCTGGACACCGATTTCGACGCCCTGCCTCGGGACGTCATCAACCGTATCCACATCTCCTCGAAGCCGCCCTTCGGCACCGCGACCCCGAGCGAATGAGCAACGCCTACGCAAGGCGGACCTCGAGCGCGCGCCGCACGGCACATCAACGCGATGCCTGAGCACCGCGGCGTCCGCGAGAGCGCGATCGGCTCGCGACCGCCTCCTCGACCGCCTCGATCGCCGGCTCGTCGTCGCCCGTCTCGCTTGCGTCGAGCGCGCACCCTCCACATCCAAACGCCATCATCGCCAATGCCGTCGCTGCTCGCATCGTCGCCCCCTCCGGCGAGGTGGGTAAGCGAGAGCCGGCTGAGCCTGCCGCGGATGACTCCCCCCATCGCTCCCCTACGGCCGCGCCACCCGCGCGACCACGATCGCCTCGTCCGGGTAACCCCCCGTCGCGGCGACGAACATATTGCCATGAAGCACCAGGGCCGCGAGAAAGCCATCGTCGAAGCGGCCGAGCTCCCCTTCCTCCACGTCTGTCGGCAAACCCGGTCCCGGCGCTCACGAGGACCCCGCGTCGCGCGAAGGGGTTGCCGAGATCGAGCGGCTCTCCGACCGGCGCAAAGGCGCTGTCGAGCGCGTGCAGGTGCGTTGCGGCCGCCTCCTGGTCGACCCAACCGCGCAGCAGCGCAAAACCACCCTTGTTAGCCGCGAGCTGGAGCGGCGCAGCAGCATCGGTGTCCACCGCGACGAGCACCGGAGCACCGAGGAGGAGGCCATCGCTGCTCAAGCGCGCGAACGCCACGTGGCCACTGACACCGTACGCGAGCGCGAATCCGGCCGGCCCGTGCGCGAGCGCGGGTGAGCTCCCGGCCACGGTGAGCGCCGCCGTCGCCGGGCCTTCGCCGACAGGCGCGGTCGCGCACGAGGTCTGCCCGGCCTGCTCCCAGCACGCGAGGTACTTCGATCCATCGCTGGCGAGCGCCAGGGAATCGAGCGTCGGCGAGTCCGTACTGCTCATCTCGACCACGGGCCCTTTGACGATGCCAGAAGCGTCGAGGCGCTGGAGCATGACGCGACTCCGGGGGTTCGCCGGATCTGTCGTCCTGTCGTACTCGCGATAGGCAATCGCGCCTTCCTCTCCCGCCGAGGTCGCCGCGAGCTGCGAGAAGCCCACGCCCGGCGCCGGCTTCCAGGTCGCGGTGAGACCGGGTTTGCCGGGGGGCGCGGGGTTCGCGAGCGGAGGCGTGACGGGCTCCATGCACGCGGGCAGGAGGGCAAGCGTCGATGAGGCGAGAAGCAGTCGAAGCAGGTTCATGGCCTCTTGCCTGAGCAAGCGAAGTGCCATGCGAGAAGGCACGGTGTACAGCGAGGCGGAAGGGCTGCCGACGGCCCTCGGTTACCAGCGAGTCACCACCTGAGGTAACCCATGCGGCCCGTGCGAAGGAGCGATCGAGCGCGGGGACATCGAGCGATGGCGTTCAGCCCCGTTGATGTCGAAGCCGCGACGTCGCATCCTGCGGCCAATCGTCGGCGCTGCCGGGGGTCCGAGGTCCGATGAAACGATCCATCGCCGCGTCGCTCGCCCTGATCGCCACCAGCGCGATCGCCTCCGCATGCGCCGCTCCGCGCGACGCACCGCCGACGTGCCCTTCGACGCCGACCGCCGCGCCGGCGCTGCCGCCCCTCTCCGCCCCTTCCTCCTCGCCCCGCGTCGCCGACACGCCCGCGTGCGCCGCGCCCGACGATCGCGATCCACCCATCGCGCTGAACGGCGCGCCGCTCGTCGCGCTGTGCCGCGGCCTCCACGCCGATCCCGCCACGAGCCTCGAAGATCGTCGCGCCCTCGCTCGCTGGTACGGCGAATCGCTCCTCGCCCTCGCGAGCGTGTTCGGCGCCGCGACGACCGATCCGCCGGTCGTCATCTCCTGCGCGACCGACGCGTGCGCGCTCCATTTCTCGGGCCCGAGCCGCCGATCGCGCGCGATCCTCGGCGCGGCGCCGCGCCCCGTCGTGGTGATCAACGGCCTGGGGCCGCTGACCGAAGGCACGATGCTCCACGAGATGGTGCACGTGGAGATCGCGCGGCGGCTCGGTAAAACGCCTGCCGGAGCGCTCCCCACCTGGTTCAATGAAGGCGTCGCGACGTTCGTCGGCGACAACGCGCGCTGCTCTCCCGCGACGAAGCGCGCCGTCGATGATCTCCGCCGCCTCGACGCGTCGTTCGCGTGGGAAGGCGTCACCAGCATGACCGGCCGGATCGACGGCGCCTATTGCCAGGCGCGCGACGAGATCTCCGCGTGGACCGAGCGTCGCGGCAAGCCCGCGCTCGTGGCGCTGATCGACGCCGTCGCCGCGGGGAAATCGTTCGATGATCTCTACGGCCCGCTCGTCACGGCTCTGCCCGAGGCGAGCTACGATCGCTCGCTCGACGGGAGCTTCGCGCTCGACGAGGACGCCGGGACGAACGCGGTCGATCGCAGCGGCCGCTCGCACATCGGCTCGCTCATGGACGGCGCGCTCTGGACGACGGGTCACCATGGCTCCGCGGTGAAGGTGCTCGGCGGCTCATCGCTGCGCGCCGACGGCTTCGCCGATCTCGGCGTCCCCGATTCACCGTTCTCGATCGCGCTCTGGGCCAGGCCGCTCGGGGTCGCCAAGGTGATCGTGCACGCGTCGAGGAACGCCGGCGGCGGCGACGGCTGGTGCAATCCGCTCCTCGGTCACGACGCGAGCGGACGCCTCGTCGCGGAGGTGAGCTATGCCCAGGATCCGAAGGCTTTCCTCGTTGCCACGGGCCCGGTGCTGCCGTTGAGCACGTGGGCTCATCTCGCGATGACGTGGAGCGCCGCCGACGGCGTTCGACTCTATGTCAACGGCGTGCTCGCGGCGGCGGCGGCGCCGAACTCGGCCGCCCAGCGTCACCGCAGCGCGCCCGCGTCTCCCGTGTATCTTCGCTTCGGCAGCGACCACGAGTCCCACTGCTGGAGCGGGTCAATCGCGCCAGGCGACTGGAACGGCGTCATCGACGAGGTCCGCGTCTACAACTACGCTCTCTCGCCCCAGCAGCTGGCAGCCGACCTGCGCGGCCGGTGAACAGGCCTGCTCCCCCGCGTATGCCAGCTCGATACTCGCCCTACGGCTCCCGGTAGAACCGCGGCACGCGCCGCGAGATGCTGGTGAGCACCTCCCAGGGGATCGATCCGGTGTGACTGGCAATCTCCTCCGCGCCGATCACGTCCTTGCCGAGCGGGCCTTCCTGCGCGCCCAGGACGACGACGTCGTCACCGAGCTTCGCGCCCGGAACATCGGTGACGTCGATCATGGTCATGTCCATCGACACCGTACCTGCGATGGGGGCCCGGCGCCCGCGCACCAGCATGTGGCCACGATTGGAGAGCAGCCGACTCAGCCCATCGGCATAGCCCATCGGGACAGTGGCAATCAGGCTCGGCCGATCGGCCTGCCAGGTGTGGCCATAGCCGATGCGCTGCCCCGTCGGGATCGACCGCATCGCCACGATCTCGGTGCGGACGCGCATCACCGGCTTGAGCTCGGGGAAGCCCGCGGCCTCGGACGCGGCGGCGTCGAGCGGCGAGACGCCGAAGAGCGCGATCCCCGGGCGAACCAGGTCGAAGCGCGCTTCGGGCAAGCGCAGCATCGCCGCGCTGTTGGCGGCGTGGCGGACCCGCGGCGTGAGGCCGAGCTCGGCGGCGCGCTTCTCGATCGCCCGGAAGGCCTGGAGCTGCGCGCGTGTGGTGCCGAGATCGTCGGCGTCGGCGCAGGCGAAGTGGGTCATCAAGCCATCGAGGCGCACCTCGGGGTGGTTCGCGAGCGCCTCGAACACGCCTTCGAGATCGGCAGGCGAGACGCCGAGGCGGCCCATGCCGGTGTCGACCTTGACGTGCACGTTGACCCGCGCCCGGCCCTCGGCGCGCACGAAGGCCGCGATGCGCTCGATCTGCCCAGCGTCGTAGATCACGGGGAGCAGATCGTTTTCGAGGATCTCTTCGAGGCCGTCGAGGCGGCTCCCGTAGTAGCCGCCCATCACCAGGATCGGCACGTGAATGCCCGCGTCGCGGAGCTCCACCGCCTCTTCGAGCAAGGCGACGCAGAGGCCGGTTATCCCGGCGCGCTCCAGCGTTCGCGCGGCGGCGGGCGCGCCGTGTCCGTAGCCGTCGGCCTTGAGGACGCCCCAGATCTTCGTGGGGACGGCGGCCCCCGCGGTGAGCCCCGCGCCCAGCGATCGCTCGAGGGCGCGGAGGTTGTGCCGCAGGTGCGCGAGGTTGACCTCGGCGCGCGTGGGGCGAACGGCGCCCTCGGGCGCGGCGCGGCGCGGCTTCTGGACGCGAGGCGATCCGCCTTCGGAGACGGGCGCGGGGGCAGCAGGCCCAGGCGCGGAGTCCGCGGCCCGACGGCCCGGGGGTGCGCTCGGAGACATGGCCCGGCTTAGCCTCGCGCAGGAAGCACCGTCAAGCGCTGACTCCGTGTGGAGTCCGTTGTGGCGCGGGCCTCCGTGCCCGCGGATCGCAGCAGAGCCGCCGCAGCTCAATCAACAGCCGCAAAACCCCGCCGCAAATCAATCAAAAACAGCGCTTCATGCAGCGCTTGTACTTGCTGGAGCAGGCCTTCTCGCAGGAGGCGCCCTTGCAGTCGCCGCGACAGACGCTCCGCGCTTGCTCGCAGTCGGCGCTGCACGCGGCCCCGGGCGCCGCAGCGTCGACGTCGGCGTCGGGCGGCGCATCGGCGAGCGCGTCGGCCGCGTCGGCGTCGACGGCCGCGATCAGCCGCGGCGGCGGCGCGAGGGCGCTCGTGGGATCGACGCCGGACGGCCCGCCGGCCTTCGCGAGCTGCGCGTCGCCCTCGTCGAAATCGCTGGCGACGCTGAGCTGACGCTCGCGCAAAGCCGCGTACTCGGTGCGATCGCGCGTCTGGCCGAAGGTGTAGAACCTCCGCCACTCTTCCCAGCAGGCGCGGCGGATCGTCGGCTTGACCTCGGGCTGCGCGTCGAGCGCCATGCAGTGCTCGAAGCGCACGTCGCCCTCGTACACGGCCTGGAGGCTGGCGCCGCACGACACGAGGCCGAGCCCGAGGAGGGCCGCCGCGAGGACCCGGGGAAGAGAAGAAGAGGCTCGACGCACGTGAGGCCGAGTCTAGCGCGAAGGACTGAGGCCGGGGGGATCGCGTCGGCGCCGGCTCATTTGCAGGCTTGCGTGATCGTGATGCCCTCCGAGATCCACTCGCACGGCAAGCCACCGCAGTGGCCGAGCATACCGGTCGAGCCGCAGCTCACGGCCTGCTGGAAGCCGTGTACCGACGACGGCGTCGAGCAGGGCATCCCCGTGCACTCGAGCGTGAGCGTCTTCGTCGTCTCGACCTGATCGCAGTTGAAGTCGTAGGGCAGCGTGCCCGGCGATTTCGGCCCCTGGATCGCACCGCCCGTGGCGAAGGTGGCCCCCGGGTGCGCGCGCGCGTCTTGATCCGCGCAGTCGTTTCCGCCTGCGCACTGCCACGAGATCGCGCCGTCGTTGTCTGCGTCGGTGGTGCACGCTCCCGATCCCGTGCTCGTGCTCGTGGCGTCGCTGCCGCCCGTGGAGCCGCTCGACGCGCTCGCGCTGCTGCTCGACGCGCTGCTGGTCGCGCCGCCCGCGCCCACGGACGCGGCCACGTCGGTGCCCGCGTTCGCCGAGGCGATGATCTCCGCGCCGCCGCCGCTCAGGCTCGACGACGCGCCGCCCGCGCCGCCGGCGGCGCCCTTGCCCTCGGGCCTGCCGGGCGTGGTCCCGAGGTCTGGTGCGTACGCGCCGCGGCGCTCTCGACGAAGAGGTACACCGTCCAGGCGCTGGCGAGGCGATCGGCGCCCTCGTAGCACTCGGCGAGCGAGAGCCGCGCGCCGAGCCCGTCGGGGACGAGTCGGACCACCTCTTCGAGCTTCGGGCACGCTGTCGCGTAGTCCTTCGCGTCGAGCGCCTTCAGCCCCTGATCGTGCAGCGCCTGCGCCGTCGCCATCGTGCGCGCGTCGATCGGCTGCGCGAAGGCTGACGAGGCGCGCAGCGCCGACGCGGAGACGAGCGACGCGGTCGCGAGGAACGAGGTCGATCGGCGCATGGAGAGCCGAGCTTATCGTGACGAGCGGACGCGCGGGGAACGGCGTCCGAAGGTGATCACTTGCAGGTCTCGATCTTGTTGGTGCTGTCCGAAACCCAGCCGCAGACCGCGCCCTCGCAGTGGCCGACGATGCCCGATGCGCCGCAGAGGACATCGGTCTTGTAGCCCGAGATCCCCGACGGGATGAGGCAGCTCCCGTTGCACGCGAGCGTGGGGATCTTCTTCGTCTCCGCGAGATCGCAGTTGAAGTCGTAGGGCAGCGTGCCCGGCGATCGCAGCCCGTTGATCGCCGCGCCGATGGTGAAGTCCGCGCCCGGGTGCGCGCGCGAATCTTGATCGGCGCAGTCGGTCCCACCGCACTGCCAGGAGATCGCGCCGTCGGCGTCTGCGTCGGTGCTGCACGGTCCCGAGCTCGTGCTCGTCGTCGTGCCGGTGGCCGTGCTCGTGCTCGAGGCGCCGCCCGCCGAGCTGGTGGACGCGCTCGCGCCGCCGCTTCCGCCGGCCGAGCCGCTCGACGTGGCCTCTCCGCCGCCGACCGCCCCCGTCGATGCCGCGGCGCTCGCGCTCGTGGTCGTCGCCCCGCCGCCGGCGCCGCCCGTCACGATGATGTTGTATGTGGGGAAGCTGCACGACGCGACGCCTGCCGCGATCACCACGACGCCGCCCACGACCGTCACTCCGATGCTTCGCTTGATCATCAGAACCTCACCTCGGCCCAGACACGGCCGCCCCCGGGCAGCGGGGAGATCCCGCCGTCCACCTTCACGGCGCTCACGGGCGCGGCCGCCGCTGCGCTCGGTTGTCCGCTGACGACCAGCATCGCGACGCCCGCGCCGATCCCCGCGATGCCCACGCCGCCGAAGACGTTGGCGAGGAGCGAGAACGTCTGGCCGCGCGAGTACGCGTCGGCGACGCCTTGCGAGGCCTTGCAGTCGGTGGCCTTGCAGCTCATCTCGACGGACGAGAGCGCCGAGCCGCGCACGACGATCGCGACGACGGTGCCCACGACGCCGAGGCCGCCGACGCCGAGCGCCGCGATGCCCGCGCGACGCAGGCCGGTGTTGTCCGGCGGAGGGGCGACGGGAGGCGGCGTCACCGGCGGAGGCGTCGTCGCCGATCCGAGCGGCGCCACCGGCGTGTCCGTGGCCTTCGGTGAAGGGATCACCAGCGTCACCGTCTCGGTCGCGCCCGCGACGAGCGCCTGCTTGGCCACGACCGACGCGGCCCCGCCGTACGCGGCCTCGATGGTGTGCAGGCCGAGATCGCGCTCGAGCTCCACGCCGAGCAGACGCGGATCGAGCGGCTTGCCGTCGATGCTCACGCGCACGCGCTCGAGCGACTCGCCGGTGATGCGCACCGTGATCCGCGCGACCTTGCTGGCGAGCCGGGTGTACGCGCCCTCGGCGTCCTTGTCCCAGCCGTCGTAGCTGGGGTTGCTGCTCTGGAGCACGGCGCGGCGGAGGTTCCACCAGTCGTTGCGCGCCGACGCGAACTGGCCGAGCTGCTCCTCGCACTCGGCGACGTTGCGGAGCGCGCCGATCCCCTCGGGCTTGATCTCGAGCGCGCGACGGAACGCCACGACGGCGCCCACGCAATCGCCGCCCTGACGGAGCTGGCGGCCCTGGGCGAAGAAGGTCTCGGAGTCCTGGTTGTCAGCGCGCGCGGGCGCGGCGGCGAGCAGGACGGCTGCAAACAAGAGCGCGGCTCGGCTACTGGATCTCACTGGGATCGATCCTCTTCTTGGGTCGCGGCGGATCCACCTTCGGCGGCGGGGTCGACGCGATCGCGGTCGTGATGGCCGGAGTCACCACCGGCAAAGGGGGCGCCGCGCTCGCGGTGGGCTTCACGCGCGACGTGGTCGTCACGCGCGCGGTGGGCGCGACATTCGACGTGGGCGCGGCGCTCGGCGGCGGCTCGATCACGGGCGGCGTGTCGTTCGGCGGCGCGATGATCAGCGCGCCCGACGGAGCCGGCGCCGGCGCCTTCGCGGGCGGCGATCGACGCAGCGCGAACAGCCCCACGCACGCCACGACCACGAGGGTCGCGATCACGCCAATCAGGAGACCGCGCGGCCTCCGCGGGGCCGGCTCGATCAGCGCGCGGAACGCCGACGCGAACTCCCGCGCCGAAGCGAAGCGCTCGTCGGCGCGAGCCGCGAGCGCGCGCGCGAAGAAGGCGTCGATGCCGCGCGGGAGATCGGCCTTCACCTGCGAGGCCGGCCGGTAAATCCCCCTGCCGATCGACATCATCAGCTGCGGCACGTTCGCGCCTTCGAAGCACGACGCGCCCGTCACCGCCTCGTACGTGACGACGCCGAGCGACCAGAGATCGCTGCGCGCGTCGACAGCCATGTCGCCGATGATCTGCTCGGGGCTCATGAACGCCGGCGAGCCGACGAGCTCGCCCACCGCCGTCTCGCGCGGCCGATCGAGCGCGAGGTCCGATCGCAGCGATTTGGCGACGCCGAAGTCGGCCACCTTGACGACGAGCTCGCCGCTCGGCTCGTCGACGAGCATCACGTTTGAGGGCTTGATGTCGCGGTGGACGATGCCGAGCTCGTGCGCCGCCGAGAGCGCGTCGGCCACCTGATCGAGCACCTCGGCGAGGCGCGCCATCGGCAGCGCGCCGTGGCGCTCGACCTCGTCCTCGAGGGTGTGGCCGTTGACGAGCTCCATCACGAGGTACGGCACGCCCTCGTTCTCGCCGGCGTCGTGCACCGCGACGACATGGCGCGTCCGCGCGGAGATCTTCGCGGAGATCTGCGCCTCGAAGCGGAAGCGCTCGAGCGCGTACGGCGCGGTGAGCGCGTCCCTCGCGAGGCTCTCGTCGACGAACTTGATCGCCACGTCGGAGCGCAGCCCCTCGTGCCGCGCGGCCCACACCTCGGCCATTCCACCGCGCGCCAGGTAATGATCGAGCCGGTAGCGACTGGCGATGATCATGCCCGCAGCGAAGCGGCCTCCCTCGGGCGGAGGGCGGCTGATGATGAAAGGCTCGGAGCTGGACATCGAGGCGGCGGAGGAGCTTTTCATGGAATGCGTCGGCTTATTACGTAAGGTTACATCCGCGGCGCCCCGAGCACACCTACGAGTGAGCGTCCGCGCTGGTTGATCTTCGCCGAGGGATCTCGTAGGCTCCGCGCCCCTTTCCACCGGAGCCCGGTTTATGTTCCTGATGCTGTCGAAGAGCCCCCGAAAGACGAACCGCACGAAGACGAAGCGCCTTCGCGCCAAGCACAAGGCGAAGAACCGCTCGCGCCGTAACCGGATCTACGTCCGCTCCTGAGCCGAGCCGCGTGCTGGGGGCATGTGCTCCGCATGCCGCTACGCCACGCTGAGCCGCTCTGAAACGAGGCGCCGAGAGGCCCCTGTTTCGAGCGGCTTTTCGCGTTTTGAAACGACGACGAGCTGGCATCTCTCGATGCCAGCTCGCGCGCCGCCAGCGATTTTTGTCGAGCTGGGCGTGCTGCCTGGGCGGAGGAGGAGCCGTACGAACGTACGGTGACGACGACAAGGACGGCAGCGCGCCCAGATCGGCAAAAAGCGCCAGGCGCCCTACGGGCCGCCTTTTTTCAGCTCCGTGAGCACCAGCTTGGCGACGGCCTTCAGCGTGTCGAACACGCCGACGCCGGTGCGCGCGACGCCCTCGAAGTCGGGGACGTTGGTCGGGTTGAGCAGCTCGCGCAGCTCTTCGACCGTGGCGATCTCCGGCAGATCGCGCTTGTTGTACTGGACGACGTACGGGACCTTGTCGAGCGAGTAGCCCTGCTCGGCGAGGTTGGTGCGAAGGTTCTCGACCGACTCCTGGTTGGCCTCGATGCGGCCCACCTGCGAGTCGGCGACGAAGACCACGCCGTCGACGCCCTTCAAGATCAGCTTGCGGCTGGCGTCGTAGAAGACCTGACCCGGCACCGTGTAGAGGTGAAAGCGCGTCTTGAAGCCGCGGATCTCACCGAGCGCGAGCGGGAGGAAATCGAAGAAGAGCGTGCGGTCCGTCTCGGTCGCGAGGGAGATCATCTTCCCCTTCGCGTCCGGGTTGGTGCGCTCGTAGATGTACTGAAGATTCGTCGTTTTCCCGCAGAGGCCGGGCCCGTAGTAGACGATCTTGCAGTTGATCTCGCGCGCCATGTAATTGATGAAGCTCATCGCGCGCTCCTAATCGTTGAAGAGGTTGTCGATGTCTTCGTCGGTGATCTCGGCGAACGGCGAGTCGGCGCCCGGCTCCTGCACCTTCTTCAGCAGCGCTTCGAAGATGTGGTTCAGCTCTTCGCTGGCCTTGCGCACGCGGAGGCGCACGAGGCCGAGGCTCGACTTCGAGTCGAAGATGACGACCAGGATCACCCGGTTGCCGACGAGCTGAATGTGGATGTTCGCCTTCTCGCCCTCGTGAAACTGCGTGGCGAACTCGTTCTCCTTGAGGAGCTTCGCCATGCCGCCCGTCGCGGCGATGTTGCCGGCCGTGAGCGACGCGAGCGACGTCGTGTCGAGGTTGTCGACGTCGCCGCTCGCGGCGATGAGCTGGCCGTTCTTGTCGACGATGAAGACGACCTTGGCGTTGGCGTCCTTGACGAGGCGATCCACGACGTTCTGGATCTGATTGAACTCCTCCTCGTACATCACCATCTGCGGGTTGACCATCGTTCCTCCGCCAGCGCGTCCCCCGAGAGGTGAGCCAGCCGTTCCTTGGATTTCAGGCCGCGTACGGCCCGATCCCGATGTGGATCTGGCTCCAGCGAAGTGCTGGGACCCTTGCGCTCGCTGTTCGTTTCGCTTCGAGAAAGTCAGGCGACGAGTTGCTCACCAAATCGTGAGGCCCCGGGGCACCCGCAAACGGTTCTATCCGAACCGGAGCCCGGGGTGAAGCGAGGACTTCGGTCGGCCCGGGGATGGAAGGCGCGGCGACCGCTCAGGATTGAGCCAGCTCACGGCCAGCGCGAGCGTGGCGGCGGGAGACGAGATCGAAGCCCCGGTACCCTTCGAGGAGCTCGGCGCGGCCTGGGATGTGCTCGCGAACCAGCTCGAGGAGGCGCCCGCCGTCGATGAGATCGACCGGCGCCGGGCTCGATCGAATGCCCGCGTGGGCCTCCTCCGTGAAGCCGGAGAGGGCGATGTAAATCCCCTTCAAAGCGCCCATGTCACCGCGGACGCCCTCGGCGAACGAGAGCACATCCACAGCGTCGACCTGTCCGCTGAGGACCGGCGTGGCGTGGAGGAGGATGCGACCCCCCGAAAGAGGCTTCGGATCGCGGGCCGTCACGTCGAAGACCCCGCCGGTGCCCGCCGAAGAGAACACCGTCTCTAACCCCAGGGCTTCGAGCAGCTCCTTGATGGTGTCGATGAACTCGTCGGCCGTGATCTCCGGGCGATCGTCGAGCCGCTGCCCGGCCTTGAGGCTCTCGGTGCGCGGCACGTTGGGCGAGAAGCGGGCGATGAGGAAGATCAGCCCGAAGCCCGCCACGAGGGGGAGCATGAAGACGAAAAATATACCCATGGGGTTGTCCGGGGGCGGCGCAGGGCCACCTTCGGGAGCGCATCTTAGCGCAGGTCGGAGCCTCGGCGCTCGCGCGGTAGCTTGACCGTCGGGGGCTGCCACGGGATATCCCCGGCCGATGAGATCGCGCGGATCAAACCGGGGCGTCCGGGGTTTCGGGGTGGCAACGCTGACGGTCGGGGCGGTGGTCCTCGGCCCGGGTCACGCCGGCGCGGAGGTCGGGGCGATTCATCCCGGCCTCGCGAAGGCCACCGCGAACGCGCGGACGGCGAAGGGCGCGGAGATCTACGCGTCGCTGCGGGAGATCTGGCGGACGTGGGATCGCGCGGATCCGACCCAGGTCGAGGAGGCGCTGCGCTCCGTGGCCGACAGCGCCGCGCAGCCCGCGCCGGTGAAGGCCTACGCCAAGCTCCTCACCGCGTACGCCCGCAGGCGCCGCGGCGATCTCGACGGCTCCGTGAAGACGATCGAGTCGCTCGGCTTCATCGGCCGATGGCTGACGCTCGGGCCCTTCGACAACGAGAACAAGGCCGGATTCACGCGGGATTTCGCGCCCGAAGCGGAGCTCACGGCGCCGATCGAGCTCGGCCGATCGTACGACGGCAAGGAGCGTCAGGTGCGCTGGCGGACGCCGCCCGAGGCCTCGGCCTACGGCTGGTTCGACTTCGGCGAGCTGATGCGGCCGCGCGAGAACATGTGCGCCTACGCCACGACGTTCCTCCGCGCGAAGGAGGGCACGAAGACCCCGCGCAAGGTCTCGGTGTGGATCGGGACGTCAGGCGCCTTCAGGCTCTACTGGAACGGCGAAAATGCCCTCGAAGACGCCGGATATCGCGATCTCGACGCCGACCGCTTCGCGACGATCGTCACGCTCCAGCCGGGGCCGAACCGCGTCACGATGAAGGTCTGCGGCGACGAAGAGTCGCCCAAGTTCGCGCTGCGCCTCGGCGATGAAAAGGGCGCGCCGGACCTCGGCGTCGACGTGATCGCCGACCCCTCCGCGATCCTGCCCACGCCCGGCGAGGCGAAGCTCTCGGACCGCCCCGCCGTGAAGGGGAAGGACCGCGCGCCGGTGAAGAGCAAGCCCGCCGCGAAGGCGACGCCGGCGCCGGCGCCCCTGAAAAAGGCTGCGATCGAGGGCCCGATGCAGGAGCTCGAGCGGCGCACCAGCGATCCCAGGGCGAGCCCGTCGGAGCTCGAGGCGTTCGCGCGCTACCTCTCGACGACCGGCGGCGACTCGAAGCCCGAGCACAAGGCGCGCGATCTGGCGCGGCGCGCGGCGGAGATCGAGCCCACCGTGAAGCGGCTGCTCCTCGCGGGGCAGCTCGCCGAAGATCGCAACCAGCAGCGCGTCTGGGTCGAGAAGGCCTCGGCGCTCGCGGGCGCGGGGCACCGCGATCTCGACGTGCTGCTCGCCGAGGCGCAGCTCGCGCGGGAGAGCACCAACTGGCGCGACGCGGTGCCGATCTTCGAGAAGATGAGGGCGATCGATCCCGATGACGTCAGCGCGACGCTCGGCCTGGTCGAGCTCTACATCGAGGCCGGGCTGAAGCGCACGGCGCTGACGACGCTGGAGCACGCGGTGTCGCGCGAGCCCAACAGCGTCGCGCTCTTGCGGGTGTACGCGGCGCAGCTCCGCGCGCTCGGACGCGACACCGAGGCCTCCGAGGTCGAGGGGCGCTATGCGTCGCTGCGCTTCGACGACTCCGCGTTCCTGAGCCAGCAGGTCGAGCTCTCGATCGCGCGCCGCGACACCGCCGGCGCCGAGCGGTGGCTCGCGCGCTTCCTCCGCAGCGAGCCCGACTCGTCGTGGTCGCGCAGCCTCGCGGCGCGCACGTATCGCTCGCTGGGACAAGGCGATCGCGCGCTCGCGGCGTACCAGCGCGCCCTCGCGCTCGCCCCCGAAGACGTGGGCACGCTGCGCGCGCTCAGCGATCTCTACGGCGCCCAGGACAAGCGCGAAGACCAGCTCAAGCTGCTGCGCCAGATCCTGGCGATCACGCCGCAAGCGAAGGACGTGCGCGAGTACGTGGAGCACATCGAGCCGCCGAAGCCGCGCGCCGACGAGGCCTACGCCTGGGCGCCCGATCGCTTCTTGCCGATGCGCACCGGGGCCGACAAGCGCTACCCCAAGCGCACGCTGCGCAACCTCACCGTGACGACGGTGTTCCCCAACGGCCTCGCGAGCCGCTTCCGCCAGGTCGTGTTCCAGCCGCTCACCGACGAGGCCGCCGCCGCGGGCCGCGAGTTCGCCTTCGAGTACCAGGGCGATCGCCAGACCGTCACGCTGCGCGCCGCCAAGGTCTACCGCGAGGGCGGCAAGATCGACGAGGCCGTCGAGAGCGGCGAGGGCGCCGCGAACAACCCCGCCATCGCCATGTACACGTCGACGCGCACCTTCTACGTGCACTTCCCGCGGCTCAACGCGGGCGACGTCGTCGAGCTGCGCTACCGCGTCGAAGACGTGTCGCCGCGCAACGAGATGGCCGACTACTTCGGCGAGGTCGAGTATCTCGGCTCGGACGAGCCCGTCGCCAGTACCGAGTACGTGCTGATCACCCCGAAGGCGCGCACGTTCAACATCAACGCGTCGAGCGTCCCCGGCCTCAAGCGTGAGACGACGGACGACGGCGATCGCCACATCGATCGCTTCCTCGCCGACAACCTCGCGCCGATCGCCGCCGAGCCGGTGATGCCCGCGTGGGCCGAGATCCTCCCGCACGTGCACGTCTCCACGTTCAAGACCTGGGACCAGGTCGGGGCCTGGTACTGGGGCCTCGCGCGCGATCAGTTCGACGTCGACGACGAGGTGCGCCGCCGCGTGAAGGAGATCACCAAGGGCCTCACCGACGACCCCGCGAAGATCCGCGCCATCTACAAGTACGCGACCGAGACGCGCTACGTGGCGCTCGAGTTCGGCCTCGAAGGCATCCGCCCGCGCCGCTGCGCGCAGACGCTCGCGCGCGGCTGGGGCGACTGCAAAGACAAGGCGACGCTGATCGTGACGATGCTGCGCGAGGCGGGGATCCCCTCGACGATCGTGCTCGTACGCACCGGGATGCGCGGCAAGATCGAGGGCGATCCGGCGAGCCTCGCGCCCTTCGATCACGCCATCGCGTACGTCCCGTCGCTCGATCTGTACCTCGACGGCACCGCCGAGCACACCGGCTCTACCGAGCTCCCGGTGATGGATCGCGACGCGGTGGGGCTGCAGATCAACGAGGGCAAGGCCAGGCTCGTGCGCTTGCCGCAGGCGCCGCCGGAGGCCTCGACGACGAAGCGCAAGATCGACGTGACCGTCGCCGCGGATGGGACGGCGCTGTTCGCGCTCGATATGAACGTCACCGGCGCGTTCGCGCCCGACTGGCGGCAGCGCTACCTCGCCGAGGGCACGCGCCGCGAGCGCGCGGGCCGCGACCTTGGCCGCGATCTCGGATCGGTCGAGCTCACCGCGGGCAAGCCCGGCGTCGAGGTCAACGATCTCGAGGACCAGGAGCAGCCCGTGAAGCTCCACGCGCGCGGCAAGGCGCTCTCGTTCGCGCGGCGCGAGGGCGACACGATCTCGGTGCCCGCCGGCCCCACGCACGATCTCGTCGCCGACTACGCCTCGCTCTCGACGCGCGCCCTCGACATCGATCTGCGGGCGCTCAGCCTGCGCGAGGACGAGTGGACGATCCACGTGCCCGCGGGCATGAAGGTGCTGCGCGCGCCCGTCGCGTCGCAGCTCGACTCGCCCTTCGGCCGCTTCTCGATCGCCTTCGAGGAGAGCGCCGGCAAGGTGGTCGTGAAGACGTCGCTGGCCTTCAAAAAGGCTCGGATCACGCCGGCCGAGTACCCGGCGTTCCGCACCTTCTGCGAGGCCGCGGACCGCGCCTTCGGTCAGCGCATGACGGTGGGCAAGTGACCGAGCCGGCCGCCTCGCCCGCGGCCGAGCCTGCCGTCGCCCCCGCGCCGACGCTGCCCGAGGGCGTGCTCCGCGTGCGCCTCGGCCCGGGCGCGAACTGCTCGTCGGCTGGCAGCGCGATCGACGTGCTCTTCTACGGGAGCGTGATCGTCGGCGCGCTCGCCGTGGCGCTCGCGGCCGCGTTCCCTCCCCGCGATCCGGGATCCGCAGCAGCCGCCGAGGCCGGCGACGATCCGCCGGCCCCGCCGGCCCCGCCGCCCGCCGCTCAGAGGTAGAGGAACACCGTCGCCGCGAGGCCCGTCTGGAAGGCGCCCGCGTTGATCTTGTCGCCCGGCGAAGGCACGCCCGGCGTCGCGAAGTACGGGAACGTGAAGTACGGATCGATGTCGACGAGCGGCCCCTTCTCGTTGCCGATCGCGTACCCCGCGACGAAGCCGAGCGGCACGTAGATCTTGTGCCCGGCGTCGCTGAAATCGGCGATCGCGAACCCGGTCTGCACGCCGACGTGGAGTGGCGGGATCACGTCGTAGATGAACTGAAACGGGATGCGCAGCGCGACGGCAGTCTTGCCGCCCTTGAACTCGCCGCCGAACGAGACGCCGCTGCCGAAGCTCATCAACGCGAAGGCGCCGGTGTCGATGCGCGCCGCCTCGCTCACGTGAATGAGCACCGGCACGCCGGCCTCGACCACCACGCCGCCGACCTTCTGCTCGGTGACGAAGAGCGTGCGCACCCGCGCGCCGAGCTCGATCTTGCCTTTGAGGAAGCGAAACGTGGCCTCGAGCTGCGGGTTCTCGTAACCGAAATCGGGCGAGAGCCGGACGGGCAGGACCACTGCGCCGACCTCGAGATCATCGAGGATCCCGAAGTGCGCGCCGAGGTCGAGGCCGACGCTCGTCCCGAGGTCGAAGCCGTCGAAGTTGAAGTGGCTCACGCCGAACCCGAGCTCCGGCGCGAGGGTCATCTTCGGGAGCGTGAGCGGTCGCTCCGCGAGCGGGAGAGGCATCTTCTCGCTGCCCTTTTCTTCGCCCTCGGCGCGTGCCGTCCTCGCGCCCGCGATCAGCGCCATACCGATCAAGGTGATTCCAAACGCAGGATGAAAACGCACGCAAAACCTCCTCGCCGCCTCCGGCGATTGCCTCTCTCGACGACGACTCGCCGCCCCGGTTCAGCAGGCGGGGAGACGAGCCAACCCATCGACAGCGCGGGGCTCTCCGTGCTCGAATCAAGCCCACAAACGCCGAAAATCCGGGGCGCGGCAGTCATCGCGGCGAAGACGCCCCGCGCTGCCCTGCGCTGCCCCGGATCCCTGCTACCCGCGGAAAGCTACTTCGAGACCATCTCGGCCTTGGTGCACTTCCCGGGGGTCTCCTTGCTGCAGTAGTAGATGTTCGAGCTGAGGGGCAGGGCACCGAGGGTGGTGTCCTTGCTGTACCAGGCCTCGCCCGTGGCGGGGCTCATGCCGGGCATCGCGGAGGAAACGTTGGCGCAGCCGGTGAGCGCGCCGGCGAGCAGTACAAATCCGAAAACCGTCTTCATGATGGCTCGTTCTCCCTGGAAAAAAAGTTCGTGGATCCGGCGCAAAAAAGCGGCCGGAAAGACGCTCACTCGACCTCTTCGACCTGCGTGCAGACCGGCTTCGCGCCGTCCGCCTTGCAGTGGTACATCGTCGAGGTGAGGCCAAAGAGGCCCGTCTTCACGACGTACGCGTTCTTCTCCTGGGAGACGACGGCCACACGAGCGGCACACCCCGAGGTGGCGATGGCCACCGCGCCCGCGACGATCAGCGTAACGACTTTCATGGATCCTCCAGAGCGAAGCAAAAACCCCGACCCCCCGAGCCCCAAGGCTCGGGCGACGCCACGGCGGACGTCGCGGGCGGTCGTATCACGAGCCGCGCGGCTGGAGAGCAACAATTCAACTTTGAAAGCCGACCGTTTTCGGGGCTGGATCGCCCTCGAATCGGGTGTGACGCTTGACACGCGCGGGACGGTCCGTCATAAAGCGCGCCCCTTCCGCATCCTACACGGCGAAAACAGCACCCCGACGGTCGGGGCGCGGCCGGTGGGAGCGCAAGCCGTCCAACCTCGAGGCTACCCGTGCCGAAGATGAAGACGAACCGAGCCGCTGCGAAGCGGTTTCGGATCACCGGATCCGGAAGGATCCGCCGGAGCAAGGCCGGATGTAACCACATGATGCAGGAGAAGAGCCGCAAGCGTCTGCGTCGTCTCCGCAAGAACGACATGGTCGACAAGTCGTTCCAGAAGCGCATCAAGCTGATGCTTCCCTACGGCTGATCGGAGGCACCAGACATGGCTCGCGTAAAACGTGGTTTCAAAGCTCGCCGTCGCCGCAACCGGGTTCTAAACCAGACCGAGGGCTACTTCCTCGGCCGGAAGAACCGCTTCCGCCAGGCCGTGGAGGTTCTCCGCCACGCCTGGGAGTACGCGTACATCAGCCGCAAGCTGAAGAAGCGCGACTTCCGCCGCCTGTGGATCACCCGCATCAACGCCGCCGCCCGCATCAACGGGACGAGCTACTCGCGTCTGGTGTCGGGCCTCAAGAAGGCCGCCATTGGCCTCGACCGCAAGGTCCTCTCCGAGATCGCCATCCACGACGCGCCCTCGTTCGCCGCCGTGGCCCGCCTCGCGACGGCCAAGTAGGGCTGCCCCCGTCGATCGAGGCGCCGTGATGCGGGCCTCGATCGATGTCTCGTTCACGCCTCCCCTCACCTCCAATCACGCGATCGCCGCGCTGCCCGGCGGCGTCGCCTTCTGCTAAGAAGGCCGCCATGAGCACGACCTCCGCTCCCGAAGGCGCTGTCCAGGCCATCGAAGAAGGCCTCGCGCGCCTCGGGACGAGCTTCCGCGACGCCTTCGCGTCCGCGCCGACCGAGCAAGCGCTGCGCCTCGAGTACGCGAAAGTCCTTGGAAAGAAGGGCGATCTCACCGCGGTCCTCGCGCTGATGCGCAACGTGGCGCCGGCCGAGCGGCCCCGCGCCGGCGCCGCCGTGAACGCCTTCCGCGAACAGGTCGAGTCCGCGTTCGCGGCGCGCCTCCACGCGATCACGCGGGCCGTTCGCGACGCCGAGCTCAACGCGCGGCCGTACGATCTCTCGCTCCCCGGCCGCACCGAGCTCGGCCGCGGCCACGCGCACCCGATCCACCAGGTCCGCGACGAGCTGCTCGGCATCTTCCGCGAGCTGGGCTTCGCCATCGCCGAGGGCCCCGAGGTCGAGCTCGAAGAGAACAACTTCACCAAGCTCAACTTCCCGCCCGACCACCCCGCGACCGACATGCAGGACAGCTTCTGGCTGGCCTCCGCCGAGGGCGCGCGCGTCCTGCTCCGCACGCACACCAGCAACATGCAGGTGCGCGAGATGAGCACCCACGCGCCGCCGCTCGCCGTGGTCAGCGCGGGGCGCGTCTTCCGCCGCGACGACGATCTCACCCACTCGCCGATGTTCCACCAGATCGAGGGCTTCCTCGTCGACGAGGGCGTGAGCCTGGCCGATCTCCGCGGCGTGCTCACGGCCTTCGTCGAGCGCCTCTACGGCCCCGGAACCCCGGTGCGCTTTCGCCCGAGCTTCTTCCCCTTCGTCGAGCCGGGCGTGGAGGTCGACGTCGGCTGCGTCTTCTGTCGGAAAGCCGACGGCAGCTACGCCGGCTGTCGGGTTTGCAAGCAGAGCGGCTGGCTCGAAGTCCTCGGCGCCGGGATGATCCACCCCGAGGTCTTCCGCCACTGCGACATCGACAGCGAGAAATACACGGGATTCGCCTTCGGAATGGGCATCGATCGCGTGGCGATGCTCAAGTACGGCGTGCCCAACATCCGCCTGATGTTCGAGAGCGATCCGCGCTTTCTGTCGCAGTTCTAGCGGAGCCGCACCACGCGATCGGCGATCGCCAGCGGCTCGGGCCGGTGCGTCACCACGATCACGGTGCGGCGCCCGCGCAGCGTCGCCAGCGTGGCGAGGACGCGATCTTGCGAGTCGGCGTCGAGGCCCGACGTGGGCTCGTCGAGGAGCAGCACCGGCAGCCCGCTCGCGAGGGCCCGCGCGATCGCCACCCACTGGCGCTCGCCACCCGAGAGCTCGGGCCCGCCAGCGTGGAGACGCGCCTCGCCCGCCCGATCGAGCAGCGACTGCGCGCCGAGGCTCTGCAGCGTGCTCTGCGCGGCGCTCTCCAGCGGCGCGGGCGCGCCCAGCGTGACGTTGTCGGCGAGCGTCCCCGAGATCACGGCCGCCTCCTGGGGGACCCACGCAAACGGCCGCTCGCGCGGGCCGACGCCCGCGGCGGAGAGATCGCGATCGCCGTAGTGGACGGTGCCCTGCGCGTCTGGCTCGAGACCGAGGAGCGCGCGCAGCAGCGTCGTCTTGCCGCTGCCCGTTGGGCCGACGAGCGCGACGATCTCGCCGGGCTCGGCGTGCAGGTCGGTTACGGGCGTCGACCAAGCTCCGCGCGCGACGGAGAGGCCGCGCACGATGAGCCGCTGCGCGTCCCACCCGTATGTGCGCGATGTGCTCGCGTCGTCGGGCCCCGAGGCGCGGATGCGCAGGTGAGCGCTCCTGACCTCGAGATCGACGCGGACGCGGTCGAGCGCGCCGAGGGCGTCCGCGCCGCGCTCGACCGCGGTGCGGGCATCCCCGAGATCCCGCAGGGGTCGGTACATCAGGAAGAACACGGCCGCGAACGCCACCAGCGATCCCCTCCCGAGCGCGAGGCCGCCGCGCTCGACCAGCGCGACGGCCACGAGGAGCGCACCGGCCGCGAGCGCCTCGTTGGCCCCTGACAGCGCTGTCCTGCCTGCGTCAGCGCGCGCCGAGGCGCGAGCCGCCTCGTCCCCGGCGGCCGCCAGCGCGCGCTGAACGCGATCGCCCGCGCCGTAGGTGCGCCAGAGATCCAGGTGCCGCACCAGCTCGTCGACGCCCGAGTGCAGCTCCTCGGCGAGCCGGGTAGCGCGGGCGTGCCCGCGGCGAAAACGCCGACGAACGAAGGCCAGCGCCAGCGCGAACGGCACGAGCACCCCGAGCGCAGCGAGCGCCAGCGACGACGACAGCACCACGAGCGCGATCACCAGGGGAACGAGGTTCGCGGCCGCCCGCAGCCCCGCGAAGACTCCTTCGTCGATCCCGCGCTCGACCTCGCGCAAACGCACCACGAGCGCGGCGTTCATGTCCGCGACGGCGCTGGGCGGCTGCCCACAGCGCAGGATGGCGTCGGTGATTTCGTGACGGACGGCGTTTCCAGCCTCAAACACGGCGCGCTTCTGGCCGTAGACAGAAAAGGCGCCCGCCCCCGTCTTCACGATCGCCGCAGCGAATCCCAGAAAACAAAGCTGCAGCGGAGGAAAGTTGAGAGTCCGGGTGTCGACAACCGCGCCGGAGAACCCAGATTGTGGACCGGCCACGAGCGCCTGGCCAAGCAGGCCAGCACACGTCGCCATCACCCCGTTCGCTCCCGCCTGCGCGGCAACTGCCGCGATCAAAAGCGCCATGTGGCGCCCCGGCCGTTTTCCCGCCCGCAACAAGCCCCACACCCGGGCATGAAAATCGGCAGGAACAGATCGACTGGCCGGCAACATCGTCTTGAAGAATCCAGCCAGCTGCGGCGAAGCCTCTGTAGGGGCCGAAACGTGGCCTGCAGCAGCCCGCCGGCGTCGACGGGTGCGAAAGGCGTCGTTCAGGGGCTCGGCAACCGCCGAACCCTACCCTACAGGCTGCGCGGGACTTCGCCCGGAAGCTTCACGCGGATGAAGTTTGCGTAAGGCTGCCCCTGGATACGCCGTACTTCGACTCGTCGGCCACCTCTCCGTACAAAGCCGGGGAAACCCGGAACGTACGTACCGTCTCGAACCTCAAAAGGAAGGAGCAGGAGGGTAAGGCAAACGAGGCATCATTTTTGCAAGTGAATTTGGACAATCAAGCTCGTTTGCTTCCGCGAACGACACCCGTCGCAACTTCTGGACGGACGAATTCGCAGGAATCAACGGCAGGACTCGACAGTTGCACCAGCCGGCTGATTTGTCCAGCCGAACAAGGGCCAAAAGGCCCGATCGCAGTCGCAATCCCCTGCCCGCCGGGGGGATCTTTCGCCTCCGGCGAGACCCGCTTCCGAACGCCTTCCATTGCCCTCTGCTGGGCCCCAAAAAAAGGGAGGCGGGTTGCAACCTCGAAACACGGCCCGCGTAGAAGTGAACGACCGAGCATCCACCCCACCGAAAAGACCGATTATGAATACCTCGACCGCTCGCCGCCACGAAACTCCCCCCCAGTCCGAGAAGCGCCCGGGCACCTCCGCTCGCTCCGCGGCATCCAAGAATCCGGCACAGGGCGGAGCGAACCGAGGCGCTGCTGCTCCGTCCAATGGGCCGCGTGGGCGCGAGGTTGCCCCGCTCGGTCGCGCTGACGCTCGGTCCAATCCCCGCACGGTCGCCCGGGCCACCGCGGGAGCGAATGATCAACCCAACGCATCCCCTCCGCGCCACGCGGCGCAGGAGCCCACCATGGAGGTTGCCACCATGCGGTCTGCCAAGAACCAGGCTCACTCCCTCACCAAGGCTCCGGCGGTCGAGGGCTCGGCTGCGCCCGACCTCGCGTCGCTCGGACTGCTCGAGGACGACGGCGCGGAAGACACGGCCGTCCGTGCGCGTCCGACCGAGGTAACCGAGGAAGAGCCGGCGGCGGACTTCATCGACCTCGAATTCGCCCCCGCTGCTGATCGCGCGCCCGAGCCCACCCGTGCACGCGAGCTTCCCGCCCGCGAGCTGAAAGACGTGGAGGACGGCGGCGGCGACTCGATGCTCGCTCGCTACTTCCGCGACATGGCGCTCCACCCCGTCATGGGCCCGGACGAAGAGCTGGCGACGGCCAAGACGGTCGAGCGCACCGAACTCGATCTCTGGACGACCCTGCTGTCGTACTTGCCCGCGGCGGAGCACATCCTCCCTGTCCTGCAGGAGCAGGTCACCAAGGCTGGCGAGGAAGAGGTCAAGGCCCCGCAGCTCGTCGAGCTCGACGTGCTGGTCAATGTCTGGCGCGCCAAGAAGAAGCTCGCCGCCGACCAGCAGAAGCAGTGGGACACGCTCACCCGCGAGCTGGCCGAGGTCATTCGCCTCCCCGACTCGGATCGCATCTGGATGATGAAGGCGAAGCAGATCGCCGAAGAGCTCATCCGCGAGCCGAATTTCGAGGACGACATCACCGATCCCGACGTGGCTCGCGCGCGTCGTCCGACGCTGACGAGCACCAAGGAATACCGCCGCTACCTCGAGAAGATCGAGCGCGCGTTCCAGATCCAGCACGACGCGAAGAACCGCTTCGTGAAGGCCAACCTCCGCCTCGTGGTGTCGATCGCGCGGCGCTACAACCGCGGCCGCTTGCCGCTGATCGACCTGATCCAGGAGGGCAACATCGGCCTGATGAAGGCCGTCGAGCGCTTCGATCACAACCGCGGCTACCGCTTCTCGACCTACGCGTCGTGGTGGATCCGGCACGCGATCAGCCGCGCCCTCGCCGACAAGGGCCGCGCGGTCCGCATCCCGGTGCACATGCTCGACACCTACAACCGGGTGGCGCGCGCGACGCAGGCGATCATCGCCCGCACCGGCCACGAGCCCACGATCGAGGAGCTCGAGAAGGAGACGGGCGTCCCGCGCGAGAAGCTCGACAAGGTGAAGGACTTCTACGCCGAGACGCCGTTCTCCCTCGATCGCCCCGTGGGCGACGAGGACGGGCGGAAGTTCATCGACTTCCTCCAGGAAGAGAACGCGCTCTCGCCGTTCGATCACCTCGCCAACCGCAAGTGGAGCGACGAGGTCCGGCGCCTGCTGACGACGCTGACGCCGATCGAGTCGCGGATCATCCGCTGGCGCTTCGGCCTCGACGACGAGGACGAGCTCACGCTGAAGGAGATTGGCGACAAGTACAACCTGTCGCGCGAGCGCATTCGCCAGCTCCAGGAGCAGGCGCTCGGCAAGATCCGGAAGCAGATGCGCGACTACTGATCGCGTGGACGTCGCTCTCGGCGCCTCGAACGCGCCGGGAGCGAGCGTCGCTCACGGCCGCCCCATTACCCGGGCGGCCGTGGCGTTTTTGTACCGGCCACGGCGCGCGTGTCATGCCCATGAGGACTCGAGTCCTCGATCGGGGCGCGACGATTGATCAGTTGCGATCAGCGCCCTTCCAGAGCTCCGCGGCGATGGCCTTCACCACATCGTCCATCGAGCCGCGCGCGGCGCTGACCTTCCCAGGGATACCGTTCACCACGAGGCTGAACGCGATGGGCGCGCGGCCAGGCGGCGGGAGCACGTAGCCCGAGAGCGCGGCGACGGCGTCGAGCGTGCCGGTCTTGGCGCGGATCGCGCGCGACTTCGACCACTCTTTGAAGCGGCCGCGCATCGTTCCATCGACGCCGCCGATCGAGAGCTGCGCCAGAAAATCCGGGCCCACGCGGGGATCGCGGTACGCGGCGCGGAGCAGCGAAGTCGTCGACGACGCCGTGACGCGGTTGGCGTCGAAGAGGCCCGATCCGTTCTTCACGACGATGCCGGCGTCCATCGCGCCCGCGCCGTCGAGGTACGTCGTCACGGCCGCCGCGGCGGCCTCCGTGGTGGCCGGTTGCCCCTTGGCCTGCGCGCCGATCGCCTTGAACAGCATCTCCGCGTAGAAGTTGTCGCTCTCTTTTCCGAGCGCGAACGCGAGCTGCGCGAGCTCGTCGGATCGATGCGCGACGAGGAGCGCCTTCTGCTTCGATCCGCCGGCCTTCACCTCGGCGGGCACGTCGGCGCCGAGCTGCTTCAGCACCGCCCGCAGCGCGTAGCCCGCGAGCAGCCGCGGATCCTCGACGCGCTTCGCCACGCGCAGCAACCGGCTGCCCTCGGGCAACGTGCCGCCGAGCTTGCCGGCGAGGCGCGCGCCCTTCGCTTCGAGGCCGAGGACGACCTTCTCGGGATCGGATTTCTTCGACGTGCCCACGCTGCCGGTGAGATCGACGAAGCCCGGCGGATCGACGTCGACGAGAGCGTCAGCGCCGTCCTTCGTCGCGCGGATCTGGAAGAGCACCGTGTTCTCGTTGAGCGACACGGCGGCGATCGGCGCGCGAAAAGGAGCCCATTCGGCGGGCTGCTGCTCGAACGCGGGGGGCACGTACGCGTCGTCGAACCAGGCTTGATCGACGAGGATCGATCGCACGTGGCGCACGCCCGCGGCGCGGAGCTCGGCCGCCATCACCCACAGATCACGGGTCGAGAGCGAAGGATCGCCGTCGCCGCGGATCACCAGCTCGTCCACGCCTTCGCCGTGGATCTTGCCGTAGAGGCCCGTGAGAAAGCGGTGCTGCGGGCCGAGCAAACGGATCGCCGCCGCGGCCGTCGCGAGCTTGGCGTTCGAGGCAGGGTTGAGCGGCGCGTGCTCGCTCGACGCGGCGATCACCGCGCCGCTGCTCACGTCGATCACCGAGACGCCGACGACGCCGCCCCAGCCCTTCACGTCGGCCGCGAGCTTGCTCATCGCGGCTTCGATCGCCGCGGGATCGATCGATCGCTTCGGCGATGCGGCAGGCGCGGTCATCTCGACGGGCCTGGGCTCGGGCTGGCTTTCGCAGGGGCGGGCCAGCGTCGCGAGGCCGATCAGCGCAGCGATCGCCGGCGCGAAGCGAACGTTCCTGATGAATCCCCGCATGCCGGATCACCTACACCGGCCGGGGCGCGGCCGGGCAAGCGACGAAAACGCCGTGCGCAGGCGGCAAAGTCCGGGAGTGCGCCTCACGGATCCCGTCGAAGCCGACAACCTGCTAGGGTGCCCCGAATCGGAGGATCTCGTGGCCCATCGACGTGAACGCAGCCTGTTTCTCGCCTCGCTCGTCGCAGCAGCGGCCCTCGCCGGGTGCGGTGGCGCACCGGCCCAGGTCGAGGGGACCTTCATCCAGCCCGAGGCGCCGGCCGCGACCGCTGACACGCCGGCCGCCGAGGTGAAGCCGCCGGCCGAGGACGAGCTCACGCCCGATCAGAAAGCGCAGATGGAAATTGCGCTGCGCCGCGGCGGAGAAAAGGCTGCGAACTGCGCCAAGGTCGTCCCCGAGAGCGTGCGCGGCGAGGGCGAGGTCAAGGTCACGTTCGACGGCAAGAAGGGCCGCGCCACCGACGTGAGCGTGGGCGCTCCGTGGGCCGGGACCGAGACGGAGTCGTGCATCAAACGCTCCTTCGTGGGCGAGATCATCGTCCCGTTCGACGGCGAGCTCGAGGTGCCGTACACCGTGAAATTGCCTGCGAAACCCGAGGAACCGGGGAAGACGAAGCCGGGCGCGAAGCCCGCAGCCAAGCCCGCGCCGAAGAAGTAATCGATGAAGCTCCTGCTCCCGCTCTCGCTGCTCGTGCTCGCGATCACCGCGACGGGGACGGCTCGCGCCGCCGACGACGTCGTCGCGACGACGCCCTCGAAGGAAGCTGCGCTCCCGCCGTCGTCGGTGCGCCTCAAGCTGGCGCTCGGCGGCGTCGCGGTGGCCGGCGGCGCGTACGCGTTCTCGTACGCGATGGCCTCGAATTTCCCCGAGGTTCCGGGCACGACCGAGCTGAAGATCCCCGTCGTCGGGCCGTGGCTCGCGCTCGGCAAGAGCGGGTGCGCGACCGACGATCCGGGCTGCGGCGCCAAGGTCGTGCTGCGCGGCTTCTTCCTCGTGATCGACGGCCTCGCGCAGATCGGCGGCCTCGGGCTGATCGCCGAGGGCATCTTCATGAAGACCGACTCATCGCCGCCGAAGAAGGCCGCCGCGTTCACGATCCGGCCGACGCCGCTCGTCGGCGGCAGCGTCACCGGCATCGGCTTCGTCGGCTCGTTCTGAGCTTGATTTGAAGCCGATCTAGCGGCGCCACGGGGCGAGCGCGGGGCCGCGGACGGCGACCCCGCTGAGCTTGCCGAGGCGCTCGACCAGCAGCTCGATCGGCGCGCCGTAGGCGACGGGATCGATCGGGCCGAGCGGCGTCGCGAGCGTGACGACGTCGCCCGCGTGGAGCTCGACGAGCTGGCTCGCGCAGGCGACGGCCTCGGCCAGCGCGTCGAGCGGCTCGGGCAGCGCGCCCTCGGCGACGATCACCCCGCCCACGCGGACCTGCGCGCGCACGGCCGGCACGCCGACGAGCGCGTCGATCGTCACCAGCGCGGGGCCGAGCTGCGTCGCGAAATCCCGGCAATGCAAGGCTCCGAGGCCGCGCTCTTCCAGATCGCGAGCCGCCCAATCGTTGACGATCGCCGCGCCGAGGATCGCCCGTCGCGCCGACGACACCGTCGCGCGGCGCAGCTCGTCGCCGAGGATCGCCGCTATCCCCAGCGCGAGCGCGGGCCTGGTTTCGCCGTGCGGGAACGGGGTCCTCGTGTCGTTGCCGAGGGCCGCGCGGGCGTTGCCGAGGCGCACCGCGAGCTCGCCGTCGCGATCGCGCGTGACGTGCACGAGGAGCGCGCGATCGGGATCGCAGGGCGCGAGCCACAGGAACGATCCCGGGGCGAGGCGCGCCTCGGTCGGGCGATAACCGGCCGCGAGGCGCTGATCGAGCTCGTCGAGGCCCGCCCCGCCGAGGGCGATGATCCGCGAAAAAAAATCGCACGCGCCGCCGACGAGCTCCCGCGTTCGCGCCGTGGCGAAGCGACTGTCGAGCTCCGTCACGTCGTAGAGCGCGCCGTCTCGCTCCAGCGCGATCACCGGGAACGGACTGCTCTCGTGGATGATCCGCGCGATCTTCATCCGCGCTCGTCGGCCTCGCGTTGCATGGCGCCTCGTTGACCGATTCCTCTACCATCGCGCGGCCTCGCCCGGGGCCCGTAGTCGCGGAGAGCGGTCCTGTCGTGGCAAGTTCGGCTTCGCACGAAGTCCACACGTGACGGAGCCCGCGGACGCGACGCGAAAGGGCGCCCAACATGGGCTGATAGTGTTACCTTTTCCGTTCCTGTCGCGATGAATTCCCGAGTCGAAGCTCCGGCATCTCAGCCTTCCGCCATCAGCCCGGGAGACGAGAAGACGCGCGCCCGCGCTCGCATCGGGCTCACCATCAACAACAAGTGGCGGCTCGACTCGCTGCTCGGTGTTGGAGGCATGGCCTCGGTGTACGCGGCGACGCACCGCAACGGCTCCCGCGCCGCGCTGAAGATCCTGCACACCGAGTTCGCGCGCGACCCTGGCATCCGCGATCGCTTCCTCCGCGAAGGCTACGTCGCCAACAAGGTCGAGCACCGCGGCCGCGTCGCGATCCAGGACGACGACGTCACCGAGCAAGACGAGCCGTTCCTGGTGATGGAGCTGCTCGAGGGCGAGACGGCGCAGCAGCTCTGGAAGCGCAAGCACCGCAAGGTCCCGCCCGCCGAGGCCCTGTGGATCGCGGCCGAGGTGCTCGACGCGCTCGAGGGCTTCCACGTCCTCGGGATCGTCCACCGCGACATCAAGCCCGCCAACATCTTCGTCACGCGCGAGGGCGTGGTGAAGGTCCTCGACTTCGGCGTCGCCCGCATGCGCGAGGCCGGCGGCGATCACACCCGCGCCGGCACCGCGCTCGGCACGCCGTCGTTCATGGCGCCCGAGCAGGCGATGGGCCTGAAGGACGGCGTCGACGGCCGCGCCGACGTGTTCTCGGTCGGCGCGATGCTCTACGCGATGCTGAGCGGGCAGCGCCTGCATCAGGGTCGCACCGACAACGAGGCCTTCATCCTCGCCGCGACGACGCCGGCGCCGTCGCTCGCGCGCGTCGCGCCCGACCTGCCGATCGAGGTGATCTCGCTCGTCGACAAGGCCCTCGCGTGGGATCAACGGAACCGCTTCGAGTCGGCCAACGCCATGCGCGACGAGTGTCGCCGCATCTCGGACGACCTCGGCGGCAGCAGCATCGCCCCGAAGAAGCCCGAGCAACGGCGCTTCGACGAGCAGGAGAGCCGCCGCCAGGAAGACCGCCAGCGCAAGGCCGAAGCCGCGGCGATGCCCATCGTCGAGGAGATGAACGATGCCGACGCGGAGGACGCCGACGAAAGCGAGCCCTCGGTCGTCAGCCTCGTCGACGTGTTCCGCCGCTGGGAGCGCCTGCTGCCGACGATCCGCCACTACGGGTGGAAGCACCCCGAGACGGACAACAAGCTGCGCGCGACGTACCAGGGCTTGATCGAGGCGCTGCGCGCTGACCCCAGCGCCGTGCACTGGAAGCTCTCGCCGTACTCGTTCACCCACCGCGGGCAGACGATCTGGGAGCCCACGGCGCCGCTCGACGCCGTGCCGTATCACCTCTTCGCGGCCGGCATTCGCAAGATCCGGCTCTCGCCCGGCTTCTCCGAGGAAGAGCTGCGCGCGGTCTGCGAGGTGATGCTCCTCGATCCGACGACCGACCTCGCGCCGGAAGACGACGTCGCCGCCGCGCTCTGGGAGAAGCGCCTCGATCACGTCCACTACGACGTGATCAACGTCTTCGCCGAGGGCGACGCCGCCGATCGCGAGGCCTTCTGGGCCGAGGCCGACGACGTCGAGGAAGAAGCCCGCCGCGCCACCGAAGAGAAGGCCAACCGCGCCGAGGCCGCGGCCATGGTGATCGAGACAGATCAGGCTGCCATCAAAGCAGCGCGCCTCGCGGCGGGCGCGCTCGCGCTCGATCCCGTCGCCAAGAAGGCCCTCGGCGTGCAGCTCTCGATGACGCCGGAGCGCTGGAGCGAGCGCTACGTCGACGTGCTGACCGAGGCGATCCTCAACGCGCGCCGCTTCAAGGACACCGAGCTGATCTACGAGCCGCTCGACGCCTCGACGCGCGACCTCGTGCTGCAGCGGCGCTTCGACATCGTCTTCCAGATGTTCGACGCGGTGGCCAAGGCGCTCGAGGCCTACGCGCCGCGGAGCGAGGTCGCCGCGATCAAGGCCGAGGTCTCTCGCGGCATGTTCTCGCCGGAGACGTTCCGCCTGGCGATGAAGGAGGCCATCCGCGTTGCGCCGATGGGCATGCAGGCCTCTGACGGCTTCGTCGCGGTCGACCTCGACGCCCTCGCGCGCGACCTCATGCCGGTGGTCTCGGCGCTCGGCCCGGCCCACCTCGACGTGGTGTTCGATCTCGTCGGATCGATGCCGCACGAGGGCTTGCGCAAGGTGCTCTTCGGCTACCTCGAGCGCATCCTCCCGGGCCGCGAGGCCGAGGTCGTCGATCGCGTGATGACGCTGGACATCGACGTCGCGCGGCCGATCTTGAGGATCCTCGCCGCCGTGAAGAAGCCCGGCGCCACCGAGGCGTTGCGGCGGCTCGCGGGCTGCTCGATCCCGATGCTCCGCTGCGAGGCGATAGCGCTGCTCTCCACGTCGCCCGAGCAGCTCAAGGACGAGCTCGCGCAGCTCGCCGAGACGGGCGCGCCCGATCTCCGCATCGCGGCGCTGCGGACGCTCGCGCACCATCAGGTCAAGCCGGCCGGGCCGCTCCTCGTGCGCCGCGTGCAAGACGTGACGTTTCATCAGCTCGGCGTCGAAGAGCGCAAGGAGATCCTCGGCGCGCTCTACACGCTGCACCCGCTCCGCGCCGAGCAGCTGTCGCTCGAGATCCTCGAGAAGCGCGGTATTTTCAGCACCGATGAGGCCGTCGAGCAGACGCGCGTCGTCGCCGCCGAGCTCCTCGGCCGCGAGTCGCGATCGATGGAAGTGCTGCAGGCCCTGGTGAAAGAGGGTCGTCGACGCTGGGGCAACAGCCCGCAGCTGCGCGAGAAGACGAGCGCCGCGGCCGAGCTCATCGCCGGCAAGCTCGGCCGTCGCATCACCGACAGCGGAGACATCCAGTGAGCACGCGTGGACCTGGCTCCGGCCCGGGGCCGATCGCCTCCGTGGCGCCCGTGGGGCCGCCCAGCCTCGACCTCGGCCGCGCGCCGTCGGGCGGGCTCGACGTCCTCACGCAGAACGCCGGCGAGATGGCTCGCCGCGTCCAGACGCGCGACCTCGCCGCGTCGATCGTGACGGCGCTCTTTCGCCTGGTGAAGCTCTCGACGCTGCACTCGCTCGACAACCAGGCCATGAAGCGGCAGGTCGAGGAGACGGTCGCGCTCGTCAACGACTACGGCCAACGCACCGAGCACAACGTCTCGATCCTCTTCGCGCACGGCTCGGTCTTCGTCGGAGGCCTGCTGCTCCGCGCCAACCGCGGCATCTACGAGGGCGCGCTCGAGCTCGGCACCATCCTCCACAAGGTCGGCGCGGCCGAGATCGGGATCATGCGCGACGCGCGCGAGAACGATTTCTACGCGTTCGTCTCTGCGCTCGCCGACGCGCTTCGCAGCGCCAAGCCCCCGCGCATCGATCGGCCCTCGCCGAAGATCCGGCTCCGCGGCATCAACGCCGTGGCCCTCAACCGCGAGATCCAGCTCGAAGAGCGCCTCGATCCCGCCCTCCAGGTCGCGCGCACCTACGCCTCGGCCGTGGTGATCATGCGCCGCTTCTTCGAGGAGCTGCGCCGCGGAAAGTACGAGCTCCCCCAGCGCGTCAAGCGCGTCGCCCAGCGCCTCGTCGATCTCTCCACGGGCGAGACGCCGGCCTTCCTCGGCGTCACCGCCGCGCGCAACGCCAACCACGATCAGGCCGGGCGCGCGGTGAACACCGCTATTTTGAGCCTGGCGATGACGCGGCAGATCACCACCGACATGGTGCTGCTCTCGCGCGTGGCGATGGCCGCGCTGCTCTTCGACACGGCGCGCGCGCGCATCGCCGGCGTGGTCGGCAAGGGCGCGCCCGGGATCATGCCCCAGCTCAGCGAGCAGCAGGAGATGGAGGCGCCCGCGAGCACCGCCGTCGTGCTCACCGCGCTCGGCCGCGTCAACGAGCCCAGCGTAATGCGCACCGTCATCGGGTACGAAGCGCACTGGGTCCGGCGCAAAGATCGCCTCGGCCCGCTCTACCGCGGCCTCCGCCAGCCGAGCATGCAGTCGCGGATCATCTCCGTCGCGCGCACCTTCAACGATCTGCTCACGCCCACGCCGGGCATGTCGCCGCTGCCTGCGGACGAGGCGATCGCGCGTCTCGAAAAGGAGGCCACCGAGCCCGCCGATCGCACGGCGATCCGCCTGCTCGTCGGCGCGCTCGGGCTCTTCCCCACGGGCACGATCGTCGAGCTCTCGTCGGGCGAGACGGCGCTCGTCGTCCACACGCCGGAGAGCCCTTCGCTCTACTCGCAGCCGCGCGTGCGCGTCGTCCTCGACGCCTCGGGGGGCTGGCTCGCTCGGCCGATCGAGGTCGATCTCGCGCAGAAGCGCCGGGGCGAGCCCGCGCGCCACGTGCGCCGCGTGGTCGCCACGGGCGACGATCCCAACGCCGCGTCGCTGCGCGATTTCGCCGCCACGTACGCCCCGATCGCCGAGGCGGGCGCCCCGAGCATGATGCTCGGCAGCAGCGGAAAAGAGCAGCGCTCGCCCTCGCCGTCGATCGCGCCGGCCACGCCGCCGCCCTCGTCGATCAACATCCTCCAGACGCCGGGCCCGCGCTCGCCGTGGATCCCGACCCTCGAGTCGCAGTACGCGCGCCGCGACTCGACGATGCCCGCCGCGCCCAAGCGTCCGATCGACGTCCAGGTGATGCACGCGCCGCCGCCGCCGCGGCAGCCCTCGGCGATCGATCTGCCGCACTACGTCGACGAGCCCGACGACGACGGCGTCGACGAGAGCCAGAGCACGCGCTCCGTCTCGTGGGAGGAGCAAGAGAACCTCATCGCCGGCGAGCGCGCGTCGAGCCTCCCCGCGCCGCTGGTCGAAGCGCCGCTGCCGCCGCCGACGGCGGAGGGCACCTTCAACAAGACGCCGCTCGCGCACCTGCTGATCTACATGCTCGATCAGCGCCTCACCGGGACGACGGTGTTCCAGGCTCCCGACGGGCTCGCGCACGCGATCTACTTCCACGACGGCGGGCCCGCGAAGGTCCGCACCGGGACCACGGTCGCGCCGCTCGATCGCGTCCTCCTCGAGATGGGCCTGCTCGACGAGCCCACGCTCCGCGGCACGCTGATGGAGATCTCGAAGAAGCAGATCCTCCACGGGCGCCACCTCGTGATGAAGGGCCTGCTCGATCGCGAGAAGATCATCGACGCGCTCCGCCTCCAGGTGATGCGCAAGACGACGTACCTCTTCGAGCTCCCGCCCGAGACGCGCTACGCCTACTACAAGAACACCAACCTGCTCACGAGCTACGGCGGCCCCGAGCTCACCCCGTGCGAGCCGCTCGCGGCGATCATGGCCGGCGTCCGCCTCCGCGCGAGCGACCCGATGGTCGACGCGACGCTCCTCCGCATCGCGGGCCGGCCCCTCGCGCTCCACATCGACGCCGAGCTCCGCCGCCTCCAGCTCCAGCGCGACGAGCGCAGCGTGGTCGATCTCCTGCGCGCGCGCCGGATGACGCTCGCCGAGATCCTCGACGCCGGCGTCGCGCAAGAGCGCGTCGTGCGCCTGACGATCTACGCCCTGGCGATCACGCGCTACCTCGATCTCGGGGTGCCCGGCAGCCGCGCTCCGGTCGGCATCAACCGCGATCGCCCCGCGGTGATCGAGGCCGCGCAGGTCGCGATCCGCGAGCAGCCCGCCGCCACGCCCGCGCCGCCGCAGGCCACGCCGAATCCCGGCTCTGCGCGCGCCTCCGCGCCGACGGTTCCTCCGCCGCGCAAGCGCACCGGCACGCTCACGAGCGAGGTCCCCAGCAACATGCCGCCGCCGCCGCCCGGGGCCTCCGCCCGCAACCGCACCGGCGATCCTCCGCGCATCGAAACGCCGGTCCCGCCCCGCGTTTCGCTCGATCCGCCCGCCGCGCGCCCGACGACGCGCATGGCGCGCGTGACAGGTCCGGCCTCGCCGCCGCCGCAGATCGTCGAGCCGCCGCGCACGCCCGTCCCGACGCCCGAGCCGGCGCCGGCGCGCATGCCGCCGCCGCGACGGCCCCTGCCCTTCGGAGCGCTCCCGGGCTCGCTGCTCGACGGTCCGCCGGCGTCGCGCCCGACCACCAAGCTCCCGCGCGTCTCGATGCCCACGCCCGGCTTCGATCCGACGACCGACGTGCCCGACGTCGAGCCCGCGTCCACGCGCGAGCCCGTGGATCCTTCGTCCGTGCGCGGCGCGAGCCGATCGCCGCCGAGCCCGGGCGCCTACTCGCGCACGCCCGAGCCGCCCTCGGTCCGCGCCCCGGCGGCGACACCGCCGCCTCCGTCGATCACGGCGAGCCCGATCACGCCCCCGCCGATGACGCCCTCCGCGCCGATCACCGCGACCTCGCCCGGCGCCGTTCGCCCCGAGCACGCCGCGCGTCGCGCCGAGATCGAGCGGCGCATGGCGTCGATCGACAGCGAAGACCTGTTCCAGATCCTCGGCCTCACGCGCGAAACACCGCCCGATCAGATCCGCAACGCCTACTTCGCCCTCGCCAAGACGTGGCACCCCGATCGCGTCCCGCCCGAGCTCGCCGAGGTCAAGCCCCTCGTCGCCCGCGTCTTCGCCCGCATCAGCGACGCCTTCCAGACGCTCAACGACGCCACCAAGCGCAAAGAGTACCTCGAGCGCCTCCAGGCCGGCGGCGGCGCCGCCCACGACGACGACGAGAAGATCGCCCGCGTCGTCGACGCCGCGATGGAGTTCCAGAAGGCCGAGATCCTCCTGAAGAAGAACGATCTCGCCGGCGCCGAGCACCTCGCCACGGCCTGCGTCCGCGCCGATCCCGAGCAGCCCGAGTACCTCGCGCTCCTGGTGTGGATCCAGGCCCAGCGCCGCGGCGATCCGCCGGGCATGCGCGAGGGGATGACGAGCCCCCACTTCGACGATCTCATCCATCTGCTCGACGGCGTCCTCGCCAAAGAGCCGAGCTACGAGCGGGCCATTTATTACCGCGGCGTCCTCCTCAAGCGCGCTGGCCGCCACGACAAGGCCATGCGCGACTTCAAGAGGGCCGTCGAGCTCAACCCGAAGAACATCGACGCCGTGCGCGAGGTGCGTTTGCACGACATGCGCAAGCGCGGGGCGGCCGCCGCGAAGTCCGACACCTCCGGCCCCGCCGACGGTGGTGGCCTGTTCGGCAAGTTCTTCAAGCGATGATGAATTGACGGCGGGGCGAAACGGCCAAACCCTCTGCCGCATGACGGACGCCCCCTACGACCTCTATTACTGGCCCAGCATCCAGGGCCGCGGTGAGTTTGTCCGCCTCGCGCTCGAGGAGGCGGGCGCGCCCTACACCGACGTTGCGCGCGGCCCCGGCGGCATGGCTGCCATGATGAAAATCCTCGGCGGCGGAGCCCACGGCATTCCCCCGTTCGCTCCCCCGTTCCTCGTCAGCGGCGCGCTGACGATCGCCCAGACAGCCAACATCCTCCACTTCCTCGCTCCGCGCCATGGCCTCGTCCCCGACGACGAGGGCGCGCGCCTCGCGGCGAACCAGCTCATGCTCACCCTGGCTGACTTCGTCAACGAGGTTCACGATACCCATCATCCGGTGGCGACTGGCCTCTACTACGAAGATCAGAAGCCCGAGGCCGCCCGGCGGGCCCACGGCTTCACGACCGAGCGAATGCCGAAGTTCCTCGGCTACTTCGAGGGCATCCTCGAGCGCGCCAAGGGCCGCGAGCGTCATCTGATTGGCGCTTCGACATCGTATGTCGATCTGGCGCTCTTCCAGGTTCTGTCCGGTCTCGAATACGCCTTCCCGCGCGTCCTGAAGAAGCTCGCGCCGACCCTGCCCCGGCTCACCGCGCTGGCGACTCGAGTCACTGAACGGCCCCGGATCGCCGCGTACCTGGCCTCGGAGCGTCGCTTGCCATTCAACGAGCAAGGCATCTTCCGGCACTACCCGGAGCTCGATCTCGCCGCCAAGCACTGAACCTTTCAAGCCCCAGGATCAGGCCAGATCCAGCTGTTCGGCACAATCGCTGAACCTCCGCTGGAAATCCACACATCGGAGCCCCGAAATCGACATCGAGCCGACCAGTCGGGGTGATTCGCCAGTATCCAGAGGGACTCGTCTTCGATAGCGTCGTTGCAGGCGAAGTCAGATCTGGGCCCCACCCGGACACCTGGACCGCACACGAGGGCAATCATGGCGACGAGCACGTGGCAACGGTGGGTCTGGCTCCCGGCGGTCATCCTGACCGGCGGAGCTGCATCCTGCGTAGGCAACCTCGGCGACGGCCCGGGCGGCGACTCGACCAACCAGGTCACGGCGCCGCTCGTGTGCGACGGCTCGACGATTCACCCGGGCGACTCCCCCGCCCGCCGGATGACGCGCTTCGAGTACGACAACACCGTCCACGAGCTGCTCGGCGACACGACGAGCCCCTCGGCGCAGTTCCCCGCCGACGAGGTGTCGGGGATCTTCGACAACCAGGCCAACACCCTCGTCGTCAGCCAGCTCCTCGCCGAAGGCTACATGACAGCCTCGGAGGGCATCGCCGCCACGGCCGTGAAGGACCTGACCAAGCTCGTCGGCTGCGACCCCAAGGCCTCTTCCGAGGCGAAGTGCGGCGCTCAATTCATCGAGTCGTTCGGCAAGCGCGCCTTTCGCCGGCCGCTCGACACCGACGGTCGCGCCCTGCTGACGGGCGTCTTCACCCAGGCCCTCGCCACGTGGGATTACCCGACGGCGATCCGGCTCGTGATCCAGACGGCCCTCCAGTCGTCGCGCTTCATCTATCGTCTCGAGTTCGGGATGCCGCAGCCCACGGCCCCCGGCGTCGTCAAGCTCGATGACTACGAGATGGCCTCGCGCCTCTCGTACCTGCTCTGGGGCTCGATGCCCGACAAAACGCTGATGGACGCGGCCGACGTCGGCGAGCTCAACACCTCGGCGCAGATCTCGGCGCAGGCCACCCGCATGCTCGGCGACGACCGCGCCCGCGGCGTGATCGAGAACTTCCACGAGCAGTGGCTCGGCCTCTCCAAGCTCGACACGCTCGACAAGGACGCGACGGCATTCCCGATCTTCACGCCGGCCCTCAAGACCACCTGGCACGACGAGACACTGGCCTTCGTCGACGACGTGGTCCTCGACGGCGCGGGCGATCTCGGCACGCTCCTCAGCGCTCCGTACACGATGATGAACGCCGACACGGCGGCCTTCTACGGCGTCAGCGGCGGGCCGAAGACGAGCAAGTTCCAGCACGTCGACCTCGATCCCAAGCAGCGCGCGGGGCTCCTCACGCAGCCGAGCATCCTCGCGCTCAACGCCCACGTCGACCAGACGTCGCCGGTGCATCGTGGCAAGTTCGTGCGCGAGCGCCTGCTCTGCGAGCAGATCTCGCCGCCGCCGGCCAACGTCAAGGCCGTTCCGCCGCCGGTCGATCCCAAGGCCACGACGCGCGAGCGCTTCTCGCAGCACTCCAACGACATGGCCTGTTCCCCCTGCCACAAGCTGATGGACCCCATCGGCTTCGGCTTCGAGAGCTACGACGCGATCGGCCAGTTCATCTCGACGGAGGCCGGCAAGCCCGTCGACGACTCGGGCGAGATCGTCGGCAGCAAGGACGCCGACGGCAAGTTCCACGGCGCGGTCGAGCTCGCCGCCCGCCTCGCGACGAGCGAAGAGGTCCGCTCCTGCGTCGTGACGCAATGGTTCAACTACGGCCATGGCCGCACGACGACCATGGAAGACAGCTGCACGATCCAGCAGCTCCGCACCACGTTCGCCTCCGCCAAATACGACGTGAAGGCGCTCCTCATCGGCCTGACGCAGACGGATGCCTTCCTCTACAGGAAGCCTGTCACGGTCGGTCAGTGAGAGCCCCTCACAAAACTTCCCGTCGCCGGCCGGCGGATCCGCGTCGCGCGCCGGCGTTGCTCGGATTCGACGTGCATTCGCACGCCTTCATCCTCGCGCCTTGGCGCGCTAGCGGCTCCGTGGCCGGCTCGGTCCGGTTTTGTTCGGGCCTCTTGGACTTCTTGGCAGCTTCGCACCGAGGGAGATGAACATGGCTAAAGGGCGATTCATGCTGAACCGACGCGCGCTCCTCCGCGGGCTCGCGGGCGCGGCGATCGGGCTTCCGCTGCTCGAGGTGATGGGGCCGAAGGCCTACGCCGCGCCGCTGCCGAAGCGGCTGGTCATCTTCTTCACCCCCGACGGTACCATCCCCGGAGCGTGGGTGTCGGGCAGCGAGACGAACTTCACGCTCGGCCCGATCCTCCAGCCCCTGCAGGCCCACAAGGACGACCTCATCGTCCTCACGGGCATCAACAACGAGGCCGCCCACCACGGCCCCGGCGACGATCACCAGCGCGGCATGGAGACGATGCTCACCGGCACCGAGCTCCAGACGGGCCCCGACAAGGGCGGCTGCGACACCTGCCCTGCGGCCGGCTTCGCGGGCGGGATCTCGATCGATCAGGCCATCGCGCAGAAGATTGGCAATCAGACCAAGCTCGCTTCGATGGAGTTTGGCGTCAGCGTCCACGAGGCCAACAGCTGGTCGCGCATGTCGTTCTCGGCCCCGGGCAGCCCGATGCCCCCGGTCGACGATCCCAAGAAGGCGTACACGCGCATCTTCGGCGATTTCAACGCCGATCCGGCCGGCGCCAAGCGGCTCGCGGCCGAGCGTCACCTCGTCCTCTCCTCGGTGATGGGCGACGCGAAGAAGCTACAAGGCAAGCTCGGCGCCGGCGACCGCGCCAAGCTCGAGCAGCACCTCAGCTCGCTCGATGGCATCAACAAGCACCTCGACACGATGGTGACGATCGGCGGCGACTGCTCGCTCCCCCCGGCCCTGGGCGACATCGGCGACGTCTACGACGAGGCCAATCACGAGAAGGTCGGCCAGCTCCAGATGGACTTGATGGTCCAGGCCATGGCCTGCGACATCACCCGCGTCGCCAGCCTCCAGTGGACGACGAGCGTCGGCAACACCACCTTCAGCCAGTTCGGCCTCTCCGAAGGTCACCACGAGCTCTCCCACCACCCGACCGACGACCAGACGTCGCAGGCCGCGCTCATCAAGATCGACGCCTTCTACGCGAAGCAGCTGGCCTATCTGATCGCCAAGATGAAGACCATCCACGAGGGCTCCGGCACGATGTTCGACAACACCACCATCCTCTGGTGCAACGAGCTCGCGGTCGGCAACGCCCACTCGCACAACGACATGCGCTACCTGCTCGCGGGTAGCTGCGGCGGCGCCTTCAAGACGGGTCGCTACCTCGACTACAAGGGCGATCCCCACAACAACCTCCTGGTCTCCCTCTGCCAGGCCATGGACGTGCCGGTCGACACGTTCGGCAACCCGGCCTACTGCACCGGCCCCCTCAGCGGCCTCACCGGCTGATCAAGAAACCGGGCCGAAAAGGTCTGTGTGGCAAGCGGGACTCCATGTGGCGGGCACGGAGGCCCGCCCCACATCAGACCTGAGCTGGCTTGAGCTGAGCTGGCTTGAGCTGAGCTCAACTGAGTTGAGTTGGCTTGAGCTGAGCTGAGCTGAGCTGAGCTGAGCTGAGCTGAGCTGAGCTGAGCTGAGCTGAGCTGGGTTGAGCTGAGCTGATTTGATCGAGCTCAGCTCCCGTGTTTCAAGCTCAGTGGATTGGCTCCGGTCCGGGTCCCCTCCGGTGTGGGGCGGGCCTCCGTGCCCGCCGCATGGAATCCCGCTTGCGACACAAGCCTCCAGACTCCCATGCTCCCTCAGGGCGCGGCGACCGGCGGCTTGTACAGAAACACGTTGGTCGTGGTGCTGTTGACGACCATGAAGACCCCGCGCGCGCTGCTGTAGCGAAAGCGGACGTACGTGCCATTGCTCGCCCCGGCGCCCGGATCGTCGCCGGTGGGCGCCGTGGTCGTCCAGTGCCAGGTCGTCGGATCGAGAAAGCTCTCGGATCGTCGCATTTGCCGGGCATCAAATAGCCTGTCGCGGTGAGCCAGGCATCAGGAATATCGAGCGTCGCCCCGCTCGGATAGAGCCCGCACGTCTCGATCCGCTTGTCGCGAAAGATCTCCGGCACCGTATCGCCGGTGAGACCATTGGACATCTCGGTCCACCGCTTCCACGCCATGCTGGCGAGGTCGAACGTGAACACGTTGTTGAACCACGAATCATTGTGGCCCCCGCCGAAGACGACCAAGCGATCGCGGGACGAGTCGTAGGCCCCTCCGCTCCAGGCGATCATGACGGCGCCGCACGCGTAGTGGTCAGTCGGCGTCGGGCAGACGTCGGCCATCGGCGTGGCCGGCAGCTCTTTCCACGAGTCGGGCGGCATCAGGGCGATCACGGCGTCCACGGGGCCCGGAACGACTCCGCTGCTCCCGCCCACACCGGTGCTCGTCGCGGTGGCCATCGCCGTCCCGCCCGTCCCCGTCGCGGTCCCGCTCTGGGCCGCAGCTCCACCGGTTCCGCCGCTCCCTCCGCTACCACTGCTGCTGCCGCTGCCGCCGGCTCCACCGCAGGCAGAGCGAGAGCGCCCAGCACCACCGGCGCTGCCACGAAACGATATACGCTGTTCAAGTCGACCTCCAGAAAGCTCACCGCACCGACTACCAGCTCTTCGCCGCGGCCAGCGCCGCGTCGAAGCTCATCCCGTTGACGGGCATCACGGCCAACCAATCGAGGGTCCCCACGACGTCGAACACCAGCCCGGCGCCGCCCTTCGCCTCGGCGATCACCACGCCGGCCGTGTTGCCGCCACCCACGTTGTAGACGATCCCCGCTCCCGCGATCTCCAGACGATGGAGCCCCGAGCCGAAGGTGTTGTCGCCCAGCCCGGCGGCGACTTGATAGCTCCCGTCCGGCACCTGCAGGTGGAACTGCCCCTTCGAGGTCACCACGAAGCTGCCGAGCCGGAGATCGTTCACGCCCGAACGATCGTCGCGGGTCGCGAGATCGGCGGTGCCTTCCCAGCCCCAGCCGCGCGCGGCGTCGAACGGTGCGCCGTCGGCGACCGCCCAACCCTTCACCAGCGGCGGCTCGGCCGGCTGGAAATTCAGGGCGATGAGCTGGGCAGTCGCGTCGGGCACGACGGTAATCGAAGCCTTGGCGTCGGACGTCGCGAGGTGCGCGTGGACCACGGTCGATCCGATCGCGAGCCCGTCGAGCGAGGCGCCGCTCACCGTGGCAATCGACCCTTCCTCCACGCTCCACGCCGCCTCGCATGTGACGTTGCGCAGGAGTTGGTGTCGAGATCGAGCGTCGTTTGCGGCCACCCGTCCCACCCCACCACGAGGAAGCGATCGAACGGCGGCGGCAGGTACTCCAGGCCATCGTAGGTCTGCGTCGCGCAGGGGACGCCGAGCGACTTGTCGGGGCACTCCGCCCCGGGCGCGGACAGCGGATCGGGATCGGTCAGGCGCGCCCAGCCGAGCTTGCGGAGATCGAAGCCGTAGCGCTGCGTATCGAGCGCTCCGCTCGACCAGTCGTTCATGAGCCCGCTCAGCCCCTCGCCCTGGCCGAGCCACGGATAATCCTTGGCGGTGAGGGCGGTGTCGGAGAGCTTCGAGCCCGGTACTTCGTACCAGCTCCCGGGAGCCAGTGCGTCGATTGGCCCCTTCAACTGGGCTGGAATCGTCACGCTGACTCGCTCGTCGGGAGGCTCTCGGCGCCGTCCGCGCCCAGCGCCGTGACCGTGTAAACGTACGTCTCGCCGGGGACGACGGGGCGATGCGCGAAGCGAGGCGCATCGACGAGCCCGACCTGAGCCGCGCCGCGAAGGACCCGATAATGCTTCACCGCAGGATCGAGCGACGGCGCCCAGGTGAGCGCGACCTCGTAGGAAGTCACGCTCTCGGCCACGAGCGACGAGGGCGCGGCGGGAGCCTTCGCGGGCGCCGGCGAGCACGGATCAGCCGCCATCCCGCCTCCCGAGCCCGCGGGCGCGGCGCCGCCCGACGCGCCGGTCGAGCTCGTCGCGCCGCCGCTTCCAGGAGACTCTCCGCCGCAGTGGAGAGTGCCGAGCGCCAGAGTACCCGCGGCCAGGAGCGCGATTGTGGAGCGGAGCATCATGCGGCCAACCCTCGCACGAGGGGGCCACGAGCGCGCTTACGAAGCCTGCGCGAACCCGGGACGCGGCACTATTTGCCGCCGTTTCCCAGCCTCGCCGCGCAGCGCCCGGCCTGGCAAAGGCAGGTCCCTCCGCAGTCGATCGTGCCGGGCTGGCACATCTGCGTGCACATCACATTGCACGGCTTGGCCCTGTCTCGGCTCATGCACGCCGAGGCGTGGCAACACGCGGCGGGGCTGCAGTCCGCGTCGGATTGACAGAGATCCTGACTCATGACGAGCTCGCCCGTCGGCGCCGACGGAGCCGGCGGGATGTCAGCGGCGGACGCGATTGACACCGTCGTGGAGCCGTCGGGCGGCTGGCGCGCGGCCTCGGGCGTCGTCATCCCGCAAGCAGGGACGAGCGCGGAGAGGGCGGCAAATACCACGAACGAGCGGGGGCGAGACAGCGTCATGAGCAGGTCTTGGTCCCCTGGGCCCGCAGCGTAAAGGGGCGCTCTTCCTCACGCACGGGCCGGAGCGAGCTGCCGCTCACGGGGAGGGCCCGGAGAGGATCCACCCGTAATTGCCGACCATGAAGAACCGGCCGTCCACCGCGAGGCTCATCGCAGTCGCGGGCGGCCCTAAGCCGGCGTACGTGCCGTCGGCCTGGCGACGGTACACCCCACCATCCGAAGCGAGCCAGCCCGGAGAGGCCCCGTCCATCAAGAGTCGATGAGGAGCTCCACTCGTGCTCAAAGCAAGCTGGACGAAGGCGCCCGCCTGGAGGTGACAGGCCCCGTCCGCACAGGCCCAGACGCCTCCGCCGGTGTCGATCCCGAGATCGTTCACCGCGGTGGGCGTCGCTCCGAGCTCGGTCCACGCGCCCCCGGGGGCGAGCTTCCAGACCGAGCCGTCGGCCGCGCCCGCGAAGAAGGAACCATCGGCGGCGCCGCGCAGCACGGTGAGATCGGAGGACGTGGGGATCGGCGTCGCGAACGGGATCCATCCCGCGCCGGTTCGCTCGAGCAACGTGCCGGCGGCGCCCGCCGCGAGGACCTTGCCGCCGGCAGAGTCGATGGCCACGAGATCCTGGGGCGTCCCGCTCGGGACCACGCTCCAGTCGTATCCCGTGGTCGACTCGGCGATCGCGCCCGCAGCGCCGACCGCGATGAAGGAGGCGTGTCCCATCCAGACGGCGCGCAGATCGAGAGTCTTCACCATGGGGCCTTCGCCGACGACTCGACGGCGCCACACGCCCCCTTCGATGCGCTCCAGCACGCCTCCGCCGCCGACCGCGACGGCGTGCCACGGGCGATCGGGATCACTGGCGACGCCGTGGAGATAGCCGCGCGTGAGCCAGGCAGCGGTGCTGTCCCAGGTCGTGCCCGACCAGTGCGAGAGGCCGCCGGCCTCGCCGCCGACAATGGCGCTCTGCCCGGAGACCGCGACGGCCTGGAGCCCCGGCCCATCGAAGGGAAATCCGACCGGGCTGACGCCCCAGGGCGCGCCGATTTTACCGCGAAAATGAGCCGTTCCGCGCGTTCCACCCGCGATCATCAAGCCAGATGGGCCACCCGTCAACGATACCACCCCGAGGTACGGTGCGTATTCGGACCAGGCCTTGCCGTCGAAGGACCAGACGCTGGCGCCGGCCTTGACGTGGAGATCGCTCTTCGACGTCGCGGCGACGTGGGTGAACCCGGGATCGGCCGCCGCGGGGCCGGGCACGGCCGAGAAGGCGTTGCCATCGTAGTGCAGGAGGGTGCTTTGCGAGCCGACGACGTAGATGTCATCGGACGCCAGGCCGAAGATGCCCACGAGATCCGTCGAGACACCGGAGCTGACCTTGGCCCAGGAGCCATGGTTCTTCCGGCGCCAGATCCCGCCGCCGTCGGCCACCGCCCACACGTCGCTGGCGTCGCTACCCCAGATGCCATGAAGCGCCGTCCCCCCGAGGGCGAGCGGCTTCCATCCGGACGCCGAGCGTTCGAGGATCGAAGTCCCGATCGTGGCGATGGCCTCACCGCCGCTCCAGCAAGCGACCGACTCGGGGTACACGCCCGGTGGGAGCGGCTCGGAGATCCAGAGCCCGCCCCTCAGCTCCATCGCCCAGCCATTGTCGACGACGAGGCCGGCGTCGGGCGCCCAGAGGCAAGCGGCCTTCGCGCCCTGGCCGCCGGTGCGGGGCTCTTCCCAGCACAGGCTGCCGTCACAATAGGCGGGCTGCGCGTCGGTCGCGAGGGGCCCGCTCGCGCCGTGCGGCGGCGCCTTGATATCTACGCACGCGCCGTCGGAGCACGTTTGCCCGGTGGGACAATCGATTCCAATGCAGAGATCCGAAAAGTAGAGATCGACGTCGACGAGCGTGCTGTCCGCGAACGAGAGCGTGGCTGCCTTCTTGTTGAAAGCGACGTTCGCTTGATCGGTGAGCTCGGCAAAGACGGTGAACGTGCGCGCGCTGTCGCCGTCCTGGGGGACGACGGGTACCGTGGTGGGGAGCTTGATCTCCGGGGGATCGCCGAAGAGCGAGGCGAGTCGATCGAGCCGCGTGACGCCCTCCTGGCTGACGACGCGCACGTGGAGCTGACGCGCGCGCGCGGCTGATGGAGTCGGCGTCGATGTGGACGATCACCTCGGAGGGCACGAGGGTCGAGCACGCGAGCAGGACGACGAGAGAGCCGAGGAGCGGGGCGCGGTGCATGGGAAGCCGATTAGCTCAGCGTGGAGGACCGGCGAATTACCGAACGTACGCGGATGGGGGGCGAGACCACGCGCATCAGAACCGGAACGCCGTCGAGGTGACGCCCCAGAACGCGTCGGTCACGGGATCCGCCTGGCGAGGCCGCGTCGCGAGGATCGCGGTGGTGACGCCGCCGGCGACGACGACGCCGGTGACGACCCAGAACCACGGCCGCTGGACGATCGATCGTGTCGGCGGATCGAGGACGAGCTTGAGCGCGCGGCCCGACGGCACCTCGAGCCGCACATTGCGCTCGCCGGCGCTGCACTGGACGAGGACGGTGTACTCGCCCGGCGGGAGATCGCGCTCGAGCCGACCGAGCGCGGAGCCCTTGTTTCCACGGTGATCGTCGCCGTCGCGTCGGCGCACTCGAGGATCACGTGGCTCGGGCGCTCGTCGCGCGCGGGGCGGAGCGCGAGCGCGACGGTGGGCGACGCGCCGCGCCCCACGTCGACGGCGCGATCGACGGTCTCGTGATCGCGCGCGGCGGCGACGACGCGGTGCGCGCGGGCGGCACGTCGGCTCGCTCGTCGGCGATGTCGGGCGGAGGCTCGTTGAGGATGCGGATCGGGGCCGATTGCTCGGGCGTGCTCCTGTAGAGGCGCTTGCCGCTCAGCAGCTCGTAGAGCACGACGCCGAGCGCGAAGAGATCCGATCGCGCGCTCGGCTCCTCGAAGCGGAGCTGCTCCGGCGCCTGGTAGCCGAGCTTGCCCTTGATCACCCCCGACTCCGTCAGCTTCGAGCTGCGGCCGAGCGCGCGCGCGATCCCGAAGTCGGCGAGGCGAACCTGCCCGTCGAAGCCCACGAGCACGTTCTGCGGAGAGACGTCGCGATGCACGATGTTGAGCAGCGCGCCGTCGTGCCCGACCAGCTCGTGCGCGACGGCGAGCCCGCGCGCGATCTCCACGCCGATGCGCGCGCAGAGCTGCACGGGGAGGAGCTTTCCGTGCGTCGCGTGGCGCTGGATGATCGTCGAGAGGGTGACGCCGTCGACGTAGTCCATCACCAGGAACGGGCCCTGCTCGTCCTCGCCGACGTCGAGGACCGAGACGACATTGGCGTGGCGCAGCAGGCCCGCGATGCGCGCCTCGTCGACGAACATGGCGCGGAGATCCTCGTCGTCGAGGAGGTGGGGATGGAGCCGCTTCACCGCGTAGAGGCGGCGAAACCCACCCTCGCGCCGCAGCCCGAGCTCGACCGTGCCCATGCCGCCCCTGGCGAGGTCGAGCAGCTTCACGAGGCCAGGACGGCGCCCGTTGAACCCGCGCGGCGGCGAGGTGCTCGTCGGCATTCGCCACCAGAGTTATCACGGATCCGGCCTCGCCGGCGGCCGTTGGCGTATAGTCGGGTGGTGCAGATCGCGCGTTTTCGAGCGGCAATCCAGTCGTTTCGCGGCGAGGCGCTGACGGCCCTCGTGAGCGCCGCGCCCGCCGACGCGGACCTCGAAGCGCAGGTGCTCGCGGCGCTGGCGAAGGCGCTCCTCGGACGCACCGACGAGGCGCTGCGCGAGGCTACCGCGACGCGCGCGCTGGGGACCGCGGCGCGATCGTCGGCCGCCGTGTGCGATGCGGCGTCGATCCGCGCGCTGGCGACGGCGACCGCGGGCGACCTCGAGGGCGCGACGGAGCTCGCGCGCCGCGCCTCGATGATGTAGCGCACCGAGGCGCTGCACGAGCCGGAGACGCTCGCCAACCTCGTGCTCGCGCGGGTGCGACGGCTCACCGGAAGGCCCTTCCTGGCGACGCGGATCCTCGGCGCCCTCGCGCGCTTCGCGTCGCCCGCGTGGCGTCCGTGGATCGACTGGGAGCACACGATGGCGAGCGGCGCGCTCGCCGACGGCGCCCCCGGCGACGACGACGCGGCGCGATCGCTCGCGCGGATGATCGAGCTCGCGCGTCTCGGCGATCGAAGCGGATTTGAACACGCGACGGCGCACGCGCGCGCGCGGATGGGCGGCCTCGTCGGCCACCTCGCCGACCTCGACGCGGCGCGGATCGCCATCGATCCCGACGCCGACGCGGGCCCCGTCGACGCGCCGCTCGCGCGCTGGCGCCGGGGCCTCGACGACGACGGTCCGCGCGGCCTCCTCGGCCTCACGACCTCGGCCGATCCCGGCGACGTGCCCGTCTTCGTGCTGGCCCGCAAGGGGGCCCCCGGAGCGCGTCTCCTCGGCCCGGACGCGCCGCTCGTCGAGGCCGCGGGCGCCGCGCGACTACCGCAGACACAGCGGCGGCAGGGCCGCACCGACACCGCCCTCGCCGTGCTGGCGCTCGCCGGCGAAGAGGGCTTGACCGAAGATCAGCTGTTCCGAGCGGCCTATGGATTCGCGTTCTCGCACAACGTTCATGGCGGGGTGCTCGACGTGCTCTTGCACCGCGCGCGCGCCCACCTCGGCCGCGCCGGCGAGATCACGCGCAGCCGCAGCGCGCTCGCCCTCACCGTCCCCGCGCCGCTGCTCCTCGTCGATCCGCGCTGCGCCCCGCACGACGACGATCGCGTGCTCCAGCTCGTCGCGCGGTGCGGCCGCATGTCGGCGAAGGACACCTCGCAGCAGCTCGGCCTCCCGCTCCGCAGCGCCCAGGCGGCGCTCGAAGCCCTCGCCGCCACGGGCGCGTGCACCCGCGAGCGCAACGGTCGGGCGATCGAGTACCGCGTCGACGACACCACGTTTCAAGAGCCGACGGGACAGCGGGTCTGAAGACCGAGAGTCAGCTCGACGCGCCGGGCGCGGCCTGCGTCAGCCACGCCGGATCGCGATCGGGCCACTCGCCGTGATCCCACGACGCCAGCGCGTCCGAGGCCTCGTCGCGGACTCGCCACCAGTTCTCGAACATCGCGTCGTCGGTGCGCGCCAGCTCTTCGAGGATCGGGCGCGCCTCCTTCACCTCGAGCACGCCGACGGCGTAGATGCTCCAGAACCGCACCTCCACCGCCGGATCGCGCAGCCAGCCGAGCAGCTTCGGGATCACTCGCGCGCGGCGCTTGCTCGACGCCGAGCCCTGGAGCGTGTTCCCGATCCCCTCGATCGCTTGACCGCGCACGAGGGCGCTCTCTCCGTCGCGGTCCGCGGCGAGCAGCAGCGCCTCGGTCGCGCGCGGCTCGAACCAGAACGTCAGCACGTGCGCCGCCTCGACGCGCACCTTCTGATCGGGATCGCGCGCCAGCAGCGCCGAGAGCGCGTGGAACGCCTGATCGCGCTGCTTGCGTGAGGGCTTGGTGCTCCGCCAGTCGAACCCGTGAAACCAGCTCAGCGCGTCGCTGCGCTCGTCGGGCGTGGGGCTCTGGAGGGCGGTGAGGAGGCGATCGAGGGATTTCTTGCGGGCCACGCCGCACCCTACCGCGGTGCTCGCCGGGGTGATCACGATGATTTCGCGCGCGGCGCCGGCGCCGCCGACGGCGCTCGTCCTCATGATAGGATCCAGGCCTCATGATCTCTGCCGATCTCGATCTGCGCCTCGACGCGCTCCGCGCGAAAGACGGACTCTCGAGCGTGCTCCTCGACGCCTTCAAGGCCTTCCTCCACAGCGCGCCCGACGAGGCGCTCTTCCGCATGAGCCCGCTGCGCTACGCGGCGGATCAATGCCACACGGAGCAGCAGGGGATTGATCTCTTCCTCCACGCCACCCACGCCGGCATCCTCGAGTTCGCGTGGGGCGTGCTCTGCCCGGGTTGCCTCGCGTTCCTGACGACGCCAGGCGGCCTGCGCTCGCTCGACCGGAAGAAGCACTGCAATTTCTGCAACATCGATATCGAAGGATCGATCGATGATCGGGTCGAGGTCGCCTTCACGGTCGCGCCCACCGTGCGGCGCATCCGCTACCACACGCCGGAGACGCTCGACCTCCGCGAAGACGGGATCCGGCTTTATTTCTCGACCAGCCTCGCGCCCGAGTCCGCGCCTCACGAGGCGTTGAAGCGGCAGATCCTCCTCGCCGGACGGGCGCTCCCGGGCGCGATCCACGAGGCCGAGCTCACGGTGGCCGAGGGCGAGACGGTGCTGCTCACGCCCACCAGCCATGCCGTGGTGTACCTGCGCGCCGCGCCGCAGAATCAAGCCCGCGTCGTGTCGATCGATCTCCTCGACGGGCACGCGATCCCCGACGCGTTCGACGTCGCCGTCGGCCCGATCGCGCTCCGCATTCACAACCGCACCTCGCAGCCGGTGGGGTACATCGTCAGCCCTGCGGGCACCGGGCTCTGGCCCATGCCGGCCGCGCCGGGCGCTCCGCTCACGCTCGAGTTCCGGCCGTACCTCACCGGGCAAAGGCTGATCTCGACGCAGACGTTCCGCGATCTCTTTCGCAGCGAGAGCATCCCTTCGGACGGCGGCCTCGAGCTCAAGGCCGTCACCGTCCTGTTCACCGATCTCCAGGGATCCACGGCGATCTACGAGCGCGTCGGCGATCTCCGCGCCTACGACCTCGTCCGCCGCCACTTCGCGGCGCTGCGCACGATCGCGGCCTCCGAGGGCGGCGCGATCGTCAAGACCATCGGCGACGCGGTGATGGCGAGCTTCTCCGATCCGCTCTGGGCCATGCGCGCCGCGGTGCGGATGGCCGCCGAGATCGCCGCGCTCGGCGAGGGCGAGCTGCTGCTGAAGATCGGCCTCAACAGCGGCCCGTGCATCGCCGTCGAGCTCAACGAGCGGCTCGACTATTTCGGGCGCACGGTGAACATCGCCGCGCGCGTCCAGGGCCTCGCCGGGGCCGGCGAGATCGTCTGCACCGATCTCGTCTACGCCGCTCCCGGCGTGCGCGACGTCGTCGCCGCCGCGGGCCTCGTGGCGATGGCGTCGAGCGTGTCGCTGCGCGGGATCTCCGGCGACGTGGCCGTGGTCCGGCTCGCGCGGAGCGCGGGATGAGCGCTCGATGAGCCGTCACCTCGTGTACTTCGCCCACGGCGAGACCACCGCGCTCCCGGCCTATGCAGCCGCGCTCGCGCCCGCGGGCGACGTCGATATCGTCCTCGTGCGCCTCGAGGGGCGCTCGTCGGTCTACGCGCAGCTCGGGTCCGATCTGCGCGACGACGACGGGCGCATTCTCCCCGCGCTGCGAGCGCGTTTCCCCGCGCCCGAGCCCGACGACGCGTACGCCACGCTCACGCTCATCACCTACTCGGCCGGCTACGCCCTCGCGCGCGAAATCCTCGTCGGCGAAGCCGATCGCGACGCGCTCGACGCGTACATCGCCATCGACTCCATCCACGCCGATCTCGTCGACGGCGTGGCCGACGCGGCCGAGCTCGCGGGCTTCGTGGCCTTCGCGGCGCAGGCGAAGGACGGCGCGAAGACCTTCTGGCTCGGCCACTCCGACGTGCGCACCGCGGGCTACGCGTCGACGACCCAGGTCGCGGCGCGGCTGCTCGAGCTCACGGGCGGCGAAGGCGGCGGCTTCGTCGTGCGCGCGTTCGACGTGCGCGGCGAAGGCGCGGCCGAGCACCGCGCCGCCCTCACCGAGTGGGGCCCCGGCTTCGTCGCCGAAGCCTTGAAATCAAGGCTTCTCACCTGATCATCGGCCCGGTGTAACGCGCCCGCGGCCGCAGCAGGAAGCCGGCGGAGCGCTGCTCCAGAACGTGCGCGATCCACCCGGCCGAGCGCCCCACCGCGAACAGCGCCGCCGCCGATCCGGGCGGCAACCCCAGCGCCGACGCGACCGCCACGAGGCCGAGATCGAGCGTCGGCAAGCCTCGCCCCGACTCGCCCATCGCCTCGACCAGCGAAAGCGCCGTCTTCAGCGCGACGCTGCGGCTCGCGAGCGCGAGCGCCGCCTCGATCAGCACCAGCGCGCGCGGATCCCCGCCGGGATAGAGCGAGTGCCCGAACCCCGGCATCCGCTCCGCGCGCCGCGCGCGATCCTGGATCGCCGCTCTGGCCCGCTCGGGACTCCCCACCTCCTGCACGAAGGTCTCCACGCGATCGCACTCCCCGCCATGCCTCGGCCCCGACAGCGTCGCGAGCCCCGCGCTCACGCACGCGTAGAGATCGGCCTGCGTCGACGCCGCGATCCGCACGGCGAACGTCGACGGGTTGAGCTCGTGATCCGCCGAGACCACCAGCGCTCGATTCACGGCCACCTCGGCCTTCTCGCCCCCGCGCGCTCCGAGCGAGATCAAGAGCGCTCGCGCCACGCTCTCGGCCTTGAGCGCGGCGAGCGCCCGCGCGCGATCGGCCGCGATCCCCGTCAGCGCGGCGAGCCGCAGCACGAGCACCCGCCCCCGCGCGCGATCGACCTCGGCGACGGCCTCGAACCGCTCGGGATCCACCGCGCCCATCGCCGGCACCGCGACGGCGAGCGCCACCACGGGCCGCGCCTCCGCCGGCAGCAGCGCCGTCAACGCGGGCACGCGCAGGCCAAAGCCACGGGCCTTCCATCGCGGCGCGTCCTCGAGCTTCGTCGCGTCGGCGCGCGGCGCATCGCTCGCCCACAGCATCTCGGCCACCGCCTCGAAGGGCGTCTTCTGCCGCGCCAGCGCCACGGCGAGCATCCCCCGGTACACGGGCCCTTCGCTCGTGATCCCGGTCAGCGCCGACTCCAGCACCGGCTCGCCCCAGCGCATCGCTCCGGCCGCCACCGCGCCGTGGCCCGACCGCGCGTCGTGCCGCACCTTGAGCCGCTCCAGATCCTCGCGATGATACCGACGCTCTCGCCCGCTCTCGCCCGGCTCGCTCCGCACGAGCCCGCGGCTCGCGTACGCATACAGCGTCTCCCGCTTCACGCCGAGGAACGCCGCCGCGTCGCGCCCGCCGAGGAACGTCGAACGTTGATTCACGAATCCACGTTGATCAATGTTCACCACGCCCCAAGAGTAGCGCCCGAGGAGGTCGACGATGGAAGCGATTCACAGCGGCATTTCTGCTCCCCCCAGGGAGCCTTCGGCGAACAGGGTCCCTTCGGCCAGCGGGCTCGAAGGCGTGGTGGCGGCCGAGACCCGCCTGGGCGAGGTCGACGGCGAGCGGGGCCGCCTGGTGATCGCCGGACACGACGTCGAGCGCCTCGCGGGGGAGATCGCGTTTGAAGACGTCGTCGCCCTCCTCGGCGGCAGCACCGTGGGCGATCCGATCATCCACCGCGCCATCGCCGAGGGCCGCGTCCTCGCCTTCGCGCGGCTCGGCGGGCTCGGCGACGCCCTCGATCGTCCCGACGGGATGGACGCGCTCCGCGCCGCCACAGCCCACCTCGACGAGTCCTTCGCCACCCCCGAACGCCTCGCCGGCGCTGTCGCCGTCTTCGCCGCGGCCTGGGCGCGCGGCCGGGCCGGCAAAGCTCCCATCGCCCCCGATCCCTCGCTCTCGCACGCCGCGGATTACCTGCGCATGATCGACGGCGAGGCGCCGTCTGCCGCCCGCGCCTTCGCCCTCGACACCTACCTCGTCACGGTCTCCGACCATGGCATGAACGCCTCGACCTTCGCCGCGCGCGTCGTCACGTCGACGGGCTCCGACATGGTCTCTGCCGTCGTCGCGGCGATTGGCACGCTCAAAGGCCCTCTCCACGGCGGCGCCCCGGGCCCCGTGCTCGACATGCTCGACGCCATCGGCACCCCGGAAGCGGCGGCTGCCTGGATCGAGGGCGAGCTCCTCGCCGGCCGCCGGATCATGGGAATGGGTCATCGCATCTACCGGGTCCGCGATCCTCGCGCCGCCGTCCTCGAGCTCGCGACGCAGCGCCTCGGGCGATCCGGCGTGCGCACCGGCCGGCTCGATCTCACCCGCGCCGTCGAGCGCGCGGCGGAGGGGGCTTTGCGCGCGAAGTACCCGGCCCGCCCGCTCCGCGCCAACGTCGAGTTCTACACGGCGGTTCTTCTCGACGCGATCGGCCTCGATCGCACGGCCTTCTCGCCCACGTTCGCCGTCGGCCGCACCGCGGGCTGGTGCGCGCACGCGGTCGAGCAGCGCGCCGTCGGCAAGCTGATCCGCCCCGACTCACGCTACATCGGGCCGATGCCGGCCTGATCGAGCGAGGCTTGCGCGCGAATTGCCCTGGCTGATAGCCTGTCGGCAGACGTGCAAAATTCCCCACCGGAGCGCGGTCGCGCCTTGCTTCCCGCGGTGTTCGCGCTCGCCGCGGTCCTCGCGAGCGCGCCCGCGCTGGCGCAGAGCAACGGCGCGCCGACACCGCCGCCCGCGAACACGACGCCGCCGATCGCCCCCGCGCCACCGAAGGATCCGCTCCAGCCACCGCTGCTCACCCAGGAGACGCTCGGCCTCTCGGTCGGCGGGGTCGGCGCGATTGGCTTCCTCGTCGGCGCCGGACTCGGCATCACCGCGACGATCAAGAAGGGCGAGAGCAGCGTCGGCGGCCACTGCATCGGCAACCTCTGCGACCGCACCGGGGCCGCGCTCCTCAACACCAGCATCGATTACGGTAACTGGTCCACCGTCATGTTCGTCGCCGGGAGCGTGCTCTTCGCCGGAGGCATCGTGCTGATGGCGACGGCCCCGGTCGACGGCATCGCACCGAACGCCGCTCCCTCGCTCACGCCGGCCCCTCGCCCGGTCCCGGCTTCCGCCAGGCTCGTTCTTGGCCCCGGCAGCCTCGTGCTCACCGGCCAGTGGTGAACGACAGCGTCAGTGAACGCAGCGCACGTAGGCCGGCCCGGGGCTCGCCAGCTCGCTCACGGTCCCGTGGATGATCCGAATGCTCCACGCGTCCGCGCTCGGCTTCCCCGCGTCGCCGGTTGACGACCAGTACCAGTCGCCCTGATCGGCAGCGCCCTTGGGGAAGGCCACCGGATCGAGGCGAGGAGCGTCGACCTTCTCCTCGTCGAGGATCGACGTGAGCTCGGCGATCGTCGGCAATCGCCACGCCGCGCCGGCGACGCTCAGCTTCGCGCAGCGGGCGGCGGCGTCCTCGCGCAAGAGGGGTTGATCGCTCGCGACGCGCTCCCACGTCAGCCCTGACTCGATGTCTCTCGCGGTGGTCTCGGTGATATCGTAACGATAGCAGCCGGTCGGCGCGCCCGCGGCGAGCGGCGGAGGCCCGCCACGAACACAGCGCGCCCGCCCGGCGTCCGAGCTGGCCATTCCCGGGAACGTCCCTCCGGCGGCAAAGCTCACCTGCCAGAACGCCGAGCCCAGCGGCGCGGGGACGTACATCGACGGCGAAGACGTCCAGAACTGCTCCGACGGCGTATCCGGGAACAGCCCCCCATCGACGCTGGGCCCGGCCTTGGAATAGTCCACGATCGAGAGCAGCTCCATCCGCGTCGGGAGGCGCCAGCCAGTCTTGTCGGCCCATTTCAGCAGCTTGCAATGGGCCTGCGCCTCGCTCAGCGACATCGCGGTCGTCGACGACGCACGCTGCCAGTCGAGCCCCGTCAACGCGTCGGTCACCGACTGCTCCAGCGTCGATCCGGTGAAGACATGGTAATCGTGCGCGCCCCCCACCGGCCAGTGGGCCCACGAGCCATCGCCGCACACGCCGGTCGCCGATCCACCCGTCCCGCTGGCCGAGTCGCTCCCTCCCGACCCGTCGGCGAACGACACGTCGTCTCCTCCACCGGCGCCGGTCGTCACGGCCGCGGCTCCCCCGCCGGCGCCGCCGCTGCCCGGCTCACGGAGCACGGGTGGCTCGGTGCCGAGGAGCAGGTTACACCCGACGAGGAGCCCGGACACCGCGGTCAAGCACAGAGTTCGCCTCACAGCCGCCCTCCCTTCACCCTGCCAGCAGGCTGCGCGCGATCTGCGACACCTGGATCTCGTCGGTCCCGCCGTAGATCTGCAGCACCTTCGCGTCGCGACAGAGCTGCTCGACCTGATACTCCGCCATGTACCCGTTGCCCCCGAAGAGCTGCACGGCCTCCAGACAGACATCCATAGCCGCCTGCGCCGCGTAGAGCTTGCACGCCGAGGCCTCGGCGAGGGCCATCGATTTTCCGGCAGAGGCCATCTCGATCTGGCGGAACACCAGGTTCTGCAGGTTCATCCGCGCGACCTCCATCTTCGCCAGCTTGAGCTGGATCAGCTGGAACTCGCCGATCGGCCGCCCGAACTGCACCCGCGTCTTCGCGTACTCGATCGAGAGCTTCTGGCACTGGAGCACGATCCCGAGGGCCATCGCCGCCACGCCGGTGCGCTCCGACGCGAACGTCTCCTTCGCGCCCGATCGGGACTGGGCCTCTTCGGTCTCGCCGATCAAGCGGTCTTTCCCGACGCGCACGTCTTCGAGGAACAGCTCCCCGGTCGGCGACGAGTGCAACCCCATCTTGCGCAGCGGCTTCGACTGGGTGAGCCCCGGCATCCCCTTGTCGAGGATGAAGCTCACGATCTTCCGCTCTCTTGGCTCGTTCCCCTCGTCGAGCTTGCAGATGAACACGATGGTGTCGGCGTACGGACCGTTGGTGATGAACGTCTTGCTGCCGTTGAGCACGTAACCTTCGCCGTCGCGCCGCGCCGTCGACAGCATCGCTCCGAAGGCGTCCGATCCCGACGAAGGCTCGGTGATGGCCCAGGCGCCGATCGTCTCCAGCGTCAGCAGCGGCAGCGCCCAGCGCTCTTTCTGAACGCGCGTGCCGCGTGAGGTGATCGCCCGCGCCGTCAGACCCATGCTCACGCCGAGCGCCGTCACCATGCCAGGGCAGTAGTGGCAGAGCTCGATGATCGGGATCATCTGCATCGCGACCTCGTTCCCGGCCTCGGGCGAGGGCTTGCGCTCGCGCGGCGGCGCGCCTGGATCCCGTTCGCGCGCCTCGCGCGCCAGATCCTTGGCGAACTTCGCGCGGGCCATGTCGGCGAGGCCGAACGTCTCGACCATCTTGCGCAGCACCGCGTAGGGCGGCGTGTCGCCATGCTCGAGCTCGGTGAGATTCGGCTTGATTTCAGCCTCCACGAAGCGTCGGAACGCGTCGCGGATGGCGAGGTGCATCTCGCTCCACTCGATCATGTCGCCGATGCTACCATGCGGATCCGTGAAAATGTCTGCTGTAGCTGCACTTCGCCGTCGCCTCGGGGCGATGATCGTCGACAACGCCTTCCGCGGCGCGGCGTCCGCCGGCCGCCTGCACCCGCTCGCGCGACCGGAGCGCCACCGCGTCGAGGTCCTGCGCGACATCCCCTATCGCGAAGAGGGCGGCCACGCACACAAGCTCGATATCTACGTACCCATGGACCGGCCCCGCCCCCTGCCGGTCGTGCTCTACGTGCATGGCGGCGGCTTTCGCATCCTCTCGAAAGAGACCCACTGGGTCATGGCCCTGGCCTTCGCGCGGCGCGGCTATCTGGTCTTCAACATCGACTATCGCCTCGCCCCCGTGCATCCGTATCCGGCCGCCCCGGAGGACGCCGCCGCCGCGCTGGCCTGGACGGCGCGGAACGCCGAGCGCTACGGCGGCGATCCTGCGCGCATCTTCCTCGCGGGTGAATCGGCAGGCGCCAACCTGATCACGGCCCTGACCATCGCGACGAGCTACGAGCGCCCCGAGCCCTGGGCGCGCGCTCTCTTCGACCTCGACGTGCGCCCGAAGGGTGTAGTTGCCGCGTGCGGGCTGCTCCAGGTCTCGGACCCGGCGCGCTTCTTCCGCCGCAAGTCAACGCTGGGAACCTTCGTCAACGACCGGATCACCGAGGTCTCGAGCGCCTACCTCGAAGGCGCCGCTGCCGAGGGCCCGGGCGCCCTCGAGCTCGCCGATCCGCTCGTCGTCCTCGAGAACAGCGCCGCTCCGGCTCGCCCGTTACCGCCCTTCTTCATCCCTGTCGGCACCAAGGATCCGGTGCTCGACGACTCGCGCCGCCTCAAGACCGCCCTCGACCGCCTCGGCGTCGCGTCGGAAATTCGCTTCTACGACGGCGAGATCCACGCCTTCCACGCCTTCGTCTGGCGCCGGAACGCTCAGCAGTGCTGGAAGGACACGTTCACCTTCCTCGAGCCGTACGCCCGCTGATCACTGCACCGCGAGGCGCCCGATGGTCGCCGGCGCGTTCTGATCGTGCAGGTAGTAATCGTAGAGCCCCTTCGCGTTGATCTTGCGCACGAGAGCATCCATCGCGTGCGGCGCGATCGGCCCGGCGTCGTGGGGGAAGCCCTGCGCCGGGCTGGCGGCGTGGATCTCGTGCGCCATGTCGTCGTCGTTGAAGAAGCGCACCGTGAGCGGGTGCTGATCCGAGATGTCCTTCGCCGCGATGACGTTCATCGGATAGTCGCCGAAGGCCATCTTGTACGGGTTATCCTTGGTCCCGCCGAGCTGATAGACACCCTTCGGAATCACCACGGTGATCGCCGGGTTCACGGTCAGCGTCGCAGAAGCCGTCTTTGCGCCCGTCGCCACGGCGCCCGAGACGCTGAAGTCGAGGTCGCCCGGCGGAGTCGACGACATCGTGGTCAACGTCAGCTTCACGGTCACGTCGGTCGCGCCGTCGATGGTGACTTGCTTCGGCGAAAATGCCCCGGTGATCCCGCCGTTGCCGAGGTTGTTGATCGCCATGGTGACAGGCCCCTGGTAGCCGCCGGGCGAGATCGTGACCGTCATCTCGACCTTGTCATCGAGGTCGACCTGGGGAGACGTGGTATCGAGAGAGAGCAGGAACGTGGCCTGTTGCGGCGTGGCGCTGCCGGTGCTCGCCGACGTGGCATCGCTCGACGCCGAGCCGCCCGAGCCAGTATCTCCGCCTGATCCCGTGGTCGCCTCCCCCGAGCCGCCGACTCCGCCGTCTCCCGTCGAGTCGTGCGCGACGTTCACCTCCAGCTTGCCCGGGATCTCCTGGGCGCACCCGGTGGCTCCGACGACGACGAGCGCCAGAGCCGCGAAGGCGTGCAGCGTCCCGGCGCGAGGCGATCGAGCGAGGGCATGCAGGCTCATGCGTGATCGCTGCTGCAAGTCGAGCACCAACCCCGAAGAGCCTGAAAACCAGGGCGTTCACGTCGTGCAGCGTTCGATTGGTCGTGGGATGGATCCCCGCTGATCCGGTCCGCCGTACCCCAGCGAGCGCTCCTCGCGGCGCTCCGGTCCGGGTATGCTGCGCGGGTGAATCACCTCGGCGCGCCGGCTCTCGCTCTCTCTCTGCCTCTGCTCCTCCTCGCCTGCGACAGGGGCTCGGGGCCTTCTCCCGCCGCGACGACCTCGCCAATCATCCCCCTCGCGGCCGCCGCGCCGCCGCCGTCCGCGTCGTCCCCGACGCTCATCCAAGCGCCCGTCGCCGAGCAGCTCACTCGCTTGCCTGCGCCGGCGCGCCTCGTCGCGATAGGCGATCTCCACGGCGATCTCGCCGCCACGCGCGCCGCGCTGCGCCTCGCCGGCGCCGTCGACGAGAAGGACCACTGGTCGGGCGGCAAGCTCGTCGTTGTGCAGACGGGCGATCAGCTCGATCGCGGCGACGGCGAGCGCGCCATCGTCGATCTGTTCGACGCCCTCGAAGGCGAGGCCAGGGCCGCCGGAGGAGCCGTGATCGCCCTGAATGGCAATCACGAGATCATGAACGTTCAGCTCGATTTTCGCTACGTGACCGACGGGGGCTTTCATGGCTTCAACGCCGTCTCCGGGACGAACCTCGCCGATCCTCGCCTCGCCGACGTCCCCGCCGCGGCGCGCGAACGGGCGGCCTCCTTCCTCCCCGGCGCCCCGTACGCCAAGCGCCTCGCGAAGCGCGACACGGTGGCCCTCGTCGGCGATACGCTCTTCGTCCACGGCGGCGTCCTCCCCAAGCACGTGAAGTACGGGCTGGCTCGGATCAACCACGAAGTCAGCGCCTGGATGAACGGCGACAGGCCGGCTCCGCCCGAGATCGTCACCGCCGAAGACGGCCCGATCTGGAACCGCCGCTACTCCGCCGCTCCCGACGTCGAAGACTGCAAGGTGCTGGGAGAGGCCCTCTCGGCGGCCTCGGCGAAGCGCATGGTCGTCGGCCACACCGTGCAGCGCGGCGGCATCAGCTCGGCCTGCGACGAGCGGGTCTGGCGCGTCGACGTCGGCCTCTCGCACTATTACGGGGGCGATCCCGAGGTGCTGGAGATCGTCGGAGACACGGTGAAGAAGCTCAAGAAGAAGCCTTGAACCGCGCGAGCGTCAAGGTGCCTTGTAGAGCAGCGTGATCACGCCGAGGCACATCTCGTCGAGGGCCGTCTCCCCGAGCTTCACGTCGAGCGGCGCGGATTTTCCGGCCTGCTGCAGGGCTTCCATCAGCCCGGCGTTGGAGGCCGAGTTATTGTAGGTGCACCGCACCGTGAGCTGGTCACCCGAGCGCAAGGTGGGCAGATCGGCGATCGAGGCGTCGTAGCGGTACGAGCGTGTCCAGTCGAATCTCCACTCGGGCGTGTCGATCAGGCACTCGTCTCCGGGCTCCGGCCCGACGGACGCGGCGCGGTGGATATCGATCTTCATGCCCGACGCGGCGAAATGCATGTGTGGCATCAGCGCGTAGATCTGGAGGTCCGGGAACGCCGACCCGGGATCGCCGGGGTCCCCGCCGGGCAGCGTGAATTTCATGGTCTCGGTGTGAGCCTGGGCGCCGGCAGGGATGAAGAACTCGGGCGCTCCCGGGTCGTCCGGGCCGGGCTGGAGGCCGTCTCCGTCGGGATCGAGCGTGTCGAAGTTGCCGATCCCTTGCAGCATGACCCGGTATTCGGGTGGTCCGTCGGTGAAGTGGAGCTGGACGCCGATCTGATCGGCCACGACGGGCGCCCCCGTCGGGTGATAGTGAACCTGCATGACCAGCTTGGTGCCGGCCGCGAGCGGCATCCCCACGTTCGGCGGAAACTGGATCGTGCCGCTCCCCGGCGTCCACATCGCGACGTACTTCGCCGAGCTCACCTCCGGGCCGGAAAAGCACGGATAGCCCCCGTCAGCGTCCGCCTTCCCGGCGCCGATGTCCGCCGGATCCTCGATGAGGAGGATGTGATGGACGATCCCTGGATTGCCAATCAGGAAGCGACTGCCATTGATGAATCGATCCGAGTCGAGCTGCGGATCGAGGACGAAGCAGCGAAATTCGTCGTCGTCGCCGCCGGCCAGGAAAGGCGCCTTGGGCTGGAGCGTGACGTCCACCGCGGGGAGCACGTCTTCCACCGGGGTGACGGGCGGCGGCGCGTCCGCCGGATCGCCGGGGCGAGCGCCGGACACGCTCCAGCTCTGGAACAGGGCGATCTCGGTGCTCGAGAGGCTCTGGTCGCCCTTCCAGCCGAAGCGCGGCTGGCACTCGGCCGTCGACCGAGCGCTCCACGGGGGCATCGTCAGCGCCAGCGTGCTCGAGGCCATCTCGGTCGCGACGGCCTGTGCGTCGGCGAACGTCATCAGGCTGAAGGGGGCGATGTGCCCGGGAGAATGGCAACTCTGACAGCGTGTCTGCACGATGGGCAAGATGTTCCGATAGAACGTGGGGACGAGCGACTGGCCACCTTCCGGAAACGAGGCATCCACGTTGTACGCCTCGTTCGCCGAGCCGCCCGCGCCGGTGACTCCACCGCTCGCGCCGCCGGCTCCACCCGCGCCTCCGGTGCTCGCAGCGCTCGCGGTGCTGGCTCCCTCGCCGACGCCGCCGGCCCCGCCAGTCGCATCGCCTCCGCCGGTGCCGCTCGTCACGCTCGTTGCTTGCGCGTCGGGGCGCGGGAGCGGCCGGAGCTCCGAGCAGCCAGCGACGATCAGCGCGGCCGCCGCGCCGGAGAAGCGCAGCGCGAGCCGGGGCGACGAGGCGCCGCACATCCAAGCCTTCGACGCGCGTCCTCTCATCGTCCGCATCTTTATGATTTTTCAGGAGATGAGTCAATGCACGCGAGCCGGATCACGGCCCGATCGAGGGCGATCTCACCGGGCCTTCCGCCTCGGCGTCTCGCTCCGCGTGGGCGCGGTGACGCGCTCTGCTTGCTTCGCCACCAGCGACTCGTGGGCTGCGGCGAGCCGGTAACTGCGGGTCTTCGTCGAGGGGTCCTCGATGACCAGGAACCCGGACTCCACCCACCTCCCGCAGAGCGCGGCGGCTTGCCGAGGAGTGGAGCTGAAATAGGCGGCAAGATCCTTCGCGGTGATCACCCGGAGCCGCAGGAACAGGCCGAGTGATTGTCGCTGCTGCGGTATCAGGTCGCGCAGCGCCGGGGTCTGGTCGAGGGTGCTTTGCCGGCTCGCCTCCTCGGCGGCGAGCCGCACCTTCGCGAACGCGTCGGCCATCCCCGCGCAGAAATACTCGATGAACGACGTGATGTCCGCCTCGATCCGGCCGAGATAGTAGTTGTGGCTCTTGCCCACGGAGAGCCCGGAGTAATACCCGTCCAGGTTGCCAGCATAATACTCTTCCAGCGAGTAGATGCCGTTCAGCGCGTAGCCGCTCCGGTGCAGGATCATCGTCGTCAGGAGCCGCGCCGTCCGCCCGTTGCCATCGAAGTACGGGTGAATCGTCGCGAGCTGATGGTGCGCGCAGGCCGCGATCACCGGCACCGGGAGCTCGCGCGCTCCGATCGACGCGTTGACCCAGGCGACGAGCTCGCGCATCAAACCGGTGACGTCCTTCGCCTCGGGAGGCATGTAGACGATGCGGTGAGACCTGCTGTCGCGGATCACGTTCTGCCCGTCGCGGTAGGGTGTCGCGCGGGCCTTGCCGGTCATCACCAGACCATGGATCGTCCGCACGTCCTTCTCGATGACGTGCCCGCCGCCGCGCCCGAGGCGCTCGACGTGCTCGAGCGCGGCGAAGTAGTGCCGGACCTCGGCCTCGTCGCGCTCGCGGCCGGGGAACGCGCCGCCCTGATCGAGGACGACCTCCACCTGGGCCGGAGAGAGCTGATTGCCCTCGATCTGCGTGGAATAGTGGGTGGCGAGCAGCCGCGCCGTGCGCCGCAGCGAGTCGAGCATCGTCGTCGTGAGCGGCAGCGACGCGACGATCTGCCGCGACGCCTCGACCGCCATGAGGGCGGTGACGACGCGAGGCGTGAGGCTGTAGCGGGGCTCGAACATGCGCGAAATCTCGCTTGAGAGCTTACCGGACGCGAAGAACCCGTCAAGAAATGGTCGATAAATGGTCGAGAAACGGTCGACAAATCGTCGAGAAACCGCTCAGTGAAAATCGCGCGAGCGCACGGTCGGCTCTTCGCCACCGAGCAGGCGCAGCCGCGAGAGCCTGCGCGCGAGCACGTGGATCACCGTCCCCTGGCGCTCCAGGCGGCCGGCGACGATCATCATCCGGGCGTGGCGCGCGACCCCGTAGCTCTCGGCGAACACCGATTTCATGACCACCAGGTTCACGAGGCCCGTCTCGTCTTCCAGGGTGATGAAGGTGACGCCGCTCGCCGTACCCGGTCGTTGACGGCCGATCACCAGGCCGGCGACCTCGATCAGCGCCCCGTCGGGGAGCCTCTTCAGGTCCTCGGCGACGCGCACGCCCCGGGCCCGCAGCGAGTCGCGGGCGTGGCGCATCGGGTGATCGTGAACGGACAGGCCGACGCGCCCGTAGTCGAGCGCGAGCTGCGTGAGCGGGCGCATCGGCGGTAACCCCACGTCCTCGTCGGGCTCGATCGACATCCCCTCGAACAGGCCTCCTTCGCGCGGCGCGCGGGCCCGCCAGAGCGCGTCGCGGCGCTCCGGCACCAGCGGCCCGAGCGCCCCCGACTCGGCCAGAGCCTCGATCTCGTTCTTCTTCAGGTGAGCGCGGCGGATCAGATCGTCGAGCGACGCAAAGGGTGCTTCGGCCCGGGCGCTCATCACGGCCCGGGCCATGGCCTCTCCCGCGCCGCGGATCTGCCGGATCCCGAGGCGGAGCGCCGCGAGCTCGCCGTCGTCGCCGGGCTCGCGCGGCAAAGGCTCCAGCGTGCAATCCCAGTCGCTGCGGGTGATCGAGACCGGGCGCACCTCGACCCCGTGGCGCTGGGCGTCTTGCACCAGCGACGAGGCGCTGTAAAAGCCCATCGGCTGCGAGTTGAGGAGCGAGCAGACGAAGGCCGCGGGGTGATGCACCTTGAGCCAGACCGACACGTACACGAGGAGCGCGAAGCTCATCGCGTGCGACTCCGGGAAGCCGTACTCGCCGAAGCCCTGGATCTGCTTGTAGAGCTGCTCGGCGAACGCCTCGGAGATCCCGCGCCGCTGAAAGCCGGCCATCAGCATGGGATAGTGGCGCTGGAGCCTCCCGTTCTTCTTCCAGGCGCCCATGTCGCGGCGGAGCTGATCGGCCTCGCCCGCGGTGTAGCCGGCGCCGACCATGGCAATCTGCATCACCTGCTCCTGGAAGAGCGGGACTCCGCGCGTGCGATGAAGGATCTCTCTCAGGCATTCATGGGGAGGGTCGCTGGCTTCCTCTCCATTGCGCCGGCGGAGGTAGGGATGGACCATGCCCCCTTGAATGGGGCCGGGGCGAACGATCGCCACCTCGATCACCAGATCGTAGAACTCCCGCGGGCGCAGGCGGGGCAGCATCGACATCTGCGCTCGACTCTCGATCTGGAACACGCCGACGGTGTCGGCCCGGCAGATCGCGTCGTAGATGAGCGGATCCTCCTTCGGGATCGCCGCGAGCGCGCCTATCGGATCGAACGGGGCGCTCCCGGTGTGAATCAGCTCCTGCGTCTTGCGAATGGCGGTGAGCATGCCGAGGCCGAGGACGTCGAGCTTGAAGAACCCGAGATCGTCGAGATCGTCCTTGTCCCAGGGGATCACCGTGCGCCCCTCCATCCGCGCCGGCTCGATCGGCGCCACCAGCGTGAGGGGCTGCGAAGAGAGGACGAACCCTCCGACGTGAATGGACAGGTGGCGGGGAAAGCCGTCGAGCTGCGCGGCCACCTCGAGGACGCGGATCAGCCGCGGATCGCTCGGATCGAGGCCAGTCTCGGCGATCCGCTCGGCCGACATGTGGGCTGGATCCATGTGAATGACGAGGCCGCTCAGGCGATCGACCTGATCGATGGCGAGGCCGAAGGCCTTGCCGACCTCGCGGAGGGCGCTCTTGCCACGATAGCTGATGATCTCCGAGACCATCGCCGCGCGATCGCGGCCATACTGGTTGTAGATGGCCTGGATCACCTCTTCCCGGCGCTCGTGCTCGAAGTCGACGTCGATGTCGGGCGGCTCGGCGCGCTCGGTCGAGAGGAAGCGCTCGAAGAGCAGCTTGTTCACGGCGGGATCGACCGCGGTGACGCCGAGGACAAAGCAGACAGCGCTGTTGGCGGCGCTGCCGCGCCCCTGGCAGAGGATGCGCTTCTGCCGGGCGATCTCCACGATCTGCTGCACGCTGAGGAAGTACGCGGCGACGCCGATGTGGGAGATGATCGCGAGCTCTTTCTCGATCTGGGCCCGCACCGCCAGAGGGGTGCCCTCGGGGTAGCGGTCGAGACAGCCAATCTCGACCACGCGGCGGAGCGCGGCGTCGGGCGTCTCGCCCGGCTGACAGAGCGAGTCGCTCGGGAAATGATACCTGAGCTCTTTGAGCGTGAAGGGGTGCTCCTCGGCGATCGCCACGGTGCCATGAACCCACGCGGGGTGATCGCGGAAGAGCGCGAGCATCTCCGCGCCGGAGCGGAGGCGAGCCTCGGCGTTGCCGGAGATCCGCGTCCCGGCCTGATCGAGCGTGGTTTTGAGCTTGATGCAGCGGAGGACGTCGGCGAGCGGCTTGCGCGCGGGCTCGTGGTAGAGCGGCCGGCTCGTGGCGATGATGCCGAGTCCATACCGCTCCTCCGCGGCGACGGCCGCCGCCGTGCGCGGGACGTCGCGGCCGTCGCGGTGACGCCAGGTGGCGGCAAAGAGGCGCTCGCCAAAGGCCTCGGAGAGCGGGCCCAGCACCGCGTCGAGGGGCGCGTCGGGATCGCGTCGAGCCTCCAGCGGGACGATCGCCGTCAGCCCCGTCGACATGGCCGCGACGCTCTCGACGGTGAGCCCCGCCGTGCCTTTTTCATGTGTGGCGTGCGCGCGCGTGAGCAGGGCGCAGAGGTTCCCGTAGCCGGCGAGATCGCGCGCGAGCAGCACCACCGACGCCGGGTGCGCGAGCTGCCCGACGTCGTCCTCGAGGGTGAGCTCGGCGCCGGTGATCACGTGCTGCCCCTGCGATTTGCCTGCCGAATGAGCGCGCACGCTCCCGTAGAGGCCATCGCGATCGGCGATCGCGATCGCGCCGAGCCCGAGCTCGTGGGCTTTCTCGACCATCTCGTTCGGGTGCGACGCTCCTTCGAGGAACGAGAAGCACGATCGACCGAGGAGCTCGGCGAAAGGAATCAACATGAAGGCGAGGGATCTCGGAGCCTCCCTCACCTACCCCTTCGGCCGCGCTGATTGAATCTTGATTCGTCGGCGAAAAGGATCAGCCGGCGCCGAGCGCAACGTCAACGCCGAAGACCTCGCTGTTCACGAGGGGGCGCGAGCGCGGCGTCAAGATCTCGCACCCCTCCTTCGTGACGACGAGGGTGTGCTCGAACTGCGCGGAGAGAGAGCCATCCTTGGTGACGATCGTCCACCCGTCGTCGAGCTCGCGATACTGGTGGCCTCCGAGGTTCACCATCGGCTCGATCGTGAACACCATTCCTGCCTTGAGGCGGACGCCGTGCCCCTTTCGCCCGACGTGGGGGACATCGGGCTCGGTGTGGAACTTGCGGCCGATGCCGTGGCCGACGATGTCGCGAACGACGCTGCAGCCCTGGGCCTCGGCGTACTGCTGGATCGCAGCGCCGATATCGCCGATGCGCGCGTCCTCGCGCACCTGGGCGATGCCGAGCGCGAGGCAATGCCGGGCGACCTCGGTGATGTGGCGCGCCTCGGCCGAGACCGGGCCGACCAGGAACGTGGCCGAGGTATCGCCGTGAAATCCCCCGTAGAACGAGGTGATATCGACGTTGATGATGTCCCCCGTGGCGACGACGCGCGGCCCGGGGATGCCATGACAGATGACCTCGTTGATCGAGGTGCAGCAGCTCCGGGTGAACCCGTGATAGCCGAGCGTGGAGCAGGTCGCGCCGCGAGCGAGCGTGTCGGCGCGGACGATGGCGTCGATGTCGTCGGTCGTCATGTCGGCGCGGAGGCGCTCGCCGACGAGCGAGAGCGTCTCGGCCGCCATCCTGCCGACGACGCGCATCGCCTCGAGATCGCGGGGGGTCTTCAGCTCGATGGCCATGATCAGGGTCGTGCGACGTCCACGCGGCGGGGTCAACCCGCGCCGGTCGGCGATCTGGAGGGCACCGGATCAGTGCCTGTTGGATCCCTCACGCTCCCCGACGTGTCAACCTGGAGCCAACTTTCCGACTCACACGGTATTACGCGGTCGCGGGGAACCTTCGCCACGTCGGAGGTTACCGCGCTATGTGACGATGATGGACCCGAGCAAGACCGCAGGCAGCCAGGAAAGTTCCGCCGTTGACGCGCATGCCCCCTCGGGGGCGGCGCTCCCCGTCGATCTGTTGCACCCCGAGCCGCTGCCTCGCGCCGATCTCGACGAGCTCGTCCAGGGCCTCGCGTTCGCCTTCGCCAGCGGGGTCTCGGGGGGCCTGTTCGCCCAGGCCCTCACCCGGACGCCGATCGCGCCATCGACCTGGGATCCGCGGAGCTTCGCGCAGGATCTCTTCCTCGATGATCTCGTCACGCGCTGCTTTCGCGTGCGGATCGGCGGCCACGAAGCGGTCCTGAATCGGGGGTTCTTGCTCCGCGTGCTCTCTCATCCTCCCATCGACCCTCGCGTCACCGAGTTTCGCCAGGGGATCCTCGCCGAGCTCGCGGGCGTGCCGCTGTTCCGGCGCCAGTTCGAGAAGTTCTACACCACGCTTTGCCGGCTCCGCGGCGCGCTCGAGGGCGCGACCGTCGGAAAGAAATTCGACGCGACGAGGCGCCAGCTCGACGTGCTCGGGCTCGTCAAAGACCTCTTCGATCAGGCCAGCACCTCGTTCGCCGGCGCCACGTCGGGCCTCACCCGGCTCCAGGCCTTCGGCGCCTCCGTCCGCGCCACGGAGCCTCACCGCTCGATGGCCGATCTGCTGAGCTACGACGAGCACCTGGCGACGCTGAACCTCACCGTGCGCGTCGGCGCGGACGGTGCCATTCGCGGCTTCGACATCCGGGCCATCAAGGAGCAGAGCGAGAACCCGTTCGTCCTCTCGGCTCCTCGACGGTGGCTGTCGAAGATCGAGATCTTCCTCCGCGGGTATCGCTTCGACAAGCGCGCGCTATTTGATAGATACGTGGTCGCCGGTCGGTGCGCGTAAATCTCATTAAAAACGTGGGTTTACGGAGAGATCGGTGCGAGCCTAACCCCTCGAATTTCCTCGTGTTATCATTCATTCTTTAGGATTGAGTAGCCATGCAAGAGACAGCGCGAAGAGTGCTCGGGTACCGACGAGTTTCGACGTCGGAGCAGGGCGGCGCGGGGACGTCGCTCGACAGTCAGCTCGACGAGCTGCAACGCTACGCCGCGATCTCGCGGCTCCCTGTTCCGATCGACTTCATCGAGGTCGAGTCGGCGAGCGCCGAGTCGCAGGAGAAGCGAACCGAGATCGCGCGCCTGCTGAAGATGGTGCGGCCGGGCGACCTCGTGATCGTCTCGAAGCTGGATCGCTTCTCGCGCGACATCGTCTTCACGTTCTCCGCCGTGCGCGAGATCCTTCGACGTGGCGCGCGCTTCCTCTCGCTCGCCGAACGCTTCGACGCGAGCACCCCCGAGGGGGAGACGCAGATGGCGATGTGGGCGTCGATCGCGCAGATGGAGCGCGCGCGGATCAAGGAGCGAACCGAGGGCAATCGGAAGCGGCTCCGCGGGCAGGGGAAGTTTGTCGAGGGGCTTCCTCCGCTCGGGTACCTCCGCGTGAAGGGTCGAGACAACTCCGACAAGCCGCGCCGCCTGGAGATCGATCCGGTGCGTGCTGCCGCCGTGCGCGACATGTTCGAGCGTTGCATCAACGGGGAAAGCGTTCTGGAGATCAGCGCTTATCTACGATCGCGCTACAAGGGCGTCGCGGCGTTCGGCCGATCGTGGGTCTTGATTGCGCTGAAAAATCGCATCTACACCGGGCAACTGGCCCTCACCCCTGTACGGCCGGGCAATCGGCGAACAACGGCGCAACTTCCGGCGCAATGGGTCGACGCGCACGAGCCGATCGTGACCTTCGATCAATGGTCCCTTGCGCAAAGGGCGCTTGTCAGTCGGCGCAATCATGGCGCGAACGTTCACATGGGCTCGAGCACGCAAGGTTGGTTGATTCGTGGGCTCGCCCGCTGCTCGATCTGCGGAACCACCTGTTGCGCTACGGCGACGTCGAAAACCTCTCGCCTCAAGCACGCGGGATATTACGTCTGCCGCAAGCGCCTCACCCCTGGTGAAGACAAGATCCGATGCTCCGAGGCGCCTTATCTGCGCCAGGCGGAAACCGACAAGATCGTGGAACGAGCGACGCTTAAACACCTCAAGTCTCTAGGAGCCTCCCTGATGCGTCCGCCGCCCTCTCCGCGGCGGATCGCTCCAGACCACGGGGACAAGCGGGCGAAGATCAAGGAAGCTCGCGAGCGGGTCGTTTCCCTGGTTTCTCGTGGGCTGATGAGCGTGGACGACGTGGGGAAGGAAGTCGAAAAGCTGGATCGGGAGCTGTCCGATCTTGACGCGACCGAAGCGGAGCAATCTGCGGACGCGACGGGCGACACCGTAGCGAGCCGGCGCGGGGCGCTCGCGTTCGTCACCCTGGTGGCCGGGGCGTGGGAAGGGCTCAGTGTCCCGAAGCGCCGCGAGGCGGTGATCGCGCTCGTGGAGGGGATCACGATCGCGCCGGAGGACGGGCCGCGCATCGTTTGGCGCGACGTGTCCGCGCTCGCGGCTGCGTTCGAGCGTGGGGCGCTCCCTTCGCTGAATGAGGGGAGCGAGGAGGAAGCCCCAAGCGAGGCGGGAGAGACGAGCGACGCCGTTGCGTCACTACTTCTCAACGCGGCGCCGATCCGCGTGGAGATCCAGGAAGCGACGCCGATCCCCGTGCGCGGCAAGCGGCGCGCATAGAGTGAACCGAGGCGCAGCTCGGGGCCGCGTCGTCGCTCGCGGCGAGCTTGTCGTAGCTCGGCGGCGCGTCGCTTGCAGCGAGCGTGGCGCAGCTCGCGAGGCGTCGTCGCGCGTCGCGAGCTGCTCGCGGTAGGCGCCGCCCGAGTTCAACGGAACAGCGGGCCCGTCCAGACTGCGACCCCGAATCGACACTTAAAGACACTATTGCGCTTACTAGCTAATCGACATAACGTTGGCAATCAGCTGCGAATCCCAGGGCTGGGCGCAGCCTAGCCCTGGGATTCGTCGGCTGCTTTGCCAGGTTGGGCGGCGCTGGCGGGAGACTCGGCACCGCCGTCAAATGTAGCCCTCAAGGGCGCGCGCGTTTGGTCAGCAGTGCCGTCACGACTGACAAGATCCTGAAGTTTTGCAGAGATCGCCATTGCCCATACAGTGATGCCTCCTGCGATTGAGCTCGCCAAAAGGAAAGCGCCTGCGGTTCGCAGGAACTCACCGGCGCGTGGAAGTTGAAATCGATCAAAAAGCATTCCGCCGAGAGCTAGCGCGATTGCCACCCCGCTACCCAACACTATTTGTACGAACGCCATGCGGCGCGCCATGCGCAGTTGGGTGCTGAGCGCGCCGTCGATTTGACTCTGCAGGCGGTCAATGGTCGTGCGCGCAGAATGCTCGGCCAGTTTGTCGACGAACTCTGGATCGAGCGAAACAGGAGGCAGAAAAAGGCCCATTAGATCCTCGCGGTCAGTGAAAGCACCAGTCCAACAACAATCGCCACAGCAACGGATGCAAATAGAACACCAGATATCAAAAGCATGAACGCCAACACGGACACGTCCGGGACTACCGAGAGACTGAGCGCGCGACCTATCCTCTCATTTTCGTATCGCAGTGCTCTCGTGGATTTCGATGCATAAAAAGACACCACCGCAAACATGAAACTAAGGAGTATGGGAACCGGCAGAAAATAACGTGCCAACAATCGTTTTTCTGGACTGATCGCTACGAATAACCCAACGATCCCTGCGATGGCGGTGTAGTAGTACGTATTAAACTTGATCACCAAATCAATATAGTTCTTTAGGAGATCCGCAAATAGCGCATACTGCCTCCAATAGAGTTCTTCCTGGGGCGGACGGGGCGCGAATACTGGTAGACTAGGCGAACCTACTGCGAGCCCACTCGGTGTCACCGCTTGCGTGCGCTCGGCAGTCAATTGGTCCGCCGTTGTCGGAGCAGGCTCCGAGCCAGGCTGACGAACGTCGATGTTAGTCGCTTGCATCTACTGCTCCGTCAGTCAATTGCGAGGGGTAAAAGCAGTTAGCGTCGCATCGTTGGACGACCTGGTTATATGACGCATGTACACAAGTTGTCTTGCAGAAGCGCGGGCAGCCTCCGATACTGTGTGCACGGGACCGTCAGCGTGGACTGCCACCCGGGACCGTCGACCCAACGCTGCGCCGCTTACCCATGGAGGGACGCGCCGAGTGCTCCGAGGCTCGGCGCGCTGTCCGATGCAGCGGCTTGTTGGGCAGCGTTGCGGTATCCGGATCTGCCGATGACGTTTCACCGCCCGTCGCTCCAGATAAGAAGCTTGAAGTCTGCCTCTGATACTTCAGACCTAAGCGCGTCGGCAGCCTGAATCCAGTAGTGCCTACCCTGGTCTTGCCCTGAAGGTGGAAAAAACGTGTCTCTCGTGTAGAAATCATATCCCGAAGCGGCGCGAAGGAGCACTCGTGGCACCACGAATGTTGCAACAACACAGTCGTTCACGTTCGGCGCAAGAGCTGTAGTCGCGATACCGAAGCCTTGTTGAATGTGAGGGCGAATCCAGTTTGAACCACGCTCACGAAGGTCGACCACCTCGTGCGCAGTCTCCCGCGATATCGCGATCAGATAGATGTACCCGACGCCGTCATCGGCGTGCGCCTTGTCGCTGTCATACGCGAACCACGCTGCGCTCTGTAGATGGTCGACAACGTCGAGCCAGCGCGTTCGCATGCCGTAGTGCTGCGCGAGCGCCTCGCTTTGGCCTGCGGTTCCCTTTGGGTCCCAGTTAGCTTTGCTCTTAATCGTTCGGATTGCACGCTCGACTTTTTCGTCGCGTTCTATGCGTTCTTCGAGCGTCTGCGCGCCCCGGTATAGACTTGGAACGATGCCGGTGGGGTAACTCTCGGCCTGGCCTCGGTAGTATAAGCGCGCAGATTCGTCCTTGAGAATGTATCGCAGGTTCCCAGCCGCGAGATGCAGGCCGCGCACGTCGTAGATCGCATACTTCGATCCCTCAAGATGCTTACCCCAGCCGTAGGCTCTGAGTCGCCTGGGGATCACATCAGAGATAGTCTTTTCAAGCCGAGTCATGTTTGTCACCTTCTCGCGAATTCGTTGAGGCCCGCCTGCCCAACGATCGACCGTTCTGCCGCGGGGCGCCGCGCCGAGCGTAGCGAGGCTCGACGCCCCGTCGGCAGCAACGGCTTGTTGGGCAGTTCCTGCGTTGGCTTCACGGTGTGCTCTTGTCGTCGATCCTTGAGAATGTAACGGCTTCAAATGGACAGTAGCTTTCGTCTTCATTCTCGTGCACAACTTGGCCGAACGTAGCTTCGATGCACACCTCGGAGGGAATATCGAAGAAGACCTTGTAGGGTTGACGCTTCAATCCTTCAGAGGCCTTAAGCCGATTTTGCTCGTCAAGTGCGGCAAGCAGTTGGTGGAGCTTGTCGTCATCAAAGTCGAAGGAAACGCCGTAAAAGTCGCCTTCGCCGCCTACGGTCATGAAAGTAGTGTATCGACCATCCTCAACCTTGGCGACCATAGGAATACCTACGCCCACAAAGTGCATCCTGGAATCGACGCGCGCCCCGGCTTTCAAAAGATAGAGCCCGAGATCTGGCTTGAAGTCAAAAATGTGCGGCTTCGTGAATGCAAGCGGGCTCAGGAGGCGCTCTACGGCGGCGATTTTTTCGTCGAACTGCTGCACGTCGAGCACCAACAGCGGGTTGATCTTCTGAACATCGAAGACGGCAAGTTGCCGCCCATTGCAGAGGGCATATCGAAATGCCCTAACCTCGGGATGAATCGCATAGCTAAAGGCCTGCTCCGGATTCTTGCCCGATAAAATGGATTCCTTGGGAGACTTGGCATCCAAGATCCACTTGTGTGCATCACCGACGATCAGAAGATAATCTGGGACGACGTTAACCGGATGGGGTCTCGAGCCAATGTAGACGAGCGGATGGATCAGGGCTTTGCTGCGAACAATTCGTGCTGGCCCAGATGCAGCGTAGCCGAGCCGCCGGAGGATGGGCACGATGATCTCCTCGCGTACCGAGTCCTCCTTGAATTCGGGGTCGTCTAGTAGCGAAAAGTCAAAATTCTCGAATGTCATCGAATTCACCCTACGATCGGTATCTGCCCAACGACAGATTTGCCGATCTCGATTCAGACCAGGTATCCGACCCAAGCCCACCGGATGCTCCGGCAATCGCCGCAGATCCGCAAGCACAAACTTCGCCGAAATCTCCAGGCGACGCCGCATCGCTCCTCCGCTCCTCGCCTCTACAAAGTTTTCGGGTAGGTCTGCCTGAATCACCGTTCGGAAGGCGCGTCGTGTCGCCCGCCGCGAGCCTGCCGCAGCTCGGGGGCGCATTTTTCACGAAAATAATGGAGCCCGGCACGCGGCCAACTCGCCGCGAGCCGAGGAGTAGCTCGGGGCGTCGACGCTCGCCGCGAGCTGGCCGCAGCTCGAGAGCGTCATCGCTCGCGCAAACGGAGGAGCAGCTCGGGGCCACGTCGCTCACCGCGCGCCTGGCGCAGTTTTTCGGGCGTCGCTCGCCGCGAGCCGAGGAGCAGCTCGGGGCCGCGTCGTCGTTCGCCGCGAGCTTGCCTCAGCTCGGGCGCGTCGTCGCACGCGCGAGCCGAGGAGCAGCTCGGAGCCAAGTTCGAAGCGCACCCACGCGAAACCGTCGTCGAGGGCGAAGCGAAACCGCGCCGTTTTCGAGTCAGGAAACTGTCAGATTCCCGATTTTTCGATCGTCCTTCGATGGTCGCGGACCTCCCAACTGCGAAAAGACGTACCGGGCGCGGTACGTCTTTTCGCCCGTGCGTCTGGTTCGAGGGCGAGCGCCCCCGGCGGCGTCGGATCCGCCGCGTTGGCGCCCAAGTATCCCGAGCTAGAATACTTCTCCCCGCGACGCGCCCCGAACGGCCGAATATCAGCCGTTTCATCGCATATTTTCCACGCGCGAGACATGCTACCGAAGCGGCGCACCGCTTCGGTATTTGGGGGCCGCGCGCATGCCGGCGAGGTGTAGTCCAGTCTGGTTTACACCTCCCCGGAATGCGCAAGCTCGATCGCCTGGCGACTGTCCGACCGTAACCGCGGGGCGTCATCTCGAATTGGGGACGACCCCCGCGACACGCGCCGCGCCTCCGCCCGAGGGGCCGCGAGCACGCGCGGCCCCGTCAATCTTCGCGCCGTGGCCGCCCGTCGTCGGGCTCACGCTCTCACGGGCGCCGCTCTCACGCGTGAGAACGGCGCCCGTGAGGCGTGAGACGGCCCAATCGCTGTCCGTGCTTGCCTTCTCGCGAGGCGTGAGATCGGTGCTCCCGCGCGCAGCTCGCGCGACGGCGCAAGGTTGAGCGGCACCATTCGTCACGTCACGAATGGTCCCGGCGCGCGCGGTGCACGCACACGACGACGCGCCCGAGCTGCGTCTCGTCGCGGCGAGCGACGACGCCCCGGACGGCGTTTCCGCGCCCGCGAGCGTGCGATTCCACGGAATCGCACGCTCGATCTTGCGGAATCGCAAGGCGCGGCGTTCTCGCGCGGGATCCTGTCGTGATACCGTCGCGCCCGGTGATCCAGCGAACGGCCCTCGCTCTCGCGATCGTGCTTCTCCTCGTTTCGGCGTCTGCTCTCGCGTCGGGCGCCGGTTCGGATCACGTTACGGCTCGGCTGGAGTACAAGCGCGGCCCGGGTACCGAAGCGTGCCCGGACGAGCGCGGCTTACGTCTCGAAGTCGCGCGCCGCGCCGGGCTCGACCCGTTCGCGCCCGACGCGCGCGCGCGGCTGGTCGCGACGGTGACGCGGAAAGGGCCCCAGCTCATCGGCGCGCTCCAGTTCTACGACGACGCGGGCGCACCGGGATGGTCGAAAGCAAGCACCGTTCGCGCTAACGACTGCCGCACACTCATGGAGGTTATGGGCGCGGATATCGAGGTTGAGTTTTTCCCCTCGCCCGTCATTCCGGCCCCGCCTTCCAGTCCGCCACCGCTCCCGCCCTCCATGCCTCCGCCGGAACCACCCCCTCCGCCTGAACCAATCTCGCTTGTGATACGACTTGGCCCGACGCTCGTATTCGGCGCCGCGCCGCGAGCCGAAGTTGGCTTGTTGGGCGACGTCGGATTCAACATACCCTTGACCGCGCTCCCCATTGATGGGGTTTCGTTCGCGATGGGTGTTCGCTGGGATCCGCAGGCGGCTGGACAGGTGACGGGGCAACCGGACGCGGTTCGCCTGATGACGTCCGTACTCTTGGGCACCGCGGTGCCGTGCGTTCACCGATGGAAGCTATACGGCTGCTTTGTGGCCGAGATAGGACGGCTTTGGACCGAGGGCGAAGGCATCGCCAACCCCGGGCACGAGGGGGCCAAGCTCTATGCCGCGACCGGGGGCCGCCTCGGTGTCGAGGTGCCTTTCGCGCCTCACCTCCGATTCCATTTTTTCGGCGAGCTACTCAGGACTTTGACGAGAGTGACAATTCCGATCGACGAAGGCCCGGGATGGACGGCTCCTCCTGTTTCGGGAGGCATCGGTACCGGGCTCTCTTTCGTTTTGTGATCGGCGAGCTGTTTACTGATTATACATTTTCAGCGTAGATAGAAAAAGGGGAGAAATCATGAAGAAGTCATCAAGTGCCGCCGTTCTGTGTGCGGCTCTCGGAATGCTGATTGCGCCCGCCTGCGAGATCCATTTCCAGAGAGGGGAAACGAGCGGACAGACGACAGCAGATCCCACCAGCGGAGCAGGAGGAGCAGGAACCGGAGCAGGAGGGGCAACCTCGACGTTGACGCCGGAAGAACTCGCGGACCTCGACGCGCTACAACATGCAGACCCGATCGAGGTAACACGGGTGACGGATACGGCCGCCTTTGCCGCAGTGACTGCGAATAATCTGGTCGGGATTCAAATGGCGGACCCCTCTACTCTTGATGAAGCTACCACTTCGCAGCTCGTTGACTCTGCGGCACCGGATGCCATCAACGCGGCGCTCGCGTGGGCTCAGTCGGTCGATGTGTCTACCCTTTCACAAGGAATCTATCCCAAGAATGAGTGCATAGAGCCTCCGAACAACTGCCCGTTCACGACGACGTGCCCCGATATCCCCGGCAGGTGCTTCGTGACGCAATGCGGGAAGGGCAGTTGCCCCTATTGCCCCGAATATCTCCAAAATCTCGTAATCAAGGGCTGGTGTGCTTATGGATGTATGAAGGGCTCGGACGTGACGGGAGGAGCATTCATCTTGCAAACCAAATTCCCGCTCTTGGGTAAGCCCTATTGTTTTGCTAATTAGGAGAGCATGTGCCCACGATTTACGACACCACGAACCCGCGTCTCTCCGAGATTGGCAATGCAATTCCTTTCAGCCATTGGCTGCTGGTGCTCGCCAGTCCCGATCTGTTCCACATGCTCGCGCGCCAGCCTTCCCGTGAGCACCTGCTCTGGTTGTGTGATGCTTACATGCCCTACGCTCGGTCGCGCCGCGAGCTAGCCAAGGAGCAAGGCTACGTTTCACACGCGGCCGACGAGTCCCAAGTTTCAGAGCTCGCGGAGCGAATGCGCTCGTTACTAGCAGCTTGGGACCCTAACAATCTGACCCCGGAAATTATCGACACGGCTCGCGCTCTGCTCCTCGCATCTCAGCCCTTTGAGATTCACGATTGGAGCTACAAGCCTGATCTGGATCCGGGAGAAACGCTCGACGATATCCTCGTGTGGCCTTCTGGTAATTGGATGCCACAATGAGCGAAGGGCCCGGTTGGCGAAGCCTTATGAGCCGCTCGTGGTGCTGCTGCTAGAAGGAGTCCACTTGGGATTGCACGTAGAATCGCAGCGGCTACCCACGCACTCATTCAGAGCGTTGACGTGTGAGTTGTCGGTACAGCCCGGCGAGAGGAAGTTGACGCAATCCTTGCAGTACTTGTCGGCGCAGGCGGCGACCTCGGCACAGCACTCTTTATGAAGACAAACGTCGCAAGAGTTCCCGGCGTCGTCGCCATTGACGATGACGATGCCATCGCAGTTTGGCGCGCCGCCCGTGCCGCTGGTGCCGGTCGAGGCGCTCGTAGAATCCTGACTGCATGCGACGAGAAGGAGGCAAGCCACGGAGAATGTAGCCAATCCGATAACGAGGGGTCGCATGGTTTCCTCAAAATGTGCTGGGGCGGCAGCAGAACGTGTCGGGCTCCGTCGGTATCGCGCTCCCGCTCGCGTCACCGCCCATCGGCGGGCACGTGCCCTGGAGGTAGGTTGTAGGTCCCACTGACTTCTTGCTCCCGAGCGCTTGCCCGGGGAGCTGAACGTCGATACACGTGCTGCTCTTCGAGCTGATGGGAATTGTCGCGAGCGCCGGATCGATGCACGTCAAATTATTGCCCTTGTAAATCGCGACGGTCGCGGTGCATGCGCTGTTCGTTGGGGGCCCGCACGTACACGCCGAGCACTGGCGATCGTCTTGAACCCCACTATAGAAAACGTGGTGCTCCGTAAACACGTTGCCTGGATCGGTGGGGCAGGCGTGCTCACCCTCACGGAAGATGCACAACGCGAAGCCCGGAGAAACAATATCTTCGGAGAAGCAGATCGAGCGATCGACTGGGCCTCTCTGCAAATCGACGTCGCACGCTCGCGCCAACGTGCCCCAGTGCAAAGAGGCCACCTTCGCGGCGACGGGCGGCCCTGGCGAACACCCGTTCTCGATTATCGTGATCGGGTCGATCGTTAGCGAATGCGCGGCTCCGTCAGGAGTTTGGATCGCGCTATCGCAGCTCCCATCCCAGGGAGTCGGCGCGTTGAATGAGGTCGGCGATCCGCTGGCGAAATCGCCGCATGTGCTCGTGCTCGTCGTAAGGATAGAAGGCAGCGCGCACGAGCCGGTGGATGGTTCGCACGTACACGCCTCGCAGGCGCCTGGCGCAACGAGATCGGTCTGTCCCTCGTACGCTACAGTCGTCGGTCCTCGCGGACACTCCGGCGCCTGAGCCGCGGGGCCGAACCAGAGCAACGTCGGATCCTTCCACTTGATCTGCCAATGCACGAATTCGCCTACATCGCACTGCGTGCCGGTGTTCGCAACCGCGTCCTGATGGTGACAGGGATCCGGCTGTCCATTCGGCCCGCGGTGCCCCTTCTCGGGATCCGCGCAGGTGTAATAGCCCTCGACAGTCTCCAGCGTGCAGCCGGCGAGGGCGCCGAGCAGAGCACCCAGGAATGCGACGCGGGCGAGCATGCCGGCGAGGTTACGTCACGTCGGGGAGAGAAGACCACCCGAATGCGGCCTGGTCCGGCACCCGACGCGAACGCATGGCGCCCCATGGCGCGGCTTGTAGGCGGGCGACGTCCCCGGCTTGCGCCGCAAGTCACGCAAACCCAACGCCGCAAGCCGAAAGCAGCGAAGCGAACGGATCTCGCTTGATCTCTCCGAAAGGCTTCTTTGCTCGGCTCGCGGCGAGCGACGACGCCCCCGAGCTGCGCCAGGCACACGGCGCGCGACGACGACGCGCCCGAGCGGCTCCCCGATCGCGGCGAGCGACGACGCGGCCCGGAGCTGCGCCAGGCGCGCGACGACGACGGCCCCGAGCTGCTCCTCGGCTCGCGGGGACGACGACGCGGCCCCGAGCTGCTCCTCGGTTCTCGCGTGATAGGCTCGCGGCCCGGTGACGCGGTGAGCGGCCCGCCCCTCGCGCTCGGATCCGCCGCGGGCGCTCGCGTGATCTATTTTCACGGCCGGTCGATTTCTTCGGAAAATGCCCCGTCCCGCTGGAAGATCTAAATATGAGGCGACGCGCCCCGACAACCCCGCCGCAGTCTGAGCCCCCGGGCCCTTCCGCCTACGAGACGTTCGAGCAGCTCTACCGCGCGACGATCGGCCTGGCGACCTTGTGGCTTTACCGGCTGAAGGTCTCCGATCGCGATTGGGACGACGCGATCCAGGAGATGTATCGGGATGCCTGGCGCCGCTGGCCCACCTACGATTCGGAGCTCGGAACGCACGAGCAATGGTTGCACGGAATCGTCGTCAACGTGGCGCGCCGTTACCGCGAGCGCCAACGTTTGAACAGGGAACGTGAAGAGCCGTTAGCCGACGATTTCGATCGTGCCAGCGGCAGCCCGAACGGCGGTGATTATATGGAGATCAACGATCGAGCTCGGTTCACGGTTCAATTCTTCGAGCCGATCGACACGCTCCCGCTCGTAATCATGATCGCGTACGACATGAACAACGAGCCGATGAAGGACATCGCCAAACGTCACAAGATGGCTCTTTCCGAAGCCTATCGATTGCGCAACCAGGCGATGCACGTCTTCACCGAGGGCTACAATCGGGAGCAGGAACGGCGGCGCAAGTCCGGCGCGTTGATTCTGCCCTTCGGCGCGCTCTCGCTTCTCAACGGGCCGCATGAGATCCCGGAAGTTTCCGCAGATTTCAAGCAGCACCACTGGACCAGGATCGCACAGGCGATCGGGGATGGCGCGGCTCCCGCCGATCCCCACGCACCGTCACATGATGCGCCCGCAACTCCGCACGGCGGCCGATCCGCAGTGCAAGCGCTCCGATCTGCCCTTGTGGCTCATCCGATCGCCGGCCCGGCTATCTTCTTCTTTGGGGGCGTCCTCGCAACGCTCGGCGGCGAGCGCCTCCTTGACGCGCTCGCCAGGAATGCGCGCGCCGCAACTGTGCAGGAGGCGCCTGCGGCAAGCGTCGCGAGCGTTCCTCTCGTGTTCGTGGCGAACGTGGCGCCCACCAGCACCGGAGCCGCACCGGAGCCGCCAGCGTCGAGCAACACGGAACCCAGACCGGAGACGGCGCCCGCCGGTGACGTCACTCCGGCCGAAGCTGTGCAATTCGATATCGTTCGAGTGGCGTTCAAAAGCCCCAAGCCCGAGGCGACACTCAAGGCGATTCAAGACTATTTCAAGAGCTACCCTCGCGGACACTTCACCGCCGCTTGCGAAAGGATGCGCATTCAAACCTTGATCCGCGCTAGCCGCATTGCCGAAGCTCGCACCGCTATCGATGACATTCGCAAGCGCTCGCCGAAAAGCCCCCTCGTGAAAGAGCTGGAATCGAGCCTTCCGAGTCCTTGATCGCACGGCGCCCGTCGCCGGAAGTAAATAGAGAGGGCCCAACCCCTCACGAGATCCGAACGCCGCCCCGCGAGGTGCGTTGACTCGCGTCCACGGTGCGACGTTTGGAATCTTGGCCAGGCTCAGATCCGCGCCGAGTGCGCGAGGTGTAACCATGTGGCTCGCATTGATCCAGCTCGCCGCGCTCGTCTGTTTGGGCACGCTCGTTTGGTACGCGGGAGAGGCTCTTCTCGTACTCAAACGGATCGATATCTCGTTTGACCGTTTGCGGGCGTTCCTGGACGTCCAGGATATCAACCGGCGGAAGGACGAAACCGAGGAGATCGCAGAGGTTACGATCGATCGTGCCCTCGTGAGAGCGTGGCTACCTGGAACGCAAATCCTCCTCGGCAAGCTACTGGCAAGCACCGAACGGATCGGGACAATGGGCGAGGAGCATATCGCCCCGGGGCGCAGTACCGTGGCAATGCCCCCGCCTCAGACCATGACCGGCGCACCTCCCGCGGATGACGTCGCGCCGCTTGCCGCGCCTCCGCTTGTCTCTGCTGCTTCGCCCGTCGCGCCCGCCCCGCCGCCCTCCGATGCTGCGCTCCCGCCGGATCTCGCAGAGGTGGCACGGCAGATGGACGCCGCGAACAACGAGGGGAATCGACTCAGCGACGACGGCGGCGAAACTCAGATCCTCATGAAGCCCGCTGGCTTGATCCTGTCGAGTGCGCCGCCGTCCATTCCAGAGACCACGCCGAAACCCGGCGTAACCCCGGCTTCACGTCATCGCGTGAGCCCTACAGCCGAAACCGAGGGCCCGGGCAGAATGAGCGGTTATCACGCGCCGTTTTTTTCGCCCGCCTCGATTCCCGCGCTCCCGTCCGCGCCCGCGCAAATCGCCGCGGGAATCGGGCCGCGCCCTCAATCGACAAGCGTGCATGGAACGGGTCCAACCTCGCGCCCGCATGCTCCGCCGGTCAAGCTCGCGTCCCGAGGTGCCATCCCCGAGGCGTCCCGAAAGAGCACCTTGGTTGGAGGCGCACAAGCCGTGCAAGCTGCGGCCCCGGTGCTTGAGCTTGCGGAGCAGGACGACGAGGGGCGCATGTCCTGGGCTGCGCTCAAGCAAGCTGGAATGATCGGAAGCTCGATCCGCCCCCCGGTCGTGTCTCAGCCTCGCTTTCCCGGTACGATGGTGTCCATGCAAGCGGTGACGGTGCCGGGATCGGCGCCGCCCTCTCCGGCGCGCTCCGTTGCTCCGGTCGTAACGAAAGAGACGTGCCGCGCCTGTGATGGAGGGTTTATTCACGTCGGGACCGGCGGGATCGGGAGGTGCCCTGTTTGCAAGGGATCCGGCTTTGTCGATACGGTGTCGCGCGTGTAGTGGCACGCTGTGGAGGTGGAGTTATGCCGAAACTGTCATTGGATGTTCCGAAGGATGTGCTTTCACGCATCGAGGTGGTCAAGGGGCGCCTACAGAAACCCGGCGCTACTTATTCGACCGATGGCATGTTGCGCGATCTCGTCGTGCTGGGCTTGGATGCCCTGGCGCGGAAGGGCGGTGATCCTTCGGTCCATTTCGCCCGATTGAACGCTAAAGAGCGCTCCATGGGGTGAGAACCCCGGCGCGCAAGTCACAACCTCGGCGTGATTGATCTCATGGCTTGTTAGCTCGCGCGCCCGCATGGGCCGCCCCGCGTCGTCCCCCGCGCCCGAGATAGGGCCCCTACGGTGCGAAGCGGGGCGACTCATGCGAAGCGGGCCAAGGCGCCCGGATTGGCATGGTGAGAGAATGAAAAAAGATCCGGGATTGACTCCAGGTCAACGGCGCGCGCTACAGACGATCGAAGCCAGCACGGGCGGGCGAGTGTGCTCCGTTCGTTGGTTAACCATGCGAGCACTCCGGCAGCTCGGGTTATGCGTTCTCGGTCCAGGGCGATCGGCGCAGCTCACCACAGCGGGGCGATCGGCGCTCCCGCGCGACGGAGACGCCCCGCCCCGCGGCTTGGCGGTGTGACCGCTCCCGCGCTTGGGGCCCAAGCCAGTATCCCGCGAGTCACAAGCCAAATGCAGCGGGGCTAGCGGATCTCGCTTGATATTGCAAAAGCGTGCTCGTGCTCGGCTCACGGCGGGCGATGGCGCGGCGCCGAGCTGCTCCTCGGCTCGCGGCGAGCGACGACGCCCCGCGAGCTGCGCCCGGCACGCGGTGACCGACGATGCCCCCGAACTGCGCCATGTTCACGGCGATCAACGCGACCCCGGGCTGCTCCTCGGCTCGCGGCGAGCGATACGGCCCCGAGCCACGGCGACAAGCCTCGCGCGAGCAACGCGGCGCCGAGCTGCTTCTCGGCTCGCGGCGAGCGAGCGACGCCCCCCCGAGCGGCACCTTCGGTGCGGATCTCGCGATCATGTGCCGACGGCCGAGGTCGCCATGCTGCCGGCTGGAGGCTCTCCGGTATGAATAAGGCGCGTGGTAGCGGTGGCATCACGATACCCCGGGCGTGCGAAATCTCTCGTGAACAGCTTCTTTCGCGCACGTCCCGCTAGAGTTGACAAAGTCGACGACTTGGCGTTCTCTTGTTGGCTAGGCCATGCCCTTAAAGTTCGTAAGCCCAGCCGTTCAGTCTCGCCAACTCAAGTACGCGAGTCACGTCGCCGCCGCCTCTCCTTGTCCCCCGCCGGGAGCAATCGAATGCGACCGCGCCGTGTTTCGATGGGTGTGGAATCCGGTCACATCGGAAAGCTTTACCCCAGTGCCGCTGATGCCAAATAAAAGAGTCAACAGCAAGAAGGGAAAGCCACATTCGTGCGCACAGATGGGGTTGTCGATGTTTGAAACGGAGACGCAGGCTCGCACACGATTTGATGCCTTTCGTGAAGGCCACCCTCTCGTACACCTGACCCTCGGAACACATGTTGCGGCGGTTGGTCTCTTGGCATCTCAAGGGCGCCAGGGACTAACCGATGGAAACGGTCACTTCAACTTTTGGGAGTATGCCGGCGTAGATCTTGTGCCGTGTAGCCACATCGTTGGAGGTCCCCTGCCATGATTAGCTTGGAAGGCTTGGGGACCCCGATCGAAAAACTCCCTCTGGAACTGGAGCATGTTCGGGATCTTGAGGAGTTTGACGGGCCGTTGCTGTCAGAGTTTCGGGCTCCCAATGGCGAAACTTTCCTCTATTCGTGGTGCGACAGAGACGACCATGCCAATCGATGGATTATTGCGAGGACGCCGCTCCAGATTCTATGTCGTTACCTCGTCGGCGGGATTTCTTTGCGACAGGTCATTGTCGAATGTCGAGATGGATTCGTCTACATTGTTGAGCTTGATAGCGAGGCCGAGGTAACGAAAGCTTGGCTCATCACGACTAATGATCTGCCCGCCAGCTACGTGCCAGGAGAACGGTCGTTTCATCAGCGCGACGCGAATACTGAATGCGGGTTCCAGGACGTATTTGTGGGAGATAAATGGGGGCAGGAAGAACTGCTGAGCTACCCCAGTAAATATCTCGACGCGTATGCGGTGCACTCCGCATTGGGCCGCGGTTCGGAGCCTGTCGGACACCCGGGAGTTTGGTTGGATTACAACCTGACGCAGGGATGGATCTTTCATACGGCCTATCAGACGCTCCGGGCAATGAGCGCTGAAAATAAGCAAGGTTCGCTTGCTGCGATGGGAGTCGCCTCCCCGGGCTTTTATCGGTTCAAAGTAGACCCTACGGTCGCAGAAGGCTTGAGGCGGGCCGTTGTTGCTTATAGGGCAAACCGGAAAGACATCGAGCGCGTCTGCGCTGAAATGTCGGCTTGGGCAAATAAGCGTTTAGATCTCCACGATAAGGCCGTGCTCGAGCGAATCGACTGGGTGTGCGGCGTTCTTGGTATTGACGGTCATGCACTCAGGTCGCGAATTGCCACCACTCACGCCGCGGCCAAAATGGTCGCGAGTTACGTTGATCGAGTGACCATCCTTGCGCAGCGCGATGCGTCAGGGAACGCCATGCTTGTGGGTCTCCCATCGCCCATTGCTGTGCGTGGAAACCTTCGACGGAAATAGGACACAGCCCTAGGTGTGGACGAGGGTCATCATCAAGCGTTATCCATCCTATGCGGTTCCCCACTCGGCTCAACACCTATTCGCTGTGTCCCCCTCGTAACATTAACTCATCAGACTCTACCGTAACTCTATGCATTTAACCAAGGCATCGTCTCGCATGGTATTCAAAGTGGCTTTCGGCATGCTGCTTGCTGCGGTCGGCTGTACTGATGCCACAACTAGTTCGGGAGTGCGGGAGCCATACTCATCATCAGGAACGTTCTCGGGCCATTCCGCGAGCGCCAACCCGCGCGATGATGGCGATTGCGCGATGGCTGTGCATCCATACAAGACTGCTCCGCGTGTGCTGGCATCCGTTTACGATCGAAAATGGTTCACGATCCATAAATCCGACGCAGAATGCTGGGGGCACCTTCGATATTTAAACAACAACTACTCCCCCCAACCCCCAGCCGCTGATGACAATCCGCTGCCCCTCATCCCGGGCATCAACGAAGTCTCGGCACCCGTTACACAGCACAATCACGCATATCACAATGATTGGGAAGAGGACGACAAGTACTATAAGTCATTTGTCGCAAAATTTGAGATCACCCTGAAACAGGATGCGCTCGTCAGTGTCGATTTGTCTCGGATCGTCTGCATGACTCCAACTACGCAGGTGCCGATCGAAACCCTTGGTTGCAATACGGCCGACGATCTGCCCGTTTGGGGCGGCACTCAAATCCGATTCGACGCTAAAACTGGTGTGGCTCGCTGGAGCTTCGGTCAAGGTGGGGGCGGTGGCAGGCCGGTCATTTATGGCAATAATCCTGGCCTAAACCATCTTGGGATTCCTGATATGCCTGATACTACGGTCAGCGCCAATCGCATCTTTGAGCCCGCCATCAAGCTGACTACCATGGATAATCCAGGATCCTTGTGGAGCGCCACCACTTCTGGGCGTATCTTGCTCATGGATCAGGCCATCAAGAAATCCGCGGTCACCTCCTCACCTCCGAACTTTGGAGGCCTTCTTAATGTCCCCGGGTGCGCAACTCCGGGAGACTTCGACCGATGGTGCCCCATTTCTGCGCCCACCCACATACCTGGAGTGGAAGGTACGGAGGCTGTCGGAGAACGACAGTATTACTGGTTCCGCATCGGGGCGGTCGCCACGGTGTGGAGAAAGTCGATGTAATTGCGCGGCCCCTCTGTGCCAACGACGTGAGACAGGCGTTTTTGAATTCTGTGAGGGGAAATATCCTGAGCCTTGAGCCTCCGCCGGAGGCATCCCTCGCCCGCCGCCTACCATCGACACGACGAGCGCGCGCAGACGGCGTCAAGGGCGGCTTTTAGCCGGCTCGCGGAGCGAGCGAACCCTTGATGCCGTCGAGCACGTTCGTAAGCTTGCGAATGTCGGGGCGTCCGCCT